>JAFXIS010000062.1 GCA_017532885.1 Alistipes sp. | reverse complement strand
TATTAGAGATAATATAGTTACATTTATTTGTGATATTACATCTATATGACCGTTGCCGTACAAATGCCGTACAAAACAAAAGAAAAACAGCGTCAGAAGTGTTTCTAACGCTGTTTTGGTGAGGTCCGAAGCGGATTCGAAGGTCGTGAAACGAGCTCGCGGGGATACCTTTTCAGCGAAGCGAATAAATATATTTTTATCCCCGCAACCCTTTTTCCCAAGGTGAGTAATGCGCATCATGGTTATTATATTCGAGGACTTCGCAGGAGTTTTTTGTTATGTCGGTCGTTGCGAGTTTATTCGCAGACGGCCGATAAAACAAAAAAACCTCTACAAGAGTAGAGGTTTCTCGAATATTACTATTCGTGAGGTCCGAAGCGGATTCGAACCGCTGTAGACGGTTTTGCAGACCGGTGACTAAACCACTCATCCATCGGACCATTTCGGAGTGCAAATATACAAACAAATTGTAAATACGCAAAAAAAACGGGCTAATTTCATCGCTTTTGTTGAAAAATCATAAATTTATGGCTAAAAGTTGTAGCATTATGGCTATCTTCGGTGTCTAATAATATAATGGTCTAATAATAGTAAACTTATATAGCTATGTATTGCTCAAAGTGTGGAAAAGAGATTGATGCTCATGTTGTGGCGTGTCCGCATTGCGGTGAGCCTACGGGCGTGAGGGCAAAGCAAGAGGTGTTGCCGTTGCCAAATGTGGTCGGTGCGTTGGTGTGCAGTATTCTGGGTATGGTGTTGCCTTTTGTGGGGCTTGTTCTCTCGATTGTGGGACTTTCGATTGCGCAGTCAGCAAAGAAGGTTGTGCGTGCTAATCCTGCGGCGTATGGCGATACGGGTCTATTGACCGTGGCGCAGGTTATCTCGATTGTGGGTATTGTTCAGCAGGTGCTTGTGCTATGCTGGGTGGTTTTTTGTGTTGTCGTAGCTTTGTGTGCCTCATTTGATATTTAACGGCGCTCAGCTAAATCTTAACGATGCTGTCCAAACCTCGGATGGCATCGTTTTTTTTGTGGAGCATGGATAATTTATCGAAAAACATTAAATTTTTATCGAAAAAAGTTTGCAGATAACAATATTTGCCATATATTTGCGTTGGTTTTAATGATAAACGATAAAAGATTCATATAAAACATTAACTATTTAACGAAGATTACTAAACTAAAAACATAACTTTTTTCATAACAAAACCCTCAACTAATACATTTACATTCACTTTTAATACAATTATCATTATGAAAATTTCAAAATCTGTTCAGCGACGCACAGTCATTTTTGCTGCTTTGGCGGCATTTTTTGCACTCGTTCAGGTGGCACATCTTGCGGTGCAAATCTTCAATTCAAACAAGGAGTACTCGGTCAATATCATTGGCGAGTTAGACACGCACTACAATTACCTCGACGGTGATTATGCGACGGATACCATTGTTATCGAGCGCGATGCCGAAGGAGAACCTTTAGTTGAGTCATTGCCCACATCGCTTATGTTCTTCTCGAAAAATCCTGAATATGTGCGTCCCGACCATTTTGGCTGGCGGGCAAATAATGTGATAGTTTATGCCTTTTTGGCGATTTTCATTGTCATCGTATTGCTCGTTGCGTGGATTTTGTTCGGCGCGATACAGGGCTTCCGTACGGGTAATATTTTCCGCCATAACCATCCCGCATTGCTGCGCTGGCTGGCGTTGGTTGTATTCCTATATTATATTTTGGTGAATAATCGCAGCCTGTTTATACAGATTGCAACCAAAGATTTGTATGGCGCGCAGTCGCCTGTCGCGGTGTTTGGTTCTGCATCTTTCGGACCGGAGGCCTTTATTGTTCCGCTTCTTTTGCTTATCTTTGCGGAGTTGATGGCCGTAGCGGCTCGCATCAACGAGGAGGAGTCGATGACAATTTAACGGGATAACTTTTTACTGTAAACGAAGTATTATGGCAATAATAATAAATCTCGATGTTATGCTTGCTCGCCGCAAGATGACACTTTCGCAACTTGCCGAGAGGGTTGATATCTCGATTGTCAATCTCTCGGTGCTGAAAACAGGTAAGGCGCGTGCCATTCGTTTCTCGACTTTGGAGGCTATTTGCGAAGTGTTGGAGTGTCAGCCCGCCGATATCCTGGAGTATAGAAAAGAGGAGTAATAGACTCCATTGTTCTTACTATTATATTAAAGGTGTTGCAGCGATGCGACACCTTTTTTGTCTGTTTTGGGGTGATTTTTGTCGGATTTAACGCAAAGGTAAAGATTTCGTAAACTTTTGGTAATATTACCGCGCTATTTTTGCCGGTGAGATGAAAGATGATTGTCATATAAAACCCACTGCAATATTCGCAGATTCGATATTTCTCGGAGAAAATTCAAGTTCGGGATTCTCCACTTTGCAACATCTCTATCAAGTAAATTTTTTAATCAATAACTCAATACAAATTTTATGATTTTGCAGATTTTTACCCTTATAGGAGCGTTGGGAATGTTCCTGTATGGAATGAATTTAATGAGTGCAGGACTTCAAAAGGCTGCGGGCGATAAGTTGCGTCGCTTCTTGGAGGCTATGACCTCAAACCGTTTTAAGAGTGTAACTACGGGATTGACCATTACATCAATAATCCAGTCGTCGAGTGCTACAACCGTTATGGTTGTAGGCTTTGTAAATGCCGGACTGCTGGCGTTGAATCAGGCGATTGGCGTGATTATGGGTGCCAACATCGGTACCACCGTTACGGCATGGCTTATCTCGCTACTCGGTTTTAAGGCCGATATCTCGATTTTGGCCGTACCACTTATGGCATTAGGCTTTATTTTGAGCATCGCAAAGAGCGAGAAGTATCGTAACATCAGCGAGTGCGTTATCGGCTTCTCTCTGCTCTTTCTCGGCCTTTCGCTTATGAAGGAGTCGGTGCCCGATTTGCGCGAAACACCTGAGGTGTTGTCGTTCATTCAGGGCTGGACCCAATATGGCTTCGGCTCAGTGCTTATATTCATGGTATTTGGTACTGTTTTGACGCTCGTTTTGCAGTCGTCGAGTGCTACGATGGCCCTCACGCTTATTATGATGAGCCTTGGCTGGATACCATTCCACATGGGTGCTGCGATGGTGTTGGGTGAGAATATCGGTACGACCATCACCGCAAATATCGCTGCTGCGGTAGCTAATACCAATGCCAAGCGAGCAGCCTTAGCGCACACCTTATTTAATATCTTCGGTGTTGTGTGGGCGCTCATTCTCTTCAAGCCGTTTACTGCTCTTATCGGTACGATTATCGCAAGTTGGGGCTATCCTAACCCTGCCGAGATGGCGTATACGGGTGTCATGGATTCTACCTCTACCGAATCTACGGCGGCGCTCTATGGCTTGTCGATGTTCCACACGCTGTTTAACACATTCAATACCTTGATTCTTATATGGTTTATCCCGCAGTTGGGTCGTATCGTGACTTCGATAATCAAGTCAAAGCCCAACCCCGAGGAGGAGGCTTTCCGTCTGAAATATATCTCGGCAGGTCATACTGCTACGGCAGAGTTGTCGATTGGTCAGGCTCAAAATGAGGTGGTTCATTTTGCCGAGATTTCGCGCAATGGTTTGGGCTATGTGCGTGAGGCGGTGAAGGCTGCAGATGAAAAATCGTTCGAGGAGTATCGCCAGAAGTTGGTCAAGTATGAGGAGATTGCCGACCGTATAGAGTTCGAGATTGCTTCATTCCTCAATGCCATTCCGCAGGAGGAGATTAGTGAGCATACCCGTGATGAGGTGAATGTTATGTATAAGGCTATCAATGAGTTGGAAAGCCTCGGTGATTCGGGTGAGGCTATCAGTCGAATCCTCGCGCGTCGCAACTCGCACGACAAGAAATTCTCTGCCGAGCAGGTGCGAAATATCCTGTCGCTCATCGACCTTGTGGATAAGGCGTACGATGTGATGATACGCAACCTTTCGCAGGGCCACAAGAGCATGTTGGGCCTAAAAATGGCGGTGGATTGCGAGATTGAGATTAACGAGTTGCGCAACCTTTTGCGTGAGGCAGAGATAAAGCGCATCGAGCAGAATGGCAGCGACTATCATGGTAGCGTATATTACCTCGATGTTCTCTCGGAGGTGGAGCGCATGGGCGATTTCGTCATCAACATCTCGCAGGCGGTCACCCAGGAGGAGGCGTAGCCGATTTCGCTTACAATTTATATAAAAACGGGGTTGTTCAACCGATGGTTGGACAGTCCCGTTTTCTATGTGCAGGAAAGATTTTTTCATTAAGACGACTGTTTTTCAACAAAAATTATTAATTTTACTCTTCGGGCGCGTTTCATTTTCAAAAACGACCCCTAAAAAGAGAGAAATTATGAGGTTGGAAGATATTGCTTTAACTTTTGTGCCGCAGCTCGGCGTGCGAGGCATAGCGCATCTTTTGGAGTGCTTCGGCTCGGCGGAGGCCATATTTTCGGCATCGCTTGCGGAACTGCGAGAGAGAGGCTCGCTGCGCGAAGATGTGGCGCGTAATGTGGTGGCACACAAGGGTTTTGCCGAGGCGGAACGAGAGTTGGAGTATTGCCATCGCAACAATCTTACCGCGCTGGCTTCGACCGATGAGAAATACCCCAAATTACTACGCGAAATAGACGATTATCCCCATGTGCTATATGTGCGCGGGGAGGTTGAGGCTCTGTCGCGTCGTGCTGTGGCGTTTGTCGGTACGCGCAAGATGAGCCCTTATGGCGACAGGGTGTGTAACGAGATGATAAAATCACTCGCCGAGGCTGTTCCCGAGGTGTCTATCGTGAGTGGCTTGGCATATGGCATAGATGGTGCGGCTCATCGCGCGGCATTGGCTGCGGGTGCGGTGACGGTTGGTGTTATAGCCAATCCTTTGCCAAATGTTACCCCTACGGTCAATGAACGCTTGGCGGCGGAGATTGTCGGGCGGGGTGGTGCTATCGTTACGGAGCTGAGCTCGCAGACCAAGCAGAATGGTCGCTATTTTATCCCTCGAAATCGTATTATTGCAGGACTTTCGGCAGGTGTTGTCGTTGTGGAGTCACCCGCCGAGGGAGGTTCGCTCTCGACAGCCTCATTTGCCGATGGCTATGGCCGCTCGGTTATGGCTGTACCGGGGCGTGTGACGGACGAAAACTCTCGCGGCTGCAATATCCTTATCCGCAATCGTAAGGCGCAGGCTGTGTTATCGGGTAGGGATATCGTTGCCGAACTGATGTGGGAGTTGGATTTGGAAGATATGCCCAAGGAGCAATGTGAGCCGCAGCCTTTAACTTCGGTGGAGGAGCGCCTGTTGGCTTGTTTCGGGGATTCTCCGGTGCATATCGACACGCTGTTAGAGCAGAGTGGCATGTCGTCGGGTGAGGTGTCGCTACATCTGATGACTTTGGAGATGTCGGGGGCTATCCGACCCCTGCGTGGCGGAATGTATGAAAAATTGAAGTAATGGCTATGCAACTTATTGATACACATTCACATATTTATGCCGAAGAGTTCGATGCCGACCGCGCGGAGGCGTTGGCAAGAGCCAGGGAACGAGGAGTCACGCACCTGCTCCTACCGGCAATCGACAGCGAGAGCCATGAGAGGTTGTTTTCGCTTGTGAAAGCCGAGCCGGAGTTGTGTTGTCCGATGATGGGTCTGCATCCCACCTCGGTGAATGAAAACCCTCGCTGGCGCGAGGAGTTGGCGTTGGTGGAGCGATACCTCGCCGCGTCGCCACAGGGTATCGACTTTTGTGCCGTTGGCGAGATTGGTTTGGACTACTATTGGAGTCAGGATTATGTCGCCGAGCAGCGTGAGGCTTTTATTGCGCAGTGTCGTTTGGCGGCGAGGTTGGATATGCCCGTAGCGATTCACACAAGGGCTGCGTGGGAGGATATGTGCGAGATTTTGGAGGCGGAATGTCGCCGTGCCGAGGAGCTGGGTCAGCATTTGCGAGGTGTCCTGCATGCCTTCTCGGAGAGTGCGGAGGTTTATCGTCGCCTGAAGGCGTGTGGCGATTGGCTGTTCGGCATAGGAGGCGTTGTAACCTTCAAGAAGAGTGCTTTGGCGGTGGCTGTCGCCGATATGGCGTTAGAGGATTTGGTTTTGGAGACAGATTGCCCCTACCTTACACCCGTACCGCATCGCGGCGAGCGCAATGAGTCGGCATATGTGAGCCATGTGTGCTGCAAGGTAGCCGAGATTAAGGGCGTGGCGGCTGACGAGGTGGCTCGCATTACCTCGCAGAATGCTCGCAGAATGTTTTTACAGGAGAGATAAGAATTAGATAACTATATAGATATGAATAAATTAGCGCATTTGACCGATGCCCGTTCGTCGATACTTATCGTATATACGGGTGGTACTATCGGGATGAAAAACGATGAGCAGACGGGGGCATTGGTGCCTTTCGATTTTAGTGGCATTTACGATGAGTTCCCCTCTATCAAACGCCTGCATATCGACATTGATGTTCACACTATGCCGAAGTTGATAGACTCGTCGAATGTGCGTCCGTCGGATTGGTGTGCCATTGCCGAGGTTATTCGCGACAACTACGCCAAGTATGATGGTTTTGTGGTGTTGCATGGTACCGATACAATGTCTTATACCGCTTCGGCGCTGAGTTTTATGCTTGAAAATCTGGCGAAGCCCGTGGTCTTTACGGGTAGTCAAATCCCAATCGGCGTGTTGCGTACCGATGGCCGAGAAAATCTGATTACGGCAATAGAAATTGCCGGAGCGAAAAATGTGGATGGAACACCTATCGTTCCGGAGGTGTCGTTGCTGTTTCATAGCCGTCTGTGCCGTGGAAATCGCACGCGCAAAAGTAGCGCCGAGGAGTTGGATGCTTTCCGTTCACCGAACTATCCTCCGCTGGCAGAAGTGGGCGTTAAAATCGCCTATAATCACGCCGCTATTGCAAAGGTGGAGCATGCTCATGAGGAGCTGGAGATTGCCACGATGCTCAACGAGGGTGTCGTTATCATAAAGATGTTCCCCGGTATTGGCGAGTATACTTTGCGTGCCATCCTTTCGGTCGAAGGGTTGCGTGGCGTTGTTCTCGAAACATATGGCGCAGGCAATGCTCCTACGGCAGATTGGTTCTTGGACCTTATGCGCGAGACGGTCGATAGGGGTGTTGTGGTGTTGAATGTTACGCAGTGCGATAACGGCTCGGTGGAGATGCAACTCTACGAAACGGGTCAGCGTTTGCAGGGCGTGGGAGTATTGTCGGCTTACGATATGACTACCGAGGCTGCAATTACAAAACTTATGTATGTGTTGGGCAAGGGGCTTTCTGCGGAGGAGACTTTGGCGATGATGAAACGCCCATTGAGAGGAGAATTTACGCTTTAGGGTGTTGCGTAGATAAAAAATTATTTGTATATTTCGGTCCGTAAAATATGCGTAAATGGCTCCAAAAGGCTCTTTTTAGGGTGTTTTGTGGCTGTAATTGCTTGACGGATAATTAGTTATTTTCCGTCGGGTGTTTTGGCGGGCTTTTCGGGGGTAGCCTCCTCGGAAACCCTAATTTGCGCAAATATGGGGCAAAAGTGCCTCGGAATGAAGATTTTTTTTGTGAAAAGGAGAAAAATTTAATTTTAACTAAAAAATAAACGACAAACAAAACACTAATTAAAAACAATTAAAAAAACAGTTATGAAAAAAGTTTCTATGTTTTTGGCAGTTGCCGTTTTTGGCACACTAAAGTCTTTCGCACAGGAGGCTGCTGCCGCTGCTACTGAGGTTGCTACTGAGGCTGCTGCCGTTGCTAATGAGGCTGCTGCCGTAGCTATTGATGCTGAGACCGAGATCGCCGGTGACACAATGCACCAGGTTTTGATGCAGAAGTTCCTCGAGGGTGGTTGGGGCTGGATGTTGCCCGTGTTGGTCTGCTTGGTAATTGGTTTGGCTGTTGCTATCGAGCGTATGCTTTACCTCTCATTCGCTAACATCAACACTAAGAAGTTTGTTGCTCAGTTTGAGGAGACTTTGAATGGTCAGGGCGTTGAGGCTGCTAAGGAGCTTTGCCGTAACACTCGTGGTCCTGTTGCATCAATCTACTATCAGGGTTTGGATCGTTTGGATCAGGGTATGGACGCTGTTGAGAAGGCAGTTGTATCTTACGGTTCAGTTCAGACAGGTCAGATGGAGTCAGGTCTTTCTTGGATTGGTTTGTTCATCGC
>JAFXIS010000061.1 GCA_017532885.1 Alistipes sp. | reverse complement strand
GTTGGCGTCAAGAACTACGCAACGATAGCCCTTTACCATAAACGAGTAGTGTGCGCGGCCCGATGTGCGTGGCGTGTTGGTGGTATGTGCCAAGAACTCCTCTTTGGTGATGCAATCCATATCGTGGTTGCCCAAGACGTGGTACGAAGGGCCGTTGAACGACTTGAAGATGCTCTCAATCTCATCAAGATAACCCAGCGTAAGGAGTGCCGAGCCATCGATGCTCATATCCTTCATATCGCCCAACTCGATTATGAAATCCAACTTTGAGCGATTGAAATCTGCTACGGCCTGACGCATCTTCTCGCGTGAGTCGGCATAGTAGCGTGTGCCACTCTTTTCGCGTGAGGCAAAGTGGCTGTCGGTCACAACGCCGAAGCGTAACCCTCGCCCCTTTGTTGCGGCCACGACCTCTTCGGGCAGATGCCCTGCGGCCAGCATCACTGCTCCTCCTGCCAGATATTTCAGAAATTCTTTGCGTCGCATAGTCTAATCAAAGAAGGGCCGAGCGGACTCGACCCTTGAAAATTTTTGAGTATCTTAAAATTCATTTATCGTGAGCGGTTTTCAAAGCCAGCATCCCGAGAAACAATTTCAAGAAGTTGGTTAGTTTGTGCTATTTTGAAGTTAGTCGCAGTCCGAGAAAGCGGAGTTTACTCGGCGTAAATGAGCATTTCGAGGACAAGCCAAATGCCGAAATAGCCAAACTTGACAACTTATTTTTACTTGCGGATAGCGGCTACACCCGGCAACTCCTTACCCTCCATATACTCCAACAATGCGCCACCGCCTGTTGAAACGTAAGATACCTTGTCAGCCAAGCCGAACTTGTTGATACAAGCAACAGAGTCACCGCCACCGATGAGTGAGAACGCACCGTTAGCAGTAGCCTCAGCGATAGCCTCAGCAACAGCCTTTGAACCTGTAGCGAACTTGTCAATCTCGAATACACCTACGGGACCATTCCAAAGGATAGTCTTGCACTCCGAAATCTCCTTTGCGAAGAGAGCCTTACCCTCTGATGCGATATCAACACCCTCCCAAGCGTCGGGAATGTTGTCTGCGGGAGCCTCCTGAGTGTTAGCATCCTGTGAGAAGTCGTCAGCGATAAGAGCGTCGGGCGATGTCACAATCTTGATACCCTTCTCCTCAGCCTTCTTCAAAATCTCCAATGCTACGGGGAACATATCGGGCTCGCAGATAGACTTACCTACCTTGCCACCCTGTGCGCCGGCGAATGTGTATGTCATACCACCACCGATGATAATCTTGTCGCACTTCTCCATCAACTTCTCGATGATAGTAATCTTTGTAGATACCTTAGAACCACCAACGATAGCCACGAAAGGACGCTGCGGGTTAGACATCACACCGTCGATAGCCTTCAACTCGTTCTCCATAACGTAACCGAACATCTTGTCATTGGGGAAATAATCAGCGATAAGAGCAGTCGATGAGTGAGCACGGTGAGCAGTACCGAAAGCGTCGTTGATGTAGCAGTCAGCGTATGATGCCAACTTCTTCACGAACTCCTTCTGGGGACCCTCCTTGAGAGCCTTCTTTGCAGCCTTCTTCTCCTCGTCGGTAGCATCCTCAGCCAAGCCGCGGGGCTTACCCTCCTCCTCGGCATAGAAACGCAGGTTCTCCAACAACATAACCTCTCCGGGCTTCAAAGCAGCAGCCATCTCGGCAGCCTTCTCACCCATACAGTCACCGGCGAACTCAACCTTAACACCCAAGCGAGCCTCGATAGCGGGGATAATCTGCTCCAATGAGAACTTGGGGTCGGGATTCTTCTTGGGACGGCCCAAGTGTGACATCAAAATAACAGCGCCACCCTTCTCCAATACCTTCTTGATAGTGGGGATTGCTGCGCGGATACGAGTATCGTCAGTTACCTGACCTTCGCCATTGAGAGGCACATTGAAATCTACGCGGATGATTGCACGTTTGCCCGTGAAATCGTAATTGTCGATTGCAAACATAATCTTAAATGTTTTTTTGTTTAACTTTATTTGATTGTATTTTCTTT
>JAFXIS010000060.1 GCA_017532885.1 Alistipes sp. | reverse complement strand
ACAACCTGCGGTAGCGCTTTTTAGGAGCCACTTTTAGTGGCGACCAAAGCCCCTGCCTGAGGCGGGGGTTGGGGGTGGGGCAGACTTGTAAATGCAGCTAAGCCGCAACGTAGGCCTTCGCCAGCAGGAAAGACTACCCAATATAGTGTAAAAAGGGTGTATAAGCACTAAAAAACGAAAGATATGAAAGAGATGGTATTGGTATCGGGTGGTGCAGGATATATAGGTTCGCACACAGCCGTTGAGTTGATTAATGCAGGCTACGATGTTGTTGTGGCCGACAACTTGTCAAATTCAGATATGAGTGGCGTCGAGGGTGTACGCAAGATTACAGGCGTTGATGTCCCCTTCGTTAATGTCGATTGCTGCGACAAGGAGGCTTTCCGCAAGGTCTTTGAGCAGTATAACTTCAATTCGGTTATCCACTTCGCGGCGTTCAAGGCCGTAGGTGAGTCTGTTTTGGACCCGATGAAGTATTATCGCAACAACCTCACTTCGTTTATGAATGTTGTGGAGTTGATGCGCGAGTTCTCACGTCCCAACATCGTCTTCTCCTCTTCGGCTACAGTATATGGCGAGGCCGATGAGTTGCCCGTAACCGAACTTACACCGCGTAAGCCCGCTACATCGTCTTACGGTAACACCAAGCAGATGTGCGAGGATATTTTGCGCGACTCGGTTAATGCGTATGACGGCCTGAAGGGTATCGCATTGCGCTACTTCAACCCCATCGGAGCCCATCCGTCGGCTCTTATCGGTGAGTTGCCTCGCGGTGTGCCTCAGAATCTTGTTCCCTTCATCACACAGACTGCCGCAGGTGTTCGTGAGTGCCTGAGCGTCTTTGGTGATGACTATCCTACCCCCGATGGTTCGTGCTTGCGCGACTATATCGACGTGGTGGATTTGGCAAAGGCTCACGTTGTGGCTATCACACGTATGGTCGAGGATAAGAACAAGGAGAAGTATGAGATTTTCAATGTCGGTACAGGCAATGGCGTATCGGTGTTGGAGTTGGTCGAGAGTTTCCAGCGTGTCAATGAGTTGAAACTCAACTATAAGATTGCTCCCCGTCGTCCGGGTGATGTTGTGGCTATCTGGGCCGATACATCGCTTGCCAATAACGAGTTGGGCTGGAAGGCCGAGCGCTCGTTGGATGACACCTTGCGTTCAGCGTGGGCGTGGGAGAAAAATGTGCGCGGCATAAAATAAATGAGAGCATAAGGCCGTTAGTTAGGTGCTTACTTCGTGTGAGTAAGGAAAAATTTATAGATGATGAAAAAGATATTGATGCTATTGATTTGGGGTGTTTTCTGTGCGACCTCTGTTGTTGAGGCCCAGCAGTATTTCATTCCCAAATATAAGGGTGAGAAGGTTAAGCGTGATTTCGTTACGGACAATCCGCAGCGTAAGTGGACCGTCACCTTTGGAGGTACATATAATATGGCCTTCGGTATGACAGACCGCATTGCGCTCAAACATCAGGACGATGTTGTATCCTATCCACGCGAGATTGGTCTTTCGGGAGCAAGCGCCTTGCTGGGTGTAGGTTATAAGTTTGGTGAGAATATCGTTACAGGTGTTGAGACAGGAGTATTGTTTCAGGATAATGGCTATGCGATGCCCCTCTATGGTACGTTCAACTATTATTATGGCCCTGCTACCGTTCAGCATCGTTATCGTTTCTTCAACTATGTGCATCTCGGCCCGCAGTTCTATTTCAATCCGTCACGCACCAAGTCGGTAGGCGCTATGGCCGGCATAGGTGGCGGTATGCGTCTTGTTGTCGGTCAGTCGGGTAAGATTGATTTCCGCGTGGGTTATCAAATCAACCTGCGTCGTCCCAAGGTGGATACATCGGGCGGATATGATATTCCCGCCTCGCAGGTCGATTACAAGCAGTTTGCCCACGTTCTTCAGGTAGGAGTCGGCATTATGCTCTTCTAACGTAGAAAACATAAAATTAAACCGCTTAATCCTCTTGGACTAAGCGGTTTTTTTCATTTATTCTGGTGTCACTCTGCCTGAGCAGCCTCATCCCACTCTATGGTTATGTCGTCGATGGCAAAGTATTTTGGTGACATCATTCCCCACTCGTCGGTCGGGCCGCCTGTGATGTTGAAACGCACGCTTACCACAGCCCCCAATGCCGAGAGGTCCCACGCGCGCCAACTCTTTGTGATGTTGCCCTTCTCGGCCAAAGTCATAGCCACGCTGCCCGTCTTGCGACGCATCTGGTCGTAACCCGTAGCCGTCAAAATGATTTTCTCACCATCCTTCAATGCGGGCGAGAACTCGTTGCCGAGTTCGGTGATGCTTACGAAGTACGCCGTAGAATTGACGTAGCACCCCTTGATTGTACGCGCCTTGCCGTCGGCGAATGTGAGCATCGGGCGAAAATCGGTCTCACCCCACTCTCCGCTCTCCTCGCCCTCGTAGTTGCCGTAGGCTACAAGGAAGTTGTCCGAGCCGCCATTGCCGCCGCCCTTTGCGGCTTCCTCATTGTCAGCGTTATAGACGTAGAGGTCACGCAGATAAGCACCGTAGATATTGAACTTCTCCAAGCAGTTGCTGTTGAATGACGATACGGCAAAGCCGCTGCTCAGGTACGACACGCCGTCCCACTCCGTTGTGATGTTGTTTGGCGTGAGCGATGTAGCCTCATCCTGCCACAGATAGTCGGCAGTGACCACCTCCGACGAGTAGGTGCTGCCCACATTCAAAGCCACGAACTCCTTCCACTCTTCGCCCTCGAAGTCAACGACAGCCGTTATAGGCTGATTCTCCTCCTCATCTTTCGAGCAACTT
>JAFXIS010000059.1 GCA_017532885.1 Alistipes sp. | reverse complement strand
GGTGTATTCATCGACCTTGGTGGCGTAGACGGTCTTATCCACATCACAGACCTTAGCTGGGGCCGCGTAAATCACCCCGAGGAGATTGTTGCTTTGGATCAGAAACTCAATGTTGTTATCATCGATTTCGACGAGCAGAAGAAGCGCATCGCACTTGGTTTGAAGCAGCTCACAGCTCATCCTTGGGAGTCTTTGGATGCAGACCTTAAGGTAGGCGACAAGGTTAAGGGTAAGGTAGTTGTTATGGCTGACTACGGTGCATTCGTTGAGATTGCAGCAGGCGTAGAGGGTCTTATCCATGTTTCAGAGATGTCTTGGAGCCAGCACTTGCGTTCAGCACAGGAGTTCTTGAAGGTAGGTGACGAGGTTGAGGCAGTTATCCTCACTTTGGACCGCGAGGAGCGCAAGATGTCACTCGGTATCAAGCAGCTTACACCCGACCCATGGGAGGGCATCGATGCTAAGTACCCTGTTGGCACAAAGTGCAACGCTAAGGTTCGCAACTTCACTAACTTCGGCGTATTCGTTGAGATCGAGGAGGGTATCGATGGTTTGATTCACATCTCAGACCTCAGCTGGACTAAGAAGGTTAAGCACCCCAGCGAGTTCACTCAGATTGGCGCAGAGATCGAGGTTGTAGTATTGGAGATCGACAAGGAGAACCGTCGCTTGAGCCTTGGCCACAAGCAGTTGGAGGAGAATCCTTGGAACGAGTTCGAGAGCAAGTATGCTGTTGATACTGTTCACACCGCTACAATCAGCGAGGTTGGCGATAAGGGCGCAGTTGTTGCTCTTGAGGAGAACATCACAGGTTTTGCACCTGCAAAGCAGCTTGTTAAGGAGGACGGTACAACTTTGAAGGCCGGCGAGACTGCCGAGTTCAAGGTTATCGAGTTCTCAAAGGCTACAAAGCGCATCACTCTTTCACACACTCGTATTTTCGAGGAGGTAAAGCGTGCTGAGGTTGCTGCCGAGAAGGCTGAGAAGAAGGCTGCTGCTGATGCTGCAAAGGCTTCTGTAAAGAAGATTAACGCTTCTGTTGAGAAGACCACTTTGGGTGACATCGCAGGTTTGGCTGAGTTGAAGGCCGCAATGGAGAAGAAGAACTAATTTCATCTAATCCATAATACGAAGTCCCGAATCGCAAAGGTTCGGGACTTTTTTATTGCGTCGGATGATGGTAGGGAGTTTAGGGAGGATTTAATGAATTTAGGGAATTTAGCGCAGCTACCACTAAACTCCCTAAGTTCTCTAAACTCCTTTATTTTCCGCCGTCATTCTGAGCAAAACGCAGTTTTGCGTGAGAATCTCTTTCATCTTTGCTCTTATTTAGACTCTCACGGTCGCATACGCTCCCTCAGAGTGACGAAAAAACAATCTCCCAGAATGACGGGCAAAAAATAATCACTCAAAACGACTGACAAAAAAATCAGCACTCAGAATAACGGATTCAAAAAATTTTGAATTTTGAATTTTGAATTATTTTCTCTCTACCCTCTGCACCGGTTCATTCGAGTAATCTATCGGAGAATTTTTGCGTAAATCGTTAATCAAAATATCGGTCAGCAGAATACCCTCCGTCATTACATTTTCAGCCTCGACACCTTTATAATTAGCATACATATAGTCGCCCATCGCAACACTATACTTTTCGCCCTCGGCAAGGCCCTCAAACCGTACATCCACAGCCTCACCCGCCGCATCGGTAAAGATTGTATAGGGGATATTCGAAAATATATCTACACGATGCGACTCCTTGGGATTTTCTGTATCGTTGAACTTCGTGATAATCATCTGTCGCAATTGAGCAGGCGTCATCGTCATCGTGTAAAGCGTCGAAGAGAAGGGCTCCAAGCTATATATATCGGCAGTGCTTATCGAGGTTGCTGGCATGGGGTCAAAGCGTATGCCGCCACGATGATACAGAGCAATATCGACGCCCAATGCGCGTTTTATAACATCCACCTCCCAGGCGGCAAGGCCCGTGCGGTAAAGCAGCTCCCGACTCTCACCCAAAGGAGCACTCAAAGCCTCGTTATCGTGCAGGCGCTCAACCCACTCGGCGTAGACTGCATCGGGCTGATAATCCTTCAACGGCACAATATCATACTCCATACCGAGAATCTTTGTTCCCTTCATTCGAATATGCGTAACACCCACGCGCTTGCAATTATTTCCCGATTGACCCAACAAGGTGTTGTTAATAAGCGTATCGACCAAATTATGCGTATGACCGCACACAATCATATCGTAATCATAGCACTTTGTAGCCAAAGCTCTATCCATATCATCGCCCATATGCGAAAGCAACACCAAGACATCGCATTTCTTGCGTAGCTTCGCCGCCTGTTCCATAGCCGTCTGCTGCGGGTCGGGGAAACGGAGTCCGACATAGCTCTCATCCTTACCCGCAGGGCGATTATTGCGGTCATAATTTGTAATTACGCCGACAAAACCGACCTTCACACCTTTACGGCAATAGACCTCATAGGGGCGAGGTTCGGGGAAGGTAATCGTATCGCTCAAGCAGTTAGCACACACGATATCAAACTTCGCCAAAGAGTTTATATGCCCCAGGAAAGCCTGCCCATCATCAAACTCATGATTACCGAGCGTTGCCACATCGTAACCCATATCGTTCATCATATCAATCACGGGGCGACGCGGCTCCTTTGCCATATCTACATAGGCATTACCCGTCCAGCGGTCACCGGCATCCACCAAAAAGGTTGTAACCGTATCGCGGCACTCTTTCACCGCCGTAGCCAACTGCGGGAAGTTCTCAACTTTGGCATGAATATCCGAAGTGGACAATATCACAATGCTTCGCTCCGAGAAATGGCGCTCCCACACCTTATATCCGACAAATGCAACCGCCAACAGGGCACACAACAAAAAAATCTTTTTCTTCATAATCCAATCTTTTCAATAAATGCGGCGGGTCGCTTTTTACACATTTAATGCTCTTTTTTATCGCTACCCTGCATTATTTTATTTTCTCGCTGACAAAGTTAAAAATAAATTGATTATCTTTACACACCTTAACATTGGTTTTATGAGAGAAAAAGTAAAAGTTTTGTGCCAAAACAACTCTACCGAGATTGAGGTAGAGTTGGGGACATCGCTCTTGGAGTTGTTGGATATGTTGCAGTTGGAGACTTCGCATCCTTTTCTTGCCGCATACACCAACAATCGCCTCAAGGAGTTGAATTACCGCATTTTCAAGCCCATGGATGTGCGATTTATCGACATCACGCATTTCGAGGGTTATCGCGTCTACCAGCGCACCATATCCTTCATTCTGCAAAAGGCCGTATGGTCGCTTCGCCCCGGTACAAAGTTTTACATTCGCCACACCGTAGGTCGCGGATTCTATTGCGAATTTGCCGACGGAGTACCTTCGGATATGCAACTTGGCGAATTGCGCCAACGCATGCAGGAGATTATCGATGCCCGCTATCCGATTTTGCGCCATCGCCTGCACACATCAGAGATAAACGGCATCTACGAAAAATTTGGTTTTGACGATAAGATTGCCCTGCTTAACACCCGCAAGCGCTTGTACAGCGACATGTATCAGTTAGACGACATGGTGGGTTACTTCTACGGAGCTTTAGCTCCCGATACGGGATATATTCATCTGTTCGACATACGCCAATATTACAACGGTTTTTACATCGCACTACCCTCGCGCTTAAATCCCGACAAGTTGGATTTCAATGTGCATTGGGATAAGATGCTCGATGTATTCCATGAATATCAGCAGTGGGTGAATATCATGGGAGTTCCTACGGTGGGACACCTCAACGATAAAATACTGAAAGGCGACACCAGCGAACTTATCAAGATTGCCGAGGCCTTTCACGAGAAGAAGTTGGCACAGATTGCCGACCAGGTTTTCCGGGCACACAACGAGCGCAATGTAAACATGGTGCTTATCTCGGGCCCTTCATCGAGCGGCAAGACCACAACTTCGAAACGCATAGGCATACAACTCCGCATGTTGGGCTTGGACCCTGTTCTTATCTCGCTCGATGACTATTTCGTTGATAGGGAGCATACGCCGCGCGACGAGAACGGCGATTACGACTACGAAGCATTGGAGGCTATCGACCTCGAGCTACTCAATAGCGACCTTCAGCGTCTGGAGGCAGGCGAGAGTGTCGAAGTGCCGCGCTACGACTTCATTTCGGGCACTCGCCAGTGGCACGAGAAGCCACTCAAGCTAAACGAGCGTTCGATACTTATCATGGAGGGTATTCACGGCCTTAACCCGCGCCTTACGCCGAGTATTCCGCGCGAGAAGAAGTTCTGCATCTATGCGTCGTGTCTTACATCGGTTACGATGGATAACCTCTCGCGTATCGCAACTACCGACAACCGACTGCTGCGTCGCATAACACGCGACTATGCCACCCGCGGAAATTCGGCTTTGGCAACACTTCAACGCTGGCCAAGCGTACGCCGAGGCGAGGAGAAGCACATCTTCCCCTATCAGGAGGAGGCCGATGTGATGTTTAACTCATCGCTCTTCTACGAAATTTGTGTTTTACGCCAAAAGGTGGAGCCTATTCTGCGCGAAGTACCCGATACCGAGCCGGAGTATGCCGAGGCAAATCGTCTGCTGAAATTCCTCGATAATTTTACGCCAATCTCGCCCGACGAGATACCGCCAACCTCGATTTTACGAGAGTTTATCGGTGGCAGCAGTTTCAAGTATTAGAGTAAAAGGGCTCTCTCTGCGAATGGTCAGGAACTACTGAAAACAAATAACAAAAAATATAAACGAAAACTATAAAACCGAACAAGAAGATGTTTGACAAATTTATGAATCGCCACATTGGCGTAACAAACCAGCAAGACCTTCAAGAGATGTTGAAGGTTATCGGCGTAGAGACAGTCGAGGAGCTTATCGCGCAGGTTATCCCCGCCTCTATCCGCTTGAAGAAGCCCATCGCACTACCCACCGAGGGCATGAGCGAGTATGAGTTTGCGGCACATGTAGCCTCATTGGCTGCAAAGAATCGCCGTTTGCGTTCATTCATCGGCATGGGATTCTATCCTACGGCCGTTCCCGCCGTTGTCAGCCGTAATGTATTTGAAAATCCTGCATGGTATACCTCTTACACTCCCTATCAGGCAGAGATTTCGCAGGGCCGCTTGGAGGCTCTGCTAAACTTCCAGACTGCAATCCTCTCGCTTACGGGTATGCAGATTGCCAACTGCTCACTCTTGGACGAGGCGACTGCTGCTGCCGAGGCTATGCTTATGATGTACGCCTTGCGCTCACGCGATGCTGTTAAGGAGGGTCGCAATCAGCTCTTCGTTGATAAAGATATTTTCCCGCAGAATTTGGATGTACTGCTCACTCGCAGCGAGCCTTTCGGCATTGAACTTATCGTCGATGACTTCTCTACATACGAATTCTCAGGCAAGGAGTTTGGTGTCTTGGTGCAGTATCCTTCTGCTTCGGGCGAAGTACGCAACTACGCCGCATTTGCCGAGAAAGCACACTCGGCAGGTGCTTTGGTTGCTGCCGTTGCCGACATCTTATCATTGGCACTTTTGACCGCTCCCGCCGAGTGGGGTGCCGACATCGCCGTAGGTTCTACACAGCGTTTAGGTTGTCCTATGGGCTTCGGAGGTCCCGCAGCAGGTTATATGGCGTGCCGCGAGGCTTACAAGCGTAATATTCCGGGCCGTATTATCGGTGTATCGGTGGACCGCTTGGGCAACAAGGCTCTGCGTATGTCGTTACAGATGCGCGAGCAGCATATCAAGCGCGAGAAGGCCACTTCAAACATTTGTACTGCATCGGCATTGATGGCATCTATGGCAGGATTCTACTGCGTATACAATGGTGCCGAGGGCTTGCGTCGTGCCGCTATGACAGCTCACACTTCGGCTGTTGCCGTTGCCGAAGGATTGAAGGCTTTGGGTTACAAGCTCACTCACAAGGATATCTTCGACACCGTAGAGGTTGCGGCCGAGGCTGCCGTAGTTCAGGATATTGCTCTGGCAGCAGGTATCAACTTCCACTACCCATCGGAGGGCAAGGTTCGCCTCTCGACCGACGAGGTTACCACTCCTGAGGAGGTTGAAGCTATCGTAGCTATCTTCGCCGAGGCTGCAGGCAAGAAGGCTAAGGCTGTGAAGATTTCGGACAAGGTAGCACTTGCCGACGCACTGCTTCGCAAGAGCGAGATTCTCACAGAGCCGGTCTTCAACCGCTACCGCTCGGAGAGCGATATGATGCGTTATATCAAGCAATTGGAGTTGCGCGATATCTCGCTTGCAAACTCTATGATTTCACTCGGTTCTTGTACAATGAAGCTCAACGCTGCCGCTATTATGCAGCCCCTTTCATTGGCAGGATTCCAGGATATGCACCCCTTCGCTCCCGCCGACCAAACCGAGGGCTATACCGAGCTTATCTCGGAGTTGGAGAGCGATTTGGCAACCATCACAGGCTTTGCAGGTTGCTCATTGCAGCCCAATTCGGGTGCTGCAGGCGAGTACTCGGGCCTTATGGTTATCCGCGCATATCATCAGAGCCGCGGTCAGGGCTATCGTAACATCATTCTCATTCCTGCATCAGCTCACGGTACCAACCCCGCATCAGCGGCTATGGCAGGTATGAAGATTGTGACGGTAAAGTGCGACGAGAACGGAAATATCGATGTTGAGGATTTGAAGGCTAAGGCTTTGGAGCACTCATCGGAGTTGTGCGGATTGATGGTAACATATCCTTCGACTCACGGCGTATTCGAGAGCCGCATACGCGAGATTGTAGATGCTGTACACGATGCGGGCGGTCAGGTATATATGGACGGAGCAAACATGAACGCACAGGTCGGCCTCACCAACCCCGGATATATCGGCGCCGATGTATGCCACCTCAACCTCCACAAGACCTTCGCAATGCCTCACGGCGGCGGTGGTCCGGGTGTAGGTCCTATCTGCGTGGCAGAGCATTTGAAACCATTCCTACCTTCTCACCCCGTAGTGGCAACAGGCGGCGAGGATGGTATCACAGCCGTATCGTCAGCACCTTGGGGCTCAGCAATGTTGCTCCCGATTACCTACGGTTATATCAAGATGCTCGGCGAGGAGGGCTTGCGTCACTCTACCGAAATGGCTATCGTAAATGCTAACTATATGTCGTCGGCGTTGAAGGAGGAGTATCGCACCTACTATTCGGGCGAGACCGGTCGCGTGGGTCACGAGATGATTCTCGACCTCACACACTTCAAGCACGACTACGGCATCGACTGCGGTGATATTGCTCACCGCTTGATGGACTACGGCTTCCACGCTCCTACCCTCTCGTTCCCCGTACACGAGACCTTAATGGTGGAGCCTACCGAGTCGGAGCCTAAGGCCGAAATGGACCGCTTTATGGAGGCACTCGTTCAGATTAAGCGTGAGTGCGAGGCTGCGGCCGCATCGGGCGAGAAAGATAATGTGGTGGTAAATGCTCCGCATACAGCCGTAGAGTTGGCAGGCGAGTGGTCACACCCCTACACGCGCGCCGAGGCAGCCTTCCCGTTGGAGTGGGTTAAGACAGCAAAGTTCTTCCCCTATGTTACGAAGATTGACAACGGCTACGGCGATCGTAACCTCGTTTGCTGCAACGCAGACTAAATCTGGCAGCATATAATTAGTAAAAAGTCCGCATCCTTTTCAGATGCGGGCTTTTTTATTAAATAATGTATTAAATTTTTCATAACTTTGTAGATGAAAACCTGATAAAGCGAGATTAACGATGACCCGCATTAAAATCACCGTCATGCGTATTACGCAATACCCCGACTTGATGGCGCAATACGAAAACCCCATTGAGCATACATGCGATATGCAACTCGGGCAGACATTTTTGGTGGAAGATTGTACCAAACCCGAGGGTATGTGCCAAAGTGCATGGGAGACACTCCTGCCCTTTGTAAAAGAACTCGCCGCAGGTGGAGGTAACTTCTTCGATGGCTGGATGCAGAATCCCCGCTCGGCAATGCTCTCGTGCAACGACGGCTTCCGCCCCGTAAGTTTTTATGTGGAGGTTGTGGAGTAAAAAATAAATATAACAATACTGTCACCATATTCACCAACAAACATAATGGCGAACAACTTTTATTTCAAAAATAAATATGTGTAATCTAAAGAAAATTTATTGCGGAGGAAGATTTTATTTTGATTGCAGGGATGAGAATTATACAGCTATAGCTAAATTGGATTATCGCAGTAAACTCTTGGGTAATGTAGAAACGCTATTATCAGGATGTAATGAAATCTCCATAAATTCAAATACTGTATATATAGGTCCATATTATTTTGAGACCATTGACATGAAAGCAAAAGATATAATACGCATAGAGCTATCAATGATTGAATGCTGTACAGATGCTATCTTTGTATTTGATACTGCCGATTGCCCTGGCACTATCACAGAACTTATTTACGCAGCAACAAAGGGTAAAAAAATCCATATTTTTTATAAAGAATATGCAGAGCATGATGAAACCGAGAGCGATTTACACACACCATGCTGGTTTCCTATTCACGCTGCTCAGGCCCTAACCAATATCTCATTATATAAATATAAAGATTACAACACTTTATCTGAAATAATCACAGAAAAAATATTTCAATAAAACTTTTATACACTACTAAATCATGAACAATAAATTTGATATATTTATTAGTTATCGACGAGAAGGGGGCTTCACGGTCGCAAAACATATCAAAGACTTATTGACAAGAGATGGATATTCTGTAAGTCTTGATACGGACAACCTAATGAACGGCGATTTTAACAAAGAGCTATTAAAGCGTATCGCAGAATGCGAGGACTTTATATTAATACTTGATGCAAATGTATTCAAAGGAACTTTAGAAGGTCGCGCAAAGCAAAAGGATTGGTTAAGAATGGAGTTAGCTGAGGCATTGCGTAAAGATAAAAACATTATACCTATTATGTTGGATGGATTCGATGAATTCCCCGAGGGATTGCCTCAAGATATTGCCGCCGTTCGTTATAAAAACGGTCCTAAATATGACAAAGTATATTTTGATGCATTTTACGAAAGGCTCAAGAGTTTCATTAAAGAGGTTCCAACAGACGATATTACAATCACAGACCTCCCTCACAATCTAAAAATGAGTTTATTACTTGAAAAGGGATGGCTTCTTTATAACATGCAGCGTTACGATGAGGCTATGGAATGTTTTCTTGATGCGGCAGAAAAAGGTTCAGCTAATGCATTCAATGCAATAGCAATATACCATTATGAAGGACATGGTCATGAACGCAATCTACAAAAAGCCGCTCATTGGTTTCGATATGCTGCAGATATGGGATACGCATCAGCACAAAGAAATCTCGGAAATTGCTATCTAAAAGGAGAGGGTGTTAATAAAGATGAAAAGCAAGCATTATTTTGGTACAAAATGGCTGCCAATAAACAAAATGTTAAAGCGATGTTTCAAGTTGGAGAATGCTATGCCAATGGAATTGGTACAAAAGGGAGTATAAAAAAAGCAAGATATTGGTGGAATAAAGCTGCTCAGTGCGGTCATGCTGAGGCAAAACAAAGATTGGAGTAATTATTTATCTAATAGATAATAATATGCGTACAGCGATATATGGTGCCGGTTCGTTGGGCACAATTTTAGGAGCATACATCAGCAAGGCCGGTGTAGATATTGAACTTATAAACCGCAATAAAGCCCACATCGAGGCCCTTCAGACCAATGGTGCACATATTGTGGGAACGGTAGATTTTTACCAGAAGGTGACAGCTTACACACCCGACAAAATGAGCGGGAAGTACGATATCATCTTCCTTATGACCAAGCAGCAGCACAATGCCGAGGTGGTCGTAATGCTCAAAGAGTACCTCGCCGAGGATGGTGTACTTGTAACATTCCAAAATGGACTTCCCGAGATGCAGATTGCCGAGATTTTAGGCGAGGAACGCGTTTTAGGCTGCACGGTCGCTTGGGGTGCAACGATGCAGGAGGCGGGAGTGTGCGAACTCACGAGCTCTCCCGACGCGCTATCATTCTCCTTAGGGTCGATTTCGGTTCAGCGCAACAAGCACTTCAACCGGGTCAAAGAACTCTTGGAGATGATGGGAGAGGTAGATGTTGAAGATAATTTCATAGGTACGCGCTGGAGCAAATTGCTTATCAACGCATCATTTTCGGGTATGAGTGCTGTGTTGGGATGCACTTTCGGGGAGGCTGCCGCACCTCGCGACTCACGACGCATCGTGCAGGCCTTAATCAAGGAGTGTATCGATGTCTGCCGCGCAGGAGGTATCCGTATCGAACCCGTGCAAGGCAAGGATATAGTCAAGTTACTCGACTACTCCAATCCGCTGAAGCGCGCCTTCTCGTTCTTTATTATTCCTATCGCCATTCGCAAGCATGCCAAACTCAAGGCGAGTATGTTGCAAGATATCGAGAAGGGAAAACTGACCGAAGTAGACGCCATAAATGGTGCTGTATCGGCATTTGGCCGCAAAGTCGGCTGCCCGACACCCATGAACGACTGCGTCGTAGATATTATACATCGCATCGAGCGAGGAGAACTTGCACCCGGCATTGAAAATCTGCGCCTGTTCCAAGTCGGCAACGACAAATAGGATAGGCTACTTATGCGCATTCGGGCGAGGCTGCGTGTAAGATTTTCGAGATACTCACGCAAAATTGTGTTTTGCTCAGAATGACGGATTAGCTACCACCTTTCGTCTCTCTGAGGGAGCGTATGCGACCGCGAGAGTCTAAATTTTTCTTGCATTTTCAATAGATCTTCGCTACCTTTGTGATGCAATTTTATAAATAAGGTAAATCATATGAAAAAACTACATCTTATCGTAGTCGCAATAGTCGCAATAAGCCTCTCGTTAATTTCGTGCATGGGGAATACCAATACAGACGAAGGCTCTAATATATCGTTATCTATCAAGGAGTTTTCGGTAAGTGCCACAGGTGGTTCGCAGATTGTCGGCATTGATGCAAATGGAGATTGGGCAACAAAGAAAGATGCCGATTGGATTACGCTATCAAGGAGCTTCGGCTCGGCGCAGGATAAATCGTGCACTATTACCGTAAAGCCCAATAACACATCTTCGGCTCGCACCACATCGGTGATTTTCTATGACCCCACAACCACAATGGGCGATTCTATTGCTATCTCTCAGGCGGCTAACACCGATAATCCGAGTGATGACCCAAATGATGACCCGAATGACGACCCAAGTGATGACCCGAGTGATGACCCGAGTGATGACCCGAGTGATGATGACGGCACAATTTCGGTAACTCAGGCTATCACCGCGAACCAAGGTTCAAAAGTCCAGATTAAGGAGTCTACCGTAGCGGCTATATCTCAGAAATCTTACCTTATAACCGACGGTAGGAACTACATTTTGGTATATTTGGGCGACAATGCAGCTTATCACAACCTCACAATCGGCGACAAGGTAGAGGTAGAGGCTACCGTCAGCGAATATGGCGAAATGGTGCAGCTATCCAACCCTACAACAACAAAGGTTGGGCACGATAGCTCTTTCACGCATCCTGCGCCTACAACTCTCGACGGTCGCGACGCTGACGCATTCATCAACGACCCATACATTGAGTATATAAAGACCACCGGATATCTTGAGCGTAGCAATAACTATTGGAATATAGAGGTGGAGGGGGCATACGATGCCATCTGCTCGATAGTATATCCAAGTTCTACGATGTGCCCCGATAGCTACGACGGCACAACGGTCGATGTCTACGGATATACGATTTACACCACCAAAGGCAAGTATGTTTATATCATCGCAACGAAAGTTGAGGTCGTAAACGACGACTCAGACGACAACGGAGGTGGTAGCGATGATGGCGGCAATACGGGTGGCGATGACAATGGCGGTAATACAGGCGGCGATGATAGCGGCAACACGGGCGGAGGCAATCAAGGCTCGGGTGACGCAGTATTCTATCGCGACTGGGCAGAGCTTCCGTTGTGCAACGACCGCGGCTCAAACTTCCAATATGTATCGCATGGTGGCATCAGCGTAGGCGGGAAGAGCAACCAGCGCAACTATACGATGTGCTTCGACAAGGCTAACAAGGCTGCCATTTGGGTGGCATATCCGTTGCATGATGCACATGTGGGCGGTTCAGGGCGTACCAATGCGTGGGACTACGACCCAAAAATTGCAACGCAATATCAAGCAGACCTACATAATTCATATGATGGTAATTATGACCGCGGACACCAATTACCGTCAGGCAGCCGTACCGGCTCAAAAGCAATGAATTACGCTACATTCTACTACTCGAATATGACTCCGCAGGCAAGCGACTTCAACCAAAATGGTTGGGCTACATTGGAGAATAATGTGCGTAGTGAAATTTGTAGAGATACGCTCTATGTAGTTACAGGAGCCCTCTTTAAGGGTAACAACCACTCATCCATAAAGAGCTACACCTACGATGCCGATGGCAACAAATGCCCTATTCCATCACATTATTACAAGGTTTTGTTGCGTACAAAGAGCGGAAACACCGGCAAGGCGATAAAGAACATAACTTCAGCATCAGAAATCAAGGCAGTTGCTATTTTGCTGGAGCATACAAGCAGCCTTACAAGCGTGCCTAATAGCGCATTTATAAGCATTAAGGAGTTGGAGGAGTTCTCGGGTATTACATTCTTCCCTATTCTCAACGACAATATCGAGGATGCCGTAAAGAATCAATGCACGCCAAGCGCTTGGTTCTAAGCAATAGTCATTATTCACCCCGCCAAATGGAGAGCGTCATTTGTCGGGGTGAATATAAAAATATAATTAAGTCTATGTGGAATTTTATTTGGAAGTTGATTCTCTTGTATTGGCTGTTCGATATCTTTGATGATTCGAACATTTAATCATTGCATTCTCTTCCAACACAAAGGAATCTCCCCTATTTTTAATATCCACCACATCATTTAGAGTATTCTCAAGAGAGCACTCTTAAGTCGATTTTGAGCTACACGAATAGCATTTTTTGATACAAGAATAATCATTTTGGCAAAAAATATCTATTTTGATTGAAAAATATACATAATGATTTTTTGGTAGTATCAAAATTTGTATTATCTTTGCAGCGTCGCGTAATGAATAATCGTTCGATTATTCCTGATTAACGAAACATTTAGTACTATAATATGCAAGATTTACATGCCCTTGAGGGCAAAACTCTCGCCGAACTACGAGAGATTGGCAAAGTGCTTGGTATCACCGATACAACACTCAAGAAAAAGGAGCTTTTGGCTCAAATCACCAAGGTAGCACAGGCTGCCGAGGAGAGCGAGACGGAGCAGCAAACACCTGAATCAGAGGCACAAGCAGAGGTCGTAGCAGAGACTCCTCGCAAGAGGGGTCGTCGTCCGCGCATGAACAGCCTCCGCATCGAGGAGAATAAGCCCGATGGAGAGGTTATACGCATAAAGGCCGAGCCAATAAGCCCCATAAATGAGATAAACAAGGAGGAGAGTAACCCTTCTATCAACAGCCAGAGCGAAGTAACTGCTCCCGCTACAACCGAAGCTGAGAATGCTGCGGTTGCAACCCCTGCAACCCCCACCGAGCCGCAACCCAAGCGTCGAGGTCGCAAGCCAAAGGCTTTGAAGGAGCAGGAGGCAATGGTTGTAGCGCAGCAAAGTGCGGAGAACGCAACAGAGCAAGAAGAGCAAAAACCTCAAACGGCACAGCAGGCCCCAAGCACAAAAGCGGAGCCCAAAAGTGAGGAGCTACGCGCAGAGAGCACTCCAATAGCTACAACGCGTAATCGTCCCGAGGCTCAGCGTGAGCAGATAAAGGATTATTTCGCCGGAGAGATTATTGGCGAGGGAGTTTTGGAGATTATGCCCGATGGTTACGGATTCCTGCGTTCAGCAGACTACAATTACCTGAACTCTCCCGACGATATTTATGTGTCGCCATCGCAAATCAAACTCTTTGGTCTTAAGCCGGGTGATACAATCAGTGGTCTTATTCAACCTCCCAAGGAGGGCGAAAAGTACTTCCCCTTAGTTCATGTAAATGAGATTAATGGTTTGAAGCCCGAATATATCCGCGACCGCGTGCAGTTCGAGTACATGACTCCGCTCTTCCCCAGCGAGAAGTTTAATCTTACGGGCAAGGGACATAACAACCTCTCGAATCGCGTTGTAGACCTCTTCTCGCCCATAGGTAAGGGTCAGCGTGGTCTTATCGTGGCGCAGCCCAAGACGGGTAAGACAATGCTCTTGCAATCTATCGCCAACGCCATTGCCGACAATCACCCCGAGGTATATATGATTGTCCTGCTTATTGACGAGCGACCGGAGGAGGTTACCGAAATGGCTCGCAATGTGAAGGCTGAGGTTGTAGCTTCGACCTTCGACGAGCAGGCTTCGCGCCATGTGAAGGTTGCCGAAATGGTTTTGGAGAAGGCAAAGCGTATGGTTGAGTGCGGTCACGATGTTGTTATCTTCCTCGACTCTATCACTCGCTTGGCACGCGCCTACAACTCCGTTCAGCCCGCATCGGGTAAGGTGTTGTCGGGAGGTGTCGATGCCAATGCACTGCACAAACCCAAGCGTTTCTTCGGAGCAGCTCGAAATACCGAGGAGAAGGGCTCACTTACAATCATTGCTACGGCCTTGATTGATACCGGTTCAAAGATGGATGAGGTTATCTTCGAGGAGTTCAAGGGTACAGGTAACATGGAGTTGCAGTTGGACCGCAAACTCGCCGATAAGCGTGTTTACCCGGCTGTAAATGTCATCGCTTCGGGTACTCGTCGCGAGGACTTATTGCTTTCGCGTGAGGTTATGAGCCGTACATGGATTATGCGTAAATATCTCTCGGAGATGACTACCGTCGAGGCAATGGAGTTCTTGCAGAAACAGATGGGCATGACCCAAAGCAACGAGGAGTTCCTCGCAACGATGAATCAGTAAGCCAAGCATATGCGACATCTTATTTGTCAAATACTCGCTCTCGCATTTGTCACCAACGCATTCGCGTGGGGGCAAAAAGGGCATGATGTAGTAGCTTATATTGCCGAGAATCACCTCTCGCCGGCTGTGGCACAGAAGGTCACAAAAGCGTTAGAGGGTCACTCCATGGTCTATTATGCCAATTGGATGGATAACGCCAGCCATACACCCGACTACTACTATTCGCTGCCGTGGCACTATGCCAATGTGGATAAGGGTTATACCTTTGCCACAATGCCACGCAACGAAAAAGGAGATGTAGTGGGCGCTATCGCTCTGCTAACAAACCAATTAGAGAGCAAAAAACTCTCGGCCGAGCAGGAGAGCATCGCTCTGCGAATGCTCATTCACCTCATGGGCGACCTCCACTGCCCGATGCACGCAGGACGCAAGAGCGATTTGGGCGGCAACAAGGTTAAGGTGAAGTTTTTTGACCGCAAAACCAACCTACACTCAATTTGGGACAGTTCACTTGTCGAGGCTGCACACAAATGGTCATACACCGAGTGGCAGAGGGAGATAGACCGACTTTCGGAGGCCGAAGAGGCCGCAGTGGTAAAAGGCAGTGTTGAGGATTGGTTCACTCAAACACACGCCATAGCTTGCGAGGTATATCGTTCGATTCCAAGAAACAAGGTCTACTCGTATAATGAAATTGCCCGCTATGCTCCCGTCATTGAGCAGCAACTGCTCTATGCCGGATTGCGCTTAGCATACCTCTTGGAGCAAATATACGCAGATTAAAGGCAACTACATATCACGCAAAAATTGACACAAAAGTGTATCGGGAAGAGCCTGATACACTTTTGTTTTCCTATCAAGTATTGAAATATATTTCAATAAGCGATGTATTTTTGAGTGAAAAACATTATCTTTACGGCGCGATATGTGAATTTTGAATAACTATAACCATAACATTTACAACTCAAATTTATGAAACTTAAAGTATCAATCCTCGAATCGGTAACAAGCCTCGCATGGTGGCGTGACATGATTGTAATATTCATCGGTTGCCTTATTGTGTCGGCAGGTTTTGTATTCTTTATCAACCCCTACAACTTCGTTCCGGGTGGCGTTTATGGTATGGGAATCGTACTCCACAACATCTTCCCCGCTATTCAGGTCGGTACTTTCGGCTACATGTTTGACATTCCGTTGCTTATTGCCGGCATGCTGATTTTCGGACGCCAATTTGGTGGCCGCACGCTCTATGCTGCCTGCCTTA
Source organism: Alistipes sp. (assembly GCA_017532885.1). The sequence goes on along the minus strand of JAFXIS010000059.1, from coordinate 6,090 downwards.
TTCCGGGTATGATGAACATTATGTCGGCTCTCGTCTACCCCACTCAAGAGGCTTTGCAGGCTTTGGACCCCACATTATTGTTAGGTGGAGCCGTTAATCTATCCGACCACCTTATGCTTGCATGTATTTTGGGTGGAGCATCTCTTGGCTCGGGACTTGGACTTGTAGTGCGTTGCAATGCTACAACAGGTGGTACCGACATCATCGCCATGATGCTCAACAAATTCTTCAAAATCAAGTTCTCGCGTGGTGTATTGTTGGCCGACGCCTGTGTTATCCTGGCCGGTTTGGTCGTTATCGGTTTCGGTATCGGTCTGGAAGGCAAGGGTGAAGAGGGCGGATGGCTACTCTCTCTCTATTCATTGATTTGCGTATTTGTGGCTTCACGCGTTATCGACTATGCCATCGACGGAGCTTCATACGACAAGTTGCTCTTTATCATCAGCGATGACCACTCCGAGGAGTTGCGCCAATACATCATCAAGGATATGGACCGCAGTGCAACATACATCAAGGCTTCGGGTATGTATAGCCGCGATGAGAAGGAGATGATTTTCTTGGTTATCAGCCGTCGCGAGGTTGCTCAGGTGCAGCGCAAAATCAAGGAGATTGACCCCACGGCATTCCTTGTCGTAACAGATGCATACGACACCTTTGGCGAGGGCTTCAAGCCATTCCCCGAGAAGGAGTCGTTGCTCTCGGATTAAAATAAACTTTTTTGAAACTATGATTAACATCAATACATTACGCCCCATCTCAGGCGAGGGTAAAAAACTCTTTATCGAGACTTATGGTTGCCAGATGAATGTCGGCGACTCGGAGATTGTTGTATCTATTATGCAACAAGAGGGATACTTCTATACCGAAGATATCAATGAGGCCGATATTATCCTGATAAACACATGCTCGATACGCGATAATGCCGAGCAGCGTATTTGGGGACGCCTAAGCGAAATGCGCCGCCTACGCAAGAAGAAGCCTGCGCTGCTAATCGGCATCATAGGCTGCATGGCTGAGCGTCTGAAGGAGCAACTCGTCGAGGGCGATTTAGCGGTTGATATTGTAGCCGGTCCGGATGCTTATCGTGATTTGCCAAAGTTGGTACGCGATGCCGAGGCAGGAGGCAAAGGTGTAAATGTATTGCTGTCACAAGAGGAGACTTATGCCGAAATCGCCCCTGTGCGTTTGGACAAGAATGGCGTAAGTGCCTATATCGCCATAATGCGCGGCTGTAATAACTTCTGCTCATATTGCGTAGTGCCTTATACTCGAGGTCGCGAGCGTAGCCGCGATGCACAGACCATTATCGCCGAGGCACGCACACTCTTCGAGAATGGTTATCGCGAAGTGACTCTGCTCGGACAAAATGTGAACTCCTACCGAGGCGAGGATATGGATTTCCCTGCACTACTTAAAGCTGTGGCAGAGATTTCGCCACTGTTGCGTGTACGCTTCGCAACATCACATCCCAAGGATATGAGCGACCAACTTTTGGAGGTTATGGCATCTATGCCAAATATCTGCAAAGCCATTCATCTGCCGGCTCAATCGGGTTCTACGGTAATGCTGGAGCGCATGAATCGCAAATACACTCGCGAATGGTACTTGGACCGCATTGCCGCAATACGCCGCTATATGCCCGATTGCGCCATTACAACCGACCTTATAGCCGGATTTGCAGGCGAAACAGAGGAGGACCACCGACAGACCCTCTCACTCATGGAGGAGGTAGGTTATGAGTTTGCCTTCATGTTCAAATATTCGGAGCGCCCCGGAACATTCGCACAGCGCAACTTGGGTGACGATATACCCGACGAAGTAAAAACAGCGCGCCTGACAGAGATTATAAATCTTCAGAACCGACTCTCGGAGCAGAGCAATAAGCGCGATGTAGGTAAGGAGTTCGAGGTTTTGGTCGAGGGCACTTCAAAGCGCCGCGAAGACCAGCTCTTCGGTCGCACATCGCAGAATAAAGTCGTAGTATTTGACAAGGGTAACCATAAGGTAGGTGATTATGTACGCTGCCGCATTACAGGTTGCTCTTCGGCAACACTTTTCGGCGAGGAGATATAAGTTCCATAATCGTAGAACGAGTTAAGAAAGATGCGCGTAGCCCCAAATAAATCGTTAATTGGCGAAAACCTGCTCTATTTTTTAGTGTGGGCTGCGGTGCTGTTGGTGCCTATCCTCAACTCGAAGATGATGTCGGAGGAGCATGTCTCGCTGGTAAATATCCTTACGGTTTGGAGTAAGCTCATCCCCTACATCTTTATCTTTATCGTCAATAATGCGATTTTAGCCCCCAAGCTACTATTGCGACAAAGATATACCCTTTACCTTACCATATCGATAGCTATGCTCTCGGTAATCTTCCTCGCTTTGGAGTTTTATCAGGAGAGCCTGCGCGAAAATCCGTATGGCGGCATCGACATGTATGTCGTCCACGGTAAGGCATCGTTTACCGACCTTGCATGGTACTGGAATGTTTTGTTGGGACTCTTTATGTTCGGAGCCAACAGCGCCATAAAGATGATGTTCAAATCGATTCAGGACGACCAGAAAATCATGGCCTTGGAGCAACATAGCCTGCGTGCCGAGATGGATTATCTGAAATATCAGATAAATCCGCATTTCTTTATGAATACACTCAACAACATCCACGCTCTTATTGATATCGACTCCGAGGCCGCCAAAGAGTCGATAATCGAGCTCTCGAAGATGATGCGATATGTACTCTACGACTCGGAAAATGCCGAGATCAGCATACAAAACGATATCCGCTTCGTGGAGCATTATATCAAACTTATGAAGATTCGTTATACGGAGGATGTCAAGGTGCAATTCGAGGTCGGAGATATTCCGATTGGAGTAAAAATTCCACCTTTGATTTTCATCGTGCTTGTAGAAAATGCCTTTAAGCATGGCGTGAGCTACGATAAACCTTCGTTTGTGGATATTAAAATTTATTGTAAGCAGAATCGGGCGATTTGCGAGGTTAGCAACTCCCGCAATGGCAATATATCATCCTCGACACACAGCGGTATGGGCCTGGAGAATATCCGCAAGCGTTTGGAGTTGTTGTTTGGCAAGAATTACGAACTTAAGATTGATGACAGCAATCAGGAAGTATATTTTACAAAATTATCAATACCTATAAACTATGCTTAAGTGTATTGCTATTGATGATGAGCCGTTGGCTCTGCGTCAAATAAAAACCTACATAGAGCGTATCTCGATTTGGAACTCGTCGCAACATGCCGTAATGCCAATACAGCAGAGGAGGTGATTCGCGGCGGAGGTATTGACCTTATGTTTGTAGATATCAATATGCCCGACCGCAATGGTTTGGAGTTGGTCCGAGGATTGGAGAATCCTCCTATGATAATCTTCACCACAGCCTACTCGGAGTATGCCATTGAGGGATTTCGCCTGGATGCGGTAGATTACTTGCTAAAGCCATTTTCATTCGCCGATTTCAGTCGCGCAGTGGATAAGGCGCTATCGCTACACAACCTCATGTCGCTACAACAAAGCCAGGCGAAGCATATCGCCGAAGCGGAGACCGACAACAGCACTACGGCAGATTCTATCTCGATAAAGGCGGATTACAAGGTGTCGATAGTTCGCTATGCCGATATTATATATATAGAGAGCGTCGGCGAGTATATTCGCCTGCACTTGGCAAACGCGGCACCCATAACTACACTCTTCAGGCTTAAGAATATGGAGAGTGCCCTACCCTCCGATACATTCATGCGTGTACATCGCTCCTATATCATAAACCTTAACTATGTGAAGAGCTATGGTCGCGGACGCATATACTTAAGCAACGATGAATATGTTCCGTTGAGCATAAATTATCGCGATGCATTCCGCGAATATCTCGAAAAGAAGCGCCCGTAGGTAACTAAATCCCCTACTCAAATGCGGGGAACGACGAGAGCGGCACATACCCCGACTCACCCCTCTCGTAGCAGAAGTGTTTCATGCCATTTGTAAGGATTATATAGCGAGCCCCCACCACGGCATTATATCGCGTGGCCTGCAAGATTGTGTCTTGCGTGAGTTTAATCTCCGGAGCTTTACACTCGGCAAGGATGAGTGGCCGCGCCTGACTATCCATAACCACCACATCGGCACGCTGCGCCATACCATTCAATGCCACAGGGTACTCCTCGACTATAGAGCGCAACGGCACCTTGCAATAAGTGACCAGATACTCAACCAAATGACGCCTCACCCACTCCTCGGGTGTAAGCACCACATACATATTACGCACCGAATCGTAGACCATGGTGTATCCATCACGCTCCTGCGCCCTCAATTTTATGGCAGGGAAGTTGAGTTTTGGCAGTTTATTCTCCATTGAATTGATTTTTTTTATAACTTTGGGCATTACAAATATACGAATTTTACTTTATGACACGAACACTTTTAACGATAGTTATATTTTTCGCCGCCACAATCGCATCCTCAGCGCAAGTTGTGCCCGAAAATCTCTCATCCTCATGCGAGCCCTCCCGCATGCAAACACTACCCTATCCGTCGGCCGAGTTGGCTCAAACTTATGGCTCGAAGGCTGTTGCATCACTCTATCTCCGCCCCATTACCGAGTGGGAAGTTGCAGAGGAGGAGGATGCCGTAGTGTTCCGCGCAAAGTATATATATCCATTCACATGGCTCAATCGCCAAGCCTTTCTCTATGTCGAAGGAGCATCCGGAGCCTACGAAGTTATCATCAACGACAAACTTGCAGGCTCGACATTCAACGGGTTTGCACCCGCGGAGTTCAACATCACAAAGATTTCAAACGAGGAGGATAACTCGATTGCAATACGCATATTTAAGGAGCATTGGAGCCAACGCCTGCATAATGAGGCAACCGCGGAGGCTCGCCTCGGCAAGGTATATGTGCTGTCGCAGCCAACAATTCGCGTGCGAGATGTGGTACATCACACCTCACTGGATGTCACGGGCGAGAATGCGAATGTCGAGGTCGGTATCGTAGTAAAAACCGAGTCACTGAATGCCAAGAAGGCACGCATACACTATGAGTTGGTTGCTGCCGATACGACTGTTACCACCTATGGACATCGCGATATCACACTAAGAATGCGCGGTGAGGATACCATAAAGTTTATGGCTCGCATACCGAGCCACGAGCTATGGTCGGCAGAAAAACCTACGCGCTATCGCATAAATATCATGACTCAAATCGAGGGCCGCAAAGTGGAGTTCCAATCTCATTGGGTTGGCTTCCGCAGTGTGGAGCAGCGCGACGACAAAGTCTATATAAATGGCAAGCCGGCAGCATTCGCGTTTGCGGTGTGTGACCCCAAGCGAGATTTCGTAGCCGAGATTACCGCAGCCCGTCAGCGAGGCAAGAATGCCGTACATTTTACATCGCTGGCTGTACCACAGAGCGCATATAATCTGTGCGACTCTTTGGGCATGTATGTTGTCGCAGCCGTACCTATCAATACCTCGGAGAGTGGCTCTTCGCGCCGCATTGGAGGCAACGAGAGCAATAATCCCGCATGGAACGCAGCTTTCCTCTCGCTTGCAGAATCAGCATGGCGCACAACTTGCGGCTTTGCAGGTGTGGTAGCATACACCATAGCCAATGACTCTGCTAACGGTATTAATCTCTATGAGAGCTACTTACACCTTAAAAAATTAGAGTCGCAACGCCCCATTATCTATCGTGATTCCGCCGGAGAATGGAACAGCGATAATATTTTTTAATGCAAAAATGAAAAAAAACGGCAAAAAACTTGCACATAATAAAAAAGTCGCTTATCTTTGCACTCGCAATTAGGAAATAATTGATGCCTCTTTAGCTCAGTTGGTAGAGCACGACACTCTTAATGTTGGGGTCCAGGGTTCGAGCCCCTGAGGGGGTACAGAAGCGAGAAACTTTCGTTTCTCGCTTTTTTGTTTGTATTCAGTAAGTTAACAATCCCCGTCAGACGCGCTTCTGGCGGGGATGTCGTATTTTTGTCGTTTCGTGTCGTAGTTTGTCGTATGATTTTGCGACAAAACTGCGGAACCTATTTGAGAACCTATTGCGACAAAGTGCGACATTGGTTC
>JAFXIS010000058.1 GCA_017532885.1 Alistipes sp. | reverse complement strand
GAATTATATTTAAGATTCTGGTTTGAAATTATATAAAGAGAGGACACTCAAAAAATAATTTTGAATTTTAAATTTTGAATTTTGAATTATAATGAAATATGAAATATTACATTATCGCGGGTGAGCCTTCGGGCGATTTGCATGGCTCAAATCTGATGCGAGGTCTGCTAAAAGCCGACCCGGAGGCAAAATTTCGTTTCTGCGGAGGCGATATGATGTCGGCGGTGGGTGGCAAGGAGAATCTTTTGAAACACTATCGCGATATGTCGTTCTTCGGCTTTGTGCAGGTGGCGATGAACATCCGCACAATCCTGAGCCAGATGGGCGACTGCTGCCGCGATATTATGGACTTCGCACCCGATGTGGTTATCCTGATTGACTACCCGGGTTTCAACATTAAGATTGCCGAGTTTGCCCACAAAAAGGGTATTCCGGTGCATTATTATATCGCGCCGAAGGTGTGGGCGTGGAAGGAGCATAGAGTGAAGGCACTGAAAAAGTTTGTTGATAAACTCTATATCATCTTCCCCTTCGAGAAGGAGTATTTTCGCGGTAAGGGTATCGAGCCGCATTTCGAGGGTAACCCCATTGTGGATGCCATTGCCGAGCGTTGCGCTGCTGCTCCCGAGGAGAGTGAGTTTCGTCAGCAGAACGGCCTTGACGAGCGACCCATTGTAGCACTTTTGGCAGGTAGCCGCGTGAGTGAGATTAAGGCGAATCTGAGTTTCATGGCAGAGCTTGCCGAGCGTATGCCCGAGAGGCAGTTTGTTGTGGCTGGCGTTAGCTGGATTGCCCGCGAGCAGTATGAGGTCTTTACGAAGGATATGCCCGTAAGGTTTGTCTGCGATAAGACTTACGAATTGCTGCAAATATCAGAGGCTGCGGTGGTTACATCGGGTACGGCGACTTTGGAGACGGCCCTGATTGGCGTTCCCGAGTTGGTTGTATATGGTATTCCGTGGCTCTACGAGAAGGTGAAGCCCTATCTGTTGAAGATTCCTTTCGTGTCGCTTGTGAATATCAATATGAATCGCGAGGTTGTACGCGAAATGGTGGTCTATAAGCCCTCGGTCGATGAGGCGGAGAAGGAGTTGCGGGCTTTGCTGCCGGGTGGTGAGAAACGCGCGAAAATGCTTAAAGACTTTGACGAGTTGCGAGCCTTGATTGGCGGGGCGGGCGCGAGTGATAGGTTTGCCGCCGACATCGTAAAAACAATTCAAAATTGATTTGTTTGCTCTGCGGTTTCTCGACCTTTGCAAGCCTTAAAATCCCTCTTGTTATACGACTTTTTAGAATAGGAATAAAATGTTACTTGGTGCGCTGATTTTTGCCATAGCGTGGTGCTTGACAGCATTGTTCCTGCGTCGCTATCCCGAAACGATGGCAGGCTATAACACTATGCCGAAGGCTGAGCGCGAGAAGATAGATATCGCAAAAGCTGCTCGCTTGGTATCGAACGCAATGTTTGCGGGAATACCCTCCGTGCTTCTCTCGCCACTTATGCCGAGCAAGGAGCTGTATATGTTGATGCTGTGTTGGATTCCCTGCGCACTGCTCGTGGCGGTGGCGATATATGTAAATGTAAAGAAAGAAAAATTCAAAAAACAATGAAGATAATCTGTATTGGTCGCAACTATGCCGACCACGCAAAGGAACTCTACGACGGAGCCGAGTTGCCGAAAGAGCCACTCTTCTTCTTGAAGCCCGATACGGCCCTTTTGCGTAACAACGACCCCTTTTATATCCCCTCGTTCTCCAACGAGGTGCATTATGAGTGCGAGCTGGTTGTCCGCATCACACGCCTTGCGAAGTGCATCGACGAGAAGTTCGCTTCGCGTTGTTACGAGGAGGTGGGCCTCGGCATTGACTTTACGGCACGCGATATCCAGCGTGAGGCTATCGCAAAGGGCCTTCCGTGGGAGATAGCGAAGGGCTTTGACCACTCGGCAGCACTGTCGAACGAGTTTATTCCGCTGGCCGAGTTGGGTGGCGATGTGCAGAATCTGCACTTTGAGATGGAACTCAACGGCGAGGTGCGCCAGCAGGGCTTTACGGGTGATATGCTCTTTACGGTCGATAAGATTATCAGCCATATTTCGCGTTATATGACCCTCCGCATCGGCGACCTTATCTATACGGGTACTCCTGTCGGTGTCGGCGAGGTCAAGGCGGGCGACAATATCAAGGCTCGCCTGGGTGGTAAAACTTTGTTGGACTTTGATATTATGTAACTATGTTACTGCACGATAGATTAAAAGATTTTCGACTGATTCTTGCATCGCAGTCGCCACGCCGCCAGCAGTTGCTCTCGGATGCGGGACTACGATACGAACTCGCTCCGCGCTTTGAGTGTGACGAGCTCTTTCCCGACGATATGGCAGCTGATGATGTTGCAGGCTATCTGTCGCGCCTGAAATCGGAGGCCTACCCTGCGGAGTTGGGCGAGGGGGATATTTTGCTTACTGCCGATACGGTTGTGGTTGTCGATAACGATATTTTGGGAAAACCCTCTTCGCGTGAGGAGGCTATTGCGATGATTCGCAGTATGTCGGGCCGCGAGCATAAGGTTATTACGGGCGTTACGCTGCGAAGTAAGTCGGCTGCGAAGACCTTCTCGGTCTGCTCCGATGTGGTCTTCCGCACACTCTCCGACGAGGAGATAGCCTACTATGTTGATAACTATCGCCCTATGGATAAGGCGGGCGCGTATGGTATTCAGGAGTGGATAGGCTATGTCGGCATCGAGCGCATCAATGGCTCGTTCTATAATGTTATGGGACTGCCCGTGCAGAGGGTTTATGTTGAGTTAGATACTTTTCTGGAATAAAAAGAAATAACCTAAATTATAGATGATTATGAAACGCATATTGTTATTGGTGCTTTGTACACTATTTATTTCACAGTTTGGTTTTGCCCAAGAGGCGGATTCGTTAAAAACAGATTCTACGGAGAACATTTATCGGACTAAGATTAATTCGGCTGAAGATTATAACCGAAATTACAAATTATCCCTTTTAGAAATTGAAATGGGAACTTTGCAGGCTATGCTTTTTATTGGTGATGCTTGTAGTGCATGGAGTGATGCAATATATAATAATGAGTATAAAGGTAGATATGTTAAAGATTTTCATGATGCATTATCTTTATATCGTAAAGATAGAGAATATGACAAATACTGGGATGAGTTTGTAAATAGCAAAGAGAAAATTAAACCTCGAATTAAATCGCTTAATCAATATTCTCCATATTTTAATAAGGAAGCCTTTGATGGATTAGTGAAAGTAAGTGCCTTATATAATGAGTATTATGATTATGCTTTATCTCCTTCTGGATCATATAATGACTATTCTGAAAAAACGAAAGAATTAGAAAAAAGTATTAAACGCCTTCTTTATGAATTAGAAGTGAGATACACATATTAAGGCTATATAGGAAACAACTTTTGCAACTGCTTTCCCAGGTGGTTGCATTTTTTATATGTAATCTATAATCAAATCGTCATGCCACATCACACGCACGATATTGGCTTGCAGATACGATTGAAAAGTTGAAGAATACTATTTCTCGCGATGACAATATATTCAATAACAAAACAGAGCAAAGAATTTTCCTTGCTCTGTTTTGTTATTGTTATAGGAAATTTTGAATTTTGAATTTTGAATTTCCTCTGCCTATTTCTTATCAATCTCGTTGAGTGCAAAGGCATAAGCGCCGAGTGAGATGGCGGTGCTGGCACCAATCTTCGAGAACATCACGCCGACGCGCTTCTGTGGGTCGTAGCTAACCTCCTTATCTGTGCCATAAACCTTGATTGTACGCTGCTCGCCACGCGCAAAGGCAGCAAACTCCTCGTCGTTGTCCAAATCGTAAACCTTCATCTGCACGCGGTTGAGTGTGTCGTCACCCAGAGTCCTAATCTGTGAGCGCATCTCCTCCAAAATCGCGGGCTTCAAATACTTACCTGCCGCAGTGATACCGCCGCCAATAACAATCAATCCATCGGTAATAGTAACGGCCGTAGCCATAGCGTCGCCGGCAACCTCACCCATCGTAGCAAAAGCCTTTGCGGCAGCCTCCTTATCGCCCTCGCGCTTACCTTCGGCGATGTCGTAGATATCCTTTGGCTCAAGCGATGGGTCGTCGATACCCGATAACTCCTTGTAAACGCGCTTTACTGCACGAACGGCAACACCCTCTTCGACCATAACATCGGGGTAGTGCTTATGGCGCAAGCAGAAGGTCTCGACGCAAGAGTTATCACCCAAGTTGAGCTCTCCGTTTCTCACGAAGCCCATACCGAAGCCTGTACCGAAGGTGTAACCCAACAAGTTCTTGTACTGCTTGTTGCTGCCGGCAGCCTTCAGCTTTTCGTTTACCTCGGGCAATGCACCGGCCAACGCCTCGCCATAGGCGTATAGGTCGGCGTCGTTGTTGATATATACGGGGATGCCGAACTTCTCAGCGAGGAAGGGGCCTAATGCCACGCCATCGCGGAACGATGGGAAGTTAGGCAGATAGCCGCCAATAATGCCGTTGGGGTAGTCTGCAGGACCGGGGAATGCAAAGCTGATAGCCACGGGTTTTTCGTCAAGTTTGGCAATAACCTGCTCAAAACCGCTTACCAATGTAGCCAAGCAACGGTCCAAGTTGTCGGCATTCGATGGCATAGTGATAGGCTCAACGATAAATTTATTGGCACGCATTGCGCCAAATACGAAGTTTGTTCCGCCGGCATCGAGAGTGATGACCGTGCGAGAGTCGTTTCTATACATAATATTTGAAGTTTTTTAGGTTCAAAATGTGAGAACTATCCACAAAGATATATTTTTTTGCGGAAAAATAAAAGCGCGCGCGGGATTATATTAACAGCGTTATCACGCAAGCGACAATGCCGGCAAAAAGGCTCCATGCCACCTGCTTCTGATTTTCATGCCCCAAATAGAGGCGTGCCGAGGCTAAACATCCGGTGAGGAGTATCGCTGTGAGCAGTGCTGTAAGGTGTGACGAGCGTCCGATAATGTTTAGGGTTGTAAGGAGTGTTATAGCAGCTCCGACAGCTATCATATGGGGGCTTATACGCCACCACTTTAGGCATAGGAGCATGATTACGCAGCAACATAGACCTATGGTTGCAATCTCGAAGAATATACCCAAAGACTCTCTACCCATGAAGTTTATAGCTCCAAGTGTATAGCAGCAAGTACTGACTATAAGGGCCGTGCATCGAGGATTTCGGCGTAAAAAGCCGTAGCGTGGGTTACGCCCGATAAATTGTGATGCCTCATATGTGATGAGGGGTAAGATAAGACTGTATAGCATCGAAACCCAAAGCATGTAGAACTTCAAACGCAAAGGGTATAGAGCAAATACCGAATCTGTGCCGAGAATTATCAATACGATATAGGTCGGTACCAGATACGGATGCAATATTATGGATATGCTCTTTGCGATTTTATTCCACATGTGCGTCGGGTTAGGTATGGTGTTAAACGGATTATATCTGCTTGCGCAGGCGTGCTACGGGAATATCCAACATTTCGCGATATTTCGCCACCGTGCGGCGCGCTATACAGTAACCCTTCGAGTTGAGAATATTCATCAGCGTCTCGTCGGTCAGCGGGTGGCGTTTATCCTCCTCGTCAATGCAATTTTGCAGGATATTCTTAATCTCGTAGCTCGATACTGTTTCGCCGCTCTCGGTCTGCATAGCCTCCGAGAATAGCGATTTTAGAAGTATAATGCCGAAGTGCGTCTGTACATATTTGCTATTCACAACGCGCGAAATGGTCGATACATCCAGCCCTGTGCGGTCGGCGATATCCTTCAAAATCATAGGTCTCAACTTCGATTTGTCACCATCGCGGAAATACTCCTTCTGAAACTCCAGAATCTCCTGCATCGTGCGCATCAGCGTGTCGTGACGCTGCTTTATTGCCGAGATAAACCACTTCGCCGAGTCAATCTTGCTCTTGACAAATTGTATAGCCTCTTTGTTGCCCTCCGAAACGGTGCCGTCGGCTGCAACCATATCACGCATCATATCGACATAGCGACGACTGATTTTTACATCCGGTATATTATATGAGTTGAGCGATAGGTCGAATTGTCCGTCGTGATAATCCAAATGGAAATCGGGAATGATATATGGCGTCGTGTCCATACCGCCCTCTGAGTAGAGATTACCCGGCTTGGGTGAGAGGTGCTTTATCTCGTCGATAGCTTCGCGGAACTCATCTTCGTCGGCGCCCAGGCGAGATATGAGTTTTTCGTAATGTTTTTTTACAAACTCCTCGAAATAGGAGGTAATGATGCGATGAGCCATGCGGCGCGCGGGAGTATCCATGCGGCGCTGTGCCATTTGCAGCAGCAGGCACTCTTGTAGGTTGCGTGCCCCTATGCCTGCGGGTTCCAATTGATGAATTATCGAGAGTATGCGCTCCAACTCCTCGGTTGAGGATTCAATGCCGAGCGTAAAGGCTATATCATCTGATAGGGATTCCAAATCGCGACGCAGATAGCCATCTTCGTCGATGCTTCCGATGATAAATTCTGCGATATGTTGTTCGCGTTCCGAGAGGTTGCGATATCCGAGTTGCTCGGTTAGAAATTCTTGAAGCGAGCGCCCTTCGGTTAGATTTACAGGGCGCTGCTTATCATCTTTCGAGAAGTTATTTATGCGCATCTTATACGAAGGGGTGTCATCCTCGCGTAGATATTCATCCACCGAGATAGTCTGCTCCTCCTCTTCGTTAGAGCGCTCATCCTCCTCCAATACTATATTCTCTTCAATCTCTTGTTTTACGCGCTGTTCGAGCATCATTGCAGGCAGCTCCAGCAACTTTATCATCTGAATCTGCTGCGGAGAGAGAGTCTGCTGTAATTTTTGAATCTGACGCTGTGAAATAGCCATCTTATATCAACTTTTATGGTTTGTAAATATCTCTTATCGTCAGTCTCTTCATTCCTGTCCTGCATGCTGCTCAATAGGCTCGCAAATGCTATTTGCCTGAGGCCTTTACTGCAGCTATAATAGCTGTAGCCCAGAACTTTGCCAACTTTTTGGCACCTGCCTCGTGTGGGTGGAGGTAGAATGTTCCGGCATATCCGGGCTCGGCGATGAGGTACTTCTCGTAATTCTTGTGGAAGAACTCGAAGCTCTCGGTGTCGCCCATGTAGATGTCGTCGTTCTCATTGGCAATCTCTACCAATGTGGGTGTATAGCCCATCATGCGATTCAAGCCATCCAGGAGGTAAACCGCACCATTGTAGGTGTTGGGGCTGTACCAGATAGGCTGCTGCAATACGAAAATTGCTCCGGGGCACATCTCTCGAATCGTGGCAATCATCGTAAGAAGGTTCTTCTTGTAGTCCTCGTTCTTGACGGGGCAACCTGTCGGACCTTTCGATGCTGAGTCATTTGTACCCAACATAATGGGGAAAATGAACTGTGCATCAGCATTTTCATCCTTCAACTCCGCAACAGACTTCTCAACCAAAGGGAAATAACGCTTCGCCTCGGGCAGCCAATCGAATGTCGTGGCTCCGGCCTTACCTACATTGCGGAACTTCACTTCGCTCTTTAGAGCTTTGCCAATCATCTCTGCGGCAAACACAGGAGGTGCCGTCTTTGTGCGGTCCTCATGCAACACGCCTTGTGTGATGCTATTACCTATAAAGACTATGTTATAGACCTTCTTCTCTTTGCCTTTTGCCTCCGCCGACATTGCACCCAACAATGATGCTATGAGGCAGAGCGTGAATAGTAGTTTTTTCATAAGTTTAGAGGTTATGGGTTGTCGTTCTGTTCGTACAGCAGATTAGAACTCTGCGTTATTCGGAGTACGGGGGAATGGAATCACATCGCGGATGTTACCCATACCCGTAACGAACAAGAGCAGACGCTCAAAGCCCAAGCCGAAGCCTGAGTGAGGTGCCGAGCCCCAACGACGAGTATCCAAATACCACCAAATATCCTGCTCGTTCATACCGAGTTCCTTCACGCGTGCAGAAAGTTTGCCATAGTCGGCCTCACGCTCCGAACCACCGATAATCTCGCCGATTTTTGGGAACAACACATCCATAGCGCGAACAGTCTTGCCGTCCTCGTTCTGCTTCATATAGAAGGCCTTAATCTCCTTCGGATAGTTAATCAGGATAACAGGACGCTTGAAGTGCTCCTCCACGAGATAACGCTCATGCTCCGACTGAAGGTCGCAACCCCAATCGCAGGGGAACTCGAACTTGCGGCCCGAAGCCTTCAAAATCTCGATACCCTCGGTGTAGTCCAAGCGCACGAAGTCGTTTGCCAAGACAAACTCCAAGCGAGCGATAAGCTCGTTGTCCCACATCTTGTTCATGAACTCCAAATCCTCGCGGCAGTTCTCCAACGCGTAACGAATAAGGTACTTCAAGAAGTCCTCAGCCAACTCCATATTGTCCTCCAACTCATAGAACGCCATCTCGGGCTCAATCATCCAGAACTCTGCCAAGTGGCGGGGTGTGTTTGAATTCTCGGCACGGAATGTAGGTCCGAAAGTATAGATGCGACCCATAGAGAGCGCACCCAACTCACCCTCCAACTGACCCGATACCGTAAGGTTGCAAGGCTTGCCGAAGAAATCCTGCGAGTAGTCTACCTTACCCTCCTCGGTGCGGGGAGGATTGGCAATGTCAAGAGTTGTTACATTAAACATAGCTCCAGCACCCTCGCAGTCCGAACCTGTGATAAGCGGAGTGTGGAGGTAGTAGAAGCCGTTGTCGTTAAAATACTTGTGAATAGCATAAGCCATTGCGTGGCGGATGCGGAGGATTGCGCCGAAGGTGTTTGTACGGGGACGCAGGTATGCGATATCGCGCAAGAACTCCAACGAGTGACCCTTCTTCTGCAAGGGGTAAGTCTCGGGGTCTGCTGTGCCGTAAATCTCAATCTTCTCGGCCTGTACCTCTACGCCCTGACCTGCGCCGAGTGACTCTACCAACTTACCATCTACGCGGATACATGCACCTGTGGTAATCTGCTTCAAAACTTCCTCGTCGGCGTTTGCCAAATCTACTACAATCTGAATGTTTGCAACGCAAGAGCCGTCGTTCAGTGCGATGAAAGCTACATTCTTGTTGCCACGCTTTGTGCGTACCCAACCCTTTACGGTGATGTCGCAACCTGTGGCGCTTGATTTCAGAATCTCTGCAATTCTCTGAGTTTTCATAATCTTATGCCTTTCTATATTATTTTTTCTATAATTTTCTTGATTTATACGCTCCTTGTGCTATCGAAATAAATGATAACATTTTCATCAACCTACAAAGGTAGTCAATAATTTGATATTTGTCAAAAAAAAAGTACCTTTGCCCTTGTGTCTGGTGCGTTTTATGCGCATTATGTGGCGCGGTAATAAATTTTATTGCATATGAAACGATTTTTCCTGTTGGGTGTAGCCCTATGTTCGATTATAAGCGTTATGGCGCAGGATGCGCAGATTTTCCGCTCGGAGTTTATTACATATGACAAGCGCGAGGATGCCGAGGCGGATAATAGAGCCGCCATAAATCGCCATATGGCATTCGCTCCGGAGTTGTTGGTCGCAGCGGGTGGCGAGGAGCGTTTTTTGCAGCATGTGGAGCTTGATTCCTCGCTCAATGATTATAATATTTTTCTGCATTTGGAGAGTGTGGGTGGCGCTTATACTCTATTGATTAACAATCGTGTAGCTGCCGAAGTGGAGGATGCTTTGACACCTGCCGATTTTCTTGTGTCGCCATACCTTCGTCAAGGTGCAAACGAGATTATTGTCTGTGTGCGCAAGAGCCGCTTTGAGCAGTTGCAGCAGGGTGTTGAGGAGCCCAAGCGCAAGCAGTTTGAGAATTGCTATCTCTTTGCGCAGCGCCGTTTGGCGGTACAGGATTTTGAGGTGGCGCTGCGCCCCGATTCTACACGCAGTTTTGCAGAGCTGGATTTGAGGGTTGTGGCAAATAACGATTTTAATTATCCTGAAACCATTCAGATAGGTTATGATATCTATGCTCCGAATGGCAAACTTCTGGAGTATAGTGTAAACGAGTTGGAGGTTGCGGGCCGCTCAACCGATACGCTGTGTTTCCATCCCTACATATATCATGCTTATGAGAATAAGTGGGGTGAGGGTAAGGCGCCGCTTTATAGCGTTACGCTCTATGTTAAGCGAAATGGTATGTTGTGGGAGTATATTCCGTTCAAAGTGGGCTTTGGTTTAACGGAGCTACGCGATGGTAAGGTCTATCGTTTCGATAAGGAGCTTCAGTTAAAGCGCAGGGAGCATTTCAATGCTTTGGCGGATGCTAAGGCTACGGCTGCGGCAGTAGCGCAACTCAAAAAGGAGGGTTATAATACGCTCTGCCCCGACTATCCGCAACCCAAGTGGTTCTATGATGTATGCGATAAGGCAGGCATGTATGTGATTGATAGAGCGAATATTAACTCTGTGGCAGGTGACGACCGTAAGGTGGGAGGTACGCCCTCGAACGACCCTGCGTTGAAGGATGAATATCTGCGCCGCGTGAAGGCTATGTATTATCGCTCGCGCAACCACTCATGTGTTATCGGCTTCTCGTTGGGTGGTGATATGTCGGGCAACGGCTACAATATGTATAAGGCTTATCAGTGGTTGAAGTCGGTCGAGAAGTCGCGCCCCATAATCTATGAGGGTGCAGCCGGCGAGTGGAACAGCGATTTGTAGGATATGAATATCGAACTTATAGTTGTAGGAAAGACCGATTCCGCGGAGGTTGAGGCGCTTGTGGCAATGTACTCTAAGCGCATAAATCGTTATTGCAAATTCGCGGTTACGACCATTGCCGATGTCCGCAACACCCGCAATATGGCAGCTTCGCGCCAGAAACAGTTGGAGGGAGAGGCAATATTGAAAAATATCGTCGAGGGCGATTTTTTGGTGTTGATGGATGAGCGAGGAGTGCAATACACCTCAATGGAGTATGCCGATTGGCTGCAGAAGCGTATGCTCTCGGGCGTAAAACGCTTGGTGCTGGTAATAGGTGGCCCTTACGGCTTTTCGGAGGAGGTCTATGCCCGCGCCAACGGAAAAATCTCGCTCTCGAAGATGACCTTTTCGCACCAGATTGTGCGTGCTATCTTTGCCGAGCAGCTATATAGGGCTTTTACAATTCTTCACAACGAGCCCTATCATCACGAATAACAACTCTTTAGCAAGATTTTTGTAACCATGTCGTGTAACTCATTATCAGCGATGATTCAGTTTCGGGAGATATGTTTATGCGATAAAACCATGATTGATGCGCTCTTAATCGGGGGCGCAGGGTCGATGTGTGACCATACCTTTACAAACCTGTATGCGTGGCAAACGACATACCATACCGCATGGGCAGAGGTTTGTGGGGCGTTAGTTGTGCGTTTTGACCTCTCGGGCGAGGGGGATTTTGGTTATATGATAGTTGGCGGGGCGCAGCTTGAGGAGATTTTCTCTCGCTTGAAGAGCCATGTTGATGCGCGAGGTGAGCGTCTGCATATCGTTTGTGCCGATAGGGCGATAGTTGAGAGTTTTAAGGCTTGGGCAGAGGGCCGGTTTAGCGTCGCAATGTGGCACGGTGAGGAGTGTTTTGCGGTGTGCGATAATCCTGATTATCAAGATTATATCTACTCGGTTGAGGCTTTGGCAACGCTGCCGGGTAGCCGTTATAAGCCCAAGCGCAATCATGTGAATAAGTTTGAGTCTAAATATCGGTGGAGTGTCGAGCCTCTTGCACCTCAGCACTTCGATGAGTGCCTGAGCCTGGAGTGTCGCTGGCAGCAGCGCAAGGCGGCAGATACGGGTGAGGTGGTCGATTGTCGCGAGAGTGACGAGCAGGGTGCTATTCGTCGCGTGTTCGGGGCGTGGAGCGAGCTTGATGCTGAGGGCCTTGTACTGAAAGTCGAAGATAAGGTCGTGGCCTTTACCTATGGCTCAGCAATCTCGAAAACGATGTTTTGTACCCACACCGAGAAGGCGGACTCTGCGTATGAGGGTGCTTTCCCGATGATAAATCGTGAATTTGCGCGTGCGCTTTTGGCTCGAGGTTACGAGTTGGTCAATCGCGAGGAGGATATGGGGCTTGCGGGTCTGCGTCGCGCCAAGGAGCAGTATAATCCCGTGCGGAAGCAGGAACGCATGAGCCTTAAACTTCTCTTGGCAAGGGAGTTGCAGTGTCGCGACCTATGGCAGCGGGTCTTTGGCGATAGCCGCGAGTTTATAGATATCTTTTTGACCGATGTTTTTCGCCCCGAAAACCTATTCTGTCGCGAGGCGGAGGGTAGGGTAGTGTCGATGGCTTTTGTTGTGGAGTTGCAGACCGATTATGGTCCTACGGGCTATCTCTATGCCGTCGCGACCGATTCTAATTGGCGTGGTCGAGGTTTTGCGCAAGGCGTTGTGCATGAGGCGATTGAAGAGATGCGCCACCGAGGCTATCGTGCCGCAATGTTAATCCCCTCACATCCTAAATTGAAGGAGTTTTACGCCCCTCTTGGTTTTATGGATGTGGAGTATCCGCTTGACTTTAGCGATGGCTTCGACCTGGGTACGGGTAACCCCGCCTGCGATAGGGCCATGGTCCTCGATTTGAGGTAAATTTTCTCTCCTCTTTTTTTTAGCCGAATATATTTCGAAAAGAGTTTTACGCCCCCGAATGTTCTGCATTTTGGGCGGTTCTCGTTATAGTATAAATATAGGTATTAAAAAAAAATGTGCAAAAATTAGTACTTTGTTTTGCAAAGTAGTAAAAGATGTCTATATTTGCATCGTAAAACAGATACAAAATCAGTAAAACCTCAAAATAATATGAAAAAGTTTTTCTCTCTATTGGTATGTTTCTCGATGTGTGCATCCTTTGTGATGGCTGCCTCGTATCGCGTGAAGGGTCGCGTGGTTGATGATAATGGCTCTCCTATTGGTTATGCTACGGTTATTGTCGAACAGGGTGAGGATGTCGTTTCGGGCCAAACGACCGATGATAAAGGCGAATTTGCATTCACTTTGCCGCAGGGTGATTATACTCTGTCGGCGGAGTTTGTTGGCTATGAGAGCATCGTGCGCGAGGTGAGCGTTGTGGGCGATACCGACTTGGGAGATATCGTACTTAAGGAGTCCGCCACCGAGATTGGCGAGGTGGTTGTCGAGGCTACGATGATACGCCGCGAGGCGGACCGCTTTGTGGTGGATGTGAATAACTCGGCTGCCGCTATCGGCAAGGATGGCACCGAGCTGTTGAAGCAGTCGCCCGGCGTGAAAGTCGATGATGATGAGATTTCGATTAATGGCGCGAGTGGCACGAAGGTCTATATCAACGACCGCGAGATAAGGCTCTCGGGCGAGGAGTTGGTGCGATATGTGCAGCAGTTGCGTGCCGAGGATATCTCGAAGATTGAGATTGTGCCGCAGACCGGTGCCGACTATGATGCCTCGTCGTCGGGCGGTATAATCAAGATTACGACGCGTCGCCGTTTGGATAACGGAGTTATGGGCTCGGTGAGGATGTACACTTCGCAATCAAAAGATTTGCAACATTATAATCCCTCGGCTTCGATAAATGCCCGCGTGGGAAAATTCGACCTCTCGGCTTCGGGGTGGTATAGCCCTCATAAAAGCGATTGGCATGCCGAGGAGAATACCTCTTACCACTCGACAAATGCCTCGATGAATGCCTCGTCGTTGCAAAGGAGCAAATACCATAGCTATGGCACAAGCCTCTCGGCGGTGGCGGAGTTGAATCCGAAGCATACTTTGGGCGCGTCGTTCGATTTTTGGGTAAATGATAGCAACGACGACAATACCTCTTCGACATTGTATCGTAGTGAGGAGGCCGAGCGCCTGAGCGAGAGCCTGTTCAAGACATATAACGAGTATGAAAACTATACGGCTACGCTCAACTATATCATCAAAACCGACACGCTCGGCTCTGTTCTGAAGTTTATTGCCGACTACACCCATCGCGACACCCGTAATGGCTCGGATAATCACACCTCTATCAGTGAGTTACCCTTGCCGCAATATGACTCTCTCTACAAGAATGATAATTTGGGCCTGTTTCGTGTGGCTACTGCGACGGCGGCGCGTGAGCGTACATTCTCGCAGCATTGGACACTGAAATATGGTGCGAAATACACCTACAACGAGATTAACTCGGCAGCAAAATATCGCTACCAAAAAACCGGCGAGTGGGTCCCCTCGGTTGTGGACGATTACGATATCTCCTATGCCGAGAATATCGCTGCTGCATATGCTGTTGCTTCGATGCGCTATGGCCGTTGGAGTGCCGTTGTGGGCATGCGTGGTGAATATACTCATACCAACGGTAAGGGTGCCGATGTGAGCCAACGCTATTTCTCGCTATTCCCAAATGCAAACCTCTCGTTTGCGCTCGATAAGCAGGGTAAGCACTCATTGGTGGCGCAATATTCACGCACGATTTCGCGTCCCGGCTTCTGGGCTCTTATGCCCCAGCGAATGCAGGTGTCGGACTACACCTACCAGACGGGTAATCCGCTACTCGACCCCGCATATACCGACTCCTACTCATTTACCGCCGTGGTGGCATATAAATATAGTGTGTCGCTTATGGCGATGGTAACCAAAGACCGCATTTCGCAGATGGTTGTTGCTGACCCGACAGACCCCCGTATGTTGAACCTCACCTACGCCAACCTGCCCAATATATGTAATTACTCGATAAATGTAAGCCTGCCCGTAACCCTTACCAAGTGGTGGGATTGGACAACAAATCTTACGGGTATATTGATGGAGCAGCGCCTAACTGCCGATAGCCCCGTAACTACTCACTCTATGGCGTCGTGGTATACCTCAATGACCTTTAAGCTGCCATGTAAATTCTATATCGACGCTTCGCTGTATGGCTTTACCAATATTGTGGAGAGCAATGCACAAGTCAAGGGTCAAAATCACCTCTCGCTATCGGTAAAGAAGCAGATTAAAGATAATTGGACTTTGGTTTGTGATGTAAATAATATCCTTAATCAGGACCAAATGATTGCTTTCCGTCAAGATGATTTCACCCGCCGCATCAATACTTGGGGTGGAGGTAATAATATAAATGTCCGCTTTGGTGTTTCGTGGTCGTTCAAAAGTGGTAAGGCCTTCAGCTCAAAGAGTATAGAGAAAGGTGATGGGGCTTCCCGCATGTAGTAAAATCCGTATAACAAGGCTCTTTTGGCATCTGCCTTGCCCGAAAAATGCTCATTTACGCAGAGTAAACTCCGCTTTTTCGGTCTGCGAGCAGCTTCAAAATAGTTCTTGTTATACGAATTTTGAGGGGGATAAGGTGGTGTCTAACAAGTTTTTGGCGTCACGCTTGGTGCTGGTAAATTTATAGGGAGTTTAGGGAATTTAGGGATGATTTACTCTAAACTCCTTAAACTCCTTAATTTCCCTAATTTCCCTAATTTCCTTAACCACCTTACCCTCCTCACAACAAAACAACAAAGGCTACCTTTCAGGGTAGCCTTTGCTATGTAGTTGTGCATTCCGCTATCGCAGAGCAACCTCCGACTGACCGATAAGTTTGCCGTCGGCGTAAAGCTCAACTTTGTAGGTTCCCTCGGTGAAGCCCGAGCCATTGAAGAAGATACTTACGCCCAGGTCATCGTTCTGGTAATCTACCTCACGCGATGCAGAATATACCTTCTGCGCACCCTCGAAAGAGAAGGTTGCGGCATCGGGACCCGACAATACATAACCCTCGGGCGAAGTGATGCAGAGGTAGATAGTGCGCTGACCCGGCTCTGCCAACTCGTTGCCACCCAAAACAAAGTCGGTGCGCAGGCGTGCAGCATTCTTCACGCGAGTAACCTCCTTGCTCTTTGAGTTGAGTGCCACCATGCCTATACTGCGAGCGCGAACAACCGAGCCTACGCGTACCTTGTCGTTGAGTTCGGCAGCACGCTCCTCCGCCATCTCAGCACGCAGCTGCGCCGTAGAAATCTCCTTCTTATATGAGATATTCTCCTTCGTAAGTTTTTTGTTTACCGTATTGAGCGAGTCAATCTGTCGCACATAGCCCTGCATAATGGTACGCAAGGTGCCGACCTCCTTCTGATAGGCGCGAATCTTGTTATAATTCAAGCGGCGCTCGTTCTTCAATTGCTCGACCAGCAACTTCGCCTCCTCCAAATTGGCGGCGATAGAGTCGTTCTGCATCTTGAGTCCGTCGTACGATACGATAAGGCTATCCAAGTCGCCCTGAATCTTCGTGCGGTCCTCCTCCAAAAGGGCATAATCCGCCTTCTGTTCCTGGTGCATCTTGAAATATACAGCCGACAGAGCTACCAAAATCACCGCTAAGATGATAATCACGATGCGGTAACCTCTTACTGCCTTATCATCTACGACCTGCTCTTCATATTCGTATTCATACTCGTCACGAGCATCGTACTCGTTATCGTTATACTCTTCTTTCATAATCCGTTTTCGTTAATGTTAGTAATTAAAGTTGTTTGCACTGCAAATATAAATCATTTTTTTATAAAACTATCCAACGGATAGCGTAAACCTTTATATTCATACAGGTAAGCGCAGATGCTACCCACCTTTATGGGTGACTGCACATAGAGCGGAATTTTGTTCTTATCGTCGGAAATCCATACCACGAACTCCGTTCCGTCTTGGAATGATTCGCCGTCGGAGGTGGCTATCGTGCATCGGAATTTTATGGTGCGATATCGTCCTAAGTTCTTGATTTTGCGCACCTCACGCCCGGCATATCGGAAACGCAGCGTGCGAATCGTATCCTCTAAAACCATATCAAGGTCGCGCGCGAAGCCCTCTTTGATATCTTCGTCGGGCACTGAGCGGAGGTCGAAATAGAGCGACAAAGCATCCATACTACGCTCATTGATAGACATGGTCTTAAATTGCTCGGCGCGTTTGCGCTTTTGCCAACGCGTGTGAACATTATGGTTTATCCAATCATAGATGTAGGTGCTGCGGAAGGTGTAATCTCCTTCGTGCAGGTCGCTCTCAAAGCGCTTTGTGCGCATTGTTGTGGTGTCTGCCCATATGGTGTAGGCGTCGTTTATCGGCAATATCCAATTGAAGGCTTTTGCTGTTTCGCCCTGCCCGTGTACGCGATATACGGGCATGCCGTCGAGAGTTGTGAGGGATGTGGTCATCTCGGCCTTTGCCACTTCGGTGTTTGGGAAAAGCTTTGCACGATAACTTATCTTGTAACGCAGCGTTTCGCCCGGCACATAGAGCTGAGCGCAGACCGTAGAGGCAAGAAATATTGTCAATATAGATATTGTTAGTCGTTTCATCGTGTAAAATGTTGTTGTTCTACATACTTAAACGAATAGCGTGCCGAAATATTTTATAGTGCGGTTGTTATGATATCATCGAAAAGTCGTATTTGCGACTTCCGGCGTGCCTTGCGCGTAATATCTTGAGCCACCTATGGTCGGGATGCTCCAAATGGGGGTCTGCCGAGAGCAGGGCAATGGCAGCCTCGCGCGCTGTGGTGAGCAGCTCCGTATCGAGCGTCGGGTTGGCAATCCTGAGGTTGAAGGCCTCGCCACTCTGCTGTGTGCCATATATGTCGCCACTGCCTCGTAGCTTAAGGTCAAGCTCTGCCAAGCGGAATCCGTCGGTTGTTTCGCACATGGCTTGTAGGCGTTGGCGCGCCTCTCGCGATAGTTTCTCTCCCGACATCAATATGCAGAACGACTGCTCGCCTCCGCGTCCCACGCGCCCGCGTAATTGGTGAAGCTGTGAAAGTCCGAATCGCTCTGCCGACTCTATGACCATTACCGTAGCGTTCGGCACATCGACACCCACCTCGATAACCGATGTGGCAACCAAAATGTCGGCCTCATGCTCCTTGAATTGGCGCATCGACTCCTCCTTGTCCTGTGGTTTCATCTTGCCGTGGCATACCGTCACCCGATAGTCGGGCAGAGGGAAATCCCTTACAATCGACTCAAAACCATCCTCAAGGTCCTTGTAATCCATCGTCTCCGACTCCTTGATAAGGGGGTAGACCACATAAACCTGTCTGCCTGCGGCAATCTGCTTACGCAGAAATCCCCACAATTTGAGCCTTGCCGAGTCGTAGTAATGGTAGGTGCGTATGGGCTGGCGACCCGGAGGCAACTCGTCAATCACCGACACATCCAAATCGCCATAAAGCGTCATTGCCAGCGTGCGGGGAATGGGTGTTGCGGTCATTACAAGTATATGTGGCGGCTGCTGGTTCTTGGTCCAGAGCCTTGCTCGCTGCTCCACGCCGAAGCGGTGCTGCTCGTCTATGACGACATATCCGAGGTTTGCAAAACGGACATTATCCTCAATCAGGGCGTGCGTGCCGATAAGAATATCGACCTCACCCGAAGCTATACCCTCTAAAGCATGACGACGCTCGGCGGTCTTTGACGAGCCTGTAAGAATTGCCACGCGCAACCCCATGCCCTCGGTTTGGCGCGATATTGTGGCAAAGTGCTGACGCGCCAGAATCTCGGTCGGTGCCATCATGCAGGCCTGAAATCCATTATCTACGGCCAAGAGCATCGACATCAGCGCCACCATTGTCTTGCCACTGCCCACATCGCCTTGCAGCAGGCGGTTCATCTGATACCCCGACACCGTATCTTGGCGAATCTCCTTTATCACGCGCTTCTGCGCCGAGGTAAGAGCGAAGGGAATTTTCTCGTTATAGAAGGTGTTGAACATCTCTCCGACGCGCGGGAACAAAAATCCGTTATTCTTCGAAAGACGGTCGGTGCGAGAGGCCTGAATCGAGAGCTGCACACCCAATAATTCGTCAAATTTCAGACGCCATTCGGCGCGCTTTTGCATCTCGGGGGATTGCGGGAAGTGAATGTTAAATAGCGCGTCGCGCAGCGATAGCAGGCCGTAGTGGCGACGCAGATTTTCGGGCAGAATTTCCGCGATATGCTCCTTAGCTACCTCCCAGGCATTGGTTATAATTTTGAAAAAGCCCTTTGCGCCGAACGATGATGCGATTTTCTCGGTCGAGGGGTATATGCCCTGCAAAGCGCTCTGCACCGGGCGACTGAAGGCCTTTTCGACGAGCTCTAATTCGGGGTGCGCCATCTGCACCTCGCCGCGATAAAACGAGGGACGCCCGAAAATCAGGTATTCGCGCCCCACTTCGATGCTCTTTTCAATCCATTTTATGCCGCGGAACCAAGTGAGCTCGGCCGAGCCGCTGCTGTCCGATACGAATGCCGAGAAACGCTGTGCGCGCCCCGTTCCTGAGTATGCAACTCCCGTCACGCGGGCACGAATCTGCACCAGCGACGACGACATCGACTCGTTTACGGCAGCTATGGGGTAAATTTTGGTGCGGTCCACATAGCGGAAGGGGTAGTGGCGCAAAAGGTCGCCAATAGTTATTATGCCCAACTCTTTCTCCAAGAGTTTAGCACGCGCCTCTCCCACCCCGGGAACAAACTTCACGCTATTATCCAAATAATCTCCCATACTACAAATATAGGATTCAAAAACGAGAAATGCAAAATTCACCTCCCCCGCACCCGCAAAAACAGCCTCTGCGGCATTTATTACACAAAAAAACTGCGCCCCGAAGAGCGCAGTTTTGGAAATACTATTAAATAATCTCTGTATTATTTATAGATTACAGTGTTCTGAGCCAACTTGCTTCCACCAACAAACTTGCTAACCTCAGTTGCAATGCCATCAAGTGTAGCAGTACAGTTCTCGATAGTCAAAGTCTTACCAGTACCCTCCATATCAACAAAGTTAGTCTTACCACTGATGAAGTTGAATGTACAACCCTTCAAAACGGTGTTAGAGTAAATGTTCAAACCATTGTAGTTTGAAGCATCGTTACCGAATGTACAACCCTCGAAAGTAGCAGTGCCATCGCCACCATATGCATTGAAACCGTTAATCTCGCAGTTTCTGAAAATAACATCACCTTCCATATTATCAAAGTGGAAACCACGGAAGTCAGTCTTTATTACGCAATTCTCGAATACAGATGTTTCACCTGCCTTTGTGTAGCACCAACGAAGAGCCTCAGAACCCTCGAAAGTACAATCCTTGAAATTACCATTGATAGTACCAGAAACAGCAACACCATCATTAGAGAAAGTCGCACCCTCAACGGTAGCACCCTTGATATTCAAAGAAGAAGTACCTGTAAATACAGTACCCTCCTCGCACTTGATAACAGCACCGGCAGCGATTGATGATGCAGGGAAAGTATAATTACCAGCAGCAACCTCTACATAAGTTGAGCCATTGTCCAATGCCTCAGCAAGAGTTGCATTGTCGGTAACCTCAGCGTGGAAACCTGCATTTGCGATATTTGATGTAACCAAAGTGCTTAAGTTTGCATCAGTCAAATCTACGCCATCAAGCTTACAATCAACGAATGTTACCTTAGCACGAGGGTCCATCTTAAAACCTGCCTCGA
Source organism: Alistipes sp. (assembly GCA_017532885.1). The sequence goes on along the minus strand of JAFXIS010000058.1, from coordinate 1,103 downwards.
ACTTACAACCGATGAAAGTTGTAGGAGCATAAGGACGGCAGAATGCATAACCGGCACCCTCGCCGAATGAGCACTCTGTGAAAGTTACCTTACCGATAGTAGCAGCGTATGAAGTCCAACCGTTGAAAGTTGAGTTATAAGCCTCCAAACCATTGTTTGTACCCTGGTCGCAAGAGATAGTGTAAACTGGACCATCAATTGTTACATTCTCCAAAATAACCTTATCACTGTAGTCGCTATTGTGGTTTACGAAGATACCGCGGAAACCGCTATCAATTGTCAAATTCTTGATAGTACCACCAGTTGTGTTGATTGCAGAGTCCCAAGTGCCACCAGCACCCTTTACTGTGAGAGTGTGACCCTGACCATCAATAACACCACCATTTACCTGATTAAGACCAGTCTTACCATATGCGTTAGATACTGCATCGTTGCCGTTAGCCTTGCACTCCATATCGTTTGCGAAAACCAACTCGCCAGTCTCTGCAAGAATATCATTCAACTGCTTGTGGTTTACACCGGCAACAGAATACTCAATACCGTCGATGATAAGCTTACCAGCGCCGGTTGCGCTATAAGGAGCACCTACAAGACCACCATAGTAGAAATCAACACCCTCAATGTTAGCCTGCAAAGTACCAGTAAATTTGCAGTTAGTGAATACTACATCAGCACCACCATTGTTCCATACACCTGCAATACCACCAATCTCCTGAGCCTCTTCTGCCTCTTCTGCTGCAGTAATCTTAACATCACCTGAGCAAGAGCAGTTCTCGAACTGGTTACCATAGTGAGCGATACCAAACAAACCACCAACATCGCAAGTAGTACCCTCAACATTGATGTTAGATGTGATATTTGAGAACTTGTGGCCACCCTCACCGTTGAAACCTACAACACCACCTACATATGTGCGGTATGCTGTGCCGTTCTCAACAGAGTTAGCCTTTACATAAGATGTCTCATCAACATTTACAGTGATATTTGTCCAGTTTGCGTAAGCGTTCTTACCACCTACACCACCAACATAAGCCATACCGTTAACCTCAACATGACCCTTAACGGTGATGTTTGTATACTTTGAAGTATAAGGATTACCCGCT
>JAFXIS010000010.1 GCA_017532885.1 Alistipes sp. | reverse complement strand
CAAACACCAAGCACAGAAGCGGTCGCTATCGTCAATCGGCAAGCTCGCCACAGTATAGAACGCACCCATCGGGATAGGAGAATATACTCCGGGGATTTTATTCAGTCCATCAATCAAGCAGTTACGACGCTCGATATACTCCTCGTAGGTGTGAATCTTATATGAACGCGAAGCATCAATCGAAGCCTCTGCCACAATCTGACCAATAAGCGGCGGGCTCAATCGAGCCTGACAAAACTTCATTACGGCATCTCGCACCTTCTTATTCTTTGTAATCAACGCACCGATACGAATTCCGCACTCAGAATATCGCTTTGACACAGAGTCAATCAATACCACATTCTGCTCGATTCCCTCCAAATGGCAAGCCGAGATATATGGTGACCCAGTATAGATAAACTCACGATACACCTCATCAGAGAAGAGGAACAAGTCGTGCTTTATAACCAAATCGCGGATACGGTTCATCTCCTGACGGGTATAGAGATATCCCGTAGGGTTGTTGGGATTACAGATTAATATTCCCCTTGTACGCTCGTTGATTAACTCCTCAAATTGCTCAACGCTCGGCAATGCAAAACCCTCGTCAATAGAGGTCATAACAGGGCGAATTACCGCGCCAGCCGAGATTGCAAATGCCATATAGTTAGCATATGCAGGCTCTGGAACAATAATCTCATCACCCGGATTAAGGCACGACATAAAGGCAAACAAAACCGCCTCCGAGCCACCTGTGGTGACGATTACATCGTCGGGAGTAAGCTTGATCTGATACTCCTCGTAATAGCCCACGAGTTTCTCGCGCAACGAAAGATAACCATCGCTCGGACTATATTCCAAAATCTTACGGTCGATACTTTTTAACGCATCTAAGCCCTCCTGCGGTGAAGGCAAATCGGGCTGACCGATATTCAAATGATAAATTTTAACACCTCGTCGCTTAGCCTCATCAGCCAATGGGACAAGTTTGCGTATAGGTGATTCGGGCATCTTGACAGCCCGCTCTGAAATTGTTGGCATAGCAAAAATTTTATATAAAAAAACAAACTGCTCGCAACTTTTACGCCACGAGCAGCTATGCTCATTAAATTACAGTTGCTAATAGAATACTTAGGCTCGCATTACTTCGCGACATCGGTATCCTCCTTTGCAGGAAGTTCCTTAACCAGATTGCGAATACGCTCATTGCCAAAAATATCGGCAACGGTTGGGATAACCATAACCAAGCCCATACCTGCCACTGCACCCAAGAATGTGAATGCTAGTAAAATCGTTACACGCTGAGGCTTGCTCTTCTTATATGGAATGGTAACAGGATTAATAATTGTCAAGATAGGTGTTGTCTCTTTCACACTAATCTTAGCCTGCTCCAACTGCTTGGCAAGTTCGGTATAGAGCGTCATCGCCAAAGTATATTCAGCATCGAGCTTATCCTGCTCTATGCGAGCCGAGTGCTTAATCACGCCCTGATTTGCATCGCGATATTTTGCTCTGCGGACCTGAATATCCTCAAAATTATTCTTCGCCTCATCGTATCGGCTCTGCACAAAATCGAGGTTCGACTGCACCTTATCAATCTTAAACTCAGTGATATACTTCTGCAACAAAGAGACTGTCGCCTGCGCCAATTGAGCAGCTGCAACTGCCTCGGGCATATTGGCTGTAATGGTTACAAATCCCTTTTTCTCGGTAAGTACAATACTTACAGACTTACTAAGGATTTGGCTAACTTCATACTCCTCCTTAGTCATTGTCTCAATCTGCTTGGCACTACCATCTGCCGCACCAATCTGAGGCAACTCCTGCTCACCACGAATAGCATTCAAGATGGTAAAAGGCAAACCGATAGTATATTTCATAATATAGCTACCGATAGTTGGCTTATTATAATACTCCTCGCTGGTATAATACTCATAGAAGCTAACGGGCTTGCCAACCTTCTCAAACTCAATGGGGGTCTGCATCAACTCCTTGCGGAATGTGGTGCTATTGAGAATATTCTCATACACCATCGGCGAGAGAGCTTTAACGTCCATTGACTGATTAAGGTTAATACCAGCCAAAGCCGCCAATGAGCTCATTCTCGAAGAGCCTGAACCATCGGAAGTTTGTGGTACAACGTCACAACTTGCGGTATATACCTTAGGGCTAAACAGTGCGACAAAGACACCGATAACCATAAACACAGCAGTAAGTTTCAATATCAACCCCTTGTTTAGCCACATCTTTTTAATAAGCTCGACCAAATCTATCTCCTGCTCATCAATGGGGTAATTATTCTGATTCTGAATCTGCTCCATAATAACACTCAAATTTTATCCTTAAATTACTTAGCAAGGTTGATAGCCGAAAGCACCACAGCCGCAGTAGATGCAGTAGAAGAGAGCATACCAACAACCTCACTCCACTTAACAGGCTCGCTTGGCGACTTCGATGGAATAATAACCACACAACCAGGGCGAATCTTGGCATTCTTACCCGAATCAACCATACCATTCATATAGATTACAAAAGCACGATTCTTGCGAGCGCGGTTGTCGAATCCTCCCGCCGCAGAGACATAGTACTTCAACTTCTTCTTATCCTTATAGGTCACCGAGTTAGGATACATCACCGCACCCATCACTCGAACTGTACCATTATACTGAGGGATAGAGATCACATCACCATCGCGCAAAACGATATCGGCATCTGAACCCGGATTAGCCAAAGCCTGTTCAAGGTTAATACCAACAGAATATACCGTACTAAGCTCGATGCCCGACATATTAAGTGAATCCTTATCACCCTTCTGAGCCTGAGCATCAATCATATCCTGCAAAGCCTTCTGCTGCACCTGCTCCTCCTCGGTCATCTTACGCATCAAGAATGCACCCTCGATAAATGCTCCGGGCGTAGGATTTCCAGCGGCTGCAACGACCTCCGACAAACGCATATTACGACGAGCCAAAGGATAATTACCCTCGAAAGCAACCTCACCCTTCACAGCAACACTGCTCTGTGTGATATAGACTGGTGAACGACGAACAAACACCTCATCGAATGGCTCCAAAACAAATCCCTTCTCGCCATCAACAACCAATCCGTCCTTAACATCTACTGTAAATGTCTCGAAGAGTTGTTCCTGAACTTGCACGCTCTTAGGATTCTTGATTCGGCGTGTGATGGTCACATTTGCAGTCGAAGCTGACTCCAAAAGGCCACCAGCCGCAACCAACAAATCCTCTACGGTCATATTCTCAGCATAAGGATATGTATCGGGCTTACTTACCGAACCGAAAACCGTTACAACATACTCCTCACGCATATCAGAATTTGAAGCGACGATAAGCATATCGTTTGAACGCAATTCGATATCCTTAACTCGACCAGACATCAAACCAGCCAAATCAATCGACACTACCTCGGTAGTCCAATCGGCCTTCTCGCGATACAAGACGGCGCGAGCCATAAATGCGTCTTCACGCAAACCGTCGGCACGCTCGATAAGTTGCTTCAAGGTCTTAACCTTATCGTCAATAGCATAGAAGCCCTCGCGATATACCGCACCCTTAATCTCTACACGGTTATCGTAGCGGTCGATACTACCAGCAATCGATACCACATCGCCGTCCTCCAATACGAACTTCTCGAAATCGGCGGCATCTACGGTAAATGAGTTATACTTACCACCCAAGCGGCGAGTAACGCTTACCATTTTGCGATTGGCCTCGCTTGTGAAATCACCAGCAAAACGAATCAAATCGGCAACGGTCTCGCTCTGCTTCATCTCGTAGAACATCGGACGCTTAATCTCTCCCGATACCTCAACCAACTTGCCATAGGCGGGAATACTAATCAAGTCACCATCGCGCAACGCGATATCCTTCTCGCTCTTTCCATTGAGGATATAATCGTAAACGTCAACCTCCGAGAAGAGTTTTCCTGCACGGAATACCTTGATGCTACGCATTGTACCGAGTCTATTCACACCACCCGATACGTGCAAAGCGTGGAACAAAGTCGCAAGAGATGGGAGTGTATATGTACCCGCTGTACCAACCTCGCCTGCAACATTTACCTGAATACTACGAATGCTTCCCAACGAGACCTTCATCTTCGCTGTACCATCGTACAAACCTGCGTATATGCTACCGAGCGATGCTCTAAGGCGTTTTGCAGCCTCGTTAATTGTCAAACCGACGATAGCAATGGGGCCCACACCCGAAATGACTATCTTGCCATCGGGAGAAATCTTGTGGCTCTCTGAACTCTGCACATCACCCCAAATATCGATAATCACCTCATCACCGGGTCCCAAAACATAGTTATCGGGAGTAGCGATATT
>JAFXIS010000009.1 GCA_017532885.1 Alistipes sp. | reverse complement strand
GATCCAGCTAACCCTTATCAGCAGTCAATGCGCTCAGCAAAGTATGGAATGCTCATCATCATTCTTGTCTTCGTAGCAGGCTTGTTCGTGGAGTTCCTGACTCGCAAGGAGATTAATCCTATCCAGTATGCTGTAATAGGTCTGTCGCTCGTGTTGTTCTACTCATTGTTAGTTGCCTTCTCCGAGTTTATAACCTTTGGCGTGGCGTACATAATTGCAGCCTTGATGACGACAGGTGCAATGATGTTCTACTTCAGAGCCATCTTGAAGAGCCGTAGTGCTTATGTCCTTGGCGGATTTGTAGCAGTGGTCTATGCGTTGAATTATATGCTGCTTCAAATGGAGACTTACGCACTGCTCGCTGGCTCAGTAGTGTTGTTCCTGCTCCTCTGCGTTGTAATGTATCTTACAGCCAATATGAACAATAACAAAGAACTTGCAAAAACAGAATAACGATGAAACGACTGACTCAAATTTTTCAGGCACTACTCGGTGTGGTAGCCTTGATTTTTACGGCGATTATTGCTTTTGGTCGCCTTGCTTGGCGCACTGTTCGTAATTGGTGGAAGAAGCGCTCGAAGTGGCTTCGCCGCTCGGTTGTGGCGGTTGTGGCGCTGCTTGCAGTAGGGTATGTAGCTTGTGAGGCTTATGACTTCTACGACGATAACTATGGCAGAGATTACTACGATAGACCGCTCTCACAAGGCATTATGTTGCACTCTTTCGCCGATAATCGTTGGAGGGTCTATGATTGTCAGGCGGAGGAGTATGTTACCGATAAAATAAATTGGCTGTCGGAGATTCAGGAGGGCGACTCCCTGGCTGTGTATGCCCTGCCCGATAAACGCGGCTATATCAATGTAAAGACAGGTCGGGTTGTCATCGATGCCGAGGCTAACGACTACCGTAAGGCGTGGGTGTTCTCCGATGGTTTGGCTGCTGTGATGAAGGATGGCAAGATAGGCTTTATCAACGCCGCAAATGAGGTTGTGATACCATTTAAGTTCGATTATTCGGATTTGTGCCGCATGTGGGAATTTGGCTATATCTTCCATAATGGCTACTGCGCCATGACAAACGCCGATGGCGACTTGGGCTTGATTGATAAAGCGGGAAATTGGGTCGTAGAGCCTCACTATGATGAGATTTGGGCACCTCACGCAAGCGGATATCGCATGGTTATCAAGAATGGGAAATATGGGGTTTTGGATGCCTCGGGTGCAGTACTCTATCCTGCCGAATATCGCTATATCACTATCGGTTTGGACGGCTTTGTCCTGACTAAGGGCGGTAAGCAGTGGCAGGTGGATTTCGAGGGCAATATCGTCCAACCTTTCATGATTGATGAGAGCTCGTTCCTGTATTATCCCGTTGGATGCGACGAGGACGACGAGGTTGTGTATGCTCTGTCTGACTATGTGAAATATGGCATTATGAATCGCTATGGCATAATGAACCGTCTCACGGGCGAACCTATCACGCCCGCCATATATTCCGATATTTCGATGCTCTCAAGCGAATTGTTCGAGGTGCAGAAACACGACCTCTACGAATGGCATATAATTGACTCTAAAGGCAATAGCGTAGAGTAATCCTGATTGCCCTAAAGACATATTGTCACTCATATCCCCTCGGCGGTATCTTGTTGTATATGCCGCAGAGGGGTATGTTTTGCAGGTGATCCGAAACTAACCCAGATATTCAATACTCGATGCGAGAAAGGTGTGGCACTAACAAAACTGGCACGATTTTATATACTATTTTGACCAATAAGCCATAATTGGTAATTTAACCTTATGGGCTGGGGCGACAAAAAACGCTGTGTCCAGAAGGAGCACAGCGCTTTTTGTTGTCAAGTAAATATCTTTACATTCGATAGGGTGTTAGAAGCGGTAAACGCAGCTTAAGCCGAAGCTACCGAAGCCGCTGCCCCAACAGTCGTTGAGTAGGAATACCGTAGGACGATAGTCTAATGCGAGAGTGAAGGGCGCGCCCTTGAAGTGAATACCGAATGCTACATTTCCGGCTACTCCGATATTAAGAGAGCTCTTACTGTCCACCTTATACATACCAACAGCACCACCGACACCGGCTTGCAAGAACCAATCGCCCGCCTTAGGAGTCCAGTCGCTCCAATTGAAGCACTCCCAATCGTAGATACATGTACCAAAGAAATTTCCATCAAAATCGAAGAGTCCACCATTAACTTTCAATACATTGCCTGTGTCAAAGAAATGCTCATACTGTACCTCTGCGCCGCTACCAATGCGAAGACCTAATGCGTTGTTCTGAGCAAAAGATGTTGCTGCAAACAAACAGAAAATAGTTGCAAAAATAAGTTTCTTCATAGCTAAAATATTTTAATGGTTTATAACTGATACAAATATAAATAATTGATGCGGTTTCTGCAACAGCTATTCAATAAAAATGATAAAATTATCTACGAAATAATTTCAAATATCCTGCTTGCGTTTTACGAGGTAGGGTGGCGCATTTAGCTGTCGGCTACTCCTCGTCGAGGTCTTGAGTGAGTGATTTTGGCAGGGTTCTCTTTGCCGGAACGCCCAATTTACGCAGTTTCTCGCCCAAGCGCACAATGTTGTTATTGCCCGTATGCAAGCGCTTAAACGCCTCGTCATAGCGCGCACGAGCCTGCTCCAAGCCCGAGCCGATACCCTCCAATGCCGAAGTGAACTCCACGAGTTGCGCATATAGCTTCTCGGCATTCTCCAAAATTGCTTGCTGGTTGCGACTTTGGTCCTCGCGGCGCCATAGGTCATCGACAATCTTCAGTAGCGCGAAGAGGTTTGTGGGCGAAGATACAATTACCTTGCGCTCGTAGGCATCGCTCCAAATCTTGCCGTCCTCCTTCATCGCATCGAGGAACGCCGGCTCGTTGGGTACGAACATAATAACAAAGTCGGGCGATTGCAGCACCAACTGCTGATATTTCTTGTCGCTCAGCTCCTTGACATGCTGACGCACCGAGGCGATATGCGCCGCCATAGCAGCTTGGCGCGAGGCGTCATCCTCGGCCGCTACATAATTCACATAGGCCGTAAGCGATACCTTCGAATCGATAACGACGCGTTTGTTGTCGGGTAGATTAAGTACCACATCGGGGCGTAGGTTCTGACCCTCCTCGCCTTTGACATTATATTGCGTTTGATAATGCACGCCGCGGATGAAATTGAAGTTTTCGAGGATGGTTTCGAGTATTACTTCGCCCCAATCGCCCTGCACCTTCGAGTTACCCTTGAGTGCATTCGTGAGGTTTGTGGTTTCGGTTGTAATACGCGCATTCAACTCCATAAGGCGCTGTAATTCATTCTTGAGCGCACCACTTTGCTCTTGTTGATGTGAGTAGATATTCTCCACACGCTCGCGGAAGTCCTTGATATTATCCTTGAAAGGCTTGAGTATAATATCCATCGACTCGCGATTCTCCTCCTTGAACTTGCGGCTCTGTTCGCCCAAGACATCACCTGCCAAAATACGGAATTGCTCCTTGAGTTGTCGCTCGAACTCCTCCTGAGAACGCATTTTCTCGGCATTTGTGCGACGCTCGGCCGAGAGTTCTGTCTCAGCTTTGATTCGTGACATCTGTTCTGCCTCGCGGAGTGAGCGCTCCTGCTCAAGCTGCTGTTTTAGATTCAAAACCTCGTGCTGCATGCTGTCGCGCTCGCTTTGGGTAAGGCGCAATGCCTCGGCTGTACTCCTTAGCTCCTCGTTTACGGAGTAGATAGTGCGCCCCCTCATTATATACATCGCAAAGAGCAGAATGCAGACAACGAGTAGCGCCGCAACGATAATTATAGGAAGTGTATTCATAGTAGGCTAATTAATATATATACAAAGGTACAAATGAATATGTAAATTTACGCATAAAAATTTTTGTTTTTTTAGTTTTTTATGCTTACATTTGTTTTTGATAAACAAACGCAAAGATGTTGTCTAATTCATATATCCGCTTTTGGTGGCGCTCATTGGGAATAAAGAACAATGGGTAAACTGGCGTGTATGTGATTGTAATGTAGTAAGTTGGAAAGTTTAAGACCATTGTTCTAAAGATTGAACGATGGTTTTTTATTATTCTTTCCGCAAGCAATGTCATATAAGTAAAAAATATCATAGTTATGAAAACGAAGAAATTTATGCTCTCCGAGCAGCAGATGCCAACGGCATGGTATAATATCGTGGCCGATATGCCCAATAAACCTCTGCCGGCATTGGACCCTGTGACCAAGAAGCCTGTCACATATGACTCTATGTGTCGTATTTTCGGCGAGGAGTTGGTTCGGCAGGAACTCTCCGAGGAGCGATATATCGAAATCCCCGAAGAAGTGCAGGAACTATATAAAATATGGCGACCTACGCCTGTTGTTCGCGCATATGGATTGGAGAAGATGTTGGATACTCCGGCAAAGATATATTTCAAGAACGAGGGTACATCTCCTGCCGGCTCGCATAAACCCAATACGGCTATCCCGCAGGCATATTACAACGCAAAGCAGGGCATAAAGTTCCTTGCAACCGAAACGGGTGGCGGTCAGTGGGGTAGTGCTATGGCTTTGGCGTGTCAATACTTCAATATCGACCTAAGAGTTTATATGGTTAAGGTGAGTTGCCAACAGAAGCCTTACCGTAAGCTTTTGATGAATGCGTGGGGTGCAAATGTTATCCCCTCGCCGAGCGCGACAACGCGCTTTGGTCGCGAGGTATTGGCCAAAGATCCTGATTGCTCGGGTAACTTGGGTATAGCTATCTCGGAGGCGGTTGAAGTGGCTATGGAGCATGGCGATGATACGCGTTACTGCTTGGGTAGCGTTATGAATCATGTCCTGCTGCATCAGACCGTAATTGGCGAGGAGGCACTCCGTCAGATGGAGATGGCGGGTGATGACCCCGATGTCGTTATAGGCTGTTTTGGCGGTGGCTCGAACTTCGCCGGTATAGGCTTCCCTTTCATTCGTCGCAACTTGGTGGAGGGCAAGAAAACGCGCGTAATAGCGGTTGAGCCGGCATCATGTCCCAAGCTCACGCGCGGAGAGTTCCAATACGACTTTGGCGATACGGCAGGTATGACGCCCATGATGCCGATGTACACGCTCGGACATACCTTCCAGCCTTCGGATATTCATGCCGGAGGATTGCGCTACCATGGTGCGGGAAGCATCGTGAGTCAGCTTTATAAGGATGGTTTGATGGAGGCGCAGTCGGTGCCGCAACTTGAGACATTTGCTGCGGGAATGATGTTCGCCAATAGTGAGGGTATAATCCCGGCTCCGGAGTCGTGCCATGCCATAGCTGTCGCTGTGCGCGAGGCGAAAAAAGCCAAGGAGGAGGGTCGGGAGAAGACTATTTTGTTCAACCTCTCGGGTAACGGAATGATTGACCTCTATGCCTTTGAGCAATATTTCAACAATAAACTTGTGGATCACGAAGTCTCGGAGGCGGAGATTCGCCGAGCGGTGGATGCTTTGGATAAGATTATCAAGTAGGCGATATGTTTTGAGATATAGATTGTCGAATTAATCCTCGCAAAAAAAACTGCCCGACCTAAAAAGTCGGGCAGTTTTCTGTATATTACCTAATATTAAATATCAGGCGTTGGATGTTTTAGTACTCCATCTTTGCGTGACGCTGGTATGTGTTGTAACGCCACTTTGCATTCTCCTCGGCTGCAGCGAAGAGCTCCTCAGCCTCTGCGGGGAATGACTTCTGGAGTGAAGTATAGCGTACCTCCTTCATTAAGAAGTCGCGGAACTTCGACCAATCGGGCTCCTTAGAGTCCATAACGAATGGATTCTTGCCCTGCTCCTCCAACATTGGGTTGTAGTGCCACAAGTGCCAGTAACCGCACTCAACAGCCTGCTTACCTACGGTCTGCGTGCGAGTCATACCGCCCTTGATACCGTGGTTGATACATGGTGCATATGCGATGATGAGTGATGGTCCAGGGTAAGCCTCTGCCTCCTTCAAGACATTCAAAAGCTGCGCCTGCGAAGCACCAATTGATACCTGAGCAACATATACATAACCATAAGTCATTGCGATTGCCCCCAAATCCTTCTTGCGGATGCGCTTACCGCTTGATGCGAACTTCGCAACAGCACCCACGGGAGTAGATTTAGATGACTGACCACCTGTATTAGAGTAAACCTCGGTATCGACAACCAAGATATTTACATCCATACCTGAAGCCAAAACATGATCTACACCACCGAAGCCGATATCGTAGCCCCAGCCGTCACCACCGATAATCCACTGTGACTTCTTAACGAGCCAATCCTTCATCTCGAGAATCTTCTGGCAGTAGTCGCAACCACAAGCCTCCAACAACGGAAGCAGCTTGGCAGTAGCCTCGGCAGAAGCATTCGAAGAGCCACGATTCTCAATCCATGACTTCATAGCCTCCTTAAGCTCATCTGAGCACTTTTCGCACTCGGCCATTGCCTGCTCCATATACTTCTGGATGCGGTCGCGCAACTTCTCGACACCTACATGCATACCCAAACCGAACTCGGCGTTATCCTCGAAGAGTGAGTTAGCCCATGCGGGACCCTGACCCTTGGAATTTGTGCAGTAAGGAGTAGAAGGTGCTGAACCAGAGTAAATAGATGTACAACCCGTAGCGTTAGCAACCATCATCTTGTCGCCGAAGAGCTGTGTGATAGTCTTAATATAAGGAGTCTCACCGCAACCGGCACAAGCACCCGAGAACTCGAACAAAGGCTGCTCGAACTGCAAGTTCTTCACGCTCTTGGTCTTGTCGATAACATCGGTCTTGATGCTTACACCCTTCAATACGGCGTTCCAATTCTCTGCCTGTGGCATCTGTGACTCCAAAGGTTTCAAAACCAAAGCCTTGGTCTTTGCAGGACATACATCAACACAGTTGCCGCAACCTGTACAGTCGAGTGGCGATACCTGAATGCGGAACTTGTAGGTCTTAGTCTCACCCAAGCCCTGCTTCCAAGCCAAATCACCCAAAGCCGTAGCCTCCTCCTCCGTAGCGAGGAATGGACGGATAGCAGCGTGGGGGCAGACATAAGAACACTGGTTACACTGGATACAGTTCTCAACCAACCACTCGGGAACATTCACAGCGATACCGCGCTTCTCGTAAGCAGCCGTGCCATTATCCCAAGTACCGTCCTCACGACCATTAAATGCCGATACAGGAAGGTCATCACCCTTCAATGCGTTAATCGGGTCGCATACCTCGCGCACGAATGCGGGGCGTGACATATCAACTACAGCCTCTGCTGCCTTAACCTCGATTGAAGCCCACTCTGCGGGAACCTCAACCTTCTCAACAGCCGAGCCACCTGCATCAACTGCAGCGTAGTTCATATTTACGATATCCTCGCCCTTCTTGCCGTAAGACTTCAAGATAGCCTTCTTCATCTCCTCAACAGCCTTCTCAAAAGGAATAACCTCGGCAATCTTAAAGAATGCAGACTGCATGATGGTGTTGGTACGAGAGCCCAAGCCAAGCTCGGCAGCAATCTTCGTAGCGTTGATGATATAGAAGTTGATGTTGTTCTTTGCCAAATAAGCCTTCATGTGGTCGGGCAAAGTAGCGCAAGTGGTCGCAGCATCGTGAACAGAGTTCAAAAGGAATGAGCCACCCTTCTTCAAGCCCTTCAAAACATCATACTTATCGACATACGATGGTACATGGCAAGCCACGAAGTCTGGTGTAGTAACCAAATAAGGTGAGCGAATCGGGTTATCGCCGAAACGCAAGTGTGAAGATGTGTAACCTCCCGACTTCTTTGAGTCGTAAGAGAAGTATGCCTGGCAATACTTGTCGGTAGTGCCACCGATAATCTTGATTGAGTTCTTGTTAGCACCTACAGTACCATCAGCACCCAAACCGAAGAACAAAGCCTCGAAAGTACCTGCCTCTGCTACGGCAACCTCCTCGCCTACGGGCAATGAAAGGTTAGTAACATCGTCATTAATACCTACTGTAAAGTGATTCTTTGGCTCTGCTGCGAACAAGTTCTCGATAACTGCCAAAATCTGTGCGGGAGTAGTGTCCTTTGATGAAAGACCATAGCGACCACCGATAACCATAGGCTGCGACTCCTTGCCATAGAACATATCCTTAACATCGAGATACAAAGGCTCTCCATTTGCTCCGGGCTCCTTTGTGCGGTCCAAAACGCATACGCGCTTAACCGATGCAGGCATTACATTGAAGAAATACTTCTCTGAGAATGGGCGGTAGAGGTGAACGGTGATAAGACCAACCTTCTTGCCCTGCTTTGCCAAGTAATCAATAGTCTCCTTGATAGTCTCGGTTACAGAACCCATAGCTACGATGATGTTCTCGGCATCCTCAGCACCATAATATGTGAATGGCTTGTAGCAACGACCTGTAATCTGAGAAATCTTCTCCATAGTATCAGCTACCATGTCGGGAACTGCATCATAGAACTTATTTGAAGCCTCACGAGTCTGGAAGTAGATATCGGGGTTCTGTGCAGTACCACGAGTTACGGGGTGCTCGGGGTTCAAAGCTGCAGCGCGGAATGCCTTAAGAGCATCGCGGTCGAGCAATGAGGTGAGCGATGCGTCGTCGATAATCTCAACCTTCTGAATCTCGTGTGAAGTACGGAATCCGTCGAAGAAGTGAAGGAATGGAACGCGAGCCTTCAACGCGACGATATGAGCAACACCAGCCAAATCCATAACCTCCTGAACTGAAGATGTCGCCAACATAGCAAATCCGGTCTGGCGTGTAGCCATTACATCCTGGTGGTCACCGAAGATAGACAATGACTGTGCAGCCAAAGCACGCGCCGATACATGGAAAACACCCGGCAACAACTCACCCGAAATCTTATACATGTTGGGAACCATCAACAGCAAACCCTGTGAAGCTGTGAAGGTCGAGGTCAAAGCGCCGCTCTGCAAAGAACCGTGTACAGCACCGGCAGCACCGGCCTCAGACTGCATCTCGACAACCTTAACGGTCTCGCCAAACATATTCTTCTGGCCCTGTGCAGCCCACTCGTCTACATACTCGGCCATAGTCGATGAAGGTGTGATAGGGTAGATAGCAGCTACCTCTGAAAATTTGTACGCGATATGCGCCGCTGCATAGTTACCATCACAAGTGATAAATTTCTTCTCTGACATAACTAAACTTTTTATTTTGTTTATTGTTGTGAATATTTTGTTCTCTGTTTGTTACTCCGATGGAATATATCTATCGTTTGTTTGAAGCAAACTCCAAAATTCGGACAAAGTTACACAAATTTTCCGTAGGAAACAATGTTTTCGAGTGTTAATATTTTCACAACAACCCTCCCTGTCGCAAACTTTGCACTCTTCGGAAAAATCATTACTTTTGTAGAGCAAAAAGCATGACAAAGAGCAATGATAACATACTCAAAACATAAACTCGAGAATGGACTTACGCTGCTTGCCAATCACGACCGAACATCGCGCATGGCTGCCGTAAACATTCTCTACAAAGTGGGTGCTCGCAACGAAAACCCTTCACGCACAGGTCTTGCGCATCTGTTCGAGCATTTGATGTTCAAGGGTACGCACTCTGTGCCCGATTTTGATACTCCGGTGCAGATGGCGTGTGGCGAGAACAACGCTTTCACAAATAACGATTACACCGATTTTTATATCACTTTGCCCGTCGATAACATTCAGACTGCTCTGTGGTTGGAGAGTGACCGCATGCACGGGCTAAATCTCTCGGAGGAGGCTATCGAGATAGAGAAACGCGTTGTGATTGAGGAGTTTCGTCAGCGATATCTCAATCAACCATATGGCGATGTTATGATGCTCATGCGTCAAATGGCATATACCCGCCACCCTTATCGTTGGGCAACCATCGGACTTTCGCCCGACCATATATCTTCGGCTTCGGTGGAGGAGATTCGTGCCTTTTATGAGCGTTATTACCAACCCTCCAATGCGATACTCTCGGTGTCGGGCGATATCGAGCCTGAGGCATTTTTCTCTCTTGCGGAGAAGTGGTTTTCGGGTATTGAAAATCGAGATTTTGCGCCGCAGCAAATCCCCGTGGAGCCCGAGCAAACCGAGCCTCGCAGAATGGAAGTCGAGCGCGATGTCCCTGCTACAATGATAGTTATAGCGTTCCATATGGGTAACCGCCTATCCCCTGATTTTTTTGTCGGGGATATGACCTCCGACCTCCTGGCGGGTGGCGATTCGGCACGCCTCTACGATAGGCTCATCAAGCGTAAGCGCTTGTTCGCAACCGCAAATGCCTACATCTCGGGCGATTTGGATTGCGGAACATTCTGCTTTACGGGGCAGTTATTACCCACGACCTCGGTTGAGGCTGCCGAGGAGGCTATTTGGGCAGAGATTTCCGAGCTTCAGCAGGGCAAAGTATCAAAATATGAGATTGCCAAAGTCAAGAATAAGTTCGAGGCAAATACGCTCTTTGGTGAATTGAATGTAATGAATAAAGCGATGAACCTCGGCTATTACGAGATGACGGGAGATATATCGCTTATAAATCGCGAGGTGGATATCTACCGCTCATTAGGCGCAGAGGATGTCGCCGATTTTTCGCGTCGTATTTTCCGCCGAGAGAATTCATCAACCCTAATTTACCGTGCAAAGCAATGAAACAACCTCAGATAACAATTCCTTCGACCATCGCAGTCCCCTCGGCGGAGCGACTGACGGCAAGTAATGGTACGCCGATATATGCCATTCACTGCCCCGAGTATGAGGTTGTGCGCCTCTCGTTTGTATTCCATGCGGGTTCAACCACGCAGCATCATCCCTTTACCGCGTCGGCTACGGCAAATATGTTGGGAGAGGGCAGTACAAAACTTTCGGCTCGCCAGATTGCCGAGCGCTTGGATTATTATGGCTCATATTTCGATGTCAATATCGACCGCGACTACGCCTATATAACCTTCTGTACACTCTCGAAGTTCTTCCACAAAACGGCAAACATTATCGAGCAGGTTATTCTGCATCCCATTTTTCCGGAGCGGGAGGTTGTGACCTATGCTGCAAAGCGTCGTCAGCAGCTCACCATCGAACGCCGCAAGGTCGAAACCATTGCTCGCGAGCGATTTGCTCATGCCATGTTCGGCAAGGAGCATCCCTATGGCGTGTCATATAGCGAGCAGGAGTACGATAACCTCACGCGAGAGCAACTTATGAAGCATTATGAGGCGCGTTTCACGGCCGAGAACTGCATTGTGGTGTGTAGTGGAAATATAACGCCCGAAGTGATGCAACGCATTGAGTCAATTACTGCTCAACTGCCACATCGCTCTAACGCGGAGGAGTTGGTAATCCCCACCTCATACGACACTACACTCCGCACGATTGTGCCTCACGACGGGGCTGTGCAGGCGTCTATACGCATGGGGCGTATGCTATTTACGCGTCAGCATCCCGATTTTATACCTATGCAGGTGCTCTCGACTATATTGGGAGGATACTTTGGCTCGCGCCTTATGCAGAACTTGCGCGAACGCAGCGGCTTCACATATGGAGCCTACTCGGCAATGGTGAATTTCCAGCATGCCGGTTATTTGGCTATCGCTACACAGGTCGGCTGCGAGGTAAAGGATGCGGCTTTAGAGGAGATTATGCGCGAGATAGATATGTTGCGCAATGAGCCTGTTTCAGCTGAGGAGTTGTCGCTCGTTAAGAATATTATGGCAGGAGAGATGATGCGCATACTCGATGGACCATTCGGTATCGCCGATGTTACGACCGAAAATATTCTCTGCGGCTTCGACAATTCGCATATTCAGTATAATTTGGAGCGTATCCGCCAAACAACGCCCGAAGAACTTCAGTCCCTGGCACAAAAATATCTCCGCCCTGAGGATTTGGTTACGGT
>JAFXIS010000057.1 GCA_017532885.1 Alistipes sp. | reverse complement strand
TGAATTTTGAATTTTGAATTTTGAATTCTGCTCTCACACCTATCTTCCGCCTCGCGAGCTACTTCCGCCTGAGCGCGAACCGCCTGAGCTGTATCCTCCTCCCGAGCTGTATCCTCCTCCGCGACTGCCGGAGCTATAACTGCTACCCGAGTTGTAGCTGCTGCTTGAGCCGCGTGATGACGAAGAGTTTGAGTTCCAAGAACTTGAGCTTCTCGACGAGCTACTGCTACTGCTCTTCTGCTGTGAGTTCTGCGAACTGCGATAAGCTGTTCCGCGCGAACTTGAGGAGCTTGACGACTTCGATGTGCTTGAGGGTCTTGTCACCTGTCCACCTCTGTTGTTGCTGTTTGAAGGTGTCGCAATTGTACCTCTTGACGAGCCGCTGCTGCCACTTCCTCTTACGGCACTGCTATTTCCTCTCGCTGCGCTACCCGAACCTCTGCTTACCGAGCCCGGAGTGCGATTTTGTGTGCTGTTATTTACCGTTGCAGCCGAGTTCCCTGTGCGTGAGCCACTCTGACCATATACATTTCCATTGCTGGGTGAGCGATATGGCGTTACGCGACCTGAACCGCGATTTATCGTGCCGCGATCTCCGCCACGCGACGGAGCGTAGTGACCGCCGTCTATGCGGTGGTTGTTGCCGCGTGAGCCGTAGTAGCGGTTGTCACGATAGTTGTGACCATAGTGCGGGTGTCCGTAGTGTGGCCCGTGGTGGTGTACATAGTGCGGACCATGCCAACCCCAATGAGGTCCGTAATAGGGTCGCCAGGGGTGATAATGACCTCCCCAGCCCCACCAGAGATTTACGCCCCAACCTCCGCCGTAGCAGATGTTCCAATTCCAATCGTACCACGAGTAGTGAGGATATCCCCACCATGAGTTATACCAGGGGTTGTAGCCGCTCCACCCGTAATACCACGGAGAGTAAATCATTGCCGTAGCGTTTGTTGCGCCCCATGTGCCGAACATCGAAGTGATGTATTTCGGCTCCACCCATACCTGGTCGCCCGACACCATGATGTTGTAATATCCGGGGTCATAAGCCGTTACATAGCTGAACGAGCCTCCGTAGCGCAGGTTAAAATAGCTCGACGGCATGCGATATGTTGCCGAGTGGAAACCTCTGAGGCGACGCGCATATGCGCTCTCGTACGAATCCGCCACATAACCCTGATAAGGGTTGTAGTTGCTCTCATACGAAACATATGTCGGCTCATCCACGATTATAATGCCATCGGCGTCTGTACGATATGCCGCCTGCGCGGTGTTGTTCTGCGCCGCCGCTGCCGCCTGATATTTCGCCACTTCAGCCTCCCATTGTGCCTGAGCCGCAGCTGCCTCTGCTCTGCGTGCCTCTGCTTCTGCTTTTCGAGCCTCCGCCTCGGCTTTCTGTCGTGCCGCTATTGCATTTGTATCGTGTGTAGCATAAAGGTCATCGTAGGCGCCTGCCGACGAGTAGAATGCTGCCGAGCATCCCGCTGCCGCCATTGACATCGCCATGACTCCAAGTATTAATAACTTCTTCATAATGTAATAGTTTTTGAGGTTTACACTCCGTTTCAAAGGCCTCGCACCTCTTGTTATAAATCAAACGAAATACCCTCCCATTTTATTGTGGCAACCTTCATGCCGAGAGCCTATTCCGGATTCTACTACAAAGATATGATATTTTTGCAAAAAGAGCAAAAAACAATCTGCATATATATGTAATGTATAGCGGTCAATTCATTTTTTCCGGTTTTGAAAACTTTGTAACCCCCTTTGTTATATTGTTTTAATAAAAAAGTAGACGCCCAAAACATTTGTTGAGCGTCCACATATTTATGTTGTTAAGACATTCCTGCCTAAAAATCCTCCTCCTCGAAGTAGAAACCATCCATCAGGGCATCTATCTCGCGGCGCTCCTTTTTTGTCGGGCGACCTGTACCACGCTCGCGGAATACAAAAATTGTTTCGCGTGGCACCGAGAGCTTGTCCAACTCCTCTTGGGGGGTAATGTTGAGGCAGTAGTTGGGGACATTCTTCGCCGGCTGACGGCTGCTCACCAAATCTATAACCTTGTAGAGATAGGTCACGGGCATGCGTTTCACGCTTATTATATCTCCCACCTTCACCTCACGCGATGGCTTGGCGTAGGCATCATTTACCAATACGCGATTGTTGCGTATAGCATCGGCGGCATCACTGCGTGTCTTGAACACTCGCACCGCCCAAAGGTATTTGTCTAATCTTATATCGTCCATAATCAGGAAAATTCAAAAAGGTGGTTAATAATTTTGAATTTTGAATTTTGAATTTTTCTTTAATTATCGTCCGCATGCGAGCCCTCCTCGGTTTGGCGACTTACGCTGAGAATCATACCCAACGCTATACATGTGAAAATCAGCGACGAGCCTCCTCGCGAAATCAGCGGAAGGGTCTGTCCCGTTTCGGGGAAAATATTCACCGTCACCATAATATGCGCCAGTGCCTGCCCCGTAATCAGCAGAGCCAATCCCAACGATAACATCGCCGGGAATTTCTTGGGGCATTTATCAAAAATCTCTATCGCGCGGAAGAAAATCCATACATACAGCGCCACCAAAATCATCGCCAAACCTATGCCATACTCCTCGACAAAGAAGGCAAACGCATAATCACTCTCGGGGTGGGTCATCTCCACGCGTACGGTGCTTTGTCCCGCTCCGCGCCCCAAAATACCACCATTATGTATAGCAATCATCGAACGCTCGGTGTCGGTTAAATCTTCGGCAGGAATCTCCATGCGCGATGTGGTCCACAGCTCCCACCAAGTCGATAAACGACCTCCGGCAGTATCTCCGCGACCGATATTGAGCATGAAGAGTAGCGCCACACCCGCCACAACCCATGTCAGCAGGCGCCAAATCTCTATCAGCTTCACGCGCCCGATAAAGAGCATGGCAACCGAGAGCAGAAAGACAATTACCGCTGAAGAGGTGTGTGCCGGCAGAATCACCATGCACGAGAGTACTATTGGTGCGAATATATAACGCCCGCCATCGGCCCAAATTGCCTTTTGCTTCGGACTCGACCAAGTCCAGAACTTCAGGCTCGGCACTATGCGCATCGTGTGAATCGCCTTTTGTCGCTTTGCCAACTGCCGCGCCAGATACATCACAATGGCAATCTTGAGCATCTCTGAGGGCTGGAACTGAAATCCGAATATCGGAATCCAACGCGCTGCACCATTGGTTGTTACGCCCATAAAATATACCGCTGCGGTCAAACCTATCGCTGCAAACCACGCAAGGTTGGCCGTTGCGCGATATACGCGGCTGTTTATGCGATGCGTGCCGAACATCAGCACGATGCCGAATATCAACAGCAGGAGCTGGAAGCGCAAAAACTCCATGGGCGAAGTCGAGGAGCTGGGCATGTAGGCCATCTTCGCTGTTGAGGAGTATACCACCAAGACCGAAATCGTCATCAGGGCGATGATTATTACCCACAGCACCCTGTCGCCGCCCAGCAGTCGCTTTACGACATCCGTAAAACTGCTCTCCGCCTCCTCTGTTTTGGTGGGGGTGGCATCGCTCTGCGGCTCCTCCTGTTCGTTCATGCGAACAACATATTTTTCGTAATCTACCTGCTCCTTCATGCTTCTCGTACGCCTTGTGGCGTAGTCGTTAATCGTTCAAAATATTCTCTTTAACCCACTTTTTGAATAGTTCGCCGCGTTGCTCATAATTCTTGAAGAGGTCAAAGCTTGCACATGCCGGCGAGAGCAATACCGTATCTCCCTCCACGGCGATTGCGCGAGCTGCCTGCATAGCCTCATCGAGTGACGCTGTGCTTATAACCTTCGGCACCACATCTGTAAAAGCCTCGACCAACTTTGCGTTATCTACACCCATGCAGATAAGCGCCTTAACCTTTTCGCGTGCAAAGCCCTTCAACGGTTCATAGTCGTTACCCTTATCCGTTCCTCCGGCAATCCAAATGGTAGGGCGAGTCATACTCTCCAAAGCATACCACACCGAATCGACATTCGTCGCCTTCGAGTCGTTTATCCACTTCACACCATCCTTCTCTCCTGCCGGCTCCAAGCGATGCTCTACGGGCGAGAACGAATATATGCTGCGCTCGATTTGCTCCGCCTCCACTCCGGCTGCCAAAGTTGCCAATGCTGCCGCCATAGCATTGTAGGCGTTGTGCAGACCCTTAATCTGCATCTTCTGCGTATCAATCGTAAGGCACTTCTTGCCCACTCTTGCCGTAAATTCTCCGTCGGGCGTAAGGAACGCATCACCTGCCGCACTCGCAACGGCGGCATGTGCTGCAAAGGGCAGTTGGCGCATGCGCATCTCGGGTCGCTTCGTAATCTCGGCTGCAATTACCTCGTCGTCAGCCGAATAGATGAACGCCGAGCGCGAATGCTGGTTTTGCGTTATGCGCATTTTCGAATCTGCATAATTCTGGAAGCAGTAGTCGTAGCGGTCCAAATGGTCGGGCGTTATGTTCATTAAAACAGCTATGTCGGCGCGGAAATCATACATGCCGTCGAGCTGGAACGAGCTCAACTCCAAGACATACCAGTCGAAGTCGGCTGTGGCAACCTGATAAGCGAAGCTCTCGCCAATATTTCCACCCAGCGCAACATTTATGCCCGCATCGCGCATAATCTTGTAAATGAGCGATGTAGTTGTTGTTTTGCCGTTCGAGCCTGTAATGCAGATTGTCTTTGCCTTACCCATATATCGCGCCGCAAACTCCATCTCCGAGATAATAGGCACACCCTTCTCGCGCAGAGCCTTTACTACGGGAGCTTTTTCGGGTATTCCGGGCGATTTTATCACCTCGTCGGCAGCCAATATCCGCTCCATCGAGTGACCTCCCTGCTCCCACTCTACCTGCCACTCATCGAGCGTCTTTGTGTATCGCTCGGCAATCTTTCCCGCATCGCTCAGAAAGACATCAAAGCCCCTCTTTTTAGCCAATACCGCCGAGCCGTAGCCGCTTATGCCGCCACCCAAAACAACTATCTTTTTCATCGTCTTTATCGCATTTTAAGTGTTACAAGTGTCAGTGCGCACAACAAAATCGACACAATGAAGAAGCGCATAACAATCTTTGTTTCAAATAATCCCTTCTTCTGGTAGTGATGATGTAGGGGCGACATTAAGAGTATGCGTCGTCCCTCGCCATATTTACGCTTTGTGTAGCGGAAGTAGCTCACCTGTACCATTACCGACACCGCCTCTGCCAGGAATACGCCACACATCAGCGGCAAGAGCAACTCCTTGCGTATGCAGAGCGCAAAAACGGCGATGATACCTCCAATTGCCAACGAACCCGTATCGCCCATAAAAATCTGCGCCGGGAAGGAGTTGTACCACAAAAATCCGAGCAACGCTCCACCCATTGCCGCAGCAAATACCACCAACTCCGAAGATTCGGGGATATACATAATATTGAGATAATCGGCATAAATTATATGTCCCGACAGATACGCCAGTGTACCCAGCACCATAATTATCGGGACCGACACGGTCGTCAGCAGGCCGTCAAGTCCATCCGTAAGGTTTGCTCCGTTCGACACTGCCGTCACCACAAATATCGCCACCAGAATATAGAGCAACCATGTGAGAATCGAATTACCCCCTGCCAACCAACCATAGTCGAACTCGTTGTCTTTGATAAACGGGATAGTTGTCTTTGTGGTCTTTTGGGGAGTGGGGCTCATTACGGCGCGCTGTGTCTGCGTAACTACGGTGTTGCCACTCTCGTCAATTATCACGCTCTCGGTAGGCTCCGAAATCTTCTCACGAATAACCACATCCTGCGAGAAGCACATCACCGTACCCACGATAATACCCAAACCTACCTGACCCACAATCTTGAAACGCCCTTTCAGACCCTCTTTTTTGTGGCGGAAGGTCTTGATATAATCGTCGAGGAAACCTATGACACCCAGCCATATGGTCGATACAATCATCAGCTGCACATAAACATTATCCAACCTGCCGACCAAGAGTATCGGAACGAGTATCGCCAAGAGAATTATCACGCCACCCATCGTCGGCGTGCCCCTCTTCGAGAGCTGACCTTCCAGTCCCAAGTCACGAATCTCCTCGCCAATCTGGTGTCGCTGAAGCATCCGAATAATCGAGCGACCGAATAAAATCGTAATCAGCAGTGCTAAAATTACCGCCACAGCCGAGCGGAACGAGATATATTGAAACATTCCCGAGCCCGGCAAATCAAACCTCTCGTCGAGGTATTGAAATAATGAATAGAGCATATTTTGTTGTGTTTTCTAATTATCCTAATACTTCTAATTCCCGTAAATTCGTTTGGCTGACACATTCTTCATCTCCCTTGCCTTGCGAATGCTCACATACGCCAACAAATCAATTCAAAATTCAGAATTCAAAATTCAAAATTAACCTTCGGTTGGTAATCGTCGCAAAATATATAAATAAGGCTGTACGATTTAGTTTGAAATATTTCGAAGAGTAATTTTGGTGCGTCAGCCTCAATTTTGAATTTTGAATTTTGAATTATGAATTCCCCCAAACGCATCCCGCAACTCCTCCTTGTCGTCAAAGTGAACCTTCTCGGTACCAATTATCTGATAATCCTCATGGCCCTTGCCTGCAACGAGCAATATATCTCCTGCCTTTGCCAACATCACCGCCGTGCGTATGGCTTGTCGCCTGTCTGTTATGCGCAGGGTCTGCGCACTTTCCTCCACACCCGCCATAATTTCATCGAGAATCTTCTCGGGGTCCTCCGTACGCGGATTATCCGAGGTAAATATGGCGATATCCGCTTCGCATGAGGCTATGCGCCCCATTGCCGAACGCTTCGTCGAGTCCCTGTCGCCTCCGCAGCCACACACCACAATCAGTCGCTGACCCTCGCAGCGTATATCGTTTATCGTGTCAATCACATTCTGCAAAGCATCCGGCGTGTGAGCATAATCCACAATGGCGGTAATGCCACTCTCCGAGCGAATGGGCTCAAAGCGACCACTCACCGAGTGCAGTGCGCTCAAATGTTGCAGTACCTCCTGCTCCTCGGCACCGAGCAATATGGCAGCACCTGCCACAGCCGTCAGGTTATAGGCGTTGAAGCGACCGAGGAAGTTCACCCACACTTCGTTGCCTCCGAGCCTCAGCAGCATGCCGTCAAATAGCATCTCCAAAATCTTGCATCTGAAATCCGCCATCTGGCGTAAAGAGTAGCGATAGCACTTTGCTCGCGTATTTTGCAGCATCACCTCACCATTTCTGTCGTCGGCATTCGTCAGCGCAAAGGCGCTCTTGGGTAGCGCATCGAACAATCGTTTTTTCGCCTTTATATACTCTGCCATCGAGCCGTGATAGTCCAAATGGTCGTGTGTGAGGTTTGTGAAAATCGCTCCCGTAAAATGCAGACCTCGGATGCGCTCCTGCACCACCGAGTGTGACGACACCTCCATAAAGCAATATTCGCAACCCTCCTCCACCATTTCGTGCAACATGGCGTTGAGGCGTATTGTGTCGGGCGTGGTGTGTGTTGAGGCAATCTCTCGCTCGTGGATGCGGTAAACGACCGTCGATATAAGTCCCACACGATAACCCATGCGGCGATACAGGTCGTAGAGCAGGGTAGCGATTGTTGTCTTACCGTTTGTGCCCGTTACACCTACCAACTTTATTTTGCGTGACGGGTTCCCGTAATACGCCGCAGCAATGTCCGCCATCGACTTTGTGGTATCGGCAACCACCGCGTAGCTCACTCCCTCGACCAATGTTTCGGGTAGTTCCTCACATACAATCGCCGTTGCGCCTCTCTCTATTGCCGCCGCGATGTATTTATGTCCATCCGCCTGCGTTCCTCTTACCGCAAAGAAACAATCTCCGCTCTTCACAGCCCGAGAATCGTAGACCAATCCTCCGATTTCGCTGTTGCACGCCGTAATTAGCTTTATAACCTCCGTTGCGGCGAATATTTCGCTCAATTTTCTGCTCATCTTTCTCCTATTTCAATGTGAGAGTAACACTCTCTCCGCTCTTAATTTTTTGCCCTGCGGGTATGCTTTGACTTTGCACCATGCCGGCACCCGAGAATCTGACCGTCAAACCGCGACTCTCAAGCATATATACCGCATCGCGCAATCCCATACCTTTGACATTGGGCATTACCTGTTCGCCCTCGATGCTGCGAATATCTACATTCTTCAGCGTATCTACTTTCACCGCACCCCAGCCGTCGCGTTTGTCGAACGACACTCTGGGCGAGAACTTGTCGGCAACCCTGCGCACCGAAGCAATGTGTCCACCCTTCATCTTTTCGGGATATTGCTCCTTCTGGGCGGGCGTAAGCTCGCGATGCCACTCCTCGTCACGATAATATGTGTTGTAAACAATCTCTTTCAACACTTGTCCCGTAAGTCCGGCGCCATAATACGAGCCTCCGCGTGCGCTGCATGTCAATATTCCCGCCATGACCGTATACTTCGGATTCTCGGCAGGGAAGTATGCTACCATCGAACCATAATAGTAGCCTTCACTACGCTTTACACCCTGAACATACTGCGCCGTACCGGTCTTTGCCGCTACGCGGAACGATGCCGTGTCGCGGAAGAACCATGCCGCCGTTCCCGTGCGAGCCGTTTCAACCAGGCAGTCGTGCGCAATATCGAGCGTCTTGTCTGAACAAATCTTTTCAACCAGCACCTGTGTCGGGAATTGCTCCACAACCTCATCTCCGCGCCTTACCTCGCGTATAAGCCTCGGTGCCACCATTTTACCTCGGTTTGCCACCGCATTATAGAGCGTCAAAGTCTGTACGGGCGATATCTCAATCGTGTAACCATATCCCATCTCCGGCAGCGTACGCACATTCCAATGCGCTTTGCCTCCCTTCTTGAAATCGTCGAGGTTGGATTTCAACTCACCCATAGCCTCCATTCCCACCGTGCGGTCGAGGTGCAGGTTTTTGCTCAAAAACTCCACATAACGCTGCGGATTATCCTTGTAATGGTCGTATATAGCCGTTGTGAAGTATACATTCGACGACTCGGCAACCGCCTCCTTCAAATTGAGTGAGTCACCCAAGTCGTGCGAATCTTCAAACATCGCGAGGTGGCTGTTTCCCACCTGCGTAGGCTTACCATGATTGGTAAAATACTTTTTTTCGGGCGACATGGCGCAATCCTCCAAAAGAGCCAACATCGCTGCCAGCTTAAATGTCGAGCCCGGCTCATGACGGCGCGTCAGGGCATATTCGTCACGCTCGGTGTAGATGCCGCTGCGTTCTGCCGTTTCGCCTAAGTTTACCATCGCCAAAATATCGCCCGTCGCCACCTCCATAACCATCACATTGCCCCAAATGGCATTGTTGGCTTGAAGCTGACGCCTCAAAGCTGCGTCGGCAATATTCTGAATATCAACATCTAAGGTCGTCACTACATCCAACCCGTCCTCGGCGTTTATGTTCTTTTCGTCTTGCACCGCAATCGAGAATCCCGGAGCTATGCGCTGACGCATCGTGCGACCATTGCCTCCTTCCAAATACTTGCTGTATACATGCTCAATGCCGTAGCGGCCCTTCCTCTTTTCAAGGTCCTCCTTGCTGAGGTTGTTGCGTACCATGCCTAAAGTTCTACGCCCCAACTCCCCATAGGGATATACTCGTTGGTCGAGCGTCACAAGGCGATATGTCATGCCTAAATTCCAATTTAGGATAGGATATTTTCGTAGCACCTGCCACTCGTTGTAATCAACCTCGCGAGGCAAAATATTTACCGGACGATGGTCGCGCAGCGTGTCGTGCAAAGCCACATTTTTGAACTCATTCCCCGTAAGCATATCCCAAAAACGCCCTAACATACCCTCGCTGCGATACGCCAAAGTATCCTTACGATATACTATCTTGTAGTGCTTTTCATGCTCTTTAAGCAACGCTTGACTATACTCCTTTGCTGTGCGGTCCTTAAAAAATGGAGCCAAGAGCTTCGCTAACGAGTCGGCATTTTCCTTAAATAACGCCAACGAATCAAATCCCTCACTTGCCATGTCGAAATCGACCCTGTAACGCAAAATCGAGGTAGCAAGTGGGGCTCCGTCGCGTGCCAAAATCGAACCGCGTCGAGCATATACCGTATCCATGCGGAATATGCGCTCATCGAGCTTCTGGGCGTTGTGGTGAATCTCGTCACTTATAGCAAAAACCCAAATCAAACGCACAAGCACAAGAAGTGCCACCACGATAAAGAGCCCATATACCAGCTTCACCCTGCCGAACATCTCGTCCTTTACATCTATATCGTTCTGCTTCTTTGCCATCGTTTTCGTCTATCTTTGCCTTTCTCTATTGCCTTCGATGCGCCTATTCTACAATCTCCTTTGCCTTGTCGGGGTCTTTTAAGGGGATACCACGCTCCTTGAGCTGCTCTTTTATTGCCGAGTGCGTTGTGCTGTTGTATAGCTGCTCCTGCAAGCGAATCGAACGCTCGCGCACCAACTGTAATTCGCGCTCCAATTGCGAGTATCTGAGGTCGGCATACAGGGTCATAAACATCACGGCGATGCTCACGAAACACATCACGGCAATTGCTGCAAAATAGTGGTAATTATCTGCTACACTTTTGTTTATGAGAATATTCCCCGAAAAGAGCTGCCAGAAAAGCCGTGAACGCTTCTTCTGCTTCTTTGCCTCGCGTTCCTTCTCTTCGCGCTCGGCCTCCTCCTGCTCCTCGCGGTCGCGCTCAATATCCTCGTCAGCCTCGCCACTCTGTACGCGCAGCACCTCGCGACGCACGCGGCGGCGGAACTCTTCCTCCTCCTCAGCCTTGCGCAACTCCTCCTCTGTCAAGGGGTTAAATTCATCATTATCACTCTGCGGGTACATGTATTCTCTATTTTTTACAATTTTATCGCTGCGCGCAATTTTGCCGAACGCGAGCGGGGATTTCGTGCCACCTCCTCATTAGTCGGAACAACCGCCTTGCGCGTAACCACCTCGAAGGGTGTCTGACTACGACCAAAGAAGTCCTGCTCGACCTTGCCCTCGAAATTTCCGCTACGCATAAAATTCTTCACCAGTCTATCCTCCAACGAGTGGTACGATATAACTACAAGCCTTCCTCCGGGGCGTAACACCTTGAGCGACTGCTCCAAAGCCATCTTCAGGGCCTCCATCTCGCCATTTACCTCGATGCGCAGAGCCTGAAAAAGCTTTGTCAAGAACTTCGACTCGTCACGCTTCGGTGTGCAGGGCTTCACCGCCTCGACCAACTGTGCTGTGGTGAGTATGGGTGCCTGCTCTCGCGCCCTTACGATGCACGACGCAATCTTCCATGTGGTGTCTAACTCGCCATACTCCTTCAGTATGCGCCCTAACGCTTCGGCATCGTATTGATTCACTATGTCGGCAGCCGTGCGACCTCCACGCTGATTCATGCGCATATCCAACGGAGCCTCACCTCGGAACGAGAAACCTCGCTCTGTGGCATCGAAGTGGTGCGATGATACGCCTAAATCCGCCAAAATACCATCCACCTGCTTGACCTCCCTCAAGCGTAGCGCACCTCTTAAAAAGCGGAAATTGCTCTCCACATAATTAAATCTTTCATCGTCGGGTGCATTTTTCAGTGTATCGCGGTCCTGGTCGAACGAGAATAATCGCCCACCCTCACCCAACGATTGCAATATGCGTCGAGAGTGACCACCTCCTCCGAATGTAAGGTCGCAATAAGTCCCTTCGGGCTGAATATCAAGCAACTCGATTGACTCCTCCAAAAGTACAGGAACATGATATGTTGTGCTATCTGTCGGCATTTCTTCCAAGAAAGTATATTTGGGTGTAAAGTTACATCTTTTAATTCAAAATTCTAAATTATGAGAAATAAATTCTCATTTCCTCATCGCAGCTCGGCATAATGTGCAAGTACCCTCTGCTTTCGCACCGCAGCGTCGGTTCAAAATTATTTGGGAAATTAAGGAATTTAGAGAGTTTGGAGAAGTGTCGAGACTATTTTTGCATCTGCACAAAATTCCCTACATTCACTAACTTCCCTAAATTCCCTATTTTTTTGCTGCGCCAGCCAAAATTTTGAATCTTGCATTTTGAATTTTGAATTCTTCTCTGTATCTTTGTGCGCAACAAAAACCCTACTGCATTATGTCATTCATCGATGAAAGGGTACAATCGACAGGCTTGACCTTCGACGATGTGTTGCTCGTACCCGCCTATTCAGAAGTAATGCCGCGTACAGTCTCTACCGAGACTCGTTTTTCGCGCAATATCAAATTGAACATACCCATTGTGTCTGCCGCTATGGATACCGTAACGGAGGCTCCTTTGGCTATTGCCCTCGCGCGTGAGGGTGGTATCGGCGTAATTCATAAAAACATGTCTATTGCCGAGCAGGCTGCGCATGTTCGCCGTGTAAAGCGTGCCGAGAGTGGTATGATTTATGACCCCATTACAATCTCTAAGGAGCAGACTGTGGGCGATGCTCTGCAATTGATGCACGATAATAAGATTGGCGGTATTCCTGTTGTGGATGACGAAAATCTGCTTATTGGCATTGTTACCAACCGCGATTTGCGTTTCCAGCGCGATATGGGCCGCAAAATCGGCGAGGTCATGACCAGGGAGAACATTATCACCACACACTCTACCGAGTTGGAGAAGGCTTCCGAGATTTTGCTCTCGAATAAGATTGAGAAGCTGCCCGTTGTGGACGATAATAACAAACTTATCGGACTTATTACCTATAAAGATATAACAAAGGTACAGGATCATCCCAATGCCTGCAAGGACTCGAAGGGCCGTTTGCGCGTAGCTGCCGGTATTGGTATTACTCCCGATGCTATGGAGCGCGTTCAAGCTTTGATGGCCGAGGGTGTTGATGCTGTGGTTTTGGATTCGGCACATGGCCACTCGAAGAATGTTATCGAGATGCTTAAGAAGATTAAGAGCCACTTCCCCGAGTTGGATGTTGTTGTCGGAAATATCGCTACTGCCGAGGCTGCCAAGATGTTGGTTGCTGCGGGTGCCGATGGCATCAAGGTCGGCATTGGCCCCGGCTCAATCTGTACTACCCGCATCATCGCCGGCGTGGATGTTCCCCAGCTTACAGCAATCTACGATGCTTCACATGCCATTAAGGGCAGCGGAATCCCCGTTATTGCCGATGGAGGCTTGCGCTATTCGGGTGACTGCGTGAAGGCTTTGGCTGCAGGTGGCGACTGCGTTATGGTTGGCTCAATGTTTGCAGGTACCGAGGAGTCACCGGGCGAAACAATTATCTATAACGGCCGTAAGTTCAAGACCTATCGCGGTATGGGTTCTATCGATGCCATGAAGGCGGGCTCATCAGACCGTTACTTCCAGGGCGAGCAGAAAGATGCCTTGAAACTTGTTCCGGAGGGCATTGTGGGTCGCGTACCATTCAAGGGCTCACTTAACGAGACGGTATATCAGTTGGTTGGAGGTATTCGTGCCGGTATGGGTTACTGCGGAGCGCACAATATCGGAGAGTTGCAAAAGGCGAAGTTCGTGCGCATCACCTCGAACGGAGTTGTCGAGAATCACCCGCATGACATTACCATTACACGCGAAACCCCGAACTACACACGCGGTGAATAATACTTAACGGCTCGGCTGCGCTTATGCGGCGAGCCGTTTTTGATATAAATAATATGTCATTGCGAGCATAATGTAATTATGCGTGGCAATCTACCTTTGTTTCGCTTATGAGTGGTGTGGGGTTGAGGTATTGGATCTATTTTATGACGAACACCAATAACACGGTGTTGTATGTTGGTGTGACAAGCAATCTGCAACAACGCATTCGACAACACAAAGCGAAAGAGTTGGGAGGCTTTACTGCTAAATATGCGATATCAAAAGTGATATTTGTTGAGGAGTACACAGATATTAGGGAAGCAATAGCACGAGAGAAACAGATAAAGGGTTGGTCAAGGCGAAAAAAGGAGGAGCTTATTGCGACACAAAATCCCTTGTGGAGAGATTTGTTCGGAGATACAGAATAAAACAATGGTAGATTGCCGCGTCGGACTAATGTCCTCCTCGCAATGACAAAAATAAGAGACTAATTAAAACAAATACAAGACAATGAAACAGGACATGATTGTTATTTTGGACTTGGGTAGCCACGAGAATACCGTGGTGGCTCGAGCAATCCGTGCGTTGGGCGTATATTCAGAGATTTACCCCCACGACATTACAGCAGAGGAGTTGAAGGCTTTGCCTGGAGTGAAGGGCGTAATTATCAATGGAGGCCCCAACAATGTTATCGACGGCGTGGAGATTGATGTAAGGCCCGAGATTTACGATGCTGGTCTTCCCGTTATGGCGGCAGGTCACGACAAGGCTAAGTGCGCGGTTAAATTGGCGCAGTTTGCCGATGACGAGCAGGCTATCAAGGCGGCTGTGAAGTCGTTTGTTTTCGACACTTGCAAGGCGGAGGCTAATTGGAACATGAAAAACTTTGTTGCCGACCAGGTGGAGCTTATCCGTCAGCAGGTTGGCGACAAGAAGGTGCTGTTGGCACTGTCGGGAGGCGTAGACTCTTCAGTTGTTGCAGCTCTTCTGTTGAAGGCCATCGGCGACAATCTGGTCTGCGTGCATGTGAATCACGGCTTGATGCGTAAGGGCGAGTCGGAGGCTGTTGTCGAGATTTTCGGCAAGCAACTCTGCGCAAACCTCGTCTATGTTGATGCTACCGAGCGCTTCTTGTCGAAGTTGGAGGGCGTTGAGGACCCCGAGCAGAAGCGTAAGATTATCGGCGGCGAGTTCATCCGCGTATTCGAGGAGGAGGCCCGCAAGTTGGACGGCATCGACTTCTTGGGTCAGGGTACAATCTATCCCGACATCGTCGAGAGCGGTACCAAGACTGCCAAGATGGTTAAGTCGCACCATAATGTCGGCGGTCTGCCCGAGGATTTGCAGTTTGAGTTGGTTGAGCCTCTGAAGCAGCTCTTCAAGGACGAGGTGCGTGCTTGTGGAGTTGAGTTGGGCTTGCCTTACGATATGGTCTATCGCCAGCCGTTCCCCGGCCCGGGCTTGGGTGTTCGTTGCTTGGGCGCTATCACCCGCGACAGATTGGAGGCTGTGCGCGAGTCGGACGCTATCTTGCGCGAGGAGTTCAAGGCTGCGGGCTTGGATAAGACCGTATGGCAGTATTTCACTGTCGTTCCCGACTTTAAGTCTGTGGGTGTAAGAAACAATGCCCGCTCGTATGATTGGCCCGTGATTATCCGCGCCGTGAATACTATCGACGCCATGACCGCTACTATCGAGCATGTCGATTGGGCCGTTTTGGATAAGATTACCAAGCGTATCTTGGCGGAGGTTCCGAATGTGAACCGCGTCTGCTACGATATGTCGCCCAAACCTTCGGCTACTATCGAGTGGGAGTAAAGCCCCGCAGTGAAACTGTTTTAACCCGACCTTGTGTCGGGTTTTTTTGTGCCCTTTGCCGAGCAAATTCCCTTCGAAAATACAATTATTGAACTTTTCTGCCTCTCCTCCGATTCTCCTCAAATCACTAATATACCCCTGTTTTTTCATGCATAAACACCCTGAAAATATGCGCTTATTTTGCATATATGCTAATATTTTAACTATTTTTGCATAAAAATGCAAAAATTTCGGGGGGGGGATTTTTTGACCAATATTTTTGTAACTTTGTAGTAATATGTGTTGGTGTCGCTGCGCGAAAAGCAAGTTTTTTAACCAAAACATTAAACAGAACTTAGACATATTTTTTTAACCTTTTTTTTAACTTATTTTAATATTAATCAATTATGAAAAAGATTTTCTTGGCAGTTGCTGCGATGGCCATGCTTGCAACCGCATGTACCAAGGATGACTCAGCCGTGGTGGGCAACGAGTCTTTGGTATCGTTTACTATCGACTCTCCGGAGTTGGCAACTCGTTACGGCGAGGGAACGACCGCTACAAATCTTGAGTGGGCGTTCTATGATGAGGATGGCGAGAAGCTTAATGCTATCAGCGGTTCTATTAACAATTTTTCTGGTGTTCACACCTTCGATGTATCTTTGGTAGAGGGTCGTCAGTACACTGCACTCTTCTGGGCTTCGGCTCCTAATGCACCTTACACTGTAGATTGGGCAGGTAAGACAATGACCATCGACAACACAAACCTCACAGCTAACAACGAGGCTTACGATGCGTTCTACAACTACTCTCCAATCGACCCCACGAAGAAGACTCACAAGATTGAGCTTACTCGTCCATTTGCACAGATTAACATCGCAACTGCCGATACAACTGCAGCAACTGCCGCAGGTGTTACCGTAGCTACTACTCAGGTTGCTGTTGTTCAGTCTTACAAGACTTTGGACTTTATCAATGGTGCTGTAAGCGACAAAGCTGATTTCACTTTCAAGTCTGCAACTAAGGCAACGGGTACAGTTACCGTAGGCGGTAAGGGCTATGACATGCTTGCAATGAACTATGTATTGGTAAATGCTCGTGAGTTGGTGAATGTCACTATGTTGGCAAGCGAGAATGCTGATGGCACATCTCCTATCACTCGCGAGTACACAACTGTTCCCGTACAGCGCAACTACAAGACTTATATCGTAGGTAACTTGCTTACTACTTCTAACGACTTCAATATTGAGGTAGAGGAGGATTTCAACGACACAACTCTTCCTGAGACTGCTATCGAGAAGCTTATCATGGATATCCAGACTGTTGGTGGTGAGTTCACTTTGCCCAGCGATATCACATTGAAGGGTACTCTTGAGTTGAGACATGATGTTGTTCTTGATTTGGGTGGCCATACAATCGATGTTGCTCTCGCAGAGGGCTCAACAACCAACCATATCTATGCTTTTGAAAACCACGCGAAGCTTACTCTTAAGAATGGTACTGTAAATGCTCGAGGTATCTTCAACTATGGCAATATGATCGTTGAGAATGCCACTATTAACGCTATTGATGGTAATGGTGGTTATGGTGTACGCAACTATGAGGGTGCAACTTTCACAATGAACAGCGGTACTATCGCTACTACTCTTGAGGATGATAACCAGGTAAACAATGGCGGTTATGACGCAACTACTCTTCGCGTGGACGAGGGTGCAACAACTGTAATCAATGGTGGTACTATCAATAATATTTGTGATTATACATATGCTATTGATAACGCAGGTGGTGAAGTGATTGTAAACGGTGGTGAGATAAAGTCTATTCACTCTACAGTTAGCAATTATGGTACAATGACAATCAATGGCGGCTCTTTCACTTGTAATGGTATCGACGGTATTACAGCTCATGCTCTCGTAGCATGGAATGGCTCAACTACTACAATCAACGGCGGTACATTCGATGGTAAGGATAACTACAACGGCTTTAATGTTGATGCGGGCAATGGTGCAGTTGTTTATATCCATGGTGGTGAGTTTAAGAATGTTCACAGCGGCTCATTGTATGGTGAGGGTACTATCACTGTTGACGGCGGTCAGTTCTTTGATAATCCTGCTAGCCGATTGGCTACCGGTTACAAGGCTGTTGCTGCTGACGGTGCATATGTTGTAGTACCTGAGACTGTTGGTGAGTTTACAGCAGTAACAGAGTCTACTACAGATTTTGCAACAGCTATTGCTACTAGCAATGGTGAGAAGACAATGTTTGAGTGGGAGGATGTATATTACGTTGCTGAGTATGAGAAAGTATCTATTTATCCTGCAACTGATGCCGCTATTACTGTTCGTGGAATTGTTGAGGGTTCAGCAATTAAGGAAGCTACTATAGCTGAGGGAGTGACAGAGGTAGGTAGCCGTACATTCCGTAAATGTGGCGAGCTGGAGACCGTAGTTTTGCCAAGCTCACTTACAGAGATTGGCCCTGCTGTGTTCCAGTCTTGCGGCAAGCTTTCAAGCATCGTTCTTCCTGCATCTGTTCAGACCATCGGTGAAGGTGCATTTGCTGAGTGCGTTTCTCTTTCTTCAATTAATATCCCTGCAGGTGTTACCCGTATCGAGAAGGATGCTTTGCGCAACACAGGTTTGGTTTCAGTAGAGTTCCCCGAGAGTGTAACCTATTTCGGTACTTATGCATTCCGTGACTGCGAGAAGTTGTCAGAGGTAATTATCAACGCTCCTTCATTTACTGTAGAGAATAATACTTTTACTAATATGGCAGCGCCTGTTCCTACAATTACAATCAAGGTTGTAAATGAAGAGATGAAAGCATATCTTGAGAGTGTGTTGACAAGTTATGATAAATCATATATCACAGTTGTGGTAATGTAATAATCCGTGATTATATTAATTAACTGCGCTCTTCGGGGCGCAGTTTGAAAAATAGAGTTGCACTCCTTGGGTGGGGTGCAACTCACAAGTGGCAGGGCGCCGAAATATGTGCCTTGCAGCGTCGGGAGGGGCTGCCCCAAAAGGTATATAACCCCAAGCCCGAAAGCGAAGATGTCATTTTTTGTCGATTGTTGTGGCATCTTCATTCTCATGTTAATCGCTGCGCCTCGACCAAAGGCACAGCACTTTTTTTGCCTATATATGCAAATTTGCGGCGCTTGCCACCACTTTTGTCACTAATTATTCACGCGGTAGGCGCGTTGCACGCCCTTAACCTTCATCAGCGAGTGGATAAGCGTATCGACCACCGCTGCGCTCGGCACCTCGACACTGATAGTTCCGCGTACCATGCCGTCGCCATGTGACGAGAAGTTAAACATGCGGATATTGAGCTTTAGTTCGCGTGTGATTATCTCGGTGATTTGGTTTGCGAGGCCCGAAGAGTCGGCCGCCACAACCGCAATCGTCGCGCGGAACGCTCCATCGGCATTGCTGCGCCAGCGAGCCTCCATAACGCGGTAGGGGTAGTTCTCCTTGAGGCGAGAGGCGTTGGGGCAGTCGGTGCGGTGAATCGTGATGCCCGACGAAATGGTCACAAATCCGAAAATATCGTCACCCTTAATGGGGTTGCAGCACTTCGCCAACTTATACTCTATATTATTGATTTTCTCGTCGATAACGAGTGCATCCGACGAGCGAGAGGACTGCGATGCCGCCTCCATCTTGCTCTCCTCCTTCTGCTTCTCCGCCTCGGCAGCTGCGGCACGACGCTCGTCGTCCTCCACGCCCGAGAGCCAACGCTGCAAAATCTCCTTAATCGTCAGAAAATCAATCTTCTGCAATGCAATCATCGAGTAGACCTCGCGACCTGTGCGGACCTTGAAGTGGCGACACAGATATGCCACCGCCTCGTCAATCGGGGTGTTGAGTTTCCAATTTTTCAGCTTGCGCTCCAGCTCCTCGCGACCCATGCGGGCATATTTCATCTGCTCCTCGCGGATAAACGATTTTATGCGCCCGCGCGCCTTTGATGTGACGCAGAACGAGAGCCAATCCGCCTTGGGTGTCTGGTTCTTCTGCGTCATAACCTCCACAATGTCGCCATTGCGCAGCACCTCGCGAATCGGCACAGCACGATTGTTCACCTTGCCGCCCGTACATGTTGAGCCGAGGTTGGTATGTATGTCGAAGGCAAAATCCAGCACCGTAGCACCTTCGGGCAGCTTGCGAATATCGCCATTGGGCGTAAAGACAAATATCTCACCTGACGAGGGTTTTCCTTCAAAGCGTTGCGTAAGCGAGTGGGTAGTCTCCTCCAACGCCTCACGCAGGCGCGAGAGCCACTGCTCCGAGGTCTGCGCACCCTGATTCACACCCTTGTAACGCCAATGTGCCGCGATACCTCGCTCCGCCACAGCATCCATGCGCTCGGTGCGAATTTGAATCTCGACCCAGCGACCTCCACCTGCCGATACGGTTGTATGCAACGACTCGTAGCCGTTTTTCTTGGGAATCGTAACCCAGTCGCGCATGCGGTTGGGGTTGGGCGTGTAGCAGTCACTGACGATTGAGTATACCGTCCAGCAGAGGCGCTTCTCGTCCTCGGGCGGGCAGTCGATAATCACGCGCAGGGCGAAGATGTCGTACACGCCCTCGAATGGTACATTCTGCTTGCGCATCTTGTTCCAAATCGAGTATACCGACTTTGTGCGGCTCTTTATATGATACTTAATTCCCTGTTTGTCAATCTTTTCGACAATGGGCTCTAAAAAGCGGGCTATAAATGTCTGACGCTCGCTCTCGGTCTCCTCCAGGCGGCGCGAGATATACTCATAATCTTTCGGCTCCAACCACTTAAGCGCCAAATCTTCCAGCTCGCTCTTCACATTATATAGTCCGAGCTTGTGGGCAATCTGGGCATAGAGGTTCATGCTCTCCCATGCCTTTTTGCGGCGTTTGTCGGGCGGGAACATCTCCAAGCGGCGCATAACCTCCAAGCGGTCGGCAAGCTTTATGAGTATCACACGCGGGTCCTCCGAGTAGCTGACAATCATATCGCGGAAATCGGATGCCTGCTCCTTCGAAACCTTCAGTTTTATGTTCGAAATCTTGCAAAGTCCCACGATTATACCCAGCACCTCGTCGCCAAACTCCTTGCGTATGGTTATCGAGAGCTCATCGACACTCTCGGGTCGCTCCTTGCTGGCGATGCGCATCACATCGTGCAAGATAGATGCCACCGTGGAGTTGCGTCCCAGACCAATCTCCTTGGCTACAATCTCGGCAACGGCGACATCGTGGTCCAACATCGGCACGCCGTCATAGCGCATATATCCCAGCATCTGCTCTGCGGCAAATTGCAGAGCCTTGTCCACCAGCTCTTGTGTTGTGGTGGAGAATGTATCGCGCACGAAATTTCGTAACGCTCCATATCTCTTCAGCACCTCCATAATTATAATGCTGTTAAAGGTTTTCTAACAATATATATATGGTCCTCGGGGAGGGCAAAAAGCTCTTGCTCCTGCACCGAAAACTCTCTCTTAAAATCACAATCCTCGACCTCGAATCCTGCTGCGGCCAATCGCTCGACATAGTCGCGACCGTAGATGCGGCGGTGGTCATACTGCCCGAATATGCGCGTGCGCTCGTCGGGGTCGGTTATCGAGTCATCCTCGAAGCTCTTTTCGCGCTCCAAATCTACGGGCGAGAGAATCACACCCCAACCTCCGGGGCGCAGTATGCGAAAAATCTCGCGCAACGCCTTCCCGTCATCCTCGACATGCTCCAGAATATGGTTGCAAATCACCACCTCTTGCGACCCTTCGCTCAGCGGTATATCCTGAATATCGAAGTGCATATCAGCTAAGGGACTCTCCAAATCTGCCGTTATATAGCGTGAGGGCTGCGAAGCATATAACTGCTTAAATTTACGCATCAACGCCACCTCGGGTGCTATATGCAGAAGTTGGGGAGTGGTTTGCAGTAAATCGCTCTTTCGCTCCAGCCATAACCACAGCAGGCGATGCCTCTCCAGTGCCAAACATCGCGGACAGAGTGCATTTTCGCGCTGCACGACATAGCCGTAGGGCAGGAATTTGCGCCTGCGACAGCCACATAGCGGACACTCCTTGCCGCGACCAATGTATAACAACCCTAACAATGGCACTCCCCATCCTGCCATGCGTTGTAGCATGGTGCGAGGAAAGAGTTTCAACAGATATTTTATCAGTTTTTTCACTTTGTTGCAAGCTTCAATATCATTCCCATTTACTCTTCAACATTGAGCAGGGCACTCACGCCGCTCTCTACGCTGCTTAGTTTTGCGCGACAATGCTCTATCAGCTCCGTTGCGCGCTTCACTTTCTGCTCCAGCTCATCCACCGAAATTTTCTCGGCATGCAGTTGCGATAATATCTGCTCAATCTCGGCTATGGCATCCGCATAGCTCAACTCCGTTTTACTTGTTTTCATATTTTCCGTTCTCTGTTATTACCTCCTCAATGCGGGCCACCACCTCGCCATCCTGCATTTGTATGTGGACTTTATCGCCCTGCGTCATCTGCTTTGCCGACTTTAGGGCGCAACCATCTCGTCGTACAATGGCAAATCCCAATCCCAAAATCCTGCCGCTCTGCTGCGAGTGTATCAATTCGTGGAATGAGGCTAATTTCAACCTCTCGCGCTCTAACTGCAGCCTTATGAGCGATTGCAACTGCTCGCGCTTTATATTTAACGCCGCACCTCGATTTGAAAGTATATTTTGAGTGAGGCGATGCAGCTTTTCGCGCTGTTCCACCAACTTTAGGCGCGATTGTGCCAAAAAGACCCCCACAAAATCGGTCAGACGATAGGCATATTCTCCCAATCTTTCATCTATCGACTTCATGCGCTCGATGAGCCATCCGGCTACTGCCGTAGGGGTTTTTAGGGGTGTATGTGCCACCATATCGGCAACCGACACATCTTTATCGTGACCTATACCCGTAAGTATGGGTAGCGGAAATTGTGCCACATAGGAGCATAGGCGATAGGAGTTAAAGCAACTTAAATCACTCACCGAGCCTCCGCCGCGAATCACGACCACAGCATCAAACTCTTCGGCCCGCGTGGCAATAGCCTCCAACTGCTCGCAAATCGAATCTTCCGCCGCTGCACCCTGCATTATAGCCTCGAACAGCTCTATGCGAAAGGCATAACCGCCCTCGCTGAGTTGTGTGCAGAAATCGCGATATCCCGCAGCCGTAGCACTCGACACAACGGCAATGCGTTGCACCAAGAGTGGCATTTCGGCTTCGCGGTTCATATCCCACACACCGTCGGCTTTTAGCTGCTCTATGGTGAGTTGTTTCTGCCTTTCGGCCTCGCCCAAAGTGTAGGAGGCATCAAGGTCTGTAATCTGCAATGACAGACCATATAGCTCATGGTACGACACTATCACCTTCGCCAAAATCTTCATGCCTGCCGAGAGCGGGCTACCCGTCGCCTTGCGGAAATAAGCCGAGAGCATTGACCACTGCCCTCGCCAGATAACGGCTCTTGCTTGCGCCACCGGCTGGGTGCTTGTATTGTGGCTCTCGGAGGACTTTTCGACCAGTTCCATATAGCAGTGTCCCGACTGATTGACCTTCATGTCGGAAATCTCTGCTACAACCCACAGAGGCAGGGGCAATGACCCCTCCACAGCGCTCTTGATGCGTCGCTGCAACTCCAAAAGTGTGATATGTGAAGGCGTGGTCATTTTCTTATTCAAAATTACGAGGGGTGAACCCTCGTTTCCTCCTTCTTGCAAGGCATAGTGCAAATAAATTTGCCCTCTGCGCTTGCTTCGTGCGTCGGTTCAAAATTATGAGGGAAGTTAAGGAGTTTAGTGTTGTACCTCAACAGATATTAAGATTCTCACGCATTTGTTTTTCGTCACTCTGAGGGAGCGCAAGCGACCGCGAGAGTCTAAAAACAAATGCTCAGAATGACATTCAACAGCACTAAACTAAACAATTCCGTTATTTCTTGCATCTTCGTTAAACTCCCTAAACTCTCTAAATTCCCTTCTCTTTTATCTTTGCTCTTTTGCTCTTGCAAAAAGAGGTTACTTCCTTATCTATCCAGGGAAGCAACCTCTTTTCGAGATTTAACGAATAGAAGATTACTTCTTACTCTTCTTACCCTGAACGATGGTGAGCTCGTTCATAATATGCTGGCAGTCGGCGAACTTATCCACAACGAACAATACATAGCGGATATCGACTGCGATGCAGCGCTGCAACTCGGGCTCAAATGCTACATCACCCGACATAGCCTCCCAGTTACCGTCAAATGCCAAGCCAATCAAGCGACCTTTCTCATCCAGAACGGGAGAGCCTGAGTTACCACCTGTAATATCGAGGTTGCAGAGGAAACCTACGGGCAACTTGCCGTTCTTCATCGCGTAGCGACCGTAATCCTTCTTCTGGTAGAGCTCCTTCAACTTCTCCTCGACGGTGAACTCCAACGGATTCGATGTATCCTCCTTGGCGATAACGCCGTCAAGCGTTGTATAGTAGTTGTAAGTGATAGCATCAGCGGGCGAGTAGGGCAACACATTACCATAAGTAAGACGAATGGTAAAGTTCGCATCCGAATACCAAGCCTTCTCGGGCTGCATGCGCATCAAACCTGCTACATAGAGGCGGTGTGCATCGGCATACAATGGATTAAGCTCGGCATAAGCCTTGTTGTGGCGCATGTAAACCTCCATTACCGAACTAAGCAGACGAGCTGCGGGGTCATCCTTGCGATTCTCGCCAATCTGCTGCGCCTTCTCCAGTGATGTGAGCATAGAGTTGTCGTACAACCAATCTACATAGTCGTCAGAGTTGCCGCCATACAATGGGTCGATAACCTCGGTGTAAACCGATGGCAAATCCTCGGCCTTCATATTCTCGCGAACAATCTGGAACATACGCTTTGCAACCTTGCGGTCCAACTCGGCATCGTAGTCCTCGTAGAAATCGGCCAAGCGAGCCTCGGGCAGGCGAGATGCCATAACAATCTCTACGCCGCGCAAGAATGCCTCACTCAAATATTGGCGTGCGGCAGCGTGCGGAGCTATCTTCTCCATTACCTCCTTCATCTGTGGCAGGGCGGTCTGGAAGCCCTCCTCGGGCAATGTGTTCTCGTCAGCCCACTTCTGGAAGGCAGCCTCTTCGGCCTGCTTGCGCGCCTTCACTCCGAGCTTCTCGATGCCGCGTGACATACCGATTGAATTCTTCCAGTAGTTTGACGATGAAGCATACTTCGAAGCATACTTAATGCGAATCTCGTCGCTTGCCTCCATTGCGGCCCAAAGAATCTCCTGACGCTCGCCACGGATATAGATACGCTGTGGGTTATCCACCTGCAACATATGGTCAATCTCGTAAGAGGTCATATAACGGGTTGTAGAGCCGGGGAAGCCCATAATCATCGCGAAGTCACCCTCCTCGACACCGTTAAGAGAGATTTCCAAGTGGCGCGGAGCCTTGTAGGGAACATTCTCTTTTGAGTAAGCCGCAGGCTTGTTATCCTTGTCGGCATATACGCGGAAGATTGAGAAGTCGCCTGTGTGACGAGGCCACATCCAGTTGTCGGTGTCGCCACCAAACTTACCGATTGATGATGGAGGAGTACCCACCAAGCGCACATCGGTAAAGACCTCATATGTGAATGCAAAGTACTGATTTCCACCAAAGAAAGGTACAACCTGAACAGCCAAACCCTCGTTTGCCTTCTTCAGCTCCTCGCTCAAACCCTTCACATTTGCAGCAACCATCTCCTCGCGCTCCTTACCCGCGGCGATTGAGGGTACATTACCCAAAATCTGCGCTGTAACATCCTCAATCGAGCGTACGAAACGCACTGCCAGGCCCGGAACGGGAAGCTCCTCGTCATAAGACGAAGCCCAGAAACCATACTTCAAATAGTCATGCTCAACTGATGAGAGCTGCTGAATAGAGCTATAACCGCAGTGGTGGTTGGTGAACAACAGACCCTTATCCGATACAATCTCACCGGTGCAACCGCCACCAAAGATGACGATAGCATCCTTCAACGACGATTGGTTAATCGAGTAGATATCCTCGGCCGAGAGGCGGCAGCCCTTCGACTTCATATCCTTGATATTCATCTTCTGGAGGTATGGCAAGAGCCACATACCCTCATCTGCCGTAGCAGTGAACGCCATCATTGCGGCAGCAAGTGTAAATAAAAATTTCTTCATAAAAATATCTTTTTAAGTTTATATGCCTTTTTCATCGGGTAAAGATATATATTTTTCATGAAAATTTCATAAATATCCACTAT
Source organism: Alistipes sp. (assembly GCA_017532885.1). The sequence goes on along the minus strand of JAFXIS010000057.1, from coordinate 48,256 downwards.
ATTTGTATCGAATGAGTTACTTTCAAAAATTGAGAACTATATGAAACAGACCCTTTTTTCACTTTTTTTGGCGGCGCTGCTATTGTCGGCTTGTGATGCTCCGAAATCTCCGGTACAGGTTATTATGACTACTTCGATGGGAGAGATACACCTTGAATTGAGTGACGCTACACCTCAGCATCGCGACAATTTTGTAAAGTTGGTTAAGGAGGGCTACTTCGATGGGTTGCTGTTTCATCGCGTTATCGAAAACTTTATGATTCAGGGCGGAGACCCCGATTCGCGCCATGCCGAGGCGGGTGCATTCTTGGGCGAGGGAGGCCCCGGATATACCATACCTGCGGAGTTCCGCTATCCCGAACTTTTCCATCGCCGAGGTGCTTTGGCTGCGGCTCGCGAGGGCGATATGGTGAATCCCGAAAAGGCTTCGGCAGGCTCGCAATTCTATATCGTGTGGGGTAAGGTCTTTACCGACGAACAGCTCGACCAGATGCAGCAACGCATTGAAAATCGCGTTGTTTTTACGCCCGAAATTCGCGAAGTGTATAAAACCGAGGGCGGTACGCCTCACCTCGATGGTGCATATACCGTTTTTGGTCATGTTACACAAGGCTTGGAGGTTGTCGATGCCATTCAAAAAGTTACTACGGATGAAAATAATCGTCCTACGGAGGATGTCCGCATTTTGAGTGCAAAGATAAAAGAGTAAAGTGTAAAGTGTTTAGGGTGTTTAACGAAGATGCAAAAAGCTCAGATGCATCAATAAACCCCTTAAACTCATTAACCTCACTAATCTCTCTTATGACATAAGGTCGGCTTTTTCTCCTCAGCTGAATGTTAATTTTTCGTTAAGGATTTGCTTGTCTGTTGTTTCATATCTCTCATATGTATTATTTTTGAGACGAAATATGCCCTTATTTTTGGGGCGGAAACAATCTTTTATGAGTGAATTATACACTATAATGCTCGCGGTATTGGCAATTCTTGCTGTGTCGGGGCTTTATGTCGGCGTGACAAACGACGCCGTAAACTTTCTTAATGCGGCAATTGGCTCAAAGGTTGCAAAGATGCGCACCATCCTTGCCGTAGCATCCATAGGTATCATTCTGGGAGTGCTCACATCGAGCGGTATGATGGAGGTTGCGCGTAGCGGTATGTTCAATCCGGGGCTCTTCACCTTCCATGAAATCATGATTTTGTATGTGAGTGTGATGTTTGCCAATGTCATCCTGCTCGACATCTACAACTCGTTGGGCCTGCCTACCTCTACGACCGTTGCGTTGATATTCAGCCTTTTGGGTGCAGCCATTGCGGTGTCGTTATATAAGATTGCGGGCAATCCTGAACTCTCGCTCGGCTCACTCGGTGGTTTTATCAACACCTCGCGTGCTATGGGAGTTATCTCGGCGATTCTGTTATCGGTTATCATTGCCTTTGTATTCGGTACGATTATCATGTGGTTCTCGCGCCTCTTGTTCTCGTTCCGCTACTTTAAGATGTTCCGAAAAATGGGCTCTGTGTGGTGTGGTATGTCATTTACGGCAATCGCCTATTTCGCGGTTTTCAAGGCGTTGAAGGGTGTTTTGGCGGGTACGGCAATGTATAATTGGATTAGCGAGCATTTGCTCATTTCGTTGCTTGCTTGCTGGGTTGTATGTACCATTCTGCTCGCTTTTCTGCAACTTTTCCGCGTCAATATTTTGCGTATCAATATTTTGTCGGGAACTTTCGCTTTAGCGTTGGCTTTTGCCGGTAACGACTTGGTGAACTTTATTGGTGTTCCTATTGCGGGATTGGATTCATATAACATAGCTAAGGCTGCCGGCTCAACGGAGATTTTAATGGAGGGTCTTAACAATAACCTTCCGGCACAATTTATCTGGATGTTGCTTTCGGGTGTTATTATGATTGTTACGCTGTGGACCTCTACCAAGTCGATGAATGTGTCGCAGACCGAAATTTCATTGGCAGGTCAGGGAGATGATATGATTGCCGGAGAGCAGGAGTCGAATGTCTTCTCGCGTTCTATCGTGCGAGCTTCGCTCGGCATTTCGAATTTCCTCGACAGGGTTATCCCGGAGCGAGTTAAGGACTTTGTCGGTAAGCGCTTCGAGTATGAGGATGTGGAGCATAATGGCGCTCCTTACGATAAGATTCGCGCCGTCGTGAACCTTACAACTGCAGCACTGCTTATCTCGGTGGGTACATCGTTGAAATTACCCCTCTCTACAACCTATGTATGTTTCATGGTGGCTATGGGTTCGTCACTTGCCGATAAGGCGTGGGGCCGCGAGTCAGCCGTGCATCGTATTACAGGCGTTATGACCGTTGTTATGGGTTGGTTTGTTACGGGTATCGGAGCATTCCTTATCGCGATTGGTGTCGGTTTGTTGCTTATTTGGGGAGGCACGATAGCTTTTGTTGTTGTTACGGTGGCATGTGCTTATATGCTTATTAAGAGCAACTTCAAGAGCAAGAAGGATGCAAAGCCTAAAGATGCCGTTGAGGAGGACTCTATCGAGGGTATTATCGCTCAGGTTTGCAAGATGATGAAGATTTCGACTCAGATTTACGACCGCACCCTTGTTGCCGTATTCAAGGAGGATAGAAAGGCGTTGAAGGAGTTGGTGCGTGAGGCCAACGAGAGCTACGAGGCAAGCCGTCAGTTGAAATATACCCTTATGCCTACGCTGCGCAAGTTGAAGGATTCGGGCCTGGAGCTTTCGCTCTACTATGTTCAGGTTGTAGATTACTTGAGCGAGATTGCCAAGGCATTGGTGCATATTACCCGCCCTGCTTACGACCATATCGACAACAATCATAAGGGTTTATCGAGTGAGCAGACCGATGAGTTGATGCACATCAACGATGCCGTTGCCGAGATTTATGGTAGCGTGAATCGCATGCTTACACAAAACGATTTTTCGGAGATAGATGCCGTACTTACCATGCGTGACGAGTTGTTTGAGCATATCGCCAATACCATAAAGTCGGAGTTGCAGCGTATCAACGAGGGCGTGGGTAACACGAAGGCAAGCATGTTCTACCTTACGGTTATGAGCGAAACGAAGACTTTGGTTTTGCAGGCGCGTAACCTCTTGAAGTCGCAGCGCTACTTCTTGGAGCATGCGGGAGTTGCCAAGACTTGGTATAAGGCAAAATAGCAGAATCGAAATAATAATTTTGGAGGTGTGGTCGTGAATTGCGCGCCACACCTCTGATTTTTTTGTATTCTGCCCGAAAAATGCTATTTTTGTTTTTAGAAACCTTTTACACTAATGATATTATGAAACGATTATTTGCCATCGTGCTGGCTTTTATGGCCTTGCCCCTTGCGGCACAGGAGTACGACTACAAGGAGGATTTGCGAGTGAAGATTTGGGATAATGTCACCGCTCCTCACTCAAACGAATTAACTACACCCGAGACTTCGGACCGAGGTATTGTGCAGTCGGTAACGGAGGCTGAATTGTTTGTTTTTAAGGCTAACCCCGAGAAGGCCACAGGTCAGGCTATCGTCATTTGCCCCGGAGGAGGTTATGAGGCTGTCTGCATGACATATGAGGGCGTAGATGCTGCGCGCTGGCTTGCTGCGAATGGTATCACCTGTGGTGTGTTGAAGTACCGCCTACCGAATGGACATCGTGAAGTGCCATTGGAGGATGCTCTCGAGGCGTTGCGCCTTATGCGTCGCAATGCTGCGGAGTGGAATTTGGATCCCGACCAGGTGGGTATCATGGGTTTCTCGGCAGGAGGGCATTTGGCGGCATATGCTTCGACTTTTGCTCCTTTGGGCGAGGAACCGGCTTTTTCGGTGTTGATGTATGCCGTTATTACCGGTGAGTGGGGCCTCACACACGAGGGTACATTCAACCATTTGTTGGGCGAAGGACATACCGCAGCCGACCGTGCCGAGTATTCACCCGAAAATCGCGTAACGAAGAGAACTCCGCCGGCGATACTTCTTCTCTCGGATGATGATAAGATTGTGCCTCCTATCAGTAGCACACGCTACTATAACGCGTTGAAGAAGTTTGGCATAGATGCTTCGTTGCATATCTATCCCGATGGTTGGCATGGTTGGGGTATGAGTACCCGCTTCCCCTATCGTGAGCAGTGGCAATCAACGCTCCTCAGCTGGCTTCAGCTCCACCGAAAGATGAGATAAAAGAGCAAAGAGCAAAGAGCAAAGATAAAAGAGCAAAGATATTAGTGAGATTAGGGAATTTTCTTTAACTTCCTTAAATTCTTTAACCTCCCTAAACTCCCTAACCTCCTTAAACTCACTAATTAATTTTGCATTTTGAATTAAAAGTTTTATCTTTGTCGCCGATTCAGGCATAATGGGGCTCGTCTTTGAGTGTTCTATGACGGGTTGAGTAATGCCGCAGGTTATAACAATTAAAATTTTAATATTATGCAAACACTTGAGATTAAGGCCGTTAAGCGTGACGGTTTTGGTAAGAAGGCCGCTAAGGCTTATCGTCGTGAGGGACTTATCCCTTGCATTTTGTATGGTGGAGGTGAGGAGGTTGCTTTCACCGTTGATACAAAGGCAGTTAAGCCATTGATTTATTCACCCAACTCATATATCGTTGAGCTTGAGATTGACGGTAAGGTAGAGAAGGCTGTAATGCGTGAGGTTCAGTTCCACCCTGTTCGTGAGCAGATTCTCCACATCGACTTCTATCGTGTTCAGGAGGGTAAGCCTGTTGCTATTGCAGTTCCCGTACGCCTCACAGGTAACGCTGAGGGTGTTAAGGTCGGTGGTAAGTTGGCGTTGTCGGCTCGTAAGCTTACTATTAAGGCTATGGTTGATCAGTTGCCCGATGAGATTGTTGTTGATGTAACTCCTTTGAAGGTTGGTCAGACTATCTTCGTTGGCGATTTGCAGTTTGAGAATGTAACATTTGTTACTCCCGCAACTACTGCAGTATGCGCAGTTCGTGTAACTCGTGCATCTCGTGCAGCTGCAAACTAATCGAAAGTAGCAGATGAAATACCTCGTTGTAGGATTGGGTAATATAGGTGCGGAATACGCCTCTACCCGTCACAACATAGGATTCAGAGTGTTGGATGCCTTGGCTGAGGCATCCAACTCCTCTTTTATGGCAGGTCGTTATGGCTCTACCACTACAATTCGCCATAAGGGTCGTCAAATCATCTTGCTGAAGCCTTCGACATACATGAACCTGTCGGGTAAGGCTGTGCGTTATTGGATGGAGCAGGAGAAGATACCCATCGAGAATCTGTTGATAGTCTCGGATGATATCGCTCTGCCTTTTGGCGAGTTGCGTATGCGTAAGAAGGGTAGCGCCGGAGGACATAATGGCTTGAAGAATATCTCGGAGATGTTGGGTCGCGAGGATTATGCCCGCATTCGTTTCGGTATAGGAGGCGATTTTGCTCGCGGACATCAGGTCGATTATGTCTTGGGTGAGTGGACTGACGAGGAGCAGAAGTTGATGCCCGAGCGATTGAAGGTTTTTGGCAATGCGATACTCTCCTTTGCCACAGCCGGCCCGGATCTTACGATGAATGCTTTTAATAAGAAGTAGTCTGACGGTAAAAGTCGGCAAAAATATGGTCGCTAATCTTGTGGGATTGGCGACCTTTTCTTTTGTTACGAAACCTTCTATGTCGGCTGTTTTTATATCTGCTGTTCTGTTCCGAGCTTGCGTAGTTGCAGCGTGAGGAGTATTGCTCCGAGAATTACCGCAGCGGCATCGGCTATCGGTATGGCATACCAAACGCCGTCGGTACCCCAAAAGCGGGGTAGAGTAAGCAGCAGGGGTACAATGAAGAGTAGCTGGCGTGACATCGACAAGATTATAGCACGCTTCGCCTTGCCGATGAATTGGAAGAAGTTACCTACCAAAATCGCAAAACCCACTATGGGGAACATAAGTAGCAAAATCCGCATACCATGTACCGTAGCCTCAATCAGACGAGTAGCTTCGCCCGTACCATCTTCGCTGACGAATAGGCGCACGACATACTCGGGGAAGAACTCACACACGATAAATCCCAGAGTTGTGGTTGCTGTACCCCAAGCCATGGTCATAAAGAGTATCTTTTTCACGCGGTCATATTTCTTTGCGCCGTAGTTGTATCCCACGATAGGCTGCATGCCCTGACTTAGTCCAAGCACCACCATCGTAAAGAGAAATGCCACGCGATTGGCAATTCCATAGGCGCCGATTTGCAGGTCGCCACCATATTTGGCGAGAGAGTTATTCACTATAATCGTCACAATGCAGGCGCACGACTGAATCATAAAGGGCGCCATGCCTATGCTCAATATTCCGCTCACAATCTCCGACTTTATGCGGAATGCGCCGTGGCGGAATCGCAGGAACACCTCTTTGTGACTAAAATGTATAATTTGCAGAATCAGCGGTATGGTCTGACCTATCACCGTGGCCCATGCCGAGCCGGCAATACCCCAATCAAACACGAAGATAAAGAGCGGGCAGAGCATCAAATTGACTACCACCGACACAATCATCAGCATCATAGCCTTCTGGGGATATCCCGATACGCGCAGCATATTGTTAAGACCTAAATACATATGCGTGATGACATTTCCATAGAGTATCACGCGCATAAACTCTCGGGCGTAACCTATGGTCTGCTCGCTGGCTCCGAAGAAGTAGAGCAACTCATCCAAAAAGTACAGGCCCAAAGCCGAGAGCAGCACTCCCATTATAACATTCAGCAATACCACATTTCCCAAAATCTGCTCTGCGGCAGATTTATTGCCCTGTCCCAAGCGTATCGAGGTGAGCGCAGCCGAACCTGCTCCAACCATAGCACCAAATGCTGCCGTGAGGTTCATCATCGGCATCGTGAGTGCCAAGCCGGCAATCGCCATGGGTCCGACTCCTTGCCCAATAAATATGCTATCCACGATGTTATAGAGCGATGTTGATACCTGCGCAATGATGGATGGCAGGGCATATCGCCTAAGCAGTGAGGATAAAGAGTCGGTACCTAACGACAGTGGTGAGTATTGTGCATTCATAACGGGTGCAAAGATATAAAAAAGATGTTGTCTAACAAGGCTACTTTGTCGTTATACTTGCCCTCAAAACGCTCGTTTACTATTGGTAAACTCCGTCTTTTAGGGCTGCGTAAGCCTAAAATTAGAGATTGTTACACAATTTATACGCAAAAAGGTTGCCGTAACTGCCTGTTGGACAACCTCTTGCTCTATATATGATATATAACTATATGTTCTTGGTCTAAAACGCTGCATCGTAACCTAATGCTGCCATGCTGTAAAACTCTGCCTGAGACTACCCCCTGAGCGAAATCGACCTCCTCGATTCGGATATCGTGCTTTAGCTCCACTCCGCTCAAACCATATAATTTATATAGGCACTCCTTTGCGCACCATATTGCGGCAAATCCCCGCGTGGGCTCACTCTCGGCAAGCGCCAACTCCTCAGCGGCAAGGTATCGTGCTGCAATGTTGTGAAAATGCCTGTCGCGACGCTCTATATCTACCGAGCAGGGCTTCTGCGCAATTGCAACCGCCACTCTATCACTGCAATGCGACACCGATATATATTCGTATGGAAAATTCTTTATCTTCGGAGCGCCCTGCGATGTGTATTCCACCTCTAAATCTTCGCCCTTCCATGTGGTGTGACATCGAGCCCACTCCCTGAGCATTATGCGCCATGCCAAGCGCTCGGCGCGACGCGAGGGGGCAGAGAATTGCTCTGCGGCAACCTTATCGCCGTCATTTGCTGCCGCCTCCAACACTTCGAGCGTAGGAATCGCGCCAACGAGTAATACACCACTCTCGGAAGCAAAGGTTTGTATCTGTGAGAAGATATTATTCATCCGATTCGTTGCCTACTATGACCTTTATCTTGTCAATGCGTCTGCCATCCATCTTCTGTACCGTAAATCGAATGCCATGAGCCTCTACCGTGTCACCCTTCTTCAGTAGGTCGCGGCGCAACTCCAACATCAATCCGGCAAGAGTCTCGGCACGCCCCTGCACATCCGAAAGGGTATCTTCGCCACATCCTACAACGCGCTCGAAATCTACGATATGTGTCTTACCGTCAAATATATAAGTGTTAGCATTCAATCGCTCATAGAAAGACTCTTCGACATCGCTCTCGTCGGAAATTTCGCCTACAACCTCCTCCAAGATATCCTCCAACGATATAAGACCCTGTGTTGCGCCATACTCGTCTACGACAATGGCAACATGAATCTTATTCTCCTGGAAATCACGCAACAGGTCGTCAATCTTCTTGTGCTTTGGCACGAAATATATCTTGCGCAGCAGCTGCTGCCATCCGAACTCGTTGCCATTGTTCAGGTAGGGCAACAAATCCTTCACATAGAGCGCACCTTTGATATCGTCTAAATCCTCATCATAAACCGGAATGCGCGAATACCCCGATTCGATAATCGTAGCTCTGAGCTCGGAGTATGTAGCCTTAATATCCACCGCCACGATATCTATGCGTGGGCGCATAATCTCGGCAACCTCGGTATGTACGAAACTTACAATTCCCGACAACATCTGATGCTCCTCCTTCGATGAGCCACGCGCCAAATCCACCGCATCTGCCAACTCCTCCATCGAAATTTCGGTGTTACGCGATGCCATGCGGCTGATGCGACCTCCCGTGCGAACAAGGATGTACGAAAGGGGATATGTTATCCAACCGAAAATTTTGATAGGATATACCGCAAAGCGGGCAAATGCTCGAGGGTTACCCTGCGAGAGCACCTTTGGCAAAACCTCGCCAAACAAGAGCAGCAAAAAGGTTACAAGCACCGATTTTACGACAAACTCCCATACGGCATACTCCTGAAAATCAAACAGAGCATCAATGATGTTTGATGTCAAGATTACGATGCAGATATTCACAAGGTTATTCGTTACGAGTATCGTTGCCAACAACCCATCCACATCCTCCAGCAACGACAGTATGGCGCTATTGCGGGCATCGGCGTTGTCGCGCATATCCTGCCTGTCGGCATGTGTCAGCGAGAAAAATGCAGGCTCTGAACCCGAAACCAATGCCGATATAGCGAGCAAGATACATGTGAAAATCAACATCGTAATCACATGTGGCGTAAATCCATGATATATAATTCCTATCTCTTCCAAATCGTTGTATACTTAATTCTGAATCAAAGTGCGCAGAGTCCTGTGACCAAATGTTTAGAATAGACGATTCTCATTCGTCGAAACATTCTCCTCCTCGGGCTCAATGCGGTAAATAGCCTTGTGGCCTGAATTTGTGTTGTTGTCAATCATGCCAATATTGTAACGGCGGAATGCCGGCACGCGCTTATCGGCCTCTAAGTTGGCAAACTTTGTCGGAGTATGGCCCAATTTGGCACCGCCATCCGAAGCGTGTTGCTCGATAGTCTTATTCTCAACAGGCTTTGCAAGTGGCGAGTTAGACTCTTTTACCTCCTCTTTCTCCGGAATCAACTCTATCAACTCCGCAACAGGGGGATATGTGCGAGCCTTTGCCTTATCATCATCGCTGAAGCCCGTAGCCACAACGACAACTTCGATAGTGCCAGCCTGCATAGGCTTGGCGCTCACACCCCAAATTACATCGGCTTGATGCTCTACGCCATCCTCATCCTGGTAGCTTGCGTAGCTCTGGATGTAGTGCAACACCTCCATAGCCTCATCATAGCTGATGTCGTCGATGCTTGCTGCTGCAACATTGAGCAGAATCTTCTTGGCTCCCGATATGAGGTTGCTGTTGAGCAGCGGAGAGCATAACGAGCGACGCGCAGCCTCCAAAGCACGACCTTCGCCCTCGGCTTGTGCTACACCCATATGGGCGCGACCTGACCCGCGCATCACGCGCTCCAAATCGGCAAAATCGACACGGATAAAGGCTGTCTTTACCGTAATAAGCTCTGCGATACCCTTTGTTGCCGATGCCAAGATATCATCCGCCTTGCCAAAAGCCTTGCTCACGGGGAGCTTGCCATACATTTCGCGGATGCTCTCGTTGTTGATTACCAACAATGAATCGGCATATTTTCGGAGCTCCTCAATACCACGAGCCGCCTGTTCGCAGCGTGTCGGGCCCTCCCACAAAAGCGGAGAGGTGACATTTGCCACGGTCAAGAGTCCCATTTCGTGTGCCAACTTTGCAATGACGGGAGAGGCTCCGGTTCCTGTACCGCCACCCATTCCGGCAGCGATGAAGACCATCTTTGTATTGTTTGCCTCCAGATGCGCACGAATAGCCTCCAGGGCCTCCATAGCCAATTCACGACCGCGCTCGGGGTCGTTTCCGGCACCCAATCCCGGGCCCATCACAATCTTGTTGTGTGCAGGGATATCCAAATTATCCAACGCACCCTGGTCTGTATTGCAAGCGAGGAAATTCACATCCTTGATACCCATGTTCCACATGTAATTCAAGGCGTTACCTCCTGCGCCACCTACACCTATCACTGTTATAATCGACGGAGTTTGCTTGGGTACAGCAACTTCATTCATCAAATCTTCCATTCTCTTACTTTTTAAGTACAGATTTCTAATAACTACCTAAATAAATCGCATCATCCACCGTGAGTGTCGTTTCATGACAAAAGACTAATACTCGTCATTGTCGTCGTCATAATCCTCGTCGGGGTTTTGGAACGCCCTGTCGAACGATGACTTCAGCGAATGCGTAAAACGACCCCACAGGCTTCGCTTTGGTGCAACCTCCTCCTCGGTATCAAGGTCATCCTTCTCCTCGTCTTCATCTCCACCCCCGTTTTTGAGCGTGGTGGTATCTGTCACCTTCGTTCCCGTATTACCATTGCCTCCAAGCTTATCATTCAGTGTCTTTGGTTGCTCCGGAGTTTGCTCTTGTGTTTTATCCTCTTCGGTTTCGACATTTGTCACCACCTTTGCGGGAATCTCTTCGTGTGGTGTTTGCAATACACCTACCGGAGTTGCACCCTTCTGTGCTCCGTGCATCAAGAGAGATATCACCATCGTACGCTCCGGCGATGTTGCCTCCTCCAACGACTCGGTTGTAAGTCCCAACTCGGCACATGCCACGCGCGTCTCTACACCCGTTACTCGCTGGAATAACTCGGCAATATTCTTTATGTTTGCAACTCCTCCCGTTAGAACTATGCCTGCGGGAATCTTCTTTGCGAGGTTTGCTTCACGAATCTCATTCCACACATACTCCACAATATCGGTAAGTCGTGCCTCGATTATCGCTGCGAGGTTTAGGCTCTGTATTGTGGCGATTGTTCGCGTACCCTTCTGGATATTTATCGTCATGTTGGATGCAAGGCTCACCATAGCTGAGCCATACTCCTTCTTCAAACCCTCGATAGACGATAGCGGAATCTGTCCCGAGTAGTGGTGGATATCGCTATTTATCGAGTCGCCACCGATGGGGATAGACACCATGTAGCACAACGCTCCTCCGCGGTAAATCGCCAGGTCGGTCACGCCGCTACCAATATCCACAACGGCAACGCCCTCCTCCTTCTCCTCGGCAGTGACAACCGATTCGCTGATGATGCTTGCTCCGGCAAACATCTCCTGAATCTTGATGCCGGCATCCATAAACAGGCGCTGGAAGCGGTCCTTTGCCTGCTTCTCACAGAGTATGAAGTTGTAGGTGGCATTAAGCTGCTTGCTGTACGAGCCTACGGGATTTTTCATCTCCACGCCCATTTCGCTCTTGTAGCAAATCGGGAAGAGGTCCATAATAATCTCGTTGTCGGCAGCCTTTACATTGCGCATGCGGTCGTGCAGACTTCTTACATCCTGCTGTGAAATGCAGTTGTCGCTATCGGTTACAAAAACATGGTCGGTGTAGCGTGCGCAACGCATAAACTTTCCCGACACACTCACATAAGCATCCGTGATGGCTATGCCGGCGAGTTTTTCGGCGGCCTTGAGGGCTTTGCGCAGTGCAACACCCACCAGATTGATGTTGTTCACCAAACCTGCTTCCATCTCCTGGCAAGGCTCCGATACGATGCACTCGATGTGCATAGCACCTCCCGGAGCAATAGAACCCACAGCGATTTTTATCGCCGAAGAGCCTATGTCAATAGCTACGATGTAATTTTTCTTCTCCACTATTATCCTATTTTTAATTTTTTCCTCTAATCAGCCCTCTTTCGCCCCACTATTATTGGGGGGGGGTATGAGTTTTTCTATTTTGTACAGACAATCTGACCATTATATTGCACCGAGATGGTCTTAAACTCCTCCCAGCCTATATTCGTCAGACCTCGATTGTAAAACGCTAACAATTGGTTGAACTTCTCCTCCACTCTGTCGGCCGTACCGAAGCGTATGCGGTGGCTTCCCGAGCGGGGTATAAGTTCCAATTGCAACTCTCCATTTGACATCGTTGAGGCTACAATCTGCACTATCTCGGCACGCCAAAACGAATCCTCCTCAATATATTTCACAAAGTTAATGAGTTTCACCAAATCTTCATATCTTTTCATCAACTTTTTTTGATTCATTCTCTCGGCATCCTGTCGTTGGGTTATTGCATCAATAGCCTTGTCGTTAAGGCGCAGCCAATAACGATATTTACGCCTAAGTTCAGCTTTGTAGGCGCGCGTGCGCTGCACATCGAGGTCATATTCAGCCTGATATGAGGGCTGAAAGCTCAGACGCAACTCCTTCCAGAATCTCCTTGATATGCGAATGGTGCGCACCTTGCGAATCGAGTCGCGAATCTCCTTCTCCTTCTCAAATAGTGGCACCTTCTCATGTTGCAACTGCTCTATTCGCTCGTCGGATTGAGCTATGAGCGAGGAGATATAATCCTCCGCCTGCCCGACATATTGCGCCGGTACGGGTGGGGTGTATGAACCTGTCACTATGGGTGCATAGACCGACGAGAGTCGAGGCGTGGGGAAGAGGAACCCCTCCTCTGTAATGTAGCAGTCATATCCGTTTACCGCCATTCGCAACAAGGGCTTACGCTGACTTACTTCCACATGCAGACGCCCGTCATAGGTTACATAGGCATTTGCCTTGGCTATAAAACCATTTTTGAGAATAGTCTGCTCTATACCTGCGAGGTCTACGCTGTCCAACGCTGTTTTCTCGATAGAGATACCGCTCTCCGCGAGCCACTTGTTCACCGTGCTGCTCTTCACCAGCACCTCATCTTGCAGACTGTCGGTTAGTACGATATTTACATTCGATATGGTCGTCTGGGCATAGTGCCGCTTTGCGCGCATATTAAAATATACCGCAAAAACTATCACTGCCAACCACAACAATGTTGTACCCAATATCGACCAAAATCTCCTCATTCGTGTTTATGCTTTTTGTTGCAACACCGCGGCAATCGCTCCGCAATAAGCATCTATGTTTCCTGCGCCAAAGCTCACCACAACATCGGTCTGCTTACCCTCTAAATACTCTGCTAAATGCTCTCGTTCGCAAATCGAGCAGGGAATCGTAACTCGCTTGGCAATCATCTCCGACGATATGCCCTCGATAGGCTCCTCGCGTGCAGGATATATCGGCACCAAAATCGCCTCGTCGGCGTGTGAGAGTGCCGCAGCAAACTCCTTAAATAAATCTCGCGTGCGGGTATAGAGGTGTGGCTGGAATATTGCCGTTAAATGGCGTGTCGGGAACATCTTCCTAACGGAAGTTATCGCAGCCTCCAACTCCTCGGGGTGGTGCGCGTAGTCATCCATATATACCTGTCGGGGAGTGTTGATATAAAACTCAAATCTGCGCTTCACACCCGAATACTCGCTCAAACCCTTGCGCAGCAGGTCGATATTCAACTCCTCGCCGCGCGATTTTGCTGCACACCACATCGCCGCAACCGCCGCAACCGAGTTTTCTATATTCACCCAACCCGGAATGCCCAAACGGCAATCCTCGATGCGAGAGTCGGGCGTTACGATGTCGTAGTTGTAATATCCCCCTTCGCAGAGTCGGATGCGGTCGGCATAGAAATCACACTCCTCGTCGTATGAGTAACGCCAAATGCTGACACCCTCATCGGGCAGAGCAATCTCCACACCCTTCTTCAAAATCAGGTGACCTCCCTCCTTTATAAGAGCTGCGAACTGACCGAAAGCTTCCACCACCGCCTCGAAAGTACCATAAATATCGAGGTGGTCGGCAGCCACCGCGGTAATTACCGCAACATCGGGTCGTAGGCGCAGAAACGAACGGTCGAACTCATCTGCCTCCACCGCCAAGCGATTCGATGCGCCAAGCACAAGGTTGCCGCCGAAGTTTTTCGATATACCGCCCAGGAAGGCACTGCCGTCGGCTTGGGTGGCGTGGTTGAGCCACGCTATAAGTGTCGATGTTGTAGTCTTGCCGTGCGTACCGGCTACCGCCATCACATATTTCCCCTCCGAGAGGTGTCCCAGCATCTGCGAGCGCTTTTCGATGAGGAATCCTCCATTGCGGAAGAACTGCATTTGAGGATGCTCCTCCGGTACTGCGGGCGTAAATACCACCATCGTAGTGTCGGGATTACGAAACACTTCGGGTATATTCTCCACCTCATCCTCGTAGGTTACCACAGCACCCTCACGCTCCAATTCTCGCGTGAGAGGAGTTTCGGTGCGGTCATATCCCGCTACTGCTTTACCCTCATGCAGGAAATAACGGGCCAAGGCGCTCATTCCTATGCCGCCAATGCCCATGAAATATATGTTGTCGAAATGTTTCATTACCAAACCTTTTCTATCTCGCTTGCAACTCTTGCGGCGGCATCGGCTATGCCGAGTGCAGATATATTGCGTCGCAACTCCTCCAAGCGAACCTTATTCTTCAATAGCTCCAACGCCTTTACCATTCCCATTTCTATGGCATCGGCATCGCGCACCATCTTTGCTGCATCCTTGTTTACCAGAGCTTGTGCATTCTTTGTCTGGTGGTCCTCCGCCACATTCGGCGAGGGCACAAAAATCGTAGGCTTACCCACCAAGCAAAGCTCCGATACGGTGCAGGCTCCACTGCGTGAAAGCACGAGGTCTGCAACTTCGTAGGCATAGTCCATGCGGTCGATAAATGCCCCCTGCCAGATGTTTTCTGTGGGGTGAGCCGCCAAAAACTCCTTCATCTCGCGCTCGTAGAATTTTCCTGTTTGCCACAGCACCTGAATGGGCGCTTTGCCACCAAGCGAGAGAATCCAATGCTTCATCATCTCGTTCAGCGTGCGTGTGCCGAGTGAACCTCCGACAATAAGCAGTGTGGGCAAATCGGACTTGAGTCCGTAATAAGCCAAAGCCTCGTCACTCTTTTGGGTTGTTGCACTAAAACTGCCTCGCAGGGGATTACCCGTCTTTATAATCCTCTTTTCGGGGAAGAAACGCTCCATATCGTCATACGCCACACATATGGTCTTTGCCTTTTTCGAGAGAATCTTGTTCGTCACGCCGGCATAGGAGTTCTGCTCCTGAATGATTGTCGGCACACCCATCTGCTGTGCTGCCCACAATACGGGCGCGCTGGCATAGCCGCCAAAACCGGCAACCACATCGGCACCGAAGTCGCGTATAACCCTCTTTGCGCGGCGTATGCTTTGCCACACCTTAAATGGCACAGCAAGATTCTTTATATCCAAACGGCGTTGCAAGCCTGCAATAGGAAGGCCCTCGATGCGGTAACCCAAAGCGGGAATCTTCTCCATCTCCATCTTACCCTCGGCACCTACGAAGAGAATCTCCACCTCATCTCCCCATTTTTGCTTCAATGCTTCGGCAACCGCCACAGCAGGGTATATATGTCCTCCCGTACCACCTCCCGAAAGTATAATTTTTTTCATAGTTTTTCTTTGTATATCGTCTTCAAAATCGCAAAACGAATTTTGAATTTTGAATTTTGAATTATCTTGTCTTACCTTCCCCAGCTATCTCTGTCGAGCGTCCTGTATGAAATCGCTTCCGAGATATGTTGAGGTGTTATATCCTCCATCTGCTCCAAATCGGCTATCGTGCGAGCCACTTTTATTATGCGGTCATAGGCGCGAGCCGAGAGTTGCAGACGCTCCATCGCCATATCCAATAATCGGCGTGCTTCGGCCGAAAGTGGGCAAAAACGCTGTAACATCGCCGAAGTCATCATCGTATTGGTATGTATTCCGGTCCCCTCAAATCGCTTTGCCTGTATCTCCCTTGCCTTTATCACGCGACTGCGCACTTCGGCACTACTCTCTGCCGGCGTTGCCGATGACATCTCCTCGCGCTTTACGGGTGTCACCTCGACATGCAGGTCTATACGGTCCATCAGAGGTCCCGATATGCGGCCCATGTAACGATGTACCGCCGCGGGAGAGCAAGTACACTCCTTGTCGGGGTGGTTGTAATATCCGCACGGACAGGGGTTCATCGACGCCACGAGCGTAAAGTTCGATGGATAATCCACCGCGTAACGCGCTCGCGCAATGGCTATATGCTTATCCTCCAAAGGCTGTCGCAAGACCTCCAAAACGCTATGCCCGAACTCCGGCATTTCGTCGAGAAACAGCACTCCGTTGTGAGCCAACGACACCTCGCCGGGTTGTGGGCTTTGTCCTCCGCCAATCAACGCCACGGGCGACGCCAAGTGATGTGGTGCGCGGAACGGTCGCTGCTGCATTAAACCGCGATGCGCACCCAATTTTCCGGCCACCGAGTGAATTTTCGTGGTCTCCAAAGCCTCCTCCAAAGTCATGGGTGGCAAAATCGAGGGTATGCGGCGTGCTAACATCGTCTTTCCCGAACCCGGAGGGCCTATCATAATCACATTGTGACCTCCGGCTGCGGCAATCTCCAATGCGCGTTTTGCATATTTTTGCCCCTTCACATCGGCAAAATCTTCGGCATACACCTGCTCTTCAAGCACCTCATGACTTACAATGCTCTGCTCGGGGAATATCTCTTGCTCGCCATTGAGTGAGCGGATAACCTCCACAAGCGATTCCACCGCCAAAACCTCTATACCTTCAACAACCGCTGCCTCGGCAGCATTGTCGCGAGGTACATATATGCGCTTAAAACCCTTCGTGCGGGCCTCTGCCGTAATGGGAAGCACTCCCTTCACGCCTCGAATCTGCCCATCGAGCGATAATTCGCCCACGAAAACCGAATCTTTGAGCCCGTCGGCTACAACTTGATTTGTCGCTGCGAGTATCGCTATGGCTATCGGGAGGTCAAATCCCGAGCCCTCCTTCCTCAGGTCGGCGGGGGCGAGATTCACCACGCACTTTCGTGCCGTCATCTTAAATCCCGAGTTCTCGAATGCCGCGCGTATGCGTTGCTCGCTCTCGCGTACGGCATTATCGGGCAAACCAACCAGAAAGAGTCCCAAGCCTCCTCCCGTAATGCTCACCTCGACATTTACTCCGATAGCTCCAATTCCGGCCACCGTTCCCGTATAACTGCGAACAACCATATTCTTCTTAAAAAATAGAGCGATTTCCGCCTCTCAATCTATCATCTTAATCCTCACTTCTTGGGGCGATTGCGCCTCTTGCTTAAAATGGCACCTCGTCATCCAAGGGTCGCCTCTGCTCGATGTTGGCTGGGCCTTGATTAAGGTCAAACTCTCCGCCGCCACCCGCCGAGGATAGGCCTCCGGCAAATCCGCCTGCTACAGCTGAATCATCAGCTGCACCTATGGCGCTCTGCATATAGCTATATTTATTGCCTCTGCCATTTACGGGGTCTGCCGCTGTCGAGTTTTCGTCACTATCCTTGTCGGCAAAGCGTGCCTGATCTTTGAGGAATCTTAATGGCACATCCGTAACGGCACCATTACGGTGCTTGGCAATGATAATCTCGGCCATGCCGGCTGTGGGCATACCATTTTCATCGGTGTTTATGCCATAGTATTCGGGGCGGTGGATAAATGCCACGATATCGGCATCCTGCTCGATAGCTCCCGACTCACGCAAGTCCGAAAGTTGCGGACGCTTCGAGCCTCCTCGCGTCTCGGTAGCACGGCTGAGCTGCGAGAGGGCTATAATCGGCACATTCAACTCCTTGGCGATAGCCTTCAGGGTTCGAGATATAAACGCCACCTCCTGCTCGCGGTTGCCGTTCTTGTTCTCACCACCTCCGGTCATAAGCTGCAAGTAGTCGATGATGATAATCTGTATGTCGTGCTGCGTCTTTAAGCGTCGAGCCTTCGAGCGGAACTCAAAAACCGACAGTGCGGGCGTATCGTCCACATAGAGGGGTGCCGTACCCAAAGGTTTTGTAGCACTCTCCAAGTGACGCCACTGCTCGGGCGTAAGGCGACCACTCTTAATCTCATTACTCGGCAAACCTGTTTCGGCTACAATCAGACGCATCATAAGCTGCACGCTCGACATCTCGAGCGAGAAGAATGCTACGGGGCTCTCGTTCTTTACCGCCATATTTCGCGCCATCGAAAGCACGAAGGCAGTCTTACCCATTGAGGGGCGAGCTGCGATGATGATAAGGTCGCTCGGCTGCCAACCCAAGGTCACACGGTCGATATCAATAAATCCCGAAGGCACTCCGATGTAAGAGTCACCCTTCTTGCTGGCATCTTCAATCTGCTTGAGGGCTTGGTCGAGGATGCTTGATGCCGATTGCACCGAGCGCTTCACATGACCCTCCGACACCTTGAAAATCTCACCTTCGGCAAAGCCGATAAGGTCGGTGACATCCTGGTCCTCGTCGTAGGAGCGACGCTGAATCTCGGTTGCCGAGCGAATAAGCTCGCGCTGCACATATTTCTGGGCGATAATCTTGGCGTGGAACTCGACATTCGCTGCCGAGCCCACCTTTTGAGTGAGCTGTGCGAGATATGCAGCGCCTCCGACCTTCTTAAGCTCCTTGCGCGAGCGTAGACGCTCGGTGACGGTGTAGAGGTCGATGGGCTTTAGCTCCATAGCCAAAGACTCAATCGCACTGAATATTATGCGATGCTCCTCGGTGTAGAAAGATTCGGAGCGCAGGTACTCCTGCACGCCGATGATACTGTCGCGCTCCAACATCAGCGCTCCTAATACCGCCTCTTCCAGCTCCACGGCTTGTGGGGGTACCACGCCGCCGGCAAGTGGGTCTTCCATCTTTTCGTATGCGGCTCTGTTGCGAGCCGAGGGTGTATAATCTTTTGCCATAATATTTTTGTGCTTACATGCCTATTTGCACCACCTTGCCGAGGGTTTGTAGAAAAACCACTCCTTGCAGTAAGGCGAGGTGTCGTTATAGTGCACATTTTTCAAGATTCAAAATTATATAATTTTGCCCAAATGACCACAAGTTTACACCAAAATTTATAAACATAAAGTTAATGCGCTCATTTTTAGCGCATTGCAAAGACTTTTGTGAAGGGGTGTCAAAAGTTTGTCAATAACCTCAAGGTTATGCTTTTTTGAGGCAAATCGGGCGTTTGAAAACAGCCGTAAAGAGAGCTAAGATTTTACACCTAAGCCGTGGCGTGTTGTGGCGAGAGTCGCCACGCTTATACGGCACGAGGGCGAGGTCGCCAGAATTGTTTGAGCCGCCGAAATGATGGTTGCTCCGGAGGTGAAAACATCATCCACCAAAAGGATATGTTTGTCGGCAAATTTTTCACTCCCTCGCAGATGAAATATACCTTCGACATTCTTCCAACGCTCGGCGCTGTGTTTGGTGGTTTGGGAGTGGTTGTAGTGGCGACGATATAGCGTGCGAGAATCCATCTTTACACCCAATTCTGCGGCAATACCGCGAGCAATGTACTCCGATTGGTTATATCCGCGCGCGAGCCTGCGACGCCAATGCAGTGGAATGGGTACGACGAGGTCGATATCGTTGAAGTTGCCGCTTTGGCGCAGCATGCCGCCAAACCAACGCCCCATGTTGTATGCTGTAAGCCATGCTCCACTATACTTGAATTGGTGGATGGCGTTACGCCACGGGCTGCCATCGACAAACCAAAAGAGAGCCGCAGCGCGCTCAATGGGGATAATACCCCACAATCGTCGGGTCATATCGTTTTCGGCTTCTTGCCATAGATTGGTAAGAGGTGCTGTGATTTCACATAGCGGACATACGGCGTTGCTATGGTGGTGTAATTTTCCACGGCATACGGGGCAGGTGTGAGGGGCAAACAGCGATGCTATATCCCAAAATATGTTACTGAGCATCGACATCTATGGATATGGTTACCGATTTATACTCTGCGTGTGACGAGAGAGAATTGAGTGACGAGCGCAGCAACTCCCTGCCTCGCGCTATCGACTTGCCAACCTCTATCTTTATGAGAATCTGCATGATGTACTCTCCTCTTATGCGGTCGATAAGGGGTGCTACGGGACCAAAAATGCGCCCTCCGAAGTCGCGTCGTAACTCCTTGGCAAGCCGTAGCGAAGCCTGCTGCAGTATTTGCGGATTTGCGTGGCGCAGCGTGAGGCGAATAAGGCGCGAATAGGGCGGATAGCCAAAGGCATGTCGCTCCTGCAACTCACTGCGAGCCATAGCCGTGTAATCGTTATTTACAACCTGCTTTAGAATGGGGTTCTTACTCTCCGAGGTTTGGATAATCACAACACCCTCTTTGTCGCGACGCCCTGCGCGACCTGCCACCTGCGTCAAAAGCTGAAAGGCGCGTTCCGAGGCCCGGAAGTCGGGTGAGAAGAGCAGATTATCGGCATTGAGAATACCCACAACCGATACGCGCTCGAAATCGAAACCTTTGGTTATCATCTGCGTACCGACCAAAATGTCGGTCCCGCCACTCTCGAAGTCACGAATTATACGGTTGTAAGCGCTCTCCGAAGTCGATGTGTCGCGGTCCAAACGCGCCACCTTTGCCGAAGGGAAAATCTCGGAAATTGCCTCCTCGACCTTCTCGGTGCCGAATCCCATAGGCTTTAGGTCGGATGTTTCGCATTGCGGGCATACTTTGGGAATCTCTGCCGTATGACCGCAATAGTGACACTCCATGCGATTGCTGGTGCGGTGCTGGGTGAGTGTGACATTGCAATTCGGGCATCGCAGACTCCACCCGCAAGTATTGCACGATATAAAGGGCGTGAAACCTCGACGATTCTGGAATAACATGACCTGCTCGCCGCGCTCCAACGCTTCGCCTATATGGCGTAGGAGTATATGGTTGAAATGCACCTTGCGCTCGCCTCGTTTTACGGCTCGTACAGTATCCGAAATTATGATTTGAGGTGTTGTGGCATTGCCGTAACGCTCCGAGAGCGAGGAGTATCCATATTTCCCGGATTGAGCGTTGGCATAGCTCTCCAACGAAGGTGTTGCGCTGCCTAAAACGGTGTGACCCCGATATAACGAAGAGAGCATTACGGCCATATCGCGCCCGTGATAACGGGGTGCTGTGTCGCTCTGCTTGTAGCTCTGGTCATGCTCTTCATCGACGATTACGAGCCTAAGATGCGGCATCGGCAGAAAGAGTGCCGAGCGGGCTCCGATAATGAGTTCTCCACCCTCGCTTCGGCGTAGGCGCAAGTAAGCCTCCGTACGGCGCAACATCGTGAGTTTGGAGTGATATGCCGTTATGCGAGAACCGAAAACGCGCCCCATGCGCTCGATAAGTTGCGATGTGAGGGCAATCTCGGGAACAAGCAGCAAAACATCGCCTCCGCCGGCTAAAACTTCGCCTATGAGTGACATGTAAATCTCGGTCTTTCCCGAGCCGGTAATGCCATGCAGAAGGTGGGTTGTCTTGCCTGCGGCTTGAGATGATTTTATCTCATCGAACACTCTCGTTTGTGCCGGCGTAAGTTGTGGTAGCGAGAATGTGATATTGTCGGGATGCTCCACCGAACGCTCTCGCTCTGTGATGGTTATGTAACCTGCTTTGCGCAGTGCCGCGAGCTGCGTAGCATCACATTCAATTAATCGTCGGGGAATCTCTCCGAGCGAGTTTTTTCTCTTGTCGGGTATCTCGATAATGGCGCGTAAAACCTCGCTGCGACGCGGAGCTCGGCGCGCAATGCGCTCAATCTCGGCAGAGATTTTCTCCCTATCGCTCCACTCCTCGGCAAGGGCGATGTATGGCTCGGTGCGAGGGTGAAATTCCTCGGCAGAAAACTCCTCGTCGTCACGCCCCTGAGGCTTTATCATCGAGGGCAGGGCCATGCGCATAACCTCGCCTATCGTGCACATGTAATACTCCGCCATCCACTCCCAGAGTTGCATCTGCATCGGGTCGAGTAGTGGATAGGGATAGAGCTTTCGCCCCACCTTTTTAATTCGCTTTACATCGGGGCGATTATCATGCAGGCGCCACACTATGCCGGTGTAGATGTTGCGTGGGCCGAACTGCACAGCCACAGCATCGCCACGCTGCAACTCTTCGCCTTCAGATATGGCGAATGTGTATGCGGGTTGCGCTAATGGAAGTACTATGTCGGCAAAAAGTGGCATCTTCGAAGATTTAATTTCCCCAAAGATACGACTTATTTGCGAGATTTCTTGCTACGGTGTACGGTTTTTTGGCGAAAGTTGCTTACATTTGTATGAGGAAAATTTTCGATTGCCTATGTCCGAGATTTATCCGTGGGGCGATTCTCGCCGGTTTAACTCCTATGCGGCATATTTCCGCCGTCAGTTCGGTCACCGAATGCAAAAGGTGACCGTCAATGCCGGTTTTACCTGCCCCAATCGCGATGGAACGCTCTCGACAGGCGGTTGCACATTCTGCGACAATGCCGCCTTTACACCCTCCTATTGCCAACCCTCGAAGAGTATCACACAGCAGATTGATGAGGGTATAGAGTTTCATCGTCGCCGCTATCGTGAAGCGCAGCAATACTTGGTCTATTTTCAGTCGTTTTCAAATACTTACGCCCCGTTGGAACGCTTGCAGGCGTGTTATGATGAGGCGCTTGCACATCCCGATGTGGCGGGCATTGTAGTCGGCACACGCCCCGATTGCGTCGATGAGCAGAAATTGGATTACTTTGCTCGGCTTGCCGAGCGAAAATATGTCGCCATAGAGTATGGCGTGGAGTCGTGTTACGATGCGACATTACGACGCATAAATCGCGGACATGACTTTGCTGCGGCTCAACATGCCATTGAGCTTACTTCCGAGCGCGAGATACATTGCGGTGCGCACTTCATTTTGGGACTTCCGGGTGAGAGTGATGAGATGCTTATCGACCAAGTTGAACGAATTAACTCACTGAAGCTCACGACAATAAAATTTCATCAGTTACAGTTGTTCCGTGGAACGCCTTTGGCTGCGGAGTATGATGTACACCCCGAGCACTTCCGCTTTTGGACGATTGAGGAGTATTTGGATTTGTTTGTCGAGATACTGCGAAGGCTCAATCCTGCGTTTGTTGTCGAGCGCTTTGCGGGCGAGGCGCCACCTCGCTTTCACCATACCGAGGGGTGGGGGCTGGTGCGAAACGAAACACTTTTGTCGATGTTGGATGAAAGATTAGAGCGTTTAGGTGTACATCAAGGCGAAATTTTTAATATATTTGCGCCCGAAACGAGATAATGATTATAAATTTAATATAAAAACGGCATTTTTGCTTTTATTTTGTAAGTTATGCAACTCTCAACAACAACAGTAATGCGTGGCATTAAGGAGTATATCGTGATGACATTTGCGATGTTCCTCTATGCCTTTGGTTGGATTGCCTGCATCATTCCGGCAGGCGGTATGGGTGGTGGCGCAGCAGGTCTGTCGCTAATCTTGAACCATGTGTTCCCTGCTATTTCGATGGGTACATTTGTCTTTATCATCAACTTTATTTTGTTGGTGGCTGGTGGATTTATCGTAGGTTGGAATTTCGGCATAAAAACCATCTACTGCATTGTGATGCTATCTATTGCCATGGATGCTTTAGGTGGAATCCTTCCGCCTAATTTCTTGCTTGAATATGTGCAGAACATCGACGCCCACAACATCCTGTTGGTGATTATGGGAGCTGTGATTTCGGGTACAGGTGTGGCTTTGGGCTTTAGCCAGGGCGGCTCTACGGGTGGAACCGATATCGCTGCAATGATTATAAATAAGTATAAGACGGTAAGCTATGGTCGCATTGTTATTGCCAGCGATACCTTTATTATCGGTAGCTCGATTTTCGTGGCTGACGATATTACAGCGGGTATTACCACTATCGTTTACGGTTATATGATGATTGCCGTATATGGTTATACTGTCGATTTGATTCAGTCGGGAAATCAGCAGTCGAGCCAGATTTTCATCATCAGCCCCAAGTACGATGAAATTGCAACGGCCATTAACGAGGAGGCTCACCGCGGCGTAACGCTTATGGACGGCAAGGGCTGGTACACCAAGCAGAATTGCAAGATTGCGATGGTTGTGTGCCGCAAGCGCGATGCTGCGACAATATTGAAGATTGCCCGCCGCATCGACGAAAATGCCTTTATTACAATGGGCTCTGTTATGGGCGTCTATGGCAAGGGCTTCGATGCGTTGAGCAAGTTGTAGCAGAGAAATACTCAAACCATATGTGTGACCCCGACCGAAAAAGTCGGGGTCGCTTTGTTTGTATAATTTGCCGAAATGGGTTATATTTGTGATATGGTTAATTTCTAATATGTAAATGTTATGAGAAGGCTATTGTTACTCGCGCTGAGTGTCCTGTGGTGTGTGTCGGCCTATGCCGCAGAGCCGTATAAGGTCTATTGTTCGCTGGTGGGTGAGCATACGGGAGCATCGGACAATTTGTCGAGCCTGTCGGTGGATTATGGTCAGGAAAATCAACGCAAAAACTACCTGGTGGATGCCGAAGGAAATCGACTCAAGTTCTCGACTATGACGGCTGCAATGAACTACATGGCTCGGCGAGGATGGCGTTTGGAGCACACTTATACCAATTTCAAGGTCAATAACATAAATAAAGAGCTGGGTCGACGGGTTGTTGTCTGGGTTTTGACCAAGGAGGTCGTATCCGACGACGAGATTACCGAAGGGTTTTGCACACGACTGATGTTTGAGAGTAGGTAAGATACATGGTGTATAAAATAAAAACGGGCTGCGCAACATGGTGTTGGCAGCCCGCTTTCGTTATTTCTCGACTGAAGATTACTTCAAACCGAGCTTCTTTAGAATCTCCTTGGGAACAACATTCTTGTTTACCATGAAGTCCATAGTCTTGTACTCTACGAAAGGACGAGAGAAGTAGTAGAAGCCCTTGTAAGGACCGCTCTCACCCCAAGAGTTCTGAATGCGATAGAACTTCGCACCATTCTGTGCTGTTGCAGTACCTACGATTACCATACCGTGGTCGTCGGTTGTCTGGTAGTTGTCGTAAGCCTCCTGGCGCATCTGCTGAGTAATGGTCTTCTCCTTTACTACCTCCTCGAGGCTGTAAATCTTTGCCTCCTTCTCTCTATCTGAAAGCTTGCCCCACTTCTCGGCATCTGAGCCAATTACGATATTCTCCGTATCCTCGGGGATGATACCTACGCCCATGTTGCCACGGAAGCCCTTCTCGCTGACATCAGCACCCCAAGCTACGGGATGACCTGCTGCCAAAGCTGCATCCAATACCTGCATCATCTCCTCCATAGGAAGGTTGTACATCTCACCCCACATCCAGTTGTCGGGAACCTCCAAAACGAATGTTGAGTAGAAGGGGTGGTGTGTGTAAGATGAAATCTCGATATAGTCGCTCATCTTCACCGGCAAAGACTCGGCAAATGACTTGGGAGTGTACTCCTTGCCATTGTACTCGAACTTCTCGGGACGAACACCGAAATATGCGTCCAAAATGCCGTTCAAACCGTTAATCCACGCAGTTGTGAGCTTGCCGTTCTTGTTCTTCAATACAGCATCCATGTAACCCTTCAATACGGCATCAATCTCGCCGAACTCGGGAAGCTCGGTGCCATAGTTCTGACCTGTTTAGGCCTCGCGAGGAACGATACCATACTTCGCGATAACCTCGGTAACATCGTGAGCAGCTCCACCTACGGCGAAGTTGAGGTGACCATGCAAGCGAACATACTTGATAGCCTTATCGAAATATGCGTGGCGTACAACCCACATCTGTGAGAGTGTCATCTGCTCGCCACCGGCGCGCATAATCTCCTCCTCGATAAACGAAAGGGTTGAGTAGCACCAGCAGGTACCACTGCGGAACTGGTTTGTGATGGGCACGGTCTTTACCTCGTTGTTGTCGGTAAACTTATAGCCCTTCTGCTCCTGAGCTGCGGCTGAGAATGCCAAGCCGAGGATGGCAATTGCCAAAAGTGTAAATTTTTTCATAGCTTTTGAGTTTTGGGTTTATTTATAAATTGTTATTGTCTGTTTTCTACGATTTCTTCTTCGAAGAGTTCACAATCTTCAAGCAATCTTCGTACGAGAGGTTCTCCACCTTGCGAGAGCCCGTGATGCGATAGTTCTTACCCTTATATGCGATGTATGCGCCGTAACGGCCACTCTTGATGCACATGTCGGCATCCTCCGCAAAACTCTTCAGGGGAGCCGCTGCCGCAGCTGTTGTAGCCTTTGCCTGCAAGATAAGCTCCACAGCACGCTCATAGCTGATGGTATAGGGGTCGTCGTTCTTCTGCAACGAAGCGAATGACTTGCCATAGCGCACATAAGCACCAAACTTACCGATGCCGACCCATAGCTCCTCGCCCTCGTATTGTCCCAAATGGCGAGGCAGAGCAAACAACTCCAAAGCCTCCTCCAAAGTTATAGACTCGATAAGCTGCCCCTTCTTGAGCGATGCAAAGCGAGGCTTCGCGCCCTCCTCGGCCTCAATCTCTACCATAGGGCCATAGCGACCGATGCGCGCCTTAACCGCATGACCTGTTGCGGGATCTGTGCCGAGTACCCTAACCTGATTATTCTTGTCTGTTTGAGTCTCGATAGCCTTATCCACCAAATTGTGGAATGGAGAGTAGAAGCGGTCAATCATCTCGTTCCATGTGATATCGCCCTCGGCAATGCGGTCAAACTCCTTCTCGACGCTTGCCGTGAAGTTGTAGTCCATAATCTGCTCGAACTGCGATTCCAGGTAATCGTTTACAACCATACCTATATCGGTCGGAGCCAAGCGATTCTTCTCCTTGCCGAAGCTCTCGGTGGGATGCTTCTCTGAAATCTTACCCGATGCCGACAGCGTAAGTGTGGTGTAGGTGCGTTTCTGTGCCTCCTTATTCTGCTTCACGACATAGCCGCGATTGATAATCGTTGTGATTGTGGGTGCATAAGTCGAAGGACGACCAATTCCCAACTCCTCAAGGCGCTTTACGAGTGTCGCCTCATTGTAGCGCGGTGGAGCCTGCGTGAAACGCTCGGTAGCGATAATCTGCGAAGCAGCAACCTTCTCTCCAACCTCAATCTTGGGGAGCATATTCTCATTGCTCTCTGTCGTAGGCTCATCGTCGGTAGACTCCGAATAGAGGCGCAAGAATCCATCAAAGCGCACAACCTCACCCGAAGCGATGAACTCCCACTGTGTACCATCCATATTTATGGCTATTGTCGTGCGGTCCACATCGGCAGCAACCATCTGCGATGCCACGGTACGCTTCCAAATGAGTTCGTAGAGGCGCTTCTCGGCAGCCGAACCCTCGATTGTCGTGCGGTCGATATATGAGGGACGAATAGCCTCGTGAGCCTCCTGCGCGCCCTTTGTCTTGGTTTTATAGTTGTGTGCCGCCGAGTACTTATCGCCAAATAGGCGTGTAATCTCGTTCTTGCACTGTGTTATCGCCTGTGCCGAAAGATTCACCGAGTCGGTACGCATGTAGGTGATAAGACCCTGCTCGTAGAGATGTTGTGCCACCGACATTGTCTGCGAAACCGACATGCCCAACTTGCGGCTCGCCTCCTGCTGGAGTGTCGAGGTGGTAAATGGAGCTGCGGGATAGCGTTTTACTGGCTTCTCTTCAGACTTTGTAACCGTAAAAGTTGCACCCTTGCTATTTGTCAGGAACTCCAAAGCCTCCTCCTGCGTATTAAAGCGCTGCGAGAGCTCGGCCTTGAAGAGAGTCTTGTTCTCGTCGCCGACAGGATAGAAATGAGCTACAACGCGGAAGTATGCCGTAGAATTGAAGCCGATAATCTCGCGCTCACGCTCTACGATAAGGCGTACGGCAACACTCTGCACTCGACCTGCCGAGAGAGCCGGACGAACCTTTTTCCATAAGACGGGTGATAGCTCAAAGCCCACGATGCGGTCCAAAACGCGACGCGCCTGCTGGGCATTTACCAGATTCATATCTATGGTGCGCGGATTCTCTATAGCATTGAGAATCGCCGACTTGGTAATCTCATGGAAAACGATTCGCTTGGTCTTATCGACAGGCAAATCCAAAACCTCTGCCAAGTGCCAGGCAATAGCCTCTCCCTCGCGGTCCTCATCGGATGCGAGCCATACGGTTTTCACTTGGTTTGATAGCTTCGACAACTCCTCGACAACCCTCTTCTTGTCGTCCAAGACCTCATATTTGGGAGAGAAGTCTTTGTCGATATTTATACCGAGTCCCTTTTTCGACAAGTCGCGGATATGGCCGAAACTTGACTTTACAATATAATCTTTGCCCAAAAAACGCTCAATGGTTTTCGCCTTGGCGGGGGACTCTACGATAACTAAATTCTCTTGCATTACTTTTTCTGCTTAATACGACAAAACCTAAGAGTGTCTTAGGTTTGTCGAGGTATCTCAATACTCTATTTCACCATTGTGTAGGTGAGCTCCAGCTCGATTGCCGCAGGATTCAGCTCCTTGTCGGCACCTTGAATTGCCGAGCGGTTAAATGTGAATATCGTACTTGCCGCAGGACCTACATATAGTTTGTGTGAAAGTGTCAGTTTCTCAAAATCAAATGCTTCGCCCTCCTTGGGAGCTATCTTTATGACCTCGTTTATCATCTGCTGCATGTAAGATGTTATATCCATCTCGTAGCATGCAAGACTACGATTCACATATCCGTTATAAGCTAACGAACCTCCCGAAGACTCCATCGTGTAGAGGTAGTCGGGGATGGGTGAAAGCACCTTGTAGTTAAGATACAGACCCAGGCGCGACATCGAATGGTTGAGCTTCTCTGCCCAAGTTATGGGGTTGAGCAATGTGTAGTCATACTCCGCATCCTCGATGTAAATCTTCAATGCCGCCTGATTTATCGCTGCCGATTCGTGAGTTACATTGCCATTCTCATCCTGCACAAGAGTGTAGAGTGAGCGCAAAAACTCCTCGGTGAGGGTTAATTCGGTAATCATACCGCCGCAACCATCGACATATCCAATCTCCACCTCCGGACGATTCTCCTCTGTTTCATACATAGGCGTTGAGGCAAAATCCGATGCGCTATAATCCAATGTTACACGCTGGGCACTCACATTGCCGTAGCTTGTAGCCTTATCGTCGCGGAAATAGTAGTTCATGTTCAGCGTATCGGCCATAAGGTCGGCATCTGCTCCGGGGTTACGCATACGGCCATAGAATCCTATGCCTGTTGCCGTAGGCTTGAACGAGAATGCCGAGCCCTCTCCGTCAGGCATATCGGCTTCCGCCTCGATATACAAACCGGGGAAGTTGTGAATAAATGCCGAGTCACTCTTATAAGCTTGGGTGTTACCATTGGCCAAGCCGTTCTCGTCGAGTTCCAAGCATAGCAACTTCTTTAGCCACTCGCGTGTTTGCGCTGTTTCCTGCATACGCAGCATTGTCGAAGTAGTATATACTCCCTTTGCCGAGTTGGGGAATTCGAAGGTATATATCGGCTCTGCCGCAGCATCCAAGTGCCCCTCGGTGCGGGGATTGTAGGTTACGATGAAGAGCGAATCCTCCGACTCCTCATTTACCAAATCGTCGGTCAAAGCGTATACATTGTACTTGATAGGCTTTGTGGTGTCGCCCGCAAAGGTATCAACCTCAAAGAGGAACATCATCGAGTCGTAAACGGGGCGATATCCGAATCCTAAAGAGTCGTCCACGGCGGTCATAAAGAGCATCTGACTCGAGAAACTCATTTTGCGCGTGCCATAACGATTGTGGTTCTGCAGTCCGAGGTATAGCTTATCGAGTGATGTTGCAGCAACCGAATCGGTACGATATAGACGCATCTCAAAGACCTTGCAGGGGGTATCCTCTGTGTCGGTCTCCTTCAGCATTCCTCCACTATAAAGACGATGGCGCATCTCCAACTGCTGATGTCCTGGGGCGAGCTCCTCACCTAAGGTGTAATCTGCCGTTGTGGTGCAACCTGTAAGCGTAGCCCACACCGCAACGATAGCAATCAAAGTCGAGGTGAGCAAGCTCTGTAATTTGTTATAACTCTTCATAAAAGCGTTTGTAATTATCGAAAAACTCTGGTGCGTCGGGATTTTGGTATTCAAGTATCGGCTTGCCGCTCTGGCGAGCATACTCCACCAACTCCTTACTTGCCTCAGCCGAGGTGATAGTCACTCCATCGGCATAATCTATAACGAAGCGATAGAGATTTTCGTATGAAGGAGTAGCCAAAGAAGCCAAATTCTCATCCTCTACGCCCTCATTAGCTATTTTTTGAGCGAAATCGGCACTCAGCGTACCATCGAAATGGTCGTTGCAGAGTGATACCACAATCTTCACATCGCGGAATAGGGGGTCGTCGGCAAATACCTTCTTTAGGTAGATAGGTGTGATTGCTGACATCCAACCCATGCAGTGAACCACCGTAGGAGTCCAATTGAGCTTCTTTACCGTCTCCAACACTCCGCGGGCAAAGAAAATGGCGCGCTCGTCATTATCCTCGAAGTAGTTGCCCTCGCTGTCGGTCAAAACCGCCTTGCGATAGAAGTAATCATCATTGTCGATAAAATATATCTGAATACGCGCAGAGGGTATCGACGCCACCTTGATGATAAGCTGATGGTCGTTATCGTTGATGATGAGGTTCATGCCCGAGAGGCGTATCACTTCGTGCAATTGATTGCGACGCTCATTTATACATCCATAGCGGGGCATAAATGTGCGTATCTCGTTGCCACGCTCCTGCATCGCCTGAGCCAAGCGTCGGCAAAGTCCTGAAAGTTCAGTCTCAGGAAGATAAGGCATTATCTCCTGGCAAACATAAAGTATCTTGCGTGAAGCCATTTGTATTTGGGTTTTACAATGTGCAAATATACTAATTTTTTTCTAAAGAATCGGTGTGTAAACTGCTGTAAAAGTCGTTTATTCCCGATTAGAGTATAAGCATCGCATCGCCATAAGTACCAAAGCGATAGCCCTCCTCCTTGGCAACTTGATAAGCGTTCATTACCTGCTCATAACCTCCAAATGCCGCAACCATCATAAGCTGTGTAGAGTAGGGCAGGTGGAAGTTTGATACCATAGCATCTGCAACCGAGAAATCGTAGGGGCAGAAGATGAACTTATTGGTCCAACCCTCTGAAGCCTTAATCATACCGCCTGTCGATACTGCAGTCTCGATGGTACGCATCACGGTAGTACCAATCGCCACAACCTTGTGACCTTCGCGTTTTGCTTTATTTACCTGCTCGGCAGCCTGCTCCGTTACGATAAATTGCTCGGAGTCCATCTTGTGTTTCGAGAGGTCCTCGACATCCACCGTGCGGAAATTGCCCAAGCCGGCGTGCAGAGTGATGAATGCTGCGTCAATACCCTTGATTTCCATGCGCTTAAGCAGGTGCTTTGAGAAGTGCATACCCGCTGTGGGAGCAGCTACGGCACCTTCGTTCTTTGCAAATATTGTCTGATAACGCTCGGCATCCTCCTCCTCGACCTTCTCTCTGACCCAACGGGGCAGTGGAGTTTCGCCCAAGCGGTACAACGCCTCCTTGAACTCCTCGTAAGAGCCGTCAAAGAGGAAACGCAAAGTACGACCTCGCGAGGTTGTGTTGTCGATAACCTCGGCACCCATCATCTCATCGTCGCCGAAGTAGAGTTTGTTGCCGATGCGGATTTTACGCGCGGGGTCTACCAAAACATCCCATAGGCGTAGCTCGCGATTCAGCTCGCGCAAAAGGAAAATTTCAATCTCGGCACCAGTCTTCTCCTTATTTCCGTAGAGGCGTGCGGGGAAGACTTTGGTGTCGTTGAAAAGGAAGAGGTCCTTTTCGTCGAAATACTCGATAATGTCCTTAAAAAGACGATGTTGAATCTCGCCTGTTTTGCGATTCAACACCAGCAAACGCGACTCGTCGCGGTTGTCTGCAGGATATTTCGCCAACATGTCGGCTGAAAAATCATATCCGTATTGAGATAACTTCATAATTTTATCTTAATGTGAAAGACACAAATATCAATAATAAAT
The DNA here is from genome assembly GCA_017532885.1 of Alistipes sp. Next base: position 16,060 of record JAFXIS010000057.1, on the reverse strand, counting down.
ACGAAAAATCAGCTATTTTGTTTCACACTCGGTCAATTTTTCCATAAAATTTTCGAGTTTCCAGCCGTTTTCTGCTGTAAATCCGCCACTTCGGGTGCGTCTAAGTGATGTCAGATAAGCTCCGCTACCCACCGCCTGCCCAATCTCCTGGGCCAACGAGCGGATGTAGGTTCCCTTGCTGCAACGCACTCTGATTTTCAAGCGGGGCATCTCTAACTCCAAAATATCCATCTCGTAGATATTTATAAGAGCCTTCTTGAGCTCTACCTCCTCGCCGGCGCGGGCAAACTCATATGCTCTCACGCCCTCGACCTTCTTTGCCGAGTAGATTGGGGGTGCTTGCAGACGCTCACCCGTCAGGTCGCGCAACGCCTGTTCAATCATCTCGCGAGTGATATGCTCGGTGGGGTAACGGCAGTCGATGGGATGCTCCATATCGAAACTCGGAGTCGTTGCGCCCAACTCCAATTCGGCGATATACTCCTTCTCCTCAGCTTGCAGGGCATTTACCATCTTTGTCGCCTTGCCTATGCAGATAATGAGGACTCCCGTAGCTAATGGGTCCAGCGTTCCGGCGTGACCGATTTTTATCTTGCGGTAGCCCAATTTATGCTGCAAAGCATATTTTATTTTGCGTACCACATCTGTTGAGGTCCACTCCAAAGGCTTGTCGATTACGGCTATATATCCTTCGGGAAAATCAATTCCGCGAAGTGATTCATTTTGGCTCATCTGTTTAAGTTAAGAGGTTAAATAAAGTTGCTTATGATTGATACGCAACCTGCAATTGCGCAATATATGGCGAACCATATAAGTTTTCCCTGCTGCACGAGGCGAAGCATAAAGCGGCAGGCAATACATCCCACGATAAACGAGGCCATAAATCCGCATGCAAGTGGTAAAATGCCGATTGACGAAAATACAACCTCACCCTTCATGATGCTGAGCAACATCTCGCCCAAGATAGGCGCCAAGACCATCAGGAATGAGAATTGCGCTACGATGCCTTTATTGTTGCCCAAGAGAATACCCGTAGCGATTGTTGTACCCGAACGCGAGAGTCCCGGCATTGCGGCTAAGGCTTGCGAAAGGCCGATAATAAAGGCGTCGCGATACGATATACTCTCTTTTTGACGCGGGCGGGCATAGTATGCGAAGGCGAGCAATAGGGCCGTGAAAAGCAACATTGCACCCACGATGGTGAGGATATATGGCGATTCAAGCATTGCGTTGAGTTGGTCTTTCAGTGCAAAACCAACTATGGCAATGGGAATCACCGAGATAATCAACTTCAAAATATAGGCCTGCTCGTCGTTGAATGTGCGCGAGAACACTCCGCAAATCAAACGCTTGATTTCGGGCCACAAAATTACAATCGTGCTGAGCACCGTAGCGGCGTGGAGCGTGATGTCGAACATCAGGTTTTCTTCAATTTCGACACCCAGCAACGCTTTGGCTATTTGCAGATGGCCGCTGCTTGATACGGGCAAAAACTCGGTAAGGCCTTGCACTATACCGAGTATTATGGCTTCAATTACAGACATTTCGTGTTACAGTTTTGGGGCTTAAGTGGTTTGGGTGGACAAGCCTAAAATCGCTTCATGAGCGCGTAAATTTCAAAAACGAAGCCGCCTACGATGAGAATCGGGGCCAGGGTTATGCGTCGCCACGAAAACATCTCATAATTAAACACTTCGGGGTTGTCGCTTCCTCCGCCGCACATCAGCGCCATGCCGATTATTATAACCACCAGACCCACCGCCAGCAGGATATAATTTTTCAGCGTCAGCGTCATTTCGGCATCGTGCTGGTCGGTTGCGGCGTTAAATCGCGTTTTTATTTTTTCGATTAGTTTTTTCATATTCGGTTTTTAATACAAATATATCTTGTTAGACTTCATGTTCACGAATTTATTGACTGCAAAGGTCGTAAACAGAAGTGAAATAACCAAACCCAAGAGAATCATTCCGCCCACAATGATGCCTATTTTTACCAATTCCGACATCGACACAATCTCCGGCATTGCGCCACTCAACGCATATAGCGAGCCGCCAAATAGCAGGCTGGCGCAGAATCCCGCCCAGAAACCCTGCTTTGCCGCCGTGCCTAACAGTGGGCGCATGATATACCACTTTGTAGCACCCACCAACTTAAAGGTGTTGATAAGATAGCGGCGCGAATAGATTGCCAGGCGTATGGTGTTGTTGAGCAGAATGAGCGAAATTATAAGCAATGCACCGCCAAAAGCTATAAGAACGATGGTAATCTTGTTTATTGCCGAATGCAGGCGTTCGATGGTTGCCGCAGGATATGCCACATAAACCACTCCCTCCATCGCCGAGAGTTTATCGACCAGCGAGTCCATTACTTCGCGCTCGGCACTTGCTACCGCCACCTCAAAGCTGTTGCGCAGAGGATTTTCCTCCAAAATCTCCTCAATTTCGGCGGCAAACATACGGCGGAACTCGGCATCGTCCAACTTCTCGCTGCGGTCGGCATAAGTGACCTTCGAAACGCCCTCTAATGCTTTAATCTCATCCTTCAAAACTGTTTTGCGTCTTTCGCTCAGCGAGTTGTCTAACTCCACCGAGAGCGTGATATTCTGGCGCAAAGTGTGCGCTGTGCCGAGTGCCGAAACGAGCAGATAGCCCACCGAGCCAAGCAGGAACAGCACCAACGAGATGCTTATCGTCGATACGATGTATGAGCGTTTTACTTTACGCTTTAATCTTTTGTCGTCTTTCATTGCGTATGAAATATATCAGGGTTAGGAGGGTCGCTCCCAAAACAATAATCGAGAAGAGAAGCGTAATACCCTCAATAAGTCGCCATTTTGGTGCGCGGTAATGCCATTCAACGGTATGCTCGCCGGCAGGCACTTCCAATGCGCGGAGAATATAGTCGGCGCGAATAGGTGTCACCTCCTCGCCGTCTATGTATGCGCGCCAGCCCTCCTGAGTAAAAATCTCGGAGAAGACCACAAAACCATTGCTCTCGGCAGTGTAGTCGTAGCGCAGGAAGTTGGGACGATATTCCGTAAGAGATATTTCGCCCTCGCCAAAGTGGTAGTTGTTGAGCGTAATATTGCCCACAACCGCCTCCTGCTTGGTGTCAATCTCGCCCACTAAAGCAATCTCCTCGTGTGCCGTTGCTGCGGGTATCACATACCGAACAAACCACGCTGCACCGTTCGCTGTCGGGCGCTTGACTACGCCGTCGGCCTTTTTCGATGTTATAACATAGCGCACATTGAGCATATCCAGAATGCCCTCATCCATTTTGCTGAGGTAGTGGTCGATGATATCCTGATAACGCGAGAGTTTTGCACCGTGATAGCCTCCTACCGAGCGGTGGAAATACGATGTTGTGGCATCGTTAAACGGCGATACTGTAAGATTCAATACCCTATAATCATCGTCTTTGTCCTGCATGATGAATTTGTCGGCTTCGCTGGGGAAAATCTGCGCCGAGCGCTTGGCGACAAAATCCTTGTAGCTCAGGTATCGCATATCGACATCGATAAGGTCGGCGGTGACAATCACGCCCAACACGATGCACAATACCGATGAGCGAGTTATTACCTTGCGATGTGAGTATAATCCGATAGCTACGGCAGCCAACAGCACAAACAGAAGCGAACGCCACGCATCCTGACGCATTACATCGGCACGCTCCGTGGCAATTGCGGTGGCTGTTTCCCACGCCATTTGTTCGTGCAATCCCTGACGGATATATTGCTCGGCATTTTGCTGCTTGAGCATGGTGTGGAACTCTCCTTCCAACATTGCGCCACTCTGCTGCATGCCATAATCTCCCAATGCGCGACCTCCGATAATCATTATCAGCAATATTCCGCCCGTTATGCCAACAGCCCACGCCAAGCCTTTGCGAAGTGTTGCAGAATCCTTCTTCTCGGTGACAACTTTTGCTATTGCCAAGGCGGCAAGCAGTGGTACGGTCCACTGTACAACAACAAGCGCCATCGAAAGTGTGCGGAATTTATTGTACATCGGCAGGGTGTCGAACAATAGCTCGGTGAGCCACATCAGGTTGTTGCCCCACGACATAAGCAGAGTAATGATTGTCGCAGCTAAAATCCACCACTTTTGGCGCGCCGGCAACAGGAATAGTCCGAGCAGAGCGAGGAATATTGCCGCAGCACCCAAATATGTGGGGCCTGCCGTATATGGCTGGTCACCACGATAGCGCGGAATGTATTGAGCCATCTGCTCCAAACCATAAGCTCCCAAGGCTTCGGCAACGGCTCCATCTTCAGAAAAAGCGTCACCCGAAGCACCTCCCATAAAGTTCGGAACGAGCATATTCAGGCTCTCAGCCTTGCCGTAGCTCCACGCTGTGGCATACTCCAAGTCGAGTCCCTGTTGTCCGCTCGCGGCATCTTCGGCCACTAACTCCGAGCCTCCGCGTGTGGTCTCCTTCTGATGCTGGATTGTATACCAAAGCGGCGAGAGGTTCGAACCCAAAGCTATCACTCCCGCAGCTACAAGCAATGCTGTGCGCTTCAGAAAATCTTTGCGACGACGCTCCTTCCAGGCATAGATGCCCTCGCTAATCCACATTGCAGCCATGGCAATGGCGAAATAGTAGGTTATTTGAGGGTGATTTGCGCCAATCTCCAACGAGGTGAAAAGTGCTGTAAGTGAAGCACCTACCCACATATTGCGGCGTAAGGTGTAATGCACGCCCGCCATCATCAGTGGAGCATAAACCAATGCCCACATCTTCGTGACATGGCCTGCGCCAATGATTAGCAGGAAATAGGTCGAAAAACCATAAGCCAACGCCGCAACGAGTCCTATCCATGGGCTAAGACCGAATATGAGCATTGCCACCCACATCGCCACCATCGAGAAGAAGAGGAACGACGCCGGCGTGTCGATTATGTTTGTCACCTTGCCGATAGTGCCCTTCACTGCCTGTGCCGGATATTTCACATTTATCAGATAAGCCGGCATACCGCCAAACATACCGCCGGTCCATTGTGCATCTTCGCCCGTAGCCTCTCGATTTTCGAGAATATCTTTGCACATGCCCTCATACTGCTGCACATCGTGCTGCATGAGAACTTTTCCTGAAAATTGTGGCGCAAAATATGTGGCTGCCAATACAAAAAACAGCACTATGAAACCTGCGCCTAAAGCCCATGACGGGAATTTTCTATTGTTATGAGTCATTTTCTGAATCCGTTAGTGCGTCAAAGTTACGAAAAACATTCCTTTTTTCGGTGTGTAATTGCGAAAAATTACTATATTTGCAATGTTAAAGACATTGTAAACAGAACAAAATGATAAGTATAGACTCCATCCGCCAACCAATTCTTGCAGATCTCGCAGCGTTTGACGAGTTCCTGAAGGGGCAATTTACCTCGGAGGGTAAATTAATTTCGGAGATGCTTACACATGTTCTCTCTTCACGAGGTAAGGGCGTTCGTCCTATGATTGTTATGCTCACTTCGGCACTCTGCTCTGATGCCAATCAGCGAGAGTGGGTTGAGGGAGAGCGTAACTGCACAAAGCGTACCTATTTGGCTGCAATGCTCGTAGAAATGTTGCATACCGCGTCGCTTATCCATGACGATGTCATAGATGGAGCCGATACGCGTCGTGGTCGTCCTTCGGCAAATGCCCTGTGGCAGTCGCGCAATGCGGTTGTGTTGGGTGATTACATCTTGGCAAAGACTATGGGCTCGGGAATGCAGAGCGCGCAATATGACCTTGTGTCGCACATTATAGGCTCGGTTGCTACGCTATGCGAGGGCGAAATCCTGCAAAGTCAGCATACCAAAGAGCGAAACACTACGCGCCAGGATTATCTTGAGATTATCTATAAAAAGACAGCAAGCCTCATAAGCATCAGCGCTTCGGCGGGAGCGGTGTCGGTAAATGCTTCGCGTCAGGATGTGGAGCAAATGCGTCGTTTTGGCGAGGCTCTGGGTATGGCGTTCCAGATTCAGGACGATATTTTGGATTATAGCCGCGAGGCAAAGACCGGGAAACCGGCAAATAACGACTTGCGTGAGGGTAAAATCACCCTGCCGCTTATCGAGGTGCTGGAGCGATGCTCTTCGGTGGAGCGTCTGCAACTTTTGGATAAGTTGTCGCAGTGCGCAACGGATGAAGCGGCAGTAGACTTTTTGCAGGGCGTTGTCGAAGCTACGGGAGGCTTGGCAATGGCGGCCCGTACGATGCAGACCTACATCAATCGTGCTACATCCATTCTCTCGCAGTATGCCGAGTCGCCATATCGCACAGCGCTAATTAACCTTTGTGCCTATGTGGCAGAGAGGGATAGATAAAATTCAAAATTCAAAATTCAAAATTAAGAATTACGGGTTCAAGAATTCAAGTTTAAGGGTTTTGGAAGAGAGGAAAACGACGGAAAAATTTTAACACACAAATAAAAACTTAATTTTTTAACCAATCTAAATTTTTATGGAAACAAAACAGAAAAGTAATGTGTTGGCCATTATCGTGATGATTCTGTTGTTCGGAATGATTTCGTTCGTGACCAATTTGGCGTCACCTATGGGTGATGTGTTGAAGAACCAGTTTGGCGTAGCTAACTGGATGGGTACTTTGGGCGTGTTCGCTAACTTTATCGCTTACGCGGTTATGGGTATCCCCGCTGGTAACATGCTTCAGAAGTATGGTTACAAGAAGACTGCTTTGGTGGCTGTCGCAGTAGGTTTCACAGGTGTAGCTATCCAGACAATCTCTGGTTTTGCAGGCTCTTTCGCAATCTATTTGCTTGGTGCCTTCATCGCAGGTTTCTCAATGTGTATGTTGAACATCGTTGTGAACCCCATGCTTAACAAGTTGGCAGGTGGTGGTAACAAGGGTAACCAGCTTATCCAGGTGGGTGGCTCTTTCAACTCTTTGATGGGTACAGCCGTTATCATTCTTACCGGTTTGTTGATTCCTAACATCGTAGAGGCTCAGATTAGCCAGGTATTCCCCTTGATGTACACTGCATTGGCAATCTTCGCTGTTGCATTCCTCGTAGTTGCTATGACTGCTATTCCTGAGAATGCTCCCGCAGTTGTTAAGGACGAGAAGTCACAGTATGGTCCTTTGTCATTCCGTCACTTCTTGTTGGGTGCTATCGCAATCTTCATCTATGTAGGTGTTGAGGTAGGTATTCCTAATGTGTTGCAGAAGTGGTTGAACGAGGTTAGTACAACAGCTATCGCAGGTACAGTAGCCGGAACATATTGGTTCTTGATGCTCGTAGGTCGTTTGACTGGTGCAGCTATTGGTAGCAAGGTATCTGCAAAGGCCATGTTGGCAGTTGTATCAGCCGTAGGTTTGTGCCTCACTTTGGGTGCTATCTTCCTCAATCCTGAGACAATGGTTAATCTTCCCGTATTCGACGGCGCGAAGGGCTTTGCTATGGCAAATGTTCCCGTAAATGCCGCTCTTTTGGTGTTGTGCGGTCTTTGCACATCGGTAATGTGGGGTGGTATTTTCAACCTTGCAGTTGAGGGCTTGGGTAAGTATACCGAGAAGGCTTCAGGTATCTTTATGGCATTGGTTTGCGGTGGTGGTATCCTCCCATTGTTGCAGAACGGTATCGTGGACTGGACCGGCAGCTACTTGGCAAGTTACTGGGTAATCGTTGCAGGTTTGGCATTCTTGTTGTTCTACGCAGTTGTAGGCTCAAAGAATGTTAATAAGGATATCCCCGTAGAGTAATCTCTGCGAGATATATAGAATCGTTTGGGAGCTGCCTTCGATGGGTGGCTCCCATTTTTTCGCCACATCGGAGGGTGTGTTTTACCACAAAATGTTCTGTTCTGTCACAAAGTTCGACGACTTGTCACATCTCAAAACCGAGGCTGAACAAAAGTATTACTTTTGCTTCGAATTTTTTGTCTGCCGACGATGTCGGGCAGAGTTAGGCACTGTTTGGTTTCTTAAAAAAGGTTACAAAATGAAGATAAAAGGCAATTCAATCCTCATTACAGGAGGAGCTTCGGGCATAGGTCGCATTATGGGACGCATGGCGTTGGAAAAGGGTGCGCGATGCCTGATAATTTGGGATATTAACGAGAGTAGTATCGCGGCAACGGAGCAGGAATTTTCTGTTTTGGGCAAGGTTAAAGGTTATCGTGTCGATGTGTCGAATGCCGAGGCGGTGGCTGCGGCTTATAAGCAGTCGGTTGCGGAGTGCGGCGATGTGGATATTGTGATAAACTGCGCCGGAGTGGTTACGGGCAATAAAACTTTCGACGAGCAGTCGGTGGGCGACATTCAGCGCACGATGCGTATAAATGCCGAGGCTCCAATGTTGGTGGCGTTGCAGGCGCTACCCGATATGCTGAAGCGCAACAAAGGCCATATATGCAATATAGCCTCGGCTGCGGGTATGTTGTCTAACCCCAAGATGTCGGTCTATGCGGCAAGCAAATGGGCTGTGATAGGGTGGTCGGACTCGGTGCGTATCGAGCTTAAGCAGATGCGTAGCCGCGTGCGATTTACAACTGTCGCACCTTATTATATAAATACAGGTATGTTCGATGGCGTTCGTTCGCGCGTATTCCCGATTTTGAAGCCCGAAAAGACCTCGCGCAAGATTCTGCGAGCCATTGAGCATGATACGAATTTCAAGGGCATACCTTTCGGGTTCCACTTTATCCGCTTCTGTCAATTCCTCTTGCCGTCGTCGTGGTTTGATAAAATTCTCGGCGATTGGTTTGGAATTTACTCGACAATGGATAACTTTACGGGACGAAAATCTTAAAATCGAATGGCTATGGCAATCGAAAATAGTTCAGCGGAGCGTATTAGCGCGATAATTCAGCGTCAAAAGGCATTTTTTCGCTCGGGGGCAACACTGCAGTATGAGTTTCGCCATGCGCAACTTAAGCGATTTCTAAAGGCATTAAACGAGTGGCATGAGCCTCTTTGTCGGGCTTTGTGGGCAGATTTGCATAAATCGGAGCAGGAGGCTGTTTTGACCGAGTTGAGCATTGTCGAGGGTGAGGTAAAGAATCATTTGCGCCACCTTAAGCGTTGGATGCGCCCCGAGCGTCACTCTACGCCCTTAAAGATGATGCCTTCGCGTAGCCGAGTTATAAGTGAGCCGTTGGGTGGAGCGTTGATTATCGCCCCATGGAACTATCCCGTGCAGTTGTTGCTGAATCCTTTGGTGGGAGCTATCTCGGCAGGATGTACAGCGGTGCTGAAGCCCTCGCCTTATGTGCCTACGGTGTCGAAGGTGTTGGAGGAGATGATTGCCTCGACTTTCGACGAGGAGTATATCGCTACGGTGCAGGGTAATCGCGAGGTTAATAAGATGCTTTTGGAACATCGCCACGATATAATCTTCTTTACGGGCAGCCCTGCGCTGGGTAGGGTTGTGATGACGGCTGCGGCAAAGAACCTTACTCCCGTGGTGTTAGAGTTGGGTGGCAAGAGCCCCTGCATTGTCGATAAAGATGCCGATGTAGCTTTAGCAGCACGCCGCATAGCTTGGGGTAAGACCCTGAATGCCGGACAGACCTGTATTGCGCCCGATTATCTGCTTATTCAACGCGATTTGCAGGATAAGTTCATCGCCGCATTCCGCCGCGAAATTTGCCGCCTGCATGGCGAGGATGTAAGGCAGAGTCCTCACTTTGTGCGTATGGTGAGCGATGCCGCATTTGACCGCGTTGCGGGCTATATGAAGTGTGGCCGCGTGGTGTCGGGTGGCAGATTGGTTAGGGAGGAGCGATTTATCGAGCCCACGCTGCTTGCCGATGTGGATGCCTCGTCGCCCGTTATGCAGGAGGAGATATTTGGTCCTGTGCTGCCGATGTTGCCATTCGACAACAGAGAAGAGGTCGTGAAGTTTATCACCGAGCGCGAAAAACCTTTGGCGTTATACTATTTCGGAGGTAAGCAGGGAGCAAAACATATCTTGCGTCACACCTCGGCGGGAGGCAGCTGCGTGAATGATACCATAATGCACATTGCCAACGAGAATATGCCTTTTGGCGGCGTAGGTAATTCGGGTTTGGGTAGTTATCACGGGCGATTGAGCTTTGATGCCTTCTCGCATCGTCGTGCGGTGGTTATAACGCCCACTTGGATAGACTTGCCATTTAGGTATATGCCGTACAAGTTGTTCGGTTTAGTGAAAAAACTTTTGTAAGAGGGTTGTATAATAAAAAAAGAGGCTGTCCATTTCGTAGACAGCCTCTCTTTTATGCTTTCGAGGGTTTAGATTACGATATTGATAATCTTGCCCGGCACAACGATAATCTTCTTCGGAGCCTTGCCCTCCAGCCACTTCTGCGCGCCCTCGGTAGCAACGATATCGGCCTGAATCTCGTTAGGCTTCATATCCAAAGCATAAGTCTGCTTGAAGCGCAATTTTCCGTTCACCATCACAGGATACTCAAACGCGCTCTCTACCAAATACTGCTCGTCAAATGAGGGGTAGGCAGCATCGAAGATAGTCTCCGCGTGGCCCATAGCCTCCCACAACTCCTCGGCGATATGCGGCGCGAAGGGAGCGATAAGGATTGTGAGTGGCTCCAGAATCTCGCGCTTATGACAAGCACCCAACTCGTTGAGGCAAATCATAAATGCCGAAACCGAGGTGTTGAACGAGAAGTTCTCGATATCCTCGCGAATCTTCTTGATGGTTTTGTGCAAGGTCTTAAGCTCGGCAGCCGTAGCCTTCTCGTCGGTGAGTGTGAACTCGCCCTCCTTGCCGTAGAACAGGCGCCAGAACTTGCGCAGGAACTTATGTACACCATCAATACCATTTGTATCCCAGGGCTTTGACTGCTCCAATGGACCGAGGAACATCTCATACATACGCAATGTGTCGGCACCATAATTTTCGACGATATTGTCGGGATTTACCACATTGAACATCGACTTCGACATCTTCTCGATAGCCCAGCCGCAGATGTATTTGCCATCCTCCAGGATAAACTCCGCATCGCGGAACTCGGGACGCCAAGCGCGAAAAGCCTCAAGGTCCAATTGGTCGTTCTTGACGATATTTACATCGACATGAATCTCCTGTGTCTCATAATCCTTCTTTAGACCGAGAGAAACGAACTTATTTGTTCCGACAACGCGATAAACGAAGTTCGAGCGACCTTGAATCATGCCCTGATTGACCAACTTCTTGAATGGCTCCGACTCGCATACATAACCCAAGTCATAGAGGAACATATTCCAGAAACGCGAGTACATCAAGTGACCCGTAGCATGCTCAATACCACCCACATAGAGGTCTACATTACGCCAATAATCGTTAGCCTCTTTCGAAACCAAAGCCTCCGCATTATGTGGGTCCATATAACGCAGATAGTATGCCGAAGAGCCTGCAAATCCGGGCATTGTCGAGAGCTCCAACGCGTTACCCTCATAAGCCCAATCCTTCACGCGTGCCAAAGGTGGCTCGCCCTGCTCGGTAGGACCAAAATTCTCAATTGGAGGCAACTCCAAAGGCAACTTATCCTCGGGCAGAGGATATGCCGTATCTCCCTTATAATATACGGGGAATGGCTCTCCCCAATATCGCTGACGCGAGAAGATAGCATCGCGCAAACGATAGTTGATGAGCTTCTTACCCAAGCCGCGCTTCTCCACCTCGGCGAACATCGCGGGAATAGCCTCCTTGACATCCATTCCGGTGAGGAAGCCCGAATTTATCATCTTTCCGGCCTTGGCATCGTAAGACTCCACCTCGATATTTCCGCCCTCGACAACGGGGATAATCTCCAAGCCGAAGTGACGCGCAAAGGCGTAGTCACGCGAGTCGTGTGCCGGAACGGCCATAATTGCGCCCGTACCGTAGCCTGCCAACACATAATCCGAAATATAGATGGGTATTGCATTGCCTGTAAATGGGTTAATGGCGTAAGAGCCTGTTGCAACGCCCGTTACGCGTCGTGTTTCGGCGATGCGCTCACGCTCCGAGCGCTTCTTTGTTTCGGCGATGTAAGCCTCGACAGCAGCCTTATTCTCCTCGGTTGTAAGCTCCTCGACCCACTCATGCTCGGGCGCTATAACCATAAATGTTACACCGAAAATTGTGTCGGGACGAGTAGTGAAAATCTCTAACTTACGCTCCGAATCCTTCACATCGAAGAATACCTGCGCACCCTCCGAACGACCTATCCAGTTACGCTGAATCTCCTTCAACGAGTCGCTCCATTCCAACTTATCAAGACCATCCAACATGCGCTGTGCATAAGCCGTAACGCGTAGTGACCACTGCTTCATGCGCTTCTGCTCAACGGGGAAACCGCCACGCACCGACAGACCATCCTTTACCTCGTCATTTGCAAGCACCGTTCCGAGCTGAGGACACCAATTCACCATTGTGTCGGCACGATAAGCCAAGCGGTAGTTCTGCAATACCTGCTCACGCTCCGCCTCATTCCACTCTGCCCACTCCGCAGCCGTGAATGAAAGTTCCTGGGTGCCCGCAGCATCCACGCCCTCTGTACCATTTGCGGCAAATTTCTCCACCAACTTCTTGATAGGCTCTGCTTTCTCTGTCTGGCGGTTGTAGTAGTGGTCATACATCTTCAAAAATGCCCACTGTGTCCACTTATAATACTCTGGCTCGCAGGTGCGTACCTCGCGGTCCCAATCGTAGCAGAAACCAATTTTATCCATCTGCTCGCGGTAGCGTGTGATGTTCTGCTCGGTTGTTACGGCAGGGTGCTGACCTGTCTGAATAGCATACTGCTCGGCAGGCAGACCAAAGGCATCGTAACCCATTGGGTGCAAGACATTAAAGCCGCACAAACGCTTGTAGCGCGAGTAGATATCCGATGCAATGTAACCCAACGGGTGTCCAACATGCAATCCCGCTCCCGATGGATATGGGAACATATCGAGGACATAGAATTTCGGGCGACTATTATCCACCTCTACATGGTAGGTCTTGCGTTTTACCCACTCCTCCTGCCATTTGGTCTCAATTTGTTTGAAGTTGTATTCCATATTGTTCTATCTTGTTTTATTGTTTCTTCTTCTGTTGAACTTATTTCTCTTTGCGCCGTAAATCGTTCCGCTGGCATCTTTTTCCGCCTTGCTTGCGCCGCAAATGCTCACATACGCCGAGTATGCTGCGCTTTTCGTCACTTCGCAACGCGAAAAAATATCCTCATCGGTTCCGATTTTCCCTCTGGGGGAAGTCTTTTTGAACTTATCTCTCTTTGCACCGTAAATCGTTCCGCCGGCATCTTTTCTCGCCTTGCTTGCACCGCAAACACCTTCGCGCTCATATGTATGCACGCTTGCGCATATTGTGATTTGCAAAGATAATACATGCGTCGCAGAGTAGCAAATTTTTTTATTTTTACATCTTTTTACCTCTTGAATTTAGGGCGATTTTGATGCTTGAATGCTCCGTTTTATCAACTTTTTTGTGTGGTAAAATTGACTAATTTTGTTATATATTTCTATTGCTTGAAGGGTGCGAATTTTTGCTGTTTCAGAACCGATTTGACACAATTTTGCCCGATTTTTAATAAAATTACGCAGCAAAGTGTAAAGTGCTGAAAAATACCCCTTTGACCATCAATGTATAAATAAATGCTTATAATTTCGCCAAAACGATAAGTAAAAAGAATCGAATTTGGGCTAAATCGCTGAAAAAAGCCGAAAAAAGATTCATATATATAGTGTATTTCAAAATTTTTAATTACCTTTGCAGTCCGATTTAGAAGTTTTTAGAACGGATTTTTGATTTATTAACAAGTTTAAAGGACAAAAGTTTTTACAATGCCAACTATTCAACAGTTAGTAAGAAACGGTCGAGTGTCTTTGGAGGACAAGAGTAAGTCTCCCGCACTCGCAGCGTGTCCCCAGCGTCGTGGCGTATGTACTCGTGTATATACAACCACTCCGAAGAAGCCGAACTCGGCTATGCGTAAGGTGGCGCGTGTAAGATTGACCAATGGCAAGGAGGTCAATGCCTACATCCCAGGTGAAGGTCACAACTTGCAGGAGCACTCAATTGTGCTGGTTCGTGGTGGTCGTGTTAAGGACCTCCCCGGTGTTCGTTATCACCTCGTGCGTGGTGCACTCGATTCAGCAGGCGTAGATGGTCGTCGTCAGCGTCGTTCGAAGTATGGTGCAAAGCGCCCAAAGGCCGCAAAGAAGTAAAAAGTAATTGATTAAAAATTTAGCAGAAAAATGAGAAAAGCTAAGCCTAGAAAGCGAATTCTACTTCCGGATCCTAAGTTTAACGATGTTGAGGTAACTCGTTTCGTGAACAATTTGATGCTGGATGGAAAGAAGAGTATTGCTTATACCATCTTCTATGATTCTTTGGAGTTGGTAAGCAAGAAGATGAAGGATGCTGATAAATCTCCATTGGAAATCTGGAAACAGGCTCTTGAGAATATCACACCCCAAGTCGAAGTTAAGTCAAAGCGTATCGGTGGTGCGACCTTCCAAGTCCCTACGGAGGTTAGACCGGAGCGCAAAGTTTCAATTTCAATGAAAAACCTTGTCCTTTATTCGCGTAAGCGCGCCGGCAAGTCAATGGCAGAGAAGCTCGCATCGGAGATTGTTGATGCCTACAACCAGCAGGGTGCTGCATTCAAGCGTAAGGAGGAGATGCACCGTATGGCTGAGGCTAACAAGGCATTCGCACACTTCAGATTCTAAAACAGGTAGACCAAGATGGCAAGAGATCTTAAATATACGCGTAATATCGGTATCATGGCTCACATCGATGCCGGTAAGACCACTACCTCGGAGCGTATCCTTTTCTACACGGGTAAGACCCACAAGATTGGTGAGACGCACGAGGGTGCAGCCACTATGGACTGGATGGTTCAGGAGCAGGAGCGTGGTATCACCATCACTTCAGCTGCGACCACCGCGTTTTGGAACTACAAGGGTAATCAGTATCAGATTAACTTGATCGATACCCCGGGACACGTTGACTTTACCGTTGAGGTTGAGCGTTCACTCCGCGTATTGGATGGTGCTGTGGCAACATTCTGCGCTGTGGGTGGTGTTGAGCCTCAGTCTGAGACCGTATGGCGTCAGGCCGATAAGTACAACGTACCCCGTATCGGATATGTAAACAAGATGGACCGTACAGGCGCGGACTTCCTCGCTGTATGTGCCCAGATCAAGGAGCACTTCGGTGCTACGGCTCTCCCCGTAGTATTGCCCATCGGCTCGGAGGATAAGTTCGAGGGCTTGGTAGACCTTATATATAATAATGCTATCTACTACTACGACGATAAGACCGTGCGCGACAACTTCGAGATTAAGGAGATTCCTGCTTCGATGAAGGAGGAGGCTGCCGAGTGGCGTGCAAAGCTTATCGAGGAGGTGGCTGCTACCGACGATGCTCTTATGGAGAAGTTCTTCGAGGATCCCGATTCTATCACTCCCGACGAGCTCATCGCAGCTATTCGTACGGCTACCATCAACATGTCGTTGGTGCCTATGATGTGCGGTTCGTCGTTCCACAACAAGGGTGTTCAGAAGCTCCTCGATTACATCATGGCATTCCTTCCCTCACCGCTGGATGTTCCCGCTGTTGAGGGTATGAACCCCAAGACTGAGGAGACCGAGAAGCGTGAGTCATCGGTTAACGACCCCTTCTGCGGTTTGGCGTTTAAGATTGCTACCGACCCCTTCGTAGGTCGTTTGGCTTTCGTGCGCGTTTACTCGGGCGTTTTGGATGCCGGTTCTTACGTATACAACGCACGTAGCGGCAAGCGTGAGCGTATCTCGCGTCTTTACCAGATGCACGCTAACAAGCAGAATCCTATGGAGCGCGTAGAGGCAGGTGATATCTGCGCAGCTATCGGCTTCAAGGAGATTCGCACCGGTGATACTCTTACCGCTGAGAACGCACCTATCGTGCTCGAGCAGATGACCTTCCCTGAGCCCGTTATCGGTTTGGCTGTTGAGCCTAAGACTCAGAAGGATCTCGATAAGCTCGGTATCGCTCTTGCGAAGCTCGCAGAGGAGGATCCTACCTTCACTGTTCGTACCGATGAGGAGAGTGGCCAGACCATTATCTCAGGTATGGGTGAGCTTCACCTCGACATCAT
>JAFXIS010000056.1 GCA_017532885.1 Alistipes sp. | reverse complement strand
TGAATTTTGAATTTTGAATTTTGAATTTCCACGATGTCCTTTACAGTAACATCTCTCTCAACTCCTTGCAACTCTTTTCGCAATCTTCGCGGTCGAAGTGGAAGGGTGTTATGCCAAACGAAGCGGCGACCTCGACATTTTCGCGGCGGTCGTCGATAAACATTGTCTGCTCTACATCGAGCGAGTAGCGGTCGATGAGTGTGCGGTAGATTGCGGGGTCGGGCTTAACAACACCCTCCTCGCACGATACGACTTCGCCGTCGAAATAGGCGTAGACCTCCTTTTGGCGCAGGTAGGCAATAAACTCATGCGACATATTCGACAGCACATAGAGTTTATACCCCGCCGCTTTAAGGTCGCGTATCAGCTCGGCTGTTGGTTCTATGGTTGATTGCCACTCGATAGATTGCTCTATCATCTCTCTCGCATATTTCACCTCCACATTGCGATATGCGGCCAAATCCTCGGCAACTTTCTGAAGCGAGGATACTCCTTTGTCGTAATCCACCCAAAACTGAGGCATGGGTGACTCACTCACATACGAGAAGAAACGCTTGCGTTCCTCACTACGATATTCCGGACGATGGGCGAAGACTACGCGCCCCAAATCAAAAACAATATTCTTCATACTAAGAGCAAAGATAGCCTTTAAGGGCGAGAACTCCAAACAAAAAGGGGTGCGATATCGCTGAAAAAGGGTAAAAATATGGAAGATTGAGAGTTGGAAATAATATTTTGTATATCTTTGCGTTCGAATATAGGAATAGGATAAAATTAACAGATAAAATGAGAAGAGTATTTAATATTTGCGCAATTTTGGTTGCTGTGGCAACTATCTCTACATCATGCTTGTGGAGTAATGATGACGAGTATAAATCTACGGCATTGGTGAGCGTTGTGGATGGTGATGCTACCTTGGGTCAGTATGTTATTTTCGAGAGTGGTCAGAAGGCTGTTATATCAAAGGGAGAAAACCTTATTGGCAATATTCCTGCGAGTGCCTACTATCCCGATAAGGCTACGGGCGAGGCTCGTGCCTTGATATATTATACTTCGGAGGCGGTAAATGATGCCATTTTCGCCGGAAAGGTCGCGATTGATGCGTTGAAGCCCGTTGATATCAAACTTACCAATATGTCGTTGCCGGAGGGTATGTCGGATGAGTATAACGACGATATTTTGCTTACTTATTCGGGTATTACATATTCGCGTAACAAATATGTGAACTTGCAGTTTATCTACCCCAGCTCGGGCACAACTTATGAGTCGCAGCATAAGTTTGAACTTGTGTATAATATTAATCGAACAGGTTTCTTTGCGTCGTTATACCCCCAAAACGATGATGGCTATCTCTACCTTGAGTTGTATCATGACTCGGGCAATGATGCAGGTAAATCGACTTATAGCGAGAATATCATCAGTTTCTATCTCGATGATTTGATGATAGGTCGTCATATCCCAACCGAGTATTTAGGCTTGAAAATCCTCTATCGCGATAATGGCAATGCTCGTATGGTGGAGTATAAGTTTAGTCATAAATAGTCTCTTGTTATAAGAAATCAGATAAGAAATGAGGGTGTCCAAACTTGCGTTGGACACCCTCTCGCTTTGTGTATGAACACTCCACCGAGCGCATTTCTTCCTGATTCTCCGACCCTCCCTGCTTGTGTGTTTTATTTTCCTTCAATCCACTCCATAAAGTCGGCAGTGCGTGAGCGACTCACAAAAACATCAAACTCCGGCTTGGGGGTAACGGCTACCTTGAGGCGATTGCTGGGATGCTTCGATATGCCGGTTATGGCATCAATCGAGAGTGTGCAATGGCGTGATATGCGGAAGAACTTTTCGGGGTCCACGACATCGGATATCGTATCTAACGATGAATCAAGGATGTAACGACGATTCTCCGTAGTCACAAGATAGGTACTCTTATCCTCGACGAAGAAATAGGCGATTTGTTCGGTATTGATTATCGAGAAGCGGTCGCCATACTTTACGACAAAACGCTTCTTATAGGTCGTATTCTTCGAGTATAACGCCTCTCGCAAAGAGTCAATGTCGAAAGATGGTTGCTCATTCGAGTCCTCCTGTCCGAGTACCTCACGGCAGCGAGCTATGGCGTCAGCCAAATCTTGCGAGTTGATAGGCTTAAGCAGGTAGTCGATGCTGTTGATGCGGAAGGCCCTTACGGCGTAGTTGTCGAAAGCGGTGGTTATGATAACTTTGCTCTTTACTTCTACTTGCGAGAATATATCGAAGCACATGCCATCGGATAACTCAACATCCATAAAGATAATATCGACATGATTCTCTTCATTGCGTAGCCACTGAACGGTACTCTGCACCGAATCGAACATTCCAACAATGTGTAGGTCCTCGAAATCGCGCTCAAGTACCCTCTTAAGGTTCGCCTGGGCGAGTCGTTCATCCTCTACGATTAGTACATTGAAACTTTTCATAGTAATGGTATATTTACTGTGTAGGTTGTTTGTGTCTGTTCTATCGCTATATTGCGCCCTGCAATATCCTGATACTGCTGACGGATATTATTTAGTCCTTTGCCCGTCGAGGCCTGTGTACTGATACGGGGTTGCAGGTTGTTGCTAACATAGAGATTATTGCCGGCTATGCCAATCTTTACGATAAGCGGATGCTCGGCATTTACAATGTTATGCTTCGTTGCATTCTCAATGAGCAACTGAAGGCAACATGGAATAACATGCTGCGAGAGAGCCTCCTCCGCAATGTCATACTCAACGACAAAGCCGCTTGCAAAACGCTCCTTCAATAGGTCGGAGTATTTTTGAGCAAAGTCCAACTCCTCGCGTAGTGTCACCAGCGACTCATCCTCGGTTTTAAGCATATAACGATAACAGTCGGCAAGTTTGCGGATAAAAGCACTTGCACGCTCCTTCTCGCCCTCCTGAACCAAGAAATCGAGGATGTTGAGTGAATTGAACAGGAAATGCGGATTTATCTGCATCTTGAGCTTATTATACTGAAATTGTGCCAAATGCTTCTTGTCGCGCTCGTTATTTAGCTGTGTCTGCGAAAGGAACACATAGGCAATCAGTTTGCTCAGGCTGTATATTACGATGTCGCATAGTAAAATTACGGCATATAGACGCATGAAGAGTAGTGCTGCGAAGTGGTTGTTGTTCGTCCACGGGAAGTTGTAAAAGACTATTACGGTTAGCAGAGCCGAGAAAATAGCCGTAAATAATATGGTGTCCAGCGTCCTTTTGCCATGACGAGCATGGGCTCGTTGGCGTAAGCTCACGAATACGATATTACCGCACAGCATGGTTAATAATGCGGGTGTATGACCTAAAAGTTGCTGAAACTCCGGCATGATACTCGCCTGAGAGAAATATGCCGAGTCGAAAATCAGCGTATAGGAGATGCGGAACAGCAAAATCGCTATCACCACAAGCATTGTGTGAAGTAACGACGGTGACCAATCGGCTCTATATTTCGTTTGCACATTCTTTTGGCGTGCAAAGGCATAAACGCCCCAGCCAAGTAGCTCGGTAAATAGTAGCGTCGTTATGGCCGAAGATATTGCCGGTATGGGTATTATCATCGCAACGAGCATACCGCCGTAGCTGCCAATCAGATAGCCGAGAAATGTACCGGCAAGCGTAAGTATGGCAATGATGTCGGTACGCAGGTTGTGGCGCAGTGCTATAATCACAATCAGGGCAATGGTCAGTACAGTCAATGGTACGGCGTCCATGTAGTGCACAATATGGCTCACCGCAGCAATCAGGGCATGCGCCAATGCGAATAAATGAATGATTATAGGAGTGGTAAAAAAGTTCTTGCTCATCTGTGATTCAGCTAAATAACCGAGTAAAGATAATAATTTTTGTTATATAGTCCAAATTTTCAAATCATTTTCGCAGTTTTGCCTTTTGTGTGCAAAATGATATGCTGCAAATTGCTATTAATTGTTGAAAAACAGCGTTGTTTATTAAAATTTTTTAATATATGTAATTTATTAATTATATTTTTATATTCGTCTATTCACTTTTACCATTCGTCGCGCTCGATATACCGTTCGTCGGATAATGGTTGGTTGATTGTTTATGCCATTCTATTTTTGTATACCTATAACTATAAAATGAACAAATTAATGGCAGTAAAACCAAACCTATCGTTTTGGCAATTATGGAATCTGAGTTTTGGATTTTTCGGTGTCCAGATTGCCTATGCTTTGCAGAGCGCAAATATTAGTCGTATCTTTGCTACACTCGGAGCAGACCCTCATGATTTGAGTTATTTTTGGATTTTGCCCCCATTGATGGGTATGATTGTGCAACCTCTGGTGGGTACATGGAGTGATAAGACCTGGTGCCGCTGGGGCCGTCGCAAGCCATATCTCTATGTGGGCGCTATCGTTGCTGTGCTCGTGATGGCACTTTTACCCAACTCGGGTAGCTTTAACCTCACCGTCAAAGCGGCTATGTCGTTCGGTTTGGTTATGTTGATGTTGCTCGACACATCAATCAATATGGCTATGCAGCCCTTTAAGATGATGGTTGGTGATATGGTCAATGAGGAGCAGAAGTCAAAGGCCTACTCTATCCAGAGTATGCTTTGCAATGCAGGTTCATTGGTCGGTTACCTCTTCCCATACCTCTTCACCTGGTTCGGTATCAGCAATATCGCTCCGGAGGGCGTTATACCCGATTCTGTAACCTACTCATTCTATGTGGGGGCTGCAATCTTGCTGTTGTGCGTACTTTATACCGGCTTGTCGGTTAAGGAGATGGCTCCTGAAGAGTATGCAAAGTTCCATAATATCACCGAGGAGGAGAAGAGCGAGAAGAAGGATTTGATTCACCTTTTGCTCCATGCTCCCAAGGCGTTTTGGCAGATTGGTTTGGTGCAGTTCTTCTGCTGGTTTGCCTTCCTCTATATGTGGAACTACACCACAGGCGGTATTGCCGACAATGTATGGGGTACAACCGATACAGCTTCGGAGGCTTATCAGGCAGCAGGTAACTGGGTTGGTGTATTGTTCGCCGTACAGGCTATCGGCTCGGTATTGTGGGCTATGGTGTTACCTATGTTTAAGCGAATGAAGGTCGGATATTCGGTGAGCCTTGTTTTGGGTGCCGCAGGATTCATCTCGACCTACTTCATTCACGACCAATACCTTTTATTTATATCATTTATACTTATCGGTTGCGGTTGGGCAGCGATGCTTGCTATGCCATTTGCTATGCTGACAAACTCTTTGTCGGGTAGTTCTATGGGAGCTTACCTCGGCCTGTTTAACTGTACAATCTGTCTGCCACAGATTGTTGCAGCATTGCTCGGAGGTGTAATTCTCTCAGTAGTTGGCGGAGAGCAGATTATGATGCTTGTTGTTGCAGGCGTGTCGCTGTTGCTCGGAGCTATATCGGTGGCATTTATCAGTCAGAAGAGATAAAATTCCAAGTAATATAAAAATCACAATTAAATTAACCTAATTATTAACTAACACACAAAACACTATGAGAAAAATTCTCACTATGTGCCTGGGTATCTTCCTGTTAGGTTTGATTACCCCCCCCCTTGCAGTTGCGCAAAACGGCAAGTTGGAGGTTAAGGGCGTTGTGGTGGACGCCTCTGGTGCTCCCATTATTGGAGCTTCTGTTTTTGAGGTTGGAGCCACAAATGGTACTATTACCGATGTGAACGGCGAGTACTCACTCAAAGTTAAGGACGGTAATTCAATGGTCAGTGTCAGCTTCATCGGCTATAAGGAGGTGCAGCTGCTGGCAAATTCTACTCTTTTGGCACGCGTAGTGCTCGAGGAGGACCTTGCATCTATCGACGAGGTTGTCGTAATCGGTTATGGAGCCGTTAAGAAGGAAGACATGACCGGTTCGGTTATTGCTGTTAAGGCAGAGAATATCAACCGTGGAGCCGTAACTTCTCCTCAGGAGATGTTGCGTGGTAAGGTCCCCGGTGTGAATATCACTTCAGGTAGCGGTCAGCCGGGCTCTGGCTCTGAGATTCGTATCCGTGGTGGTGCCTCTTTGTCGGCAAATAACAACCCGCTTATCGTTATCGATGGTGTGCCCATCGCTGAAGGTGCCGGTGTAGGTATCGGCAACGGCCTTTCGATGGTTAATCCCGAGGATATCGCATCATTCACCGTATTGAAGGATGCTTCGGCAACTGCTATCTACGGTTCACGCGCATCTAACGGTGTGATTATCATCACTACAAAGAAGGGTTCTGGCGACATTAAGGTATCTTATACCGGTAGCGTAAGCGTGCGTCACAATTACAACACTTTGGATTTGATGAACGCAGCCGAGCTTAAGGAGTATGTATCGGGTATCGTTGGCGATAAGGCTAATGGTTTGTTTGGTACAGCTGACACCGATTGGCAGAAGGAGATTTTCCGCTTGGGTATCTCTACTGACCACAATGTATCGGTTTCAGGTGGTGCTTTGAAGAACAAACTTCCGTTCCGCGTATCGGCAGGTTACAACTACGACCAGGGAACTCTTAAGACTTCAGACAATCAGCGTGCAACTTTGGGCATCAACCTTGCACCCAAGTTCTTCGATGATCACCTTTCAGCTCAGCTCAATGCTAAGGGTATCTTCAATAAGGCTAACTATGCTGATGCAGGTGCTATTGGCGCAGCTGTTGGTTTCGACCCCACGCAGTCACCTTATGTATATGGTGCTGACGGCAAGGTTGATACAGCGGTAAATAACGGTTACTGGAACTGGTCTACCGACTTGGCAGGAATCAACCCATTCTCTACATTATATGACCAGTGGAATCAGAATGAGGCTTATCGTGCTATGGGTAACCTTCAGTTGGATTATAAGGTTCATGGTTTGGAGGAGTTGAGCTTCAACCTTAACCTCGGTTTGGATGTTACATCTACAAAGGGTGATAAGGGTAACTATCCCAACTCTATCATGGCTAACCGTGATGGTGATGGTAACTACAAGACTCGTGGTCGTTTCGAGAATTATGAGAACACTCACCGCAATCAGCTCTTCGAGCTTTATGCAAACTATGCTAAGGAGTTCGGTATTCACAACCTCAATGTTATGGCAGGTTACTCTTGGTCTGAGAACTTCTCAAAGACTAAGAGCTGGAGCTATGGTCGTATGGCTGATGGTACTAACAACCTCATTTCGGCTACTACACCTGCATCACAGAATGTTTTGGTATCGTTCTATGGTCGTGTAAATTACTCTATCGATTCTCGCTTCCTCTTCACCGCTACAATGCGTGCCGATGGTTCTTCACGCTTCGTAGGTGATAACCGCTGGGGTTACTTCCCCTCAGCTGCATTTGCTTGGAATATTGCAAACGAGAAATTCTTGAAGGATCAGAAGGTGCTTTCAGCATTGAAGCTTCGTTTGGGCTGGGGTATCACAGGTCAGCAGGAGTTTGGTGAGGATTATGCAGCTTTGCAGTACGCTGAGATTTCTCAGGATCCTACCAACCAGTATCCTTTGGGTGGTCAGAACGGTGGTTTCTACTATCCTGTTAAGCCTCACGCATTCAACGCTGCGTTGAAGTGGGAGGAGACTACTACTTACAATGTTGGTTTGGACTTCGGTTTCCTCGATGGCCGCATCAATGGTTCGGTAGATGTTTACAAGCGCGATACTGAGGATTTGCTCTCACGCGTATCTGTTGCGTTGGGTGGTAACTTCAGTAACTATGTATACCAGAACATCGGTTCTATGGAGAACCGCGGTGTTGAGGTATCGTTGAACTTTATCCCCGTAGAGACTAAGGATTGGCGTTTGGAGATTGGTGTAAATGGTACATTCCAGGATACCGAGATTCACACTTTGCCTTCAGAGGCTATCGAGTTGGGTAACGGTGGTGGCGGTACCGGTAATAAGCTTCAGCGTCATGTTGTGGGCTATACTCCTTATACCTTCTACCTCTGGCAGCAGGCTTATGACGAGAATGGCGATCCTATCCACAATGCAGTTGTAGACCGTGATGGCGATGGCGAGATTACCAATGGTGACCGTTATATGACCAACAAGAGTCCTAACCCCGACTTCTACTATGGTGTGAACTTGAAGCTCTCTTATAAAAATTGGGACTTCGGTTTCAATGGCCACGGTGCTGTGGGTAACTATATGTTCAATGATGTATTGTGCGGTGGTGCAACAGTTGATTTCAACGATGTTATCAATAAGGGTTATGTAATCAACACACAGCGTGCAGCTAAGCAGTATGGCTTTACTGCATCAAGCATCGTGCCACAGCGTTGCTCAGACCTTTGGTTGGAGGATGCTTCATACTTCCGTATGGATGATATCAACCTCGGTTATACATTCCGCGATGTAACAAAGAGTGGTATGTCGATTCGTTTGGCTGCCGGTGTTCAGAATGTCTTTGTAATTACAAAGTATAGCGGTTTGGATCCTGAGTGCTCTGTTGCAGGAGGTATTGATTCAAATATCTATCCTCGTCCTCGTATTTACAGCGTTCGTTTGGGTATCAACTTTTAATTTGAGGAGAATAATATGAAAAAGAATATAATTTTTGGTGCCATTGCGGCGTTGATGCTTAGCTCTTGTGTCGGCGATTTGGACCAGACACCTATGGCAGGTAATGTCGTAAGCGGTGTTTATGAGAATCCCGAGTATCGCATGAGCGCATTGGCAAAGGTTTATGGAGGTTTCACCCTCACAGGTCAGGGCGGTGCCGGCTCTACCGATATTGATGTGGCTGACTCTGGTGCATCTGAGTTCTTGCGTGCTTTGTGGTCAATTCAGACCATCTCAACCGATGAGGCAAAGTGTGTATGGGGTGATGCTTGGGTCGCTGAGGTAGGCGGTAACAAGTGGAGCAATGTGAAAAACGATGCTATCTACGCTGCTTATACTCGCGCAATGATGATGGTCTCTTTCGCTAACGATTTCTTGCGTAATACTAACGATAAGGACGCCGAGATTGCTATTGAGCGTGCTGAGGTTCGCTTCTTGCGTGCTTATGCTTATTGGGTGTTGTTGGATTGCTATGGAAATCCTCCCTTCGTTTTGGAGGACTCAGTAGTAGGTACCGAGAACCCCAAGCAGATTTCTCGTGCCGACCTCTTCGCTTGGTTGAAGGGCGAGTTGGAGGCTTTGGTTTCAGAGGATTCAGCATTGAAGGCTCCTCACACTCAGACTTATCCTCGCGTAGATAAGGGTGCTGCTTATGGTTTGTTGGCTCGCTTGTGCCTTAACCACAAGACCTATATCGGTGAGGAGGATAACGAGATTTATGCCGCTGCTGCCGCTGCTGCCGACGAGGTTATCGGTGCTTACTCTTTGGCCGAGAACTACAACGCTCTGTTTATGGGTGACAATGGTGAGAACCCCGACGCCTTGAACGAGATTGTATATGCAACTTGCTACGATGCTACACGCACTCAGTCTTATGGCGGTACAAGCTTCTTTATCCTCGCAGGTAAGGGTACTCAGTACTCTTTGGGTATAGATGGTAACTGGAACGGTTTGGTTACATCAACCGACGCTGTTAAGGTATTTAACATCAACACCGATGCTGCGGCTGTGCGTAAGGATGATGTTGCGGGTGATGGTGCTGCCGTATTTACTCAGGTAGATAAGCGTGCTTTGGTATCGTTGGAGGAGAGTGATGCAAAGGATATCGACAACAAGACCTTTGCTAACGGCTGGCATGTTGTGAAGTATAACAACAACCGCTGCCTCGACCCCGAGACCGACTATTCAAAGGTTGAGAAGTTCTCTTCTATCGACTTCCCGTTGATTCGTGCCGGTGAGATGCATCTCATCTATGCCGAGGCTATGGCTCGTATCGGCGGTGGTCAGACATCTGATACTAAGGCTGTTGATTATATTAAGGCTTTGCAGACTCGTGCCGGCATGGTATCTCCTACCGTTACAGGTACAACTGTAAGTTTGGATCAGATTTTCGACGAGATTTCTCGCGAGATGTTCTGGGAGGGTCAGCGTCGTACAATTCTTATCCGTTTCGATAAGTACTCTTCAGCTAACTACTTGTGGCCTTTCAAGGGCGGTGTTGAGAATGGTGTAGGTTTCAGCAAGCATTTGGAGCTCTTCCCATTGCCTTCAGATGATTTGTTGGCAAATCCTAACCTTACACAAAACAATGGTTATAACAACTAAAAAAACTGAACAACGATGAAATTTTTGAAATATATTTCGATGTTTGCCGCAGCCGCTCTTCTCTTCTCATGCTACGAGGATGATAAGACTATGGCTATGCCGGCAGATGAGGTTGTAGCTCCCGTTATGAACGAGATGACTAACATCGTCGTTGATGAGGAGAACCTCCAGAGCGAAGTGACCTTTTCGTGGAGTGGTGTAGACTATGGCTATGCTGCTGAGGTTACTTACTCACTCTTTGCAAACTATCAGGATGTAGACTACCAGATTGGTCAGTCATATACTACATCTTATACTATCACAAAGGAGAATTTGAACAACGCATTGGTTAATACCAAGGGCTTGGCAGTCCCCGAGTTTGCTACTTCAACCGTATTCTTCTATGTTGTAGCTAATATCTCTTCTGACGATACCTACGCAAAGCGTTCAAACGCTATCCAGTTGGATATTACAACCGTTAAGTCTACTGCAGCACCTTGGGTTCGTCGCCCATTGTTTATCGCAGGTAACTTCCAGGGCTGGGCTCCCGATGCTCGTGGTCCCGTATTGTGGGAGAATGGCGAGAATAGCGATGTTTACGAGGGTCTTGTATATCTTGGTGCCGGTAATAATACAGCCAACAAGCAGGATGATGGTCTTTGCCACTTCAAGTTCTGTATCGAGAACAGCTGGGCAGGTAACCTCGGTGGTAGCGCCGATGCATTCACTAATGAGGGCGACCCTGCACACCTTTTGGCAGAGGAGGGCTTGTATTGGATTAAGGTTACTTTGTTGAACAACCGCACAACAGGTTTCATGCAGCTTACTCCGGTTAGCTCAATCAGCGTTATCGGTTCTGTTGTTGGTAACTGGGATACAGATGTTGAGCTTACTCCCGCAGGTATCCCCGAGGTTGGCGACGAGGACTACGACAACAAGTACTATGCTGCAATGCGTGCGCAGACCTTCTCGGGTGTTTGCGATAACGCTGTTGCCGGTGAGTATAAGTATCGTTTGAACCACGATTGGGCAACCAACTGGGGTGGTGATTTGGCTCACCTTGTTCAGGGTGGTGACAATATTCCTTCACCATATTCAGGCAAGGTACGCTTCTCAATCAACTTCCGTGGTGATATCGACGCTTTGGCTGAGGATATGACTAATCCTTCACCTATTTCAGGAACAGTTGAGCAGGCAGAGTAAATAATGAGTTTTAATGAGTCTTAAGGCGGGTATTCCCGCACCCGCCTTTGGGGCTCTTCAAACCAAAATAAACAGAAAGAGTTATGAAATTGATGAAATATATGATTGCAGCCTTGGCATTTGTTGCCGCTGTGGGCTGTACCCACGAACCTGATGTGGCAGTTGTGGAGGCTCAGGCTCCCCAGATTGCTGCTCACAATGATGTCGTGGTAAATAACCTTACCGAGAGCGAGCAGTTCTCGCTTACATGGACTTCGGCTCGTATGGGTGAGGGTGCTGTTTATACCGTATCGGCTTCTGCCGGTGATGGCTTCGTGGAGTTGGCACAGACTTCAGAGTGCTACTACAATACTACCAATATCGCTATCTTGGAGCAGTTCGGTATCTCTAAGATGGGTGAGTATTCTATCGAGTTTAAGGTCGTAGCTACCTCTGAGGCAGGTGTCAAGCTTGAGTCTAAGGCTGTAGCTGTAAAGTTTGATTACAACAAGATTGCTTACCTCTATATGTTGGGTGCATATCAGGGTTGGACTGAAAATAATCCTTGCTCACGCCTTTTGCAGGGTGAGGACGGTATCTTCCGTGGTTTCTTGAACAACATCGGTGGTGAGTTTAAGATTTGCACCCAGTATGGTTGGGGTGGCACCAACTACGGTTGGGCTGATGGTGCTATCTCGACAGATGGCGGTGCCGGCAATATCTCATTGGCCGATGGCCTCTACTACTTGGAGTTCGACGAGGAGAATTTGCAGTTGCTTTCGATTCCTGTAACTGCCGTAGGTCTTATCGGTGAGGCTGTAGGTGGCTGGGATAAGGATTATGCAACATTCGAGTACGATGCAGAGTCTAACTCTTGGTTGGGTGCTGCCAATGTTGTCGAGGGTAAGGAGTATAAGGTTCGTTTCAACGAGGCTTGGAATGTTGTGGTTGATGGCGTTGAGTATGACTTCTCGTTGGGTGGTGATGCTGCTGAACTTGTATTCAAGGGTAGTAACCTTACATCTACCGGCTCGGGTATCTACAACTTCCGCCTTTCAATCTTCGACTATCCTTACACAATCTCTACCGAGGCGATGTCAGAGAAGGAGGATGTGCTCTATGTAGTTGAGAATGGCGATTATAAGAACGCCACTGCGATGAATGGCATATATAACGAAGATACATTCACAAACACCTACTGCGGTATGTTGGATATGGATGCCGATGGTGAGTATTTCTATGCTCGTTTGCGTAATGCGTTGGGTACTCGCTTCGGTGGCTCGGCTGATGCTTTGACCGCTTATGCTGGTGGCACCGAGGCTGAGGGTATCGCCGCAGCTCAGGGCTTGCACTATGTATATGCAGACCTTAACGAGGGTAAGATGACTTCAACCGTTATCGACATCAACTCTATCGGTTTGGTAGGTGCTTTGAACGGCTGGGATGCAGGTGCTCCTATCGAGTTTACTTATGACGCTGCATCGAAGTCTTACAAGGCCGAGGCTAATGTATCGGCAGATGGCGAGTTCAAGCTCGTTATGAACAAGATGTGGAATACCAAGATTGATGGTGTCGAGCATCAGATGAGCCTCGGTGGTAGCTGCACAAATATGGTGGTTAATGGTGGTAACCTCTTCATCACTGCCGGTGAGCACTCATTCGAGCTTACTTTCGGTAAGATTATCACTTTGGCTATCGACGGTAAGGTGGCTGACCTCTCGGCTAACCCCGATTACTTGGAAGTAACAGGTGCTTTTGCTCACTACAATTGGAACAATGGCGATCCTACTCCTGCTCTTCGTCCATTCAAGGGTGAGGCAGGTCGCTTTGGTGGCGCAGTTGATATGTATAAGCCTGAGGGTAGCGATGCCGAGAATGCAATGTTTAAGATTACTTATCCTAACTTCTCAACTTGGTTGGGTGGTGCATTGCAGGAGGGCACAACCTATGTTTACAATATCGATGGCAATGGTGGCGATATGGCTATTCCATTTGGCCCATATTTCTGGGATATTAAACTTGATGCACAGACTAAGACAGGTGTTGCCACTGCTATTCCTTTGACTCAGATTGCTTTGATTGGTAAGATTGCAGGTACCGAATGGAGCCAGGATTTCGACTTAGCATCACAGGGTGCAGGTGTATATACGCTTGATGTCGCAATTGATGATGAGTTCAAGGTTCGTTTCAACGGCGGTTGGGACTATAACCTCGGTTTGGCAGAGGGCGTAGAGTTCGCTTTGGATACCGAGCTTGCCTTGGCTCCCGACGGAGGTAACCTAAAGGTTGCGGAGGCTGGTGATTACACCATCACTTTGAACCTTGCAAAGTCACCTTGTACAATGACTGTATCTAAGAAGTAATAACCTAATTTCTTAAAGATACACCCCTTTTGACCGGTGGGCTTTGATCGGCCTGCCGGTACCTAACGATAAAAACAAAAAGAACTTAAAACTATGAATTTAACGAAGAGATTTTTCCTTTATCTGCTCTCGGTTGCGGTAGTGTCATTTATGGCATGTACCGACGATAACAAGGGCGGTGAGAATGGTGGTGAGGAGCCTGTGGAAAACGATATTGTAGACAAGGTGTCGCAATATGAGGCTCGCGCTTTCGATGGCGAGAAGCGTGCCGGTGTGTTTTATGAGATTTTTGTCCGCTCGTTTGCCGATTCCAATGACGACGGCGTGGGCGACTTGAACGGTATCACAGCAAAGTTGGACTATCTGGACGATTTGGGCGTATCGGGTATTTGGCTTACTCCTATTCACCCCTCGGACTCTTATCATGGCTATGATGTGATTGATTATAAGGGCATCAAAGCCGAGTATGGTACCATGGAGGATTTCGAGCGCCTTATCGAGGAGGCCCACAAACGCGATATCCGCGTGATTTTGGACTATGTGCTTAACCACTCATCGAAGCTCAATCCCTGGTTTAAGGCTGCATGTGCCGATGCTGATAGCCCGTATCGCGATTTCTATAACTTTACATCGGAGGACCGCGAGGGTTGGCATGGTTGGCATTGGATATTGACCGGAGGCGTTAAGTATTGGTATTTTGGTGACTTCGACTCTTCGATGCCCGACCTTAACTATGGCCCTGCTGCTTCGTGCGCTACAAATGCTACATTCTTGGCATTGGTCGATGCGGCGAAGTTCTGGATTGACAAGGGCGTGGATGGTTTCCGCCTCGATGCCGTAAAGCATATCTACGACAATCAGACTTCGAACGAGAATCCTACCTTCCTCAATACCTTCTACACTACGCTGAATCAGTATTTTCAGGGTAAGTCGGCTTTAGGTTACAAGGATTTGTATATGGTAGGCGAGTGCTGGATGGGCCATAACGATATGGCGAAGTATTACAAGGGTCTGCCAGCGTTATTCGACTTTACGGCTTGGGAGAATTGGATGCTGTATGCTATTCAGAACTCTCATGCCAAGTGGTTCCCGAAGGATATTATCGGAGCGCAGAATACATTCAAGAGCTATCGCTCGGATTATATCCATGCAACAAAACTCTCGAACCACGATGAGAATCGCGCACGCACCGCATTGGGTGGCTCGTCGGCATTGTCGTTGGAGCGAGCAAAGATGGCAGGCGCGATACTCCTTACCTCGTCGGGCTCACCATTTATCTACTATGGTGAGGAGATTGGTATGATGGGAAACAAATCAACCGGCGATGAGAATGTTCGCGAGCCGATGTTGTGGGCACCCAAGGCTGAGGATACATATCGTACAACATGGATGACAGCGAAGAATAACTTTGACTTGGGCCCCGGTACGGTTAAGGATTTGGCAGAGGATGTAAACTCTATCTATAATGTATATCGTAAGTTCATGCGCTTGCGTAACACTTATCCCGCATTGGCAAGTGGTACAATCGAGTTGCCCGAGGGCTTTAACGATAGCGACACGAATAACAAGCAGGTTATGGTATTCTACCGTACGGCAGGCAGTGAGCGCTTGCTGGTCGTACACAATGTATCGGATAAGCCGAGCACGCATGTCGTTAAGCATGCAATTAAGCGCCCCGTCGCCGATATGAATAAGGTTACGGTAGAGAGCAAGAGCGATACCGAGCATATCCTGACTATGCCGGCATATTCATCAATTATTATTGAGTTGTAACGATGAAAAAGAGTCTTTTCTTATTGTTGGCTATGGCTGCACTATGTGGCTGCCGCAGCAATATTTTCGATAATTTACCACAAACGGGTAATGAGCGTACGATTGTGCCCGTGCAGTTGCGCGAGGGTACCAATACCTTGCTATTGACCGACTTTTTGCCCGAGTGGGATAAGGCGGATTCAATAACCTCTGTAACATTCGGCGTTAAGGCCCTGGCAGAGGATTGGAGCGAGTTTGAGTTGTCGGCTCCGGCAGGCGCTTTCGCCTCGACCTTCGAGTTGTGGCAGGACGGCAAGAATGTGTCGGTTGTGGCCTATGGTGGCGAGCGTAACGATGCAAGTCGTATGTTTACCACAGGCTACATGCTCCATATGGTTGTCGTAGAGCCTACAACCGAGATTTCAAATATCGTTGCTATGTGGCAGAATTGCCGTCTGCCCGAGAATTGTGTGGTACGCAATGGAAACAGTTTCGAGATTTTGATTCCAAAGGATGCGGAGGCTATGGAGCGTTCAACCCTGCGAGTGTTTGCCGTGGGAGAGGGCGTTCGCTTTAATGATGTGCGTGTTCCGTTGGAGTATGGTAAGGTTGTGGACAAAGTTAAGCAACTTAAGCGTCAGGACCGCGAGTCACAGGTGCTGTATTCGCTTATGATTGACCGCTTTAATGACGGTAAGAAGGATAATAACCAACCTTTGAACTCTCCTGAGGTACTCTTCCAGGCTGATTATCAGGGCGGCGACTTGTTGGGTATTACGCAGAAAATCAAAGAGGGCTTCTTCTCGGATTTGGGTATCTCGACAATCTGGATTTCTCCCATTACGCAGAATCCTCGCGATGCGTGGGGTCTAAACGAAAATCCTCGCACAAAATTCTCCGGCTATCATGGTTATTGGCCTATCTATACTACGGTTGTTGATGACCGCTTCGGTACAGAGGAGGAGTTGCGTGAGTTGCTCTCAACGGCTCATGAGTATGGTATGAATGTGATTTTGGACTATGTGGCTAACCACCTTCACATCAACTCTCCGGTGTTGCAGGCACATCCCGACTGGGTTACACCTTTGATTTTGCCCGATGGTAGAAAGAACCTATCTTTATGGGATGAGCATCGCCTCACTACATGGTTCGACGAGCATATCCCGACACTCGACCTCGAGCGCGAGGAGGTTGTGGAGCCTATGACCGACTCGGCGATGTATTGGGTTAAGAATTTCGACTTCGATGGCTTCCGCCATGATGCTTGTAAGCATATTCCTTTGAATTATTGGCGTACACTTACCAAGAAGATGCGTCAGCAGTTGCCCGATAAGCAGTTGTGGCAGATTGGCGAAACTTATGGTTCTCCGGAGCTTATAGGCTCGTATGTGCGTAGCGGTATGATTGACGCGCAGTTCGATTTCAATGTATATCACACTTCGCTCGATGTCCTTACGCGTAATCATTCGGTTAAGCGTCTGGCTTCGGTTGTGGAGGAGTCGGTTGCAGCATATGGCGACCACCACACTATGGGAAATATCACAGGAAATCACGATAAGGGTCGCCTTATCTCGTTGGCAGGAGGTACTCTCGACCCCGATGAGGACCACAAGGCCGCAGGTTGGTTGCGCGAGATAGGTGTCGGCGATAAGGTCGGATATAAGAAGTTGGCACTTATTAATGCCCTAAATATGACTATCCCGGGTGTGCCTTGCATCTATCAGGGTGATGAGTATGGCGAGCCTGGTGGTAATGACCCCGATAACCGCCGTATGATGCGTTTTGACGGCTACAACGACGAGGAGCAGGCACAGTTGGATGTAACACGCCGCCTTATAGCTTTGCGTCGCGGAACTATGCCGCTCATGTATGGCGATATGATTACATTGGCGCTTACCGATGATGTGTGGGTTTATATGCGTATGTATATGGGCGAGTGGAGTGTTGTTGCTCTCAATACCGGCGCCGAAGAGCAGAATATTGTATGCTCATTGCCAGCATTGACCGACCTTTCGCAGCCTTTGATGGCTAATTTCGGAAGCGAGTTCTCGATGCTCACCGATGGTAAGCTTTCGTTGAAGGTCGCACCTCATAGCTTTGAAATATTGACTAAAACAAAAACTTTATAAAGATGAAATTTTCCAGATTTTTTATCACATTCAGCCTTCTGCTCTCAATCGTGTTGAGCAGTTGCAATTCTGCATCGGAGAATACCGCCGCAAATTCGGAGTGGATTTATGATGCCGTAGTTTACGAGATGAATATTCGCCAGCAGACCGAGGAGGGTACTTTCGCTGCCGCTGAACAGCGATTGCCCTTCCTTAAGGAGTTGGGTGTGGATATTATTTGGCTTATGCCTATCCACCCTATCGGAGTAGATGGCCGCAAAGGCAGTTTGGGCTCATATTACTCGATTGTTGATTACAAAGCAATTAACCCTGAGTTTGGTACTCTGGAGGATTTCAAGCGTTTTCTTTCGAAAGCGCATGAGCTCGGCTTTAAGGTCGTAACGGATTGGGTTGCTAACCATACTTCACGCGATGCCAAGTGGTGGACAGAGGGTAAGAAGGATTGGTATAAGATTGACCCTGCGACCAATGTGCCTATCGTAGAGTACGATTGGACCGATATAGCATCACTTAATTATGATAACAAGGATATGCGTGCTGCGATGATTGATGCACTATGTTATTGGATTGAGTTAGGTCTGGATGGTTATCGTTGCGATGTGGCCTATAAGGTGCCGGCAGATTTCTGGGCCGAGGCATGGGCTGCAGTGAAGGCTATCAACCCCAATGTATATCTTTTGGCCGAGGGTGAGGAGTCGTGGTTGCATGAGTGCGGTTTCAATACCACTTATGCTTGGGAACTTCACCATATGATGAACGCAATGGCAAAGGGCGGTAGCGAGACAAAGAATGTTGCAGGTGACGGAATGATTAAGACCGATACCAAGACTGCAGCCGATTTGAAGGAGTATCTTGCACGCGATGCTGAGCGCTATCCGCAACCTGCTATGCGTTTGATGTTTACTTCGAATCATGACGAGAACTCATGGGCAGGAACCGAGTTCGAGCGCTTGGGCGATGCTGTTAAGACAATGGCGGCTTTGACATATGTTTTGCCACAGGGTCAGCCTTTGATTTATACAGGTCAGGAGATTGGTCATAACGACCGCTTCGAGTTCTTTGAGAAGGACCCCGTGAAGGCTTGGGAGGCTAACGAATGGACCGAGTATTATAAGTCGCTAAATGCTATGCGCCACGCAAATAAGGCTCTTGCAGCAGGTGGCCGCGGTGGCGATATGGCATATTTGGAGTGCGCTAACGAGGATGTCTTGGCATTTGCGCGCGAGAAGGATGGCAATAAGGTTGTTGCAATCTTCAACCTCTCGGCAGAGGCTCAGAAAGTGGCGTTTGCAGAGCCATTTGAGGGTTATAAGTGCGGCTTGACAGGCGAGCAGGCTACTTTGGCTCAAGAGGTCGAGTTGGCTCCTTGGGAGTATTATATTTTGGTAAAGTAGTTTCGGAAACAAAACTTATTTAGATGAAGCACATATCTGGTTTTTTCATAGTATTGTCGGCTCTGGTGGCGTTCTCGTGCGCCACCGCAGAGCCATTTAACCCTCAGTCGGTTGCCGATGCCGAGGGCAGAGTAAGTCGTGTGGAGCCGCTGTCTTGGTGGGTAGGCATGAATACTCCATTGCAGTTGCTCGTTCAAGGTGAGAATATATCTGCCTATGATGTCCGCATCGAGGGCGAGGGTGTCGAGGTGAAGAAGATTCACAAGGCCGACAGCCCGAACTATCTCTTTGTCGATGTTGCAATAGATAAAAATGCTGAGGCTGGAACATACTATCTCGTTTTCTCGCAGGGTGAGGAGCAGTTTAAGGTCGGATATGAGATTGCGGCACGCCGCGAGGGTTCGCGTGAGCGTAAGAGCTTTACGACTGCCGATGCGATATATCTTATTATGCCTGACCGCTTTGCAAATGGCAATGCGGAGAACGATTCGACCGACGATACGGTGGATAAAGCAGCGCGTAAGGAGTTCTATGGTCGTCATGGAGGCGATATTCAGGGCGTAATTGATAATTTGGATTATATTGCCGATATGGGTATGACGGCTATATGGTCTACACCGATGTTGCTCGATAATGAGCCGTTTGCTTCATATCATGGCTACGCTTGCGCCGATTACTACCACATCGACCCCCGTATGGGTGACAATGAATTGTATCGTACGATGGTCAAGGAGGCTCATGCGCGTGGTATTAAGGTTATTATGGATATGGTGACCAATCACTGCGGTATTTCGCATTGGTGGGTTAAGGATATGCCTTTTGAGGATTGGGTGCATAAGTTCGATGAGGGCTATGTGCAGACCAATAACATCTTCGGCACAAATATGGATATCAACGCTTCGCAGTCGGATTTGAAGATTCAGGAGAGTGGTTGGTTCGATGTCTCGATGCCCGATATGAATCTGGATAACCCCTATCTGTTGCAATATTTCAAGCAGTGGGCTGTGTGGTGGACCGAGTATGCCGATTTGGATGGTATGCGCGTCGATACCTACCCCTACAACGAGAAGGGCCCGATGAGCGAGTGGTGCAAGGCTGTTATGGCGGAGTATCCTTCGTTTAATATCGTGGGCGAGTGCTGGACGGGTAATGTTCCGCAGCTGGCTTATTGGCAGGGCGGTAACAAGAATGCCGACGGCTTCGATTCGCACCTCCCATCAATTATGGATTTCCCGTTGCGTGACGCTATCTGCGCGGCTCTGCCTAACGATAACCCGGGCTGGGGTGAGGGAATGATGCGAGTATACGATGCCGTGTCGAATGACTTTGTGTATCACGATTTGTCGAAGATGATGATTTTCACAGGCAACCACGATACCGACCGTACGGCCGATATCGTGCGTGGCGATGTTGCGAGAATGAAGATTGCTATGGCTCTTTTGGCTACGATGCGTGGTATTCCGCAGGTGTTTGCCGGAGATGAGATGGCTCTGCGCTCGGCTGATTTATCGCAGGGACATGGCGGCTTGCGTGTCGATTTCCCCGGAGGATGGCAGGGCGATAAGGTCAATTTGTTCGACGAGGAGCAGCGCACGGGCGATGCAGCCGAGGTAAGTGCATATACTCGTCGTCTGTTCCAGTGGCGTAAGACAAAGGAGGTGATTCACTCTGGTCGTACACTCCATTTTGCGGGTCGCGATAATACATATGCCTTCTTCCGTTATAACGATACGGATGCAGTCTTTGTCTTTGTGAATAACTCTAATGAAGAGAAGCCTCTGCCTTGGAAGCGCTATGCCGAAATTGCCTCTACGCTCAAGGATGGTCGCTCGGTCGAGAGTGGCGAGCCTGTAACATTGTCGGAGGATACTGTGGTTGCTCCGCACGATGTCATAATTGTTGAGTATAAACGATAACGATAAACATCATAAAAAAGTTAGGTTTTTGGGAATTATGCTAGTAGCTTTTTCATGGTGCCAATAAGTTTGTGATTTTATGTGGTTCAATATATATTGATTTGAAATCACGAATGTTGGTAAAATGATGTTTAGGTTGGAGAACGCTTTGGCGTTCGCAGGGGGTGCAGTTGTGAAACTACATTCCCCTGTTTTTTTAAGATGCAAGAATTTTCGACACAATTCTTGCATCTTTATTGATAAAGAGAGTGCGCTGAGTCGGTTGCTCTTTTATCTTTCATCTTTTCTTCGTATCTTTGTCCGAATATATCCGCTTAAAGATAGAGGATAGAATGAATAGCGAAGATAATATTACATATAATACTATGAATTTCAAGCGTTGGAATAATATCACCGGTTGGGTGGTTTTTGCAATTGCTGCGATGACATACCTCCTAACAATGGAGCCATCGTCGTCGTTGTGGGATTGTGCCGAGTTTATCGCCACATCTTATAAGTTGGAGGTGGGACACCCTCCCGGAGCACCTCTCTTTATGCTTATGGCACGCATTGCCACAATGTTCGCTCCCTCGAGCTACTATGTGCCTCATATGGTCAATGGCATGAATTGCTTGGCGAGTGCGTTCTGCATTTTGTTCCTCTTTTGGACCATTACTCATCTGGCGCGCAGGGTATTCTCGGCTGCGGGTCGCGAGTTTGGCGATAAGGAGAAGTTTGCAGCGCTCGGAGCCGGCGTGGTAGGTGCTTTGGCCTATACCTTCACCGATACCTTCTGGTTCTCGGCTGTCGAGGGTGAGGTTTATGCTCTCTCGTCGATGTTTACGGCTCTTGTCGTGTGGTTGATGATGAAGTGGGAGGAGCAGGCCGACGAGCCACATGCGTTGCGTTGGATAGTGCTAATTGCCTATCTTACGGGATTGTCGATAGGTGTGCATTTGCTCAACCTTTTGACCATTCCGGCTATGGTATTCATCTACTATTTCCGCAAATACGAGCATGTGACGCTGAAGGGTGTTATCTATGCAACGCTTATCTCGCTTGCGATTTTAGGCTTTATAAACGGCATTATTATTCCTTATACGGTCTATGTCGGAGCGATGGTCGATGTGCTGTTTGTAAATACTCTCGGCTTGCCCGTAAATTCGGGTATCGTAGTCTTTGCTTTGGCGGTCTTTGCTGCTCTGTTTTATGGCGTATATCGTACTCATAAGGCGGGTCGCAAGGTGTGGAATCTGCTTCTGCTGTCACTTTTGATGATACTCATAGGCTTCTCGTCATATGCTACCGTTACAATTCGTGCCGTGGCGAATCCTCCTATGAATAGCAATAACCCCAATAATCCGCACGCTTTGTTGGCGATGTTGAACCGTGACCAATATGGTGCGCGCCCATTGTTGTATGGCCCATATTACTCGGCGCCAATCGACAGCTATGAGGAGACGACCTCTTATTTTTACGATAAGGAGGCAGGCAAGTATCGTCAGGCATCACGCCTTACGGGTTACACCTATCCCGCGGAGTTTATGCACTTTTTCCCGCGCGTATGGAATAGCTATAAGGGCGAGAGCGAGTATAAACCTTGGGCTGCATATCGTACAAAGATAGATTTCTTGCGTGACGAGAATGGTGAGATTATGCGAGATGAGCAGGGTAAGGCTATGCGTGGTGAGGTGTTGGAGTATGGCCGCAAGGTGTATGACCAAATGACCGGCGAAACCATTGTTGAGCCTACATTTGGTGAGAATCTCTACTACTTCTTCACCTATCAGCTCAATTATATGTATTGGCGCTATTTCTTGTGGAACTTCGTAGGTCGCCAAGACGATATTCAGGCGGGAGCAGAAACAATTACGCATGGAAATTGGCTGTCGGGCATTAAGGCTGTGGATGAAGCTTACCTCGGCCCTCAGGAGCAGCTGCCACGCGAAATGGCGGAAAATCCTGCACGAAATACCTATTTCTTCCTGCCGTTCCTATTGGGATTGATAGGCCTAATCTATCACCTGAATCGCGACCAGCGTAATTTTGTTGTGGTGATGTGGCTCTTCATTATGATGGGTATCGCCCTTGTGGTATATTTCAATACTTCGCCTTCGGAACCTCGTGAACGAGATTATGTATATGCCGGTTCGTTCTATGCCTTCTCGATTTGGATTGGTTTGGGCGTTTTGGCTATCTATGAGTTGTGTGCATGGCTTGCGCATCGCGATAATCGTGCGGTGGCGCTTACCGCTTCGGCTCTCTGTTTGTCGGTACCTGCGGTGTTGGCAGTTCAGAATTGGGACGACCACGACCGCTCGGGTAGAACATATGCTCGCGATGTAGGTTATAACTACCTCATGTCTGCACCTAAGAATGCCATAATCATAAACTATGGCGATAACGACACCTTCCCGCTTTGGTATAACCAGGAGGTGGATGGCGTGCGCCCAGATGTGAGAATCATGAACTCAAGCTATCTTAGTGGCGATTGGTATATCGACGAGATGCGTACTGCGGCAAATGATGCTGCACCCGTTCCGTTCAGCCTTCCGGCGAGCAAATATACCTATGTAAACGATGTTTTGCCCGTTCGAGAGAAGGCAAATCGCACCGTCGGCATAGATGAGTTGATGGACTTCATTCGCCGTGAGGATGATGCTACGAAGATTCGCTTGGTGGATGGTACGATGATGGATTATGTCCCGGCTCGCAGCATCGCGTTGCCCGTCAATAAGGATAATGCTATCGCTGCCGGTATCGTTAAGGAGGAGGATCGCGACAAGATGGTGGATACGGTATATATCAATATCTCGCCTCGTAAGACCTCGCTCGATAAGAGCGAGATGATGATTCTCGATATGCTTGCGTCGTTTGATTGGAAGCGCCCGATAAGCTTCACGCAGGTCTATATGTTGCAGGATTTTGGCCTATTGAACTATCTCCAGTTCGATGGTTATGCGTATCGTTTGGTACCTATTCTTACGCCTTATCAATCGTCGTGGGATATTGGCCGCATAGATACCGATGTCGCTTATCCTTTGCTGATGGATACCTTCCGCTATGGCAATATTGCCGACGAGGATGTGCTGGTGGATTACTTCACGCAGTATAATATCAGCGCTTCGAAGGCTCGTGAGGGCTTTGCGCGCGTTGCCAAGCAGTTGGCTAAGGAGGGTCGCAAGGCTGAGGCCCTTGAACTCCTGAATAAGGGCTTGGAGGTTATGCCTATCGAGAAGATTCGTTTCAGCGATGCCAATACGGTGCCATTTATCGAAGCATATTATCTGATAGATGAGTGGGAGAAGGGCGATGAGTTGATGCGTGCATATATCACAAACCTTATTGAGCATATCGAGTATTATTTGTTGTTCGATGGCGTGAAAGCCAATCTTGTGGCGAATCATATCACCGAGTATATGGATAGCCTCTCGGAACTTTATTACTTGGCGGCATATGCTCATCGCGATGATATCGTACGCGAACTTAATGACTATTATCGTACCTTTGGCTACACCGACGAGGAGTTGATAATCCCCGGAACGGCTGCCGAGGAGTTGATGGATAAGCCTTTGTAAATAATTCGGGATAGCACTTCGGAGGAGTGATATTAAGTTATTGAACTTGCGCTTTTTTTGAATAAAAAATGCTATCTTTGTAAAAAATAGATTGACTATGGAATCAAAACTTGTTTTATACAATACGCTCTCGCGCCGCAAGGAGGTGTTTGAGCCCTTGAACGAAGGCCGCGTAGGTATGTATGTCTGCGGCCCGACAGTATATGGCGACCCACACTTGGGACACGCCCGCCCCTCGATTACATTCGACTTGTTGTTCCGCTACCTTAAAGCATCGGGCTATAAGGTGCGTTATGTACGCAATATCACCGATGTAGGCCACTTGGAGCATGACGCCGACGAGGGTGAGGATAAGATTGCAAAGAAGGCACGCTTGGAGCAGCTGGAGCCTATGGAGGTTGCCCACTACTACACCGAGCGCTATCATAAGGCTATGGAGCAGTTGAATGTTCTTACGCCCTCAATCGAGCCCCATGCATCGGGCCACATCATCGAGCAGATTGAGTTTGTGAAGCGCATCTTCGACGCCGGCTACGCTTATGAGTCAAACGGCTCGGTATATTTCGATGTCGAGAAGTATAACAAGGCCTATCACTACGGTAAGTTGTCGGGTCGTAACCTCGACGATATCGTTGCCAATACACGCGATCTGGACGGCCAGAGCGATAAGCGCAACTCTTTCGACTTTGCGCTGTGGAAGAAGGCTTCGCCCGAGCATATTATGCGTTGGCCCTCGCCCTGGTCAGACGGTTTCCCCGGCTGGCACATGGAGTGCTCGGCTATGTCGTGCAAATATCTTGGCGAGCAGTTCGATATCCACGGTGGCGGTATGGACTTGATGTTCCCCCACCACGAGTGTGAGATTGCACAGGCTACGGCCGCATTGGGCAAGGATTCGGCTCGTTATTGGGTGCATAACAATATGATTACCATCGACGGTCAGAAGATGGGTAAGTCGTACGGCAACTTCATCACTATGGAGCAGCTCTTCAATGGCGAGCATCCCAAGTTGGAGCAGCCCTATTCGCCTATGACTATCCGCTTCTTTATCCTTCAGGCACACTATCGTTCAACGCTCGATTTTTCAAATGCCGCTTTGCAGGCTGCCGAGAAGGGCTTTGACCGCTTGATGAAGGGCGTGGAGACTTTGGGTAAGTTAAAGCCATCGGCTGCTACATCTGCGGGTGTGGTGGTTGCCGACCTTGAGAAGCGTTGCCGTGAGGCTATGGATGACGATTTGAACTCGCCAATTGTTATCTCTGCGTTGTTTGATTGGGTGCGTATCATCAATCAGATTGCCGAGGGTCAGCAGACTATCTCGGAGGCCGACCTCACGGAGTTGAAGCGCATTTTTGACCTCTATGTATTCGATATCCTCGGCCTAAGAAACGAGAAGGCGGAGAGTGCCGCAGGCGGTAGCGATATGCTCAAAACCGTTGTCGATATGATTCTGTCGGTTCGTCAGGAGGCGAAGGCTAACAAGGATTGGGCTACATCCGACAAGATTCGTAACGAACTCACAGCTATCGGTATCCGAGTGAAAGACCGTAAGGATGGCGTGGATTGGGAGATAGAGTAAAAACTCCTTCTGATTGGCTCTTTTGGCGCCTGGCTTGCGTGCGAAATGCTCACATACGCCTAAGTATGCTCCGCTTTCGCCCACTGCGACCAGCCTCAAAATAGCCTAATCATAAAGAGTTTTTGGCGATGGATATAAAATTTAGAAATTGATGAATTTAAGGAGTTTAGTGAATTGACAGCAATGCTGAAATATTTCTCTAACCTCCTTAATTTCTCTAAATTCTTTAAGCACATTTTGAATTTCTGATATATGATTTCCGAAGAACAGATTAAAGAGGCTATAAGACGACAGGATTCGTTGGGGAGGTGTCTTTGACATCGCTCAGCGAAGAATAGACCTCCAAAACGAGGAGGAGAAGACACAAGACCCCACCTTTTGGGAGGATGCTGAGGCAGCGCAGAAACAACTGCGTCGGGTGGCAGCCATTAAGTCGTGGGTCGAGGATTACGATGCGGTGGCGAAGGCTGTTGAGGATTTGAGCCTTATGCCCGAATTTGTCGCGGCAGAACTCTCGACCGAGGCAGAAATGGAGGCCCACTACGCCAGGACAATGGAACTTATTGAGGCTCTTGAACTTAGGAATATGCTCCGCGCCGAGGAGGATAAGATGGGTGCCATTATGGATATCAACGCCGGAGCGGGCGGAACGGAGGCTTTGGATTGGGCTTCGATGCTACTGCGTATGTATACCCGATGGTGTGACCAGCATGGCTACAAATACCGCATGATGGATTATCAGGCGGGCGACGAGGTGGGCGTTAAGTCGTGTACTTTGGAGATTGAGGGCGACTATGCCTATGGATATCTAAAAAGCGAGAATGGCGTGCATCGCATGGTGCGCCTGTCGCCATTTAATGCCAACAACAAGCGCCAGACAACTTTTGCGTCGGTGTTTGTAACTCCTGCGATTGACGATAGTATCGAGATTGTGATAAATCCCTCTGATTATGAGTGGGATACCTATCGCTCGTCGGGCGCCGGAGGTCAGAATGTCAATAAGGTCGAGACGGCTGTCCGCTTGCGTTATCACGGCAAGGATCCCGACACAGGCGAGCCGGTGGAGTTCCTTATCGAGAATAGCGAAACTCGCTCGCAGCTTATGAACCGCGAGAATGCTATGCGCATACTTCGCTCGAAGCTCTATCAGCGCGAGATGGAGAAGCGTATGGCTACACAGCAGGCCCTTGAGGCTACAAAGAAGCGTATCGAGTGGGGCTCACAGATTCGTTCCTATGTTTTTGACGATAGACGAGTTAAAGACCACCGCACAGGCTATCAAACTTCAGCCGTAGAGTCAGTTATGGATGGCGATCTCGATGGGTTTATTAAGGAGTATCTGATGCAAACCGGTGGGGCTGAAAGCGTATAGCGAAGGAAATTCAAAATTCAAAATTCAAAATTC
>JAFXIS010000055.1 GCA_017532885.1 Alistipes sp. | reverse complement strand
CTTCTCCAATGCCTCAGCGGGCTCGATACCCTTCTTGATGAACTCCATCATCTTGCCAAGGTGAACGAACTCGTAGCCGATAACCTCGTCGTTAGCGTCCAGAGCCATACGGGTGCAGTAACCCTCAGCCATCTCAAGGTAACGAGTACCCTTAGCTACGGTACCGAACATAGTACCAACCTGTGAACGAAGACCCTTACCCAAGTCCTCCAAGCCAGCACCGATGGGAAGACCGCCCTCAGAGAAAGCTGACTGGGTACGACCGTAAACGATCTGCTTGAAGAGCTCGCGCATAGCGGTGTTGATAGCGTCGCATACGAGGTCGGTGTTCAAAGCCTCCAAGATAGTCTTGCCGGGGAGAATCTCTGATGCCATAGCAGCCGAGTGAGTCATACCAGAGCAGCCGATAGTCTCGACCAAAGCCTCCTGGATGATACCCTCCTTAACATTGAGAGTAAGCTTGCAGGCACCCTGCTGAGGAGCACACCAGCCAATACCGTGTGTCAAGCCTGAAATGTCCTTAATCTCCTTTGCTACAACCCATTTTCCCTCCTGTGGGATGGGAGCCGATGCGTGATTGGCACCCTTTTTAACGCAGCACATCTGCTGCACTTCGTGTGAATAAATCATAATTTTAGAAGAGTTTATTTGTTACTGTAACAATTCTTTTTTGTCTTTTATGCGACGGTTTGCAGCATCGCGTAAAATTCCAACGCAAAGATAATAATATTTTTCCGCAATAAAAATCCGTTGACGATAAATTATTGATAATTTTTGGCTGCTTATATATAATATAGGTATGGATAGTGAGTGGTGTGCTATTGCATGTAGCGATATGGCTTACAACAAAAAAAACTGCGTTTCACTTTCGGGTGAAACGCAGTCTGAAATTATTTATCGGAATACTCCGAAAATAGCCTACTGAATTGTTGGCCAGTTGCCGCTTGTCCAAGTCCAAGTGTAAGGACATGTAACAGACTCACCCTGGAGAGTTACGATGTTAAGTGCATTGAAGTCAGCGATAGCCTGAACCATAGCATCAACATCTGCCTGAGCAACCTCAGCAACTGCATCGTAGCTGTAGTAAACACCTGTTACAGATCCTGAGCCGATAGCCTTTGTTGCGCCATTGTTTACACCATAAGAACCGGTAACTGTAATATTGCCATTGTTGCTTTGACCCAAAATAGAGCCGCTCTTATCTCCAGAAATAGTAGAGTGAGAGTAGCAACCCAAGATGTATGCCTTAGTATTCTTGTGGCTGTTAAGGTCGATGAAGTCATATCCGCAAATACCGCCTACATAACCATTGTTTGCAGTAGCGGTAATAGTAGCATCTGCTGTTGAACCACACGCAATAACATATG
This sequence comes from Alistipes sp., assembly GCA_017532885.1. The sequence goes on along the minus strand of JAFXIS010000055.1, from coordinate 7,674 downwards.
CGTCAGCAGAGATATGATAGTCGCGAGAGTATCCTACAATACCACCAACAGATGATAGACCTGTAACATCTGCGCTATTTACGCAATTTACAATAGCTGCACCATAGTTCTGTCCGCAGATACCTCCAACCTTATTGTTTGAACCAACAACTACTGTGTTAGCATCAGTTGTACAGCTCTTTACAACTGAGAGGGCCTCTTGGTGTACATTGTTTCCGCGAGTGTAGATTCGTCCAATAATGCCACCGACCTCCTCTACTCCTGAAACATGGCTTGAAGTTACATTAACATTCTCGATAATAGAACCATTCTGACCGCGACCGGCTGCAATGCCGGTAGTATTTGCACCGCTAACAACTGCATCATCAAAAGTGATGTTTTTGAGAGATGCGTCGTTGTTCATAAAGCCGATGAAACCTGTGTAGTCGGCATTGTGAAGGATTCTCAAACCGCTAATAGTATTGTCATTACCATCGATATGTCCGCTGTAAGCGTCAGCAAGCCCTGAAATATCCTTACATACGGGAATCCAGTTGCTACCGCTTGGAACGCCATTAGCATCAACTGTAATAGGAGTAGTAGTGAATACATAAGTCTCATTTGCAGCATCCTCGGCAACCTCGAATGCGGGCATTGTGATATTGCGCATCACCTTAAGACCATATGACTTATTCTTCTCTGCGATGTAACCCCACTTAAGAAGGCCATTTGCAGTAAATACCTCTGCATAGTCGGTATAAAGAAGAATATCGTCAAACTCCTCGACAACGGTGTAGAACTCACCCTCCTTGATTGACTCATAACCCTCGGGTACGAAGCTCATCTGAGGATTCTCAGCCTTGTTGTTTGCGGGGTCGAAGCCCAAGAAGCTACCACCCTTAACCTCGATAAGACCTACCTCCTTGAGGCTGTCATAGTGGTTGAGCATGTAGGTAGTGCCCCACTTAGTGTTGCCTACGGTGAAAGTACCATCGTTGATGTAAATCTCACCTCCATTAGCCTGGAATGCAGTGCAACCTGCGGCATCGTAGTCACCACCATTGATAGTGATAGAGCCCTTCTCGTAAGCCAAGCCGATATAACCGGTAGACTTAACAGTACCCTCGCCATTGATAGTAAGAGCACCGCTCTCGTTTACGCGGAACATTACAGCGTTGTCAGTGCCTGTATACTCAAGCTTATGACCATTAAGGTTGATAGTCATCGCTGCATTTACAAATGTGCAATGAGGAATCTCAAGGTCTGCACTCAAAGTGTAAGTACCACCTGCCTGTGCTGCCATATTGAACTTCTCAGCCTCGTTGTTGGGGTGAATGCCCTTGAAGATAGGATTGATAACAACCTCAAAGCCGATGTTGTCGGTAAAGAGGTTACCCAAGATGTTTGTACGGAAATTACGCTCCACGGGAACATTCTGGAATACGCGGTTTACCTTCTGGCCTGCAGCTGCCTGAACATCGAAAGTCACATCAACCAACTTGCGGTCATTTACCAACAAGTAGTTCATTGCAAGCATGTCGTAAGGCTTATCTACATTCTGAACAATCTGACCCTGGGCCTTAGGAGCAGCGCCGAAAGTTACGCTTGTAGGCTCACCCAAAGGCAACTTAGTGAGAAGGTTGAATGAAGTGTAAACGCCTGAAACGGTTACTGCAGTGGTTGCAGCATCGTCGATAGTTACACCAGCAGTCTTTGCAGCCTCGATGTCGGCAGTAGCGATGTTGAGCTGTGCAAAGGGACGAGTAAGCTCTACGCGCTCAACCTTAGGACCCTTAACCTCGAAAGTAAGCTGTCCGAAGAATCCGTCGAGAGTTTCGTCCTGCGACTTGAGCTGGCTAAGCTTGCTGGCGTCGATAGATACGCTCTTTGTTGCAGGGTCGAATACATAAGGCGAGTTCAAATCGTCAGCCCAGAAAATGATGTCGTACCACTGGTCGTTTACAAGCTTAAGCTCAACGCTCGAATTTGACAGCGCCTCGCCTTCGAATGCGTTGTTGATGCACTTTGTGAACAGAACCTTGTCGCTACCCTTGAGGTACGCTGCGTAGTGCAGGCGCTCAACCTCAAAGCCTTTGCCATAGATGTCGTAAGCATCAGCGCGAGTCCCAATCGTCGGAGCCGATACCTCGAACGATACCAAAGACTTGTCACCCTTGAGCCCTGTGACATCATCCTTGGTACATGATGTTGCCAACATAGCTAATGCGGCAACAGCAAGAAATAGCTTTTTCATAATTGGTTAAAATTTGAATATGTGTATTGTTTGTATTTTAAGTCAATTTGATGCAAAAATAGTAAAAAATCTTAAAACTCAACCACTTTGCCTCAAAAAAATAATGTAATAATTATCTTTTTTTTAGCTGAGGCCTTTTGTTGGCTATTGTGGGCCGTTGTTGTGGTGAAATTTCTTTCGGGCAAGTATGCAATTTGTATGCAATTTGTGTGCAATTTGCATGCGATTTGTATACTTTGTACGATGAATGTGACGAGAATTGGTAACTTTAGGTGCGGGGTAAGGAGTAAGCGAGTGGCTCTATTGAAGTGAGTCGAAGAGCTTTGCATGCCGGAGTGTGGCAACGATGTATTGTGATGGAAGTTAAACCAAATAAAAGTGACTGTTAAGATGAATAAAGTACTCTCTTTTCTATTCCCGTATAAGCCTTATACTTATTCGGTTTCCTCTTTCTTGTTGGTGTTGCGTTTGCTGTTTGGAGGATTGATAATGTGGCATGGTATAACGAAAATTGTACATTTTGATATGCTCGCCACATCGTTCCCTGATCCGCTGGCTTTGGGGGCGAAATTTTCGTTGATATTGGCAATCTTTGCCGAGGCTTTTTGTGGCGTGGCAATCATCGCAGGGGCGTTTTATCGGCTGGCGTTAATTCCTCCGATTTTTGCAATGGCTATGGCGCTGTTTGTAGTGCATAATGGCGACGAGTTCGCCATGAAAGAGTTGGCGCTGATATATTTGGTGATGTTTGTGTTGTTTTATATCATGGGCGCCGGAGGCTTCTCGCTCGATGATGTGGTCGCGCAACATCTGCATCGCGAACGCGCCACGGATAATCACACCTCGTCGGCAGGGTAGTGTACGCCCAATTGGCGGCGTACCTCGTCCATTATTTCGAGGGTTGCAATTGAGGTATCGTGGCTGTTGATTTTTGATTCGGGAAGCCCTTGCTCTATAAGGTCGATAAACTCCTTGATTTCGTGGTAGTATTCGTTGTGATGGTCGGCTATATGGAGCGTTTCACCCGTCGAGCGTACTTCGTGACCCGATGCCGGCGCTTGACGAGGATAGAAGAGGACTTCGGTCGGTGTCTGAATGCGGTCGATTACGATGTTCCCGTTCTCACCTTCAATCTCACTCGGGAGCATTGAATTTGCGATTTTGGAGTATAGAATTGTGGCATTCATACCCTCGTATTTGAGGTTTACGGCACCTTGACCATCTGCTCCACTTGAAAGGATTATGCCTTGAGCCTCAATTGCTTGCGGGCGACCAAAGAGTACTACTAATGGGTAAATCGTGTAGACTCCTATATCCATCAAAGCCCCATTCGAAAGCTCCGGGCGAAAGGCGTTTAATACGATGCCCTCTTTGAATTTGTCGTAACGCGAAGAGTATTGGCAGAAGCTTGCAAAGTAGCGGCGCGGAGTGCCTATCCGATGCAGGTTTTCTTGCACGCTGCGAAAGGCCGGTGCGAGTGTACTCTTCATTGCCTCCATTAATGTTACGCCATGTCGCTTTGCCGCTGCAACCATCTCTCGAGCCTCTTTAGCGTTCGATGCCAAAGGTTTTTCGCATAGCACATGCTTGCCATGTTGCATGCAGATTGTGCTATATTGGGCATGGGTGCAATTGGGCGTTGCTATGTATATAGCATCAACTTTATCGCTTGCTGCCATCTCCTCTATCGAGGTGAAGATGTGGGGTATATTATGCTTCGCGGCAAACTCCTCGCCGCGCTCTTTTGTGCGAGAACATACCGCTGTGAGCTCGAAGCGGGAATCCTCCCTCGCTCCGGCTATAACCCAATCGGTGATAAAGTTGGTGCCTACAACACCAAATCGTACCCTGCCCATAATCTGTATAGCTAAATAGTGTTTAGCAGAACTTAAAACTCTACTTTCGGAGCCTCTGCGGCGCTCTGGTCAGCTTCGTAATAGGGTTTCTGGTCGAAATCGAAAATCGCAGCGATAATATTTGCGGGGAATTTACGCACCGCGACATTATATGTCTGTGTGGCGTCGTTGAACTCCTTGCGAGCTACGGTAATGCGGTTTTCTGTTCCCTCCAACTGCGCTTGCAACTCCAAGAAATTCTGATTAGCCTTCAAATCGGGGTAGTTCTCCGATACGGCAATCAGGCGACCTAACGCCGATGATACAGCCGATTGAGCCTCCTGGAACTTTGCAATGTTCTCGGGTGTGATATCGTCTAATGCTACATTTACTGATGTTGCCTTCGCGCGAGCCTCTACAACGGCGTCGAGTGTTGTCTGCTCATGCTCGGCATAACCCTTTACGGTTGCTACGAGGTTGGGGATAAGGTCTGCACGACGCTGATACTGTGTTTCAACATTCGACCATGCGCTCTTTACAGCCTCCTCTTTTGTTACCATATTGTTGTAGGTAGAGCAAGATGTCATCGAAAAAAGAGCGACGACAGCAAATAAAATAATCTTTTTCATAGCGTTATTTTTTTATTAAGTTAGATTTTATATTTCCGTATTCCTATATTTTGAGTTTTAATCCGACGCAAGGTTGGCTTTTAATTGCTCCCGCTCGGCATAGTGTGCAAGCACTCTATACTCTCGCTTACTCGCAATTTTGAATTCTCCTTCTTACCATCGCGAGCCTGCACCACCTCCGCCGAAGCTGCCGCCGCCCCAGCCGCCACCGATGCTGCCTCCGCCGCGACCGCCGAAACCTCCGCCAATAAATGGTCCTCTGCCACCGCGACCCGTGTAGGAGCTATCTCCGGTTTGTCTTCTGCGCTTTATCGAGGTTCCGCAATTTGAGCAAGTGAGCGTATCTTCATATGTACAGATGCCCGCTTTGCGACTTACAAGTTGGCTGCCTTGCTGTTGCAAAGTCGATTTCTTGCAATTCGGACATTTGTGAGCTGCGACATATACCCAATAGGCAAGTAGAGTGGTTAGGAGAATAAACATTCCGATAAAAATGAATAGAGCCGTGAGGTCCTCTTCTTCCTCCTCTTCGGCAGCTAACTCTCCGCCTCGCATAACATCGGCAACGGCCGAAATACCCGCCATCATACCTCCGCTATAATCTCCATTGCGAAAGTAGGGGAGCATGTAGTTGGTTTGTATGCGTTTGCAGATAGCATCGGGAAGTGTACCTTCGATGCCATAGCCGGTTACAAAGCGGATTTCCCGCTCCTTTTCAACCAATAAAATACCCAAGCCTCGGTCGCTTTTGCTTCCTACACCCCACATCGAAAATAGCTCATAAGCGAAGTCAAAAACATCGCCACCCTTGATATCTTCTACTGCAACAACGGCGATTTGCACAAGTCCCTCGTTGCGTAAGTTGTAGCATACGGAGTCGATATGCGCCACAGCGTCGCTTGAGAGTATTCCGTCGGGGTTGGAGGTGAAGTGATAACGGTTCTCCAACTGTACATTGGGAATATCCTCTATACGATAGCTCTTCGACCATGCTGTTATGTGGCACAGAACGAGGATTGATATAATGAGCAGTCGTTTCATGATCTTTATTTGTGAAGAATGATAAACTCCCAAGGTGCTAAGTCGCGTTCAAATTGCATAGGCAATATTTGGCTGCATCCATCTATTGCGTTTGTGTAGTCGCCGGCATATATTCCGGTGTTGAAGTTTGCGTGAATGGTGTATGGCGACAGATTTAATATCGCAATAACACGGCTGTCTTCCACTTCGCGCACGAATGTCATTATGCAATCCTTGGCATTATTCTCTATCTCGATGATGCGACCACCTCGCTCGCCGGCTTGCATAGCCTTCTGCGAATGCTTTAAGGTGATTAATTTACGATAAAAATCAGTCTGCTCATTAGCCTGATAGCAGGGTATCGGGTCTTTAGCGAAAAATTCAAACGAATGGTCATATCCGACCTCCTGACCTGTGTAAATCAGGGGCATCGCGCTCTCCCATAGGAAAGTTAATGCGGTCATAACATTTAGCGACTCGCCAAAGCGTGTGAATTCACTCCCACTCCATGAGTTCTCGTCATGGTTCGATGTGAACATCATGCGTATTGCCGTTGCGGGATATTGCTCGCGGTCGGCATACATCGTGTTGCGTAAATCCCATACGCGGCGCTCGCCTTTTGCTATATCGCACATCATATGGTGAATCTCCCAAGCATAACTCATGTTAAATGCTCGGTCGAAAAGATTTAACTCCTCCGCCTCTGCCAGCATGAAGATATCGGGCTTTATGGCATGCAGTACGGCTGATGCTTGCTGCCAAAATTCTATGGGTACAAGCATTGCCATGTCGCAGCGGAATCTATCAATGTTGTGTTTCTCAACCCAAAAACGCATCGCCTCAATCTCGCCGCGCCAAACATCGTGGTTGGCATAGTTGAGCTTTGCTGTGTCGGTCCAATCCCAGGGAACCTTTGCCGATCCGTCGGCTTCGCGCTCATACCAATCGGCGGATTTTGTTTGCAACCATTTCGCATCGCGGGCTGTGTGATTGGCTACCCAGTCAAGTAGAATCTTCATTCCAAGAGAGTGTGCCTTCTCGATAAAGGCGTCAAAATCCTCCATTGTTCCAAATTCCGGATTTACGGCGCAGTAGTCGGCAATCGAGTAATATGAACCTAATGCGCCTTTGCGATTCTCCTTGCCGATAGGGTAGATAGGCATGAGCCATAAGGCATCGATACCCAACTGTCGCAGAAAATCCAATTTGTCCATAGCGGCGCGCAAAGTACCTTGCGAGGTTATTTGTCGGATATTCATCTCGTACAGGACTGCATCGTAGCACCATTCGGGATGTGGATATGAAGTATATTGTGTCATCTTTTGCTTAATTTATATCTAAACGCAAAGATATGAAAAAAAATGAAAAGTACTCTATTTGCGCCCCCTCTATTGATATACCTTATATATAATATAATAAAGACTAAAAACGGGATCTAAAATCCCACATTTTGTAAATTACTGTATTACAATGTAGTATAATTTTTATTAAAAAATTTTATTAAAAAGTTGTTGAAATATTTGGACAATTCGATTTTTTGCCGTTACTTTGCACCCGCTTTGATGAGGATAAAACCTCACTCAAAACAAGGTTCTAAAAAAGTTTTTCAAATTTTTTCAAAAATATTTGGAAGTTTGAAAAATACCACTTACCTTTGCACCCGCTTTGATGAGGAAACAATCCTCTGCAAATAGCGAAAAGGTTCTTGGAAAAATTTTTCAAAAAAATATTCCAAAATGTTTGGAGGTTTGAAAAATTTGATTTACCTTTGCACCACTTTCCGCTCCAAAAAAGCGGGTGGTCAAAACAAGAGAGTTCTAAGTAAAATTAGGATAAAGTTCTTTGAAGATATTGAGCAGCTAAGAAAGTTTTTCCTCTCTCAAATGAGAGAGATTTCAAACAATACCTTTGAGATTAGAGCTAAGATTTATATTCAAAATTTTTTACAATGGAGAGT
>JAFXIS010000054.1 GCA_017532885.1 Alistipes sp. | reverse complement strand
ATTTTGAATTCTCTCCCCTACCTTACTCTTATTCGCTGACCAATACGCAGTGTTGAGTTACGCGAAATGCCATTGAGCTGACAAAGCTTTGTAACTGTCGTGTGGTTATTTATGGCGATACGGCCCAATGTGTCGCCACTCTTAACAATGTGGTATTTGCGGGCTGCAGCCTCTGCGGCAATCTTCTTATCCTCCTCCTCGGACTGAATTTCCATCTCGAAATCTTGCGTAAAACGAGAATATGGGCTGAAATAGGTGCGCTTCAGAAGGAATGTTTCGCGACGCAGAGTACCTGTTGAAAAATCTATAAGGCGCTCAGCGTCAAAAGATTGTCCTTTGTACCTCATCTCAAAGTGGAGGTGCGGGCCTGTGCTTCGTCCGGTATTACCGCCATAACCGATAACCTGTCCGGCTGTAACCCACTGCTCCGGCTCGACCAAAATCTCCGAAAGGTGTCCGTAGAATGTTTCAAGACCATTGTCGTGGCGCAAAACAATAAGATTGCCATATCCTCCGCGATAGTGCTTCGTGAGGCGTACCCTGCCGTCGAATGGCGCGTAAATGGGGTCGCCAATCTTTAGGGCTATGTCTGTACCCTGATGTACGCGACGACGGCGTGGGCCATATTTTGATGTAATGCGGCCCTTGTAGGGGTAATGATAACTCTTGAGCGTATCGACCAAATCTATAACCATAGATATCGGCAAATCCTTCAACTCTACTCGGTAAGGGTTGAGGTTTATGGTGTCCCAATTTTGTGTAAATACCGTTTCGTCGAGAGCTGAAATATCGCGATTGCGAATATAACGCCAAGTGTTGTCGTTGAAGAGAACAATCTGCAATCCTTCGCTTGATGAGGGGATAGTATCGACTACCAGCTCTGTGATGTTAAGGTCCGGGCCTGAAGCCAAAGGTACGCGGCGCACGATGATTGCATCGTCGGGAAGTGTGTCCTGCTCGACTTTTGCTTCAGCGGCTGCCTTGTTTGCCTCTTCGAGTGATATATCTTGTGCTGCCGCACTTGCTACGGCAAATATTGTCAGCATAGCGGCTGTAAGTGCTTTTCTGTTGAATCTCATTTGTGTGTAGGTTTGCAATTTTGATTTTCTCTATTTCTCCTGCTCTTTGAGCATCTCTTCGGCGCACTCCAATGCGGTGTAGAACTCCTCGCCAAATTTTCTGATAATAGGTTCTTTGAGCGCTTTGTATACGGGTACGCCTAATTTTCGACCGCACTCCACCGCATCGCGGCATACTGCCCAGCGATGATAATTCAGCCCATAAGAGCCGTTGCGGAACTGCTTCACGCGAATAGGATATAAATGGCACGAAATAGGCTTTAGGAATGAGCATTTGCCTTCGCGGTAGGCTCTCTCGATAGCGCAGAAGGTTATGCCATTCTCTTCGAATGCGTAGGCACAGGCGGCATTATCGACAAGTGGTGTTGTGTAGTCGCCATCTGCATCTACAACCATAAAACCTTGGCGCTCAACCTCGCGGCGTCCCTCCTCGGTCATGTAGGGGGCGTAATTCTCGTACTCCTCCTCCAATAAATCAACCTCCTCGATATCCAAAGGGGCTCCGGCATCGCCTTCGACGCAGCAGATGCCTTTGCATTTGCCTAAATCGCATACGAAGCACTCCCTTAAAAGGTCGATGCTTACTATCTTGTCATCAATTTCAATCATTCTCTATGGGTTATAAATATCTTTATATCTGAACTCCAATATCTCGCGTGTCATGTCGATATATTGCTGTGCCTCCTTGTGTGAAGGTGTAATCTTTAAGGCTTGCTGGAAGTCGTTTATGGCGCTACCCCACTCCTGCTGTCGGAAATAACATTTGCCGCGCTCGATGTATAGGTCGGCACTCTCCTCGCCTTGATTTATAGCTGCCGAGAGTGACGATATTTTGTAAGCGAGGCTCCATAGCCCATGCTCGCGAATATAGTCGGCAACCTCTTTGTCAAGCATCGCCGAAGTGTCGTCCCCACGCTCTATGGCATCGCGTATCATCGTGGAACTGAGGTCAAATTGCGGCGCATCTGCCAAAAATGTAGTTCTCGGTGTGGAGAAGGTCATTGGCTCATTCGGGCGCGGATAGACCAGAAGGTCGAAATTTTCGATTATATATTCAGCCTCACGCCAACGAGGTAATTGGTTGATAAGGTCACTACCCATAAGAATCGAAAACTCCATTTGAGAACCGTAATTCTCAACCAAATGACGCAATGTGTTTACCGTATAAGAGGGCTTTTCCAGCAAGAACTCTATCACCGAAGGTAAAATTTTTTCGGGATAAGCCGAGTTACGGCATGCTATCTCTGCCATCTCATAACGCACCGTCTCGGCTGCTTGAGCCCAACTCTGCTTGAAGGGATTGTGTGGCGAGATAATCATTGCCACCTCGTCGCCGAAGTTGTGCTTGATGGCATACTCCGCCAAGGCGATATGCCCTCGGTGTATCGGGTTGAAAGAACCGAAATAGAGTATCATGCGTCGTTTTGCCATATGCTTTAAGCTAAAAAGTCTGAAATGATTTTACGAGCCTCTGCAACCGCATCATCCAAACGGTCGTTTATCACTACATGGTCGAAGTGTGGGGCTTTGGAAATCTCGAAATCCGCCTTCGCAACTCGCTTTGCAATGGTCTCGGCATTGTCGGTTGCCCTACCCTCCAAGCGTTTCTGCAACTCCTCGATTGAAGGCGGCATGATGAATATGGAACAAGCTCTCTCGCCAAAAATGCTCTTAAGGTTGATGCCGCCCATAACATCGACATCAAACACAATGACATTGCCTTTCTGCCAAATGCGCTCCATTTCGCTCTTGAGAGTGCCGTAGCAGGTGCCATTGTAGACCTCCTCCCACTCCACAAAGGCCTCTTCGGCAACCTTTTGACGAAACTCCTCCTGCGTGAGGAAAAAATAGTCTATGCCATCTTGCTCCTGACCGCGTGGGGCGCGAGATGTTGCCGAAATCGAGAACTCGAATTGAGGAAATACCTCCAATAATTGACGCACGATTGTGGTCTTACCTGAGCCGCTGGGGGCTGAGAAAATTACGAGCTTGCCTTGTTCTGCCATCGTTACAAAATATTGAGTACTTGTTCTTTAATCTTCTCAAGCTCATCCTTCATCTTAACTACGAGGATTTGCATATTTGCTTCATTTGACTTTGAGCCCATGGTGTTAATCTCGCGTCCCATCTCTTGAGCGATGAAGCCGAGTTTGCGACCCGGAGCCTCCTCCGAAGAGGCAACTTCGCGGAAATAGTCGCAGTGATTCTTCAGGCGCACCTTCTCCTCGGTGATATCTAGCTTCTCGATGTAGAAAATCATCTCCTGCTCCAAACGATTATTATCCAATTCGAGATTCATCTTCTCGATATGCTCACGAATGCGGTTCTTGATAACCTCGGTGCGGGCCTTCTCGAATGGCTCGACCTGAGTCTTGTACTCCTCGATTTTATCTACACGATGCAAGAGGTCGGCGATAAGTGTTGCACCCTCCTGCTCGCGGAATGCCGAGAAACGGGCCAATGCTTCGTCTACGGCTTGCATAAGAGCATTTTGCTCCTCCTCGGCAATGCTCTCGGTCTGGGTGGATACCACATCGGGTAATCGCATTAAGACGGGCAGAACGGCATCGTAATCGGCATCGATGCCAGAAAATGCCATGGCGTCGTTTACCTGCTTGAGGTACTCGCGAAAAATCTCTTTATTTATGGTTGCCGAGGTATGCACTGCCGTAGTTTCGATGTTCACCGAAATATCGGCCTTTCCTCTTACGATAGCGGCGGCTGCGCGTGTACGGATATCGAACTCCATAGAGCGATAGATGCCTGGCAACTTAACCGAAAGGTCTAACTGCTTTGAATTTAGTGACCGCACTTCGACGGTAATCTTTTTGGTTGGTAGAGAAATTTCGCTCTTACCAAATCCTGTCATTGATTTTATCATTTGCTTGGTGGGCTTAACAATAAAACTTGTGGTGTAAATATTATCATGCAAAGATAATATAACGCACGCGTGTAAGCAAATTTTTCGGCCTTTATAGCTCAAAAAGTTGTTAAGTGTGTCGTTGCTTATTCTGTTTTGGGGCATTTGGAGGGTTAAGAATCGTTAAATTTCGCAATAATGAAAAAATTATCTTTTTTTATGACTTTTGCCATGAAAAGTATCATATCATTATTAAAAAATATAATTAAGTAAATTTTGTTTATGATTTGCGCCAAAAAAGTGATATTGCGAATGAAAAAAGAGAGAAAAAGATTTTGAATTGTCATATTTTTAAGTTTACTTTGTAGAGGAAAAGTTTTGAGGCGGAGCGATTTTTGCCTACTGAAATGGGCTTGTTGCTAAGGGTGGAGGTACGCTGAAAATCGGAGAAGCTCTCCTTTTTTATGAACTTACATTTTTTTATTTTTTTATAATCATTAATGCCATGAAGAAGTATAATTTTAATGCCGGACCCTCTGTTTTACCGGATGTTGTATTAGAAGCAGCCGCAAAAGCGATTATTGATTTTGACGGAACAGGACTCTCCTTGCTTTCGATATCCCATCGTACTCCGGAATTTGAGGCTGTTCTTGCTGAAGCCAAGAGCTTGTTCAGAGAATTGCTGAATATCCCCGACAATTATCAGATTTACTTTGTTGGTGGAGGTGCAAGTACCCAATTCTTCCATATACCCGCAAATTTCTTGAAGTGCAAGGCCGGATATGTTCATACGGGAGTATGGACCAAGAAGGCAATTAAGGAGGCTAAAATGTATGGCGAAGTAAAGGTTGTAGCTTCGTCGGAGGATAAGAATTTTACATATATCCCTAAAGGATTTGAGATTCCCGCAGATTTGGATTACCTCTATATCTGTGCCAATAATACAATTTACGGAACAGAGTATAAGGAGGATTTGAACTCTCCTGTACCCTTGATTGCCGATATGAGCTCCGATATTTTGAGCCGTCCTGTTGATGTGTCGAAGTATGCGTTGATTTATGGCGGTGCGCAGAAGAATCTGGCTCCTGCGGGTGTTACATTTGTTATCGTGCGAGATGATATGTTGCAGAAGGTTGCACGCGAGTTGCCTACGATGATGAATGTTAATACTCATGTTGAGAATAATTCAATGTTCAATACCCCACCCGTATTCCCTATCTATGTATTGCGTGAAACGCTGAAGTGGATGAAAAATGAGGGAGGCCTTGATGAGATTTATCGTCGCAATTTGGAGAAGGCAGCTATGCTCTATGCCGAGATTGACCGCAACTCATTGTTCCGTGGAACGGTAGCCGATGAGGACCGCTCGTTGATGAATATCTGCTTTGTGATGAGCGAAGGCAACGAGGCTTTGGCTCCTGAGTTTTTGGAGTTTGCCAAGTCGAAGGGCATGGTCGGCATTAAGGGACATCGCTTAGTAGGCGGTTTCCGCGCATCATGCTATAATGCTTGCCCGAAGGAGGCGGTTGAGGCATTGATTGCTTGTATGCAGGAGTTTGAACAGACGCACAAATAACCCAATGCGGAGACGATATTTTGTAACTCTTTAATATTTGTAGAGTATGAAAATTCTTATTGCAACTCAAAAACCGTTTGCCAAGAAGGCTGTGGACGGAATAAAAGAGATATTGACTGCTGCCGGTTATGAGGTGGCGATGTTGGAACGCTATGAGAAACCGGAGGAGTTGGTCGCTGCTGTGGCTGATGTCGATGGACTCATTGTTCGTAGTGATAAGGTTACGGCTGATGTCATTGCTGCTGCGCCCAATCTTAAGATTGTTGTTCGCGCCGGTGCCGGATATGACAATGTGGATTTGGCGGAGGCTACGGCTCACAATATTGTCGTGATGAATACCCCGGGTCAGAACTCGAATGCTGTGGCTGAGTTGGCGTTGGCGATGATGATTTATATGTCGCGTAATTGCTTTACTCCGGGTACCGGATATGAATTGCAGGGTAAGACGGTCGGAATTCACGCTTATGGTAATGTAGGCCGTTTGGTTGCTCGCAAAGCGAAGGCATTGGGTATGAATGTTATAGCTTATGACCCTTATGTGACCGATTCTGCGCTGTTTGATAATGATGGCGTTGAGCAGGTTGGAAGTGTCGAGGAGTTATATGCAGCTTCGGATTATTTGTCGTTGCATATTCCTGCTACGGAGCAGACCAAGAAGTCGATTGGCTATAAGCTAATGTCGATGATGCCTAAGGGTGCAACGCTGGTAAATACAGCTCGTAAGGAGGTTATTGACGAGGTGGGTTTGGAGGCTGCGATGACCGAGCGTACCGATTTGAAGTATATTACCGACATAGCTCCCGATGATGTATCGACAATGGCTGCATTGTTCGGAAAACGCTTCTTCGCAACCCCCAAGAAGATGGGTGCTGAGACTGCCGAGGCTAATATAAATGCCGGATTGGCTGCCGCTCGTCAGGTTGTGGATTTCCTTAAGAATGGTAATAGAAAGTTCCAAGTAAACAAGTAGTTATATGGTACGAATTAAACCTTTTTGTGGCGTGCGTCCCCCAAAGGAGTATGCCGGCGAAGTGGCGTCGCGCCCTTATGATGTGCTGAACTCTGTCGAGGCAAAGGCTGAGGCGGGAGAGCGTTCGTTGCTACATATTATTAAGCCTGAAATTGATTTTGAACCCATTGCTGACGAACACTCTGAGGAGGTGTATAAGAAAGCTGTGGAAAACTTTAAGCTCTGGAAGGAGCGCGGATGGCTCAAACAGGACGAGGAGGAGCATTATTATGTATATGCTCAAACGATGAATGGTCGTACGCAATATGGCATTGCCATGTGTTGTCATTTCGAGGATTACCTCTCGGGTGCGATTAAAAAGCATGAACTTACGCGTCCCGATAAGGAGGAGGACCGAATGATTCATGTGCGTAACCAAAAGGCGAATATCGAGCCCGTTTTCTTTGCATATCCGGACAATGCCGAGGTGGATGCTATTGTGGAGAGTGTGATTAAGGAGAATCAGCCGGATTATGATTTTACGGCGGAGGATGGCTTCGGACACCATTTCTGGGTTATTCGTGATAAGGTGAAGAATCAGCGATTGACAGAGCTTTTTGCTGCTATTCCGGCTCTGTATGTGGCTGATGGACATCATCGTACTGCTGCTGCTGCGCGCGTAGGTCAGGAGTGTATGCTCAATAATCCCAATCATACGGGCGAGGAGGAGTATTGCTATTTCTTGGCTGTTACTTTCCCTGCGTCGCAGTTGCGTATTATTGATTATAATCGTGTTGTGCGAGATTTGAATGGTTTGACGGCTGCGGAGCTGCTCGAAAAATTAAACGAGTCGTTTGTTGTCGAGAAAAAGGGTGCGGAGATTTATACTCCCGCCGAACTGCACAATTTTGCCATGTACCTCGATGGTGAGTGGTATAGCTTAACGGCAAAGGAGGGTACTTATAATGATGACGGCCCAATCGGCGTGCTGGATGTGACGGTATTGTCTGATTTAGTGCTGGATAAGATTTTGGGTATTAGTGACTTGCGTACCTCTAAACGAATTGATTTTGTAGGTGGTATTCGAGGTCTTGGAGAGTTGCAACAGCGCGTGGATAGTGGCGAGATGAAGGTTGCCTTTGCGCTCTATCCTGTGTCGATGCAGCAACTTATCGATATTGCCGATACGGGCAACATTATGCCGCCTAAAACCACATGGTTTGAACCTAAATTACGCTCCGGAGTGGTAATTCACTCGTTTGAGTAGAGTGTAGATATTTGAGTTGTAAGCCCGTCTGTTCGTTGCAGGCGGGTTTTTTGTTTGTGAATGAGGATTTTGCGGGAGTGAATATTTTAGAATAGATGTGATTTTATTGTAAAAAAATGACTGTAAAATTTGATTTTGCCTTTAATTTTTCTATATTTGTAGATAGAAAATAATATTTTTATAAATAGCGTATGGCAAAAATAAAAGGACATGTTGTTGTAAACAAGGAGCTATGCAAGGGATGTGCGGTATGTGTGTCGGCTTGCCCTTGTAATGTGTTGGCTCTATCAAAGGAGGTGAATGGCAAGGGATATAATTACGCCATGATGCTTAATCCGGATGCTTGTACGGGATGTGCATCGTGCGGTATAATTTGCCCCGATAGCTGTATTGTTGTTTATCGTCAAAAGGTCGAATAGGTATGGCAGAGAAAGATGTAAGATTAATGAAGGGTAATGAGGTTATTGCTCATGCTGCCGTGCGTTGCGGCTGTGACGGATATTTCGGCTACCCTATTACTCCGCAGTCGGAGGTTATGGAGACGCTTATGGAACTTCGTCCGTGGGAGAGTACCGGTATGGTGGTTTTGCAAGCGGAGTCAGAGGTGTCGTCTATAAATATGGTTTATGGAGGTGCTGCAACCGGAAAGAAGGTTATGACTTCGTCGTCAAGCCCCGGTATTTCGCTTATGAGCGAGGGAATGAGCTATATTGCAGCTTGTGAGCTACCCTGCCTTGTTGTGAATTGCCAGCGTGGAGGTCCGGGCTTGGGTACTATTCAGCCTTCGCAGGGCGACTATTTCCAGGCTTGTAAGGGCGGAGGACATGGTGATTATCACTTTATCGTACTTGCTCCGTCGTCGGTTCAGGAGATGCACGATTTCGTTGCTTTGGGATTTGATTTGGCTTTCAAGTATCGCAATCCTGTGATGTTGTTGGCGGATGGCGTTATTGGCCAAATGATGGAGAAGGTGGAACTTATGCCCCAGCAGCCACGCCGTACTGCCGAGCAGATTGAGGCGGAGTGTGGCGCATGGGCAGCCAAAGGTAAGGGTTCGCGTAAGGAGATGCATGTTTGTACCTCATTGGAGCTTAAGTCTGAACTTATGGAGAAGATAAATGAGCGTTTGCAGGCGAAATACCGTCAGTTGGAGGCTGAGGAGGCTCGCTGGGAGGAGGTTGAGTGCGACGATGCCGACTATGTTATCGTTGCGTTTGGCTCTTCGGCTCGTATATGTTCAGCTACGGTTGAGCAGGCTCGCAAGGCGGGACTTAAGGTTGGTTTGTTGCGTCCTATTACTCTCTATCCCTTCCCGACTAAGGCTATTGCGCAGTTGGCAGAGCGCGGCGTAAAGGGATTTCTTTCGGTGGAACTTAATGCCGGACAGATGGTTGAAGATGTACGCTTGGCGGTAGAAGGTAAGGCTCCGGTATATCATTATGGCCGCATGGGAGGTATGTTGTTTAACCCCGAGGATGTGCTTGAGGATATAAAGCGTAAATTTGAAGTTGAAAAATTGTAAATCAGATAGTTATGGCACAAGTGGAGATAAAGGCTGAGAATCTGGTATACCAGAAACCACGACTTATTACCGATGAGGTAATGCACTACTGTCCGGGATGTAGCCATGGCACAGTACATAAACTCGTTGCTGAAGTTATCGACGAAATGGGCTTGGAGGGCTCAACTATTGGCGTGTCGCCTGTGGGATGTTCGGTTTTTGCTTACAGATATATTGATGTAGATTGGGTAGAGGCAGCGCATGGTAGAGCATGTGCAGTAGCTACGGCTATGAAGCGCCTGCTTCCTGAGAATATGGTCTTTACATATCAGGGCGATGGCGATTTGGCTGCGATAGGTACAGCCGAGACTATTCATGCTGCAGCTCGAGGCGAGAATATCGTTACAATATTTATCAATAATGCAATATATGGCATGACGGGAGGTCAGATGTCGCCCACTACCCTTTTGGGTATGAAGACTGCGACAACTCCATGTGGTCGAGATGCTGCGTTGAATGGCTTTCCATATAAGATTGCCGATATGATTGCACACTTGGATGGTGCTACTTATATCACTCGTCAGAGTGTACATACTCCTGCGGCAGTTCGCAAGTGTAAGAAGGCTATTCGTAAGGCGTTTGAGAATGCTATGGCGGGTAATGGTTATTCGCTTGTGGAGGTTGTTTCTACATGTAATAGCGGCTGGAAACTCTCGCCCGTCGATGCAAATAAGTGGATGGAGGAGAATCTGGCTGTGGAGTATCCATTGGGCGATATAAAGTGTTCGGAGTTACCGAAATAAGTGGTCAAATGAGATTTTAAGGCGTATGAAAGAGGTAATAATTATAGCAGGATTTGGTGGCCAAGGTGTCTTGTCGATGGGTAAGATTTTGGCATATTCAGGCATTATGCAGGGCTTTGAGGTGTCGTGGATGCCTTCGTATGGTCCCGAGATGCGTGGTGGTACAGCTAATGTTACGGTTATTGTGTCGGATAAACGAATCTCGTCACCCATTGCCGGAGAGTTTGATACTGCGATTGTGCTGAATCAACAGTCGTTGGATAAGTTTGAGCCAATGGTAAAACCGGGCGGTTTGCTCATATATGACACGAATGGTATTGTAAATCCCCCTACGCGCAAGGATATATCTGTGTATAAGATAGATGCGGCGGCGGAGTGTGCTCGACAGGGCAATGCCAAGATGTTCAACACCATGATTTTGGGTGGCTTCCTTAAGCTTAAGCCCATTGTTGCGATGGAGAATGTTATGGCGGGTCTAAAGAAGTCGTTGCCGGAGCGTGCATGGAGTATGTTGCCACAAAATGAGGCGGCTATTTTGCGCGGCGGTGAGATTATCGAGAAGAGGGATTAGGTCGCGATGATAACAAAAGTGAGGGTGCCGGAGATTTATTCGGGCACCCTCTATTTGTATCTGCGGCTCAATGGCTGTGAGCTAACCTTTGTGCCAAACGCCTCCTGTATCGAATACCCCCGAAATCCAATCTTCGAGTTTTAGGGCGTAAAGACCTATGTCGAGCATAGTGAAGCGGTTGCGGATATGGCGCACGATGGGAATATCGGCACGCATTTGCTCAAGCGAGATGCCGACATCCTCGGGTGATGTGGGGGCTCCAACCGTAGAGAGTAATTTGTGCATTTGGTTATAGGTGTAACATTGCTCTTGTAACATCTGCTTGATATCGAACCAATTATCCTTCATTAGCTGAAGTTGTCGTCGAACCTCCTCTCTATCTTTATATCGTGATATTGACTCGGCGATGGCATGCTCTCCATAGGGCATATCCTCGAATAAATCTTCTGCCTCGTGACGCATTTGTCGGCGATTTTTCCACTGCGAAACACATGCTCTGACATCCAACTTCGAAAAGTCGGTCTTGCACATCTCGTCAAACAATGAACACATCATAAGTGTGCCGACGCTAACTTGAAAACCATGCGACGGAGTGCGCCCTTTATGTGTATGGCCTCTCATGTTCCATAGGTGGCTAAAGAGGTGTTCTGTTCCCGACGCGGGGATGCTGGAGCGTGCCGCCTGCATGGCAAATCCGCTAAGCATTAAGCCCTCGACAAGGGTTGCAATAGCCTCCGGACGGCATGCTGCGATACCTTCGGGGTCGGAAAGCGACTCCTTGAGTCCGTCGTGTACGATGTGCCAAGCTACATTGTGTATAAGCTCTACGCCGAGGAAATCCGACAGCATCCACTCTGTACCTGAGGGGATTTTGGCTGCCAAGTCGGCATATCCTGCTGCTGTCATGGCGGCAGGGGCCTTTGCCATAATCTCGGCATCTGCCAAGATGACGCGAGGTGCCGGACAGGTAAATGTCCTCTTCATGTTCTTATATATCACCGAGGCTCCAAACGATGAGTAGCCATCCACCGAGGCAACGGTGGCAACGCACATGTATTGGCGATTTTGGCGATATGAGCATAGCTTACAGAGGTCGTTTATAGTGCCTGAGCCCACAGCTATGGCAATAGCATCGGTTGCTGCCAAGCGGGCATCGAGCATCTCAACGAAGCTCCACTCTGCATGAAAATTCGGGCTATCAAATATATAGGGGTCTTCGCATGTTACACCTGCGGCAATAAGATATGCGTTTACAGCCTTGCCGGCTGCCTCCCAGGTGAATTTATCTGCGATGACGATGGCTTTTCTGTTTGGAAACTGCTCCTGGAACATAACCGGCACACGGTCAAGTATTCCAATGCCGATTTCCAAAGCTACCGTATCGGTTGCAGCCGCCAAGGCTCTTGCCACTCGTTGATTGTTATTCATAGCGTAATTTTTTATAATCACATGTGTATCAGTGCGTTATATGGCTGATAACCATGTAATTGATAAAACTATAATAACAAAGATAGCAAAAAAAGATGAAAGAACAAATATAAGGTGTAAAACTCGCCTTATACGAACTTATACTCCTCGATATCGCGTAGACCAAGCAGTAGCTCTCGGTTGGTCATGCGGCGCTTGCCTGCCATCTGCATCGAGTGGATGTGAATAATGCCGTCACCACATTTAACCTCGATTTTCTCACGCCCGTCTGAAGTGATTGTACCTGGCTCTATATCAGATGACTTATGTTCAAAGCTAACCTCGAAAATCTTTGCCGAACCGGCATCTTCACCACCCTTGCAGAGTGCTCCCCATGCTGCGGGATATGGCGATAGACCACGCACGAAATTTACGATGCGCTCACCCTCCCAAGACCAATCGATATGGCAATCCTCCTTGAAGATTTTTGGAGCTGGCTTAAGCGTTGATTCGTCGTGGTGCATCTGCTCAATGGTCGTATAGTTGCCGGCGGCAATTTTCTCGACGGTTTCAACCACCAAATCGCAACCTGCCACCATAAGTTTGTCGTAGAGCGTTCCGACATTATCCTCGGGCAATATGGGCATGCGCTGCTGCCCTATTATTGCACCTTTGTCAATCTCGTGGTTCAAGAGGAAGGTTGTGATGCCACTCTCCTTCTCGCCATTTATAATTGCCCAATTTATGGGCGCGGCACCTCGATATTCGGGTAGCAACGATGCATGCAGATTGAATGTTCCAAGTCGTGGCATTGACCAAATAATCTCGGGCAACATGCGGAATGCAATGACAATACCCAAGTCGGGCTGAAGCTCACGCATAGCCTCGACGAAGGCCTCGTCGCGGAGCTTTTCGGGTTGAAGAATGGGAAGCCCCAACTCCTCGGCAGCTACTTTGACATCGCTTTTGTGGAGCTTTTGACCTCTGCCGGCAGGTTTGTCGGGTGTAGTGACTACGGCTACGATATTATAACCCTCGGTAACCAATCTTCTAAGTGACGCCGTTGCAAATTCGGGCGTACCCATAAATACTATGCGTAAATCTTTGCTATTCATGCTTCTTGTTTTTTGTCTTGCGGAGCTTGATGCCTGACATCTTTTGCCATATCTTCCACGAGGTAACTCTACTCTTTATGGGGTTCCAAATGGCAAGGAAACGCTCCCTAAAGGCTATGTATTTGTTGTAATACCAGTCTGTGTCGAGCAACGAGGCGTCGTTCGTCGCTTTAATCATCAAATATACGGCGATTGGCGTTAGGATAAAGGTTGATATCCACATGCCTGGCAAAGAGTCCCATACGCCCTCTTTGGCAGCCTTTTCGCCGTTAAGGCTGATGATGTAGTAAAAGACGAAGAAACCTACCGAAATAACAATCGGCGTACCCAATCCTCCCTTGCGGATAATAGCACCTAAAGGCGCACCAATCAGGAAGAAGATAAATACCGACACAGGTACTGCCAACTTTCTGTGCCAATCGTTTTTGCTGCGATAGAGCTGCGACAAGGCAACCTTGGCGGTAGATTCATCGAAAGTGAGCGAGTTTCGTGAATTGAGCGCTGCGGAGCGTGCCGACGACCAGATTCGGTTGAGAGTTCGTGTATCCATGCCCTCCAACGAGTCCAAGAGATAGGCGTTGCTGAATTCGCTCTTGTCGATGCGCAATGAGTCGGGTAATTGCAAAACTTGGATATCCTTGACGAAGATATTATCCTTCAGCAGAGGCTCATACGACTTTGAAGAGGCCTCATTTACCCTCAAATCCAAAGAGTCGATGTCGTGCTGCAACTCGACGATATTCTTGGTCTGCGAGCCGTTGAACATATCGCTGTTGTCCTTACGCTCGAAATTGAAGCCCTCCATTGCGATTTTACCCTCCTGAACCTTGAATTTGTCGTGGCGCATGGAGCTTTTGGTATACCAGCCCGAGTTGCGCGTATGCTGGTAGTTTTCGCCGTTGTAGAGCGTGATGAGCAAGAATTTCTTGTCGTCGCTCAAGCGGATATATCCCGACTCGGCGATTGTGGTGGTCATGTTTCCACCCTCCGACGAGTTGTCGTAAATCAATACATTGTGCAGCATACCCGTCACAGGGTCCTGATACTCGGGGCGAATGCTTATATTCTCGTCTATGCCATTGAAGAACAATCCGTCATGAAATTCCAACACCTGCTTTTGTTGGCGGATGTCGTAGAATATACTGTTCATCTTCTTGTTGGCATACGGCACAAGATTGTTTACCACGAAGAAACTGCCTATTGATAGGAAAAATACCAAAATCAGCAGTGGTTGCAGGATTTTGATTAGAGGCATACCTGCCGACTTCATGGCAAGCAACTCGTAGTTCTCGCCCAAATTACCCATGGTCATGATGGCTGCGAACAGCATTACCAAAGGCAGTCCCATAGGGATGAGGTTTGTAGTCGCGTAGAATAGTAGTTCGATGATGACATCGGCGCTGAGTCCTTTACCTGTAAGCTCGTCGATATAACGCCACAAGATATTCATCATCAGCACGAATGTGACGATGAAGAATGTGAGTACCAACGGGCCGAGGTACGATTTTAAGACTAATTTATGTATGGTTTTTAGTCGCATGCTCTTATTTTTTGCTTCGCAAAGATAATACTTTTACCGTAATAAGCGCTAAAGTAAGTATAAATATTATACTTGCGCCCGACGGAATCTCTAAATAATAGCTTACGAAGAGTCCCATGACAGCTCCCGTCGTAGCGATGATTGCTGCCCAAAAGGTTATTTTTGAGTACGATTTGGTGAGTGCATTGGCTGTGACTGCCGGAATTGTAAAGAGCGACAAAAGTAATACTATGCCCATGATTCTGATGGCCATGACGATTGTTACGGCTACGATTATCGACATCAGATAAGATATTGCACTCGTATTAATGCCTTGGCTTGCAGCGAATTGCCTGTCGAATGCCAAATACATTATTCCGCGCCACCATGCGCTGTAACATACGACGCATAGCAGCGTGAGAATGCTCAAAAGATAAACATCCGTAGTGGTTACTGTAATGATGCTGCCGAACATGTAGCTTGCCAAGTCGCCCGAAGTATAGCCTGGTGTGAGGCTCATGAAGAGAGCTCCTATTGCCATGCCGACAGACCATGTGATACCGATGGCTGAATCTTCGCGAATCTTTCCTCGGCTGGATGCCCATTCTATGCCGAGTGAGGATAGTATGGCGAAAATCAATGCGCCTCCTATTGGGTTGATACCCAGATATAAAGCCATGCCTAAGCCGCCAAATGAGGCGTGTGTGATACCTCCGCATAGGAATACCATGCGTCGCGATACGATGTAGGTGCCAACGATGCCGCACAAAATACCGCACAGAATAGCGGCTATGAGGGCATTCGAGAGGTATGAATACTGAAATATGTCGGCAATAAATTCCATTGCAATGTTAAGTCTTCGCCAAAAACATGCAAAAGTACCGATTTTCGTGGATTATATCAAAAATTTTTCCGCGTTGTGAGAAGATTTTGTATTTTCGCGGTGGAAAAAGAGATGTTTTAGCATGAAACAAAGAGTAAGTTTTCATACGCTCGGCTGCAAGCTGAATTTTTCGGAGAGTTCCACTATCGCCCGCCAATTCGAGGAGGGTGGATTTCAGCGTGTGGGTGTGAATGAAGAGAGTGATATCTGCGTGATAAATAGTTGCTCGGTGACGGAGCATGCCGATAAGAAATGCCGTAATTTGATACGCAAACTCAATCGTCGTAACCCGAATGCAATAATCGCTGTTACGGGGTGTTATGCACAGCTTAAACCGCACGAGGTCGCAGCTATTGACGGCGTGGATATTGTTTTGAGCAACAACGATAAAGGCGATTTATATCAAGCTGTTGTTGATGTTGCGTCGAAGGGCGGAAAATGCCTTACATCGTGTCATTGTGACGATATAACCCGTTTTTTCGCAGCCTTTTCGTCGGGCGATAGGTCGCGTTCGTTTCTGAAGGTGCAGGATGGGTGCGATTATAAGTGTGCTTATTGCACTATCCATTACGCTCGAGGTGCAAGCCGAAATATGCCGATTGCCGACTTGGTGCGTGAGGCGGAGCAGGTGGCGGCATTGGGCTTAAAGGAGATTGTCATTACGGGTATAAATACCGGGGATTTCGGGCGTTCGACTGGTGAGAAATTTATCGATTTATTGCGTGCGTTGAATGAGGTTGAAGGTATTGAACGCTATCGCATTTCGTCTATTGAGCCTAATTTGCTAACTGACGAGATAATAGAGTTTTGCGCCTCGTCACCTAAATTTCAACATCACTTCCATATACCCCTGCAAAGCGGCTCGGATAAGATACTTGGATTGATGCGTCGCCGCTACTCGTCGGCGCGTTTTGCCGACCGTATTTTCAAGGTGCGTGAACTTATGCCCGATGCCTTCATCGGAATAGATGTTATTACGGGATTTCCGGGTGAAACGGAGGAGGATTTTCAGCAGAGTTATGACCTGTTGGAGCGGGTGAATGCTTCGTTCCTTCATATATTCCCATTCTCGGAGCGTCCGGGTACTCCGGCTGTGGACATGCCCGATAAAGTACCCTCTCGCATATCGACCGAGCGAGTTGAGCGTTTGGAGGCGTTGAGTGCAAGGTTGCATTATGATTTTTGTGCGGCTATGGTCGGACAGGAGGCGGAGGTGCTGTTTGAAAGCACTATAAAGGGCGGCATGATGTTCGGCTATACGGGCAACTATGTCCGCGTAAAGATGCCTTATCGTCGCGAAATGATAAATAAGATTTGTCGCGTGCGCCTGCTTTCGATTGAGCCAAATTGCGATGTAATTGCCGAAATTGTGGAATAATTTCCGAATTATATGTTTTTCGCAGCCGAAAAATCATTGTATTACGATTAATTTTCATATATTTGCATAATTGGTAAATTTTTCTGATTATGACAGGTATTCGTAAACGAATAACAACCGGTTTTTTGAGCATTGTTGTATTGCTCTTTTTCTCGGGTCTGGTGTCGCTCTATGAGTTGAATCATATGAGTGTCGATATAGAGGCTATTTTGGCAAGTAATCGTCGTAGTATAGAGCTTTCGGAGACGATGCTCGATGCTATTCGTGCCAACGACCGCGCTGTGGTGAACTATGCGGTGTTGTGCGATACGGTCTATGCTGATAGCTGTCGTCATTCGTTTGAGGCTTTCCGTGCCAAAATTGCGCAGGCGCGTAGCGAATCTAATGCCTCGGCTACCCCACTTTTTGACTCTTTGGAGGGTTATGCTCTTAATATGAATCATGCTGTTGAGCTGCTGCTGGATAGCCGTGCTATTGAATATAAACTCTCTTTGCCGGATTCACTTGTGGCGTTTGACTCGTTTGACGGTCGTCGTTGGTATGATAAGGAGTACCTGCCGGCGTACAATATCACGAGCGGTGCCATTATGCGTGTCATGTCGGATGCGCAGACTTCGCTTACTCCGCGTGCCGAGCGACTTAGCCGCAATGCTTATCGTGCTGTGACTCCGGTGTTTATATCGTTGGTTGTGATGATTGTGATTTTGCTTATGTTCTACTATTTCGTGATGATTTATATCGCGAAACCCATCGTCGAGATGGATAAGAGTCTGGGCGAATCGCTGCGTTATAAGATACCGTTTATTGTGAAAACGGAGTGTCGTGACGAGATGCACGACTTAAAGGAGAAGATTGAGTCGGTGGTGAATAATCCCAAGGTGCAAAAGTAGCCTGAAGTGAAGTTATGGATTTGCGTTTAAGCGTAGTTATCAGATATATAGGCATCGTGCAGTTGGTGTTGGCGGTGTTCATGTTGCTCTCGGCGGGTATAGCTTATGTGAGCGATATGGATACATCATATTCGCCTCTTGTAATGTCGTCGTTGCTTACGCTGCTATTGGGATGCTTCCCCCTGATTTTCGTGCCTACAACCAGCTCCATCTCGCAGAAGGAGGGCTATTGCATCGTCGTTGGAGCCTGGGTTGTATCGTCTATCGTCGGCATGTTCCCCTATCTTATGTGGGGCGGAGAATTTACGCTCATTAACGCATGGTTTGAGAGTGTGTCGGGCTTTACCACTACGGGAGCCTCGATTTTGAATAATATCGAAGCCCTGCCGCGAGGATTGCAGTTTTGGCGTATGGCAACCAGCTGGATTGGCGGTGTGGGTGTTATTATGTTTGCGTTGGTGATATTGCCGTCGATAGGTAAGAGCAAAATGATGCTCTCGAATGTGGAAATCTCCTCTTTGGCGAAGGATCACTTTAACTATCGCACGCAGACTATCTTGCGTATAATCCTCTCGATATTCGTTGGTCTTACGATAGTTGCCACCATTGCGCTGAAGCTGAGCGGCATGTGTTGGTTTGATGCCGTGTGTCACGCAATGTCGGCTACGGCAACTTGCGGCTTTGGTACAAAGAATAATAGTATTGCATTCTTCAACTCGCCACTTATCGAGTTGGTGTTGGTGGTGACGATGGTCGTTTCGGGTATCCATTACGGTTTGATTTATGCCACTTTTACGCGTAAACCCAATAATATCTTCCGCTCGGAGGTTACGCGTTTCTACTTCTCGATAATAGGCGTTGCGGCGCTGCTTGTGGGAGTGAATCTGTGGCTTGCGGATATATATCCCAATGTATTCGAGTCGCTGCGCTATGCGTTGTTCCATGTCGTGTCGCTAATAACTACTACGGGTTATGCTACGGCCGATTGCAACACTTGGACCTCATTTGCCATATTTGTGCTTATCTTCTGCTCGTTGGTGTGTGCCTGCGCAGGCTCTACTTCGGGAGGTTTGAAGATGGATAGGTTGCTGTTGGCCCTCAAGATGATGCGTAATCGTTTGCGCCGTCAGCAGCACCCTGCGGCAATATTCCGTACCAAGATTGACGGCATTCCGCAGGATAAGGATATGCTCAATACCGTAATGGTCTATACGGTTGCCTTTATGATGATGATTTTGCTGGGAACATTCTTCAATACGCTGTTCGGTGCCGATATGATGACCGGATTCTCGTCGGCGGTGGCTTGTGCAAGTAATGTGGGACCCGGCTTTGGCGATGTGGGTATGATGGACAACTACTCGGCGATGCCTGTTGTTACGAAGATGAATTTGACCTTCTTGATGTTGTTAGGTCGTTTAGAGATATTTGGATTGATTCAACTCTTTTTTATAAGGTGGTGGAGATGATGTTTAGGAGCTTAAAGATAGCGTTTTTAGGGGTATTTGCCTTGCTTGGAACGGCGAATGTGATGGCGCAGGAGGTTGCGGTCAGAATTCCCGAATTGGCGGGTAATAAGGCTTATGTCGATTTGTTGCGTTATGATGTGCAGCTGATGACTCGGGGTGATTCGCTTGCGAATGTTATGAGTGGTTTGCGCCGCGATATGCGCGATATGGCTGAATTGCGCGATTCGCTGGCGTATAGGAATATAGATTCGTTATCTACAATCCTGCATGAGGTCGAGGCCAATATGCTGGCGCTGCGTCGTGAGAAGATAAAATTGGTGGATAAAATCCATGCTATCGAGCAGGAACATGTGTTGTCGAATATCGCCAATGTAGCCTCAGCCGAGGGGCAGGCGTCGGGCTCGATATTTAATAACCGTTATTTCCGCGAGAGCCTCTTTGAGGAGGATTATCAGGTGTTGCTTGATGTGCATAAACGCGAGGCGGAGGCGTATGGTTATGCCCAGCAGTATGTTGCGAATTACGACAAGGTGAAGTCGTTGTATGATAAGTACTTGAAGGCCTCTACCGAGTCGGAGGCTGAAGATATCTATGCCTCTATTGCTGCGGTGCAGGATGAGAATTTCGTTATTGAGCGCCGCTTGTCGAAGCTGTGGACCGAGATTTTTGACCAGAAAACATATGTCTACTCCTATTTTTTGGAGAAGGAGGGACGCGAGGATATCTTGGAGCTTACCGAGAACCTGAATTCGGAGGCACGACAGCAGCAGATGATGCTTGTGGATAACTGCTCTTCGGAGGCTGTGGTGGATTATTGCTTGCAGAAGCCTGTGGTGCTGAATTACGAGGTGTGTGTGGCGAAGTTGTTGAATCTGCCCCGCTCTATTGACTCGTTGTCGAATGTTTCGCGTACGGTGCTGCAAATCGACTATCGCTTGCCGATTATGGATATTGAGCGACGCTCGTTTGTCGATTATGAACCTATTGAGTTCCGCTCGCGTACGCCATATAATTCGTCGAATCCCGTGCCGGAATGTGTGGTTTATGAGTATGGTACGATATATCGTATTTTACTGGGTACTTATAAGTTACCGCAGGCCACCTCAATCTTCCGTGGAGCTGTGCCCCTCTATGTTGAGAAGGAGCAGGACGGGCGTTACAGCTACTACGCAGGTGGTTTGCGTACGCGCGCCGAGGCGGAGGCAGCTGTGGCTGCAATGCTGAAGAAGGGTTTCCGTAATCCCCGCATTGTTGAGTGGTGCGACGGAAGGAAAACAAACCTCTCGGCAGCGGGTGTGACGGGAAGTGTGTCGTATCGCCTGATTATTAAAGGTGGCGTTTTGGATGATATGGTGCTGGATGTTATAGACTCCATGGCGAAGGGTTGCCAGGTGTCGAGATTGTCGGATGACAGCTTTGTTGTGGGAATGTTTGAGAGTGAGGCTGTGGCACAGCGCGTGGCAAATGCGGTGAAGAAGTGTGACGCGAATTTGTCGGTCGAGGTGTCGAGGTTGGAGTAAAGAGGTGCGAAGGAGGAAAAGCCGACCTTATGTCGGGTTAATTTTGGCAAGCCACAAGGGCTTCACTTAATTGCTCCGCCATAACATAGTCTGCAAGCAGCCTCTGTCTATAGCTTAATCGCAATTTTGAATTATACCGCCTATGGGACTAATTGTTTTACTGTTGATTTTGGGAGCCTTCTTCCTTGTTGCAGAGTTGGTGTTCCTGCCCGGGGTTACTTTGGGCGCTATTTTATCGCTCGTGAGCTATGGAGCTGCCGTATATTTCGGTTTTGAGCGTTTTGGATTTGTGGGTTGTATGCTTACGCTTGTTGTAGCAGTGGCATTGGCTCTGGTAGTGACCGTATTGTCGCTCAGGGCAAAGACTTGGCAGCGCTTGGCGTTGAAGAGCAAGGTTGTGGGCGAGAGCAATGAACGCCCCGAGGCTACTGTGGCTGTCGGTGAGCAGGGTGTCGCGGTGTCGCGCCTGTCGCCTATGGGAAAGGTCGAGTTTGCCGGTAAGGTCTACGAAGCGAAGTCGGTGGATGTCTTTATCGACCAGCGCTCGAAGGTCGAGGTTGTCGGTTTTGACAACTTTACGGTCATTGTGCGCCGCGTGGAGTAAATTGGCTGTGCTGATGTTGCGGTTTATATAGCATGATGTAAAAACTTAAAAACTAAATAGATATGAGTGAGTATTTGATTGTTATTGCGGGCGTATTGCTCTTTTTTGCCATCTGGGTTTTCTTCTACTATATTCCGGTTGGCTTGTGGTTCTCGGCTTTGGTTTCGGGTGTGAGAATCAACCTCTTACAGCTCTTCCTGATGCGTTGGCGTAGGGTTCCGCCTTCAGTTATCGTGTCGTCGATGATTGAGGGAACAAAGGCGGGTCTTTCGCTCGATTCCAACGAGTTGGAGGCACACTTCTTGGCAGGTGGAAATGTCACAAATGTGGTGCATGCTTTAGTGTCGGCACAGAAGGCGAACATTAACCTCGATTTTAAGATGGCTACGGCTATCGACTTGGCGGGTCGTGATGTGTTTGAGGCTGTGCAAATGTCTGTAAATCCGAAGGTTATCAATACCCCACCCGTTGCTGCTGTGGCGAAGGATGGTATCCAGCTTATCGCTAAGGCGCGTGTTACGGTGCGTGCCAACATCAAGCAGTTGGTCGGAGGTGCCGGTGAGGAGACCGTTTTGGCGCGTGTCGGCGAGGGTATCGTGTCGTCGATTGGCTCGGCAGTGTCACACAAGGTTGTGTTGGAGAATCCCGACTCTATCTCGCGCGTGGTGCTTGAGAAGGGCTTGGATGCAGGTACGGCGTTCGAGATTTTGTCGATTGATATTGCCGATATAGATGTGGGCAAGAATATCGGTGCGCAGTTGCAGATGGATCAGGCGGATGCCGATAAGAATATCGCGCAGGCGAAGGCCGAGGAGCGTCGTGCTATGGCGGTTGCGTTGGAGCAGGAGAACCGCGCAAAGGCTCAGGATGCGCGTGCAAAGGTTATTTTGGCGGAGGCAGAGGTGCCCTTGGCTATGGCTGAGGCGTTCCGTAGCGGCAATTTGGGTATTATGGACTATTACAAGATGAAGAATATTATGGCCGATACCCAGATGCGTGACGCAATCTCAAAGACGGATAAGAAGTAGCCTCTGAAGGGGTCTTAAGGAGGTTAGGAAGGTTAAGGAGTTTAGGGAGTTTAAGGAGTTTAGGGAGGTTAGCGCCGATGCAAAAAAAATAGCTCAGGCATCAACCCTAAACTCTCTAATCTCCCTAAACTCTCTAATCTCCCTAAATTCCCTAAATTCTCTAAATTCTCTATCCACCCAAACATAAAATGTAACAGATGTAACACCCTTGTTACACTGTTACATTTGTTACATTGTTACTTTTGTTACATTGTTACACAAAACCGATGCATACAAAAAAGGCGTACCTATTATTAATTAGATACGCCCAATTTATTATGTGTAGTCCCTCTGCTACCCTACTCCCTGACGCAGCGCACCTGCATCGCATTGGCGCGATACATGGCCTTGCGAGGCTCGTAGCGATTATTTACGGCTCGGGTGTTATTCAGGTCGAAATACAACGAAAGAGCCTTAGAATCAGCCGAAACTGACTCTGCAGTCCAATAATATCCAATCCATGGCAGGGGTGAATGCTCGCCACCATAGTCGCTCATGTTGGTAAACACGCCCGACTCGAAGCTCTTGCGACCGGCTGCGGGCATAAACATCTTGACACCTGAGGTCTTATCCACCAAATTCCAGCCATAGCGCGCACGCATATCGGCAGATGCGGCAGCATCCTCGTCTGCGGCAATGTCAAACACCTCGAAATCCTCGGCTTTGGGTATGCGCCAACCCTTCGGGCAGGGGTCATGCATGCTCTTCTCGGTTGCGCTCCACAGCTCATTGTCGTGAGCCTCATAGAGCCAATCGTAGGCGTTATCCTCGGCACCACGCACGAAAATCATAGGATTCTGTGTAGCAAACTCCATGCTTCCTGCCTCCTCGTAGTTCTTCGTATCGGCATACTTGAAGCGCAAAGTGGTGTTTGTACCCGAGTATACGGTTTTGTCGCTATTCTTGGTGAAAGCGTAGTCGTAAGGACGATAGAACGGGTCCTTGCGCCCCCATTGGTAATACATTCCATAGCCGTTGTAGATGTCGTCACCCTCGGTTGAGCCATTGGGGTCGGCATATGCTCCGAGGTTGCGATTCATGAACTCTACGCCGTTAGATGCGACGATAGAGCCATCACCGAGTGCTGTCTGGGTAGACCACACATGCCAACTCCAGATTATGTTATCGTTGGCGTCGTAGGCTGCAATGACAGCATTTGCTGCGGGGATGCGGGTTGCTACAACATCGCCCTCATCGTTCGTAACCTCCTCATTTCCAACAAAAAATGTAAAGGTTTCATTCTGAGGCTCGTAGCCATAGAACTGAATGAAACTCTTAGCGCTCTGCCACAAAAGGTCCACACGCGCAGGTGCGATACGCTCGTCACTCTCGCCCTTGTGGCTAACATCAATCGTATAACGCGTATCCTTTTGCATGATGGCATAGCTGTTTGAGGGCTCTGCCGAGAGGTCTATCTCCTGATTGAGCAACGAGAGGTATGAGCTTGCCGACACGCTTGTACCTGCTGCGGTGTAGCCCGTAAGTTTCAGCGTGCCATTCTCGACTACGGAGCTGTCCTCCGAGTTGTATTTCGCAGGCGCAGTGATAGTTACAACCCAATTCTTCATGTCGATGTCATCTACGGTCCAACCCTTGGGCGAAGAGTTTACCGACACCGAAGTGATGTTGCGGGCCGTGAAAGGCATGGTTATCGTCGAGCCCGGCTCGGCAACCACGCTACCCGGAATGTCGAATGCAAAGTCGTAGACCTCGTCCTCGCCCTTGCACGACGAAAGTGCTGCAACACAGAGGGTTGCGCTTGCTAAAATGTAAAAAACGCTTCTAAAAAGAGTTTTCATATTATATCCTATAATTATTTATCGAACAAATTATCTGCAAATATACCAAAAACTTGCGACATAGCGGCACGAAATACAAAAATAATTTCGAAAAAGCAGATGTCGCACACTTATAACGACACACCGCGTGAAATATTGCGTGATGTAACAATGTTAACAAATGTAACAGATGTAACAGATGTAACAGATGTAACAGATGTAACAGGTGTAACAGGGGTGTTACACCTGTTACATTGTTACTTTTTATATTAGGGAGTTTAAGGAGATTAGAGAATTTAGCGCTGCCGCTTACCTTGAATTCTCTTTTTACAACATCGCATTCACTCCCTGCAAGGCGAGGATGATAAGCAAATAGCGCAGGGCTTTGCCGAGGCACATGGTGATGGTTGTGAGTGTGAGATTGCTGCGCAGAAGTCCTAAAAGAACGATTATCGCCTCACCCACCCAGGGCAGAACGCTGAAGAATCCCATCCATGCGCCGTAGCGCTTCACGAAGCCCGAAACCTTGTCTAACTTCGCTTTATCGACCTTCAGCCAACGCTCAATCCATTCGGGGTTGCCTAACCAACCGAGCCAATAGCAGACCAGACCTCCCAAAGTGTTGCCAATGGTAGCCGAGATAAGGCATAACCATGGGTCGGAGCCCATTTGTACCAAGACGGTGAGTACCACCTCGGAGCTGAAAGGCAAGATGCTTCCTGCTGCGAATGCCGCTATAAATAAACCGATATATCCCCAATCGACGAGGAATTGTGCTATTGCGTCCATAATGTTGAAAAACTATGCAAAAATAGTAATATTTTAGTCATCTCCCTACCCTTTTTTTCGTATATTTGCAACCGACCTGCGGCATATTGTGGTCTTAAATGTAAGATTTGAGGGTGTGTCGAGGGTGTTGTTAGGTTAAAGTTACATCGTAAATAGATGTCGTAAAATTTTGGTTATGAAACGATTACTTCTATTAATATTTGCACTTCTGAGCCTTGATGCTGTGGCGCAGATTACCACTGCTTCGTTGCGTGGTGTGGTGCAGAATGAGGCTGCAGAGAGCCTTGTGGGTGCTACCATCATGCTGAAGCATGCCGAAACGGGTGTTGTCTACTCTGCTGTTGCCGACAAGTCGGGTCGCTTTGCTATTCACGGCGTGCGCCCTGATGATGGTTATGTGCTTGTGGTTGAGTATCTTGGCTACGATAGCGCGCGTCACGAAAACCTTGTGCTTCATTTGGGTGAGGTGCGTAATCAACGCGTCATCCTCAAGGAGAGCCTCACTTCGGTGGGACAGGTTGTTGTGGAGGCTTCACCTCGTAAGATGTCGGGCGTTGCAACCGACTTTGATGAACTATCTATCGCTGCGCTGCCTACCGTGTCGCGTTCGCTGTATGATGTTGTACACCTGACCCCTCAGGCTGTAGCGACCAAGACAGGTGGTATGTCATACGGAGGTGTAGCTAATCGTTATAACGCATTCAGAGTCAATGGTGTTGCCAATAACGATATGTATGGTCTGTCGTCGTCGGGAACCAATGGAGGTTTGTCGAATGCTAACCCCGTATCGTTGGATGCCATAGAGCAAATCGAGGTGTCGGTAGCACCTTTTGATGTGCGCATGAGTGGCTTTGGCGGCGGCGAGATAAATGCCATTACCAAGTCGGGAACAAACTCATTTAAGGGCAGTGCCTATACCTATTATAATAATCAAGACTTCTATGGCACTACCGCAGGCAGGCATGTTGCGCAGCGTGAGAAGCTGGCGCAGCAGGCAACCCAAATCTACGGCTTTACGCTGGGTGGCCCGATAGTTAAAGATAAGCTCTTCTTCTTTGTCAGTGGCGAATATAACCGCGAACTCTCGCCCTCGTCGTTCTATGAGGGTTTCGCGGCTGCAAGGCTTGATAGCGAGGAATTAAGGCGTATTTCGGCTCGTTACGAGGCTTTGACGGGCTATGACGGAGGCTCTACTTCGCGTCGCGATGTCGAGCGGCGCTCGGTGTCGCTTTTGGCGTCGATGGATTGGCACATAAATTCGCGCAATCACCTCTCGTTGAGTTACAGTTGGCTCGATGCGCGTGCCGAGGAGTATGCCAACTCACTGACTTCGTTTACCTTCTGTGGCTCGGGATATGCTAATTACAGCACAGCACACCATGTTGCGGCAACGCTTAATTCGCAGCTCTCGGAGCGTCTGCATAACTCTTTGCGCGTGGGTTATTCGCGTGTGGGTGATGGCCGCGAGAGCGATATGAAAGGTCACTACCCCAGCGTTATAATCAAAAATACGGGCTTGGACGGTAATGTGACCGTAAACATAGGAAACAACCGCTATGCGGGTATTAATGCCCTGAAGCAGAATGTCGTAACACTCTCGGATGATTTGGTTTGGGAGCATAATGCCCACTCCTTTACGCTGGGTATGCACCACGAGTTTTACGATATCCACAATCGTTATATAGCCAATTCGTTTGGTACATATACCTATAACTCGGTTGCCGACTTCGAGCAGGATAAGGCCGCGATTTACGAATATAACTATACCGACGAGAAGGTCACAGGTACAAAGACCTGGGGACCCCGATTCCGTGCTGCCGAGCTTAATTTTTATGTGCAGGATAATTGGGATTTGGGCGAGGATGTGGTGCTGACCTATGGCGTGAGGGCTACCCTGCCGCTGATTTTCAATACTCCGACTCCGAATGAGGAGTTTAATGCGGGTGATATAGCCCGCAAACACGGCGTTCGTATCGGTGATGTTCCGCGTGCGCATCTGCTCTTCTCACCGCGTGTAGGTGTGAGCTGGCATCGCGATTATACGGCGGGACACCTCAAGGTGGAGGGTGGCGTAGGACTCTTTACGGGTCAGATACCCTTTGTGTGGGTTGTGAATAACTACTCGAATACGGGTGTTGAGCAGAAGGGTGTGCGCCTTACGGGCGAGGAGGCTGATAAGGTCGATTTTGTGACCATACCCCGACCTACCGATATCTCGAACACAAGTTTTATGCTCAATGCTATGGATGATGAGTTCCGTTATCCGCAAAACCTCAAGGCAAGTGCCGTGGGTGAGTTTACATGGCGAAATGGTTGGTCGGTGCGTGCTGAGGCTCTGTATACCAAAGTGCTGAATGGCGTGAGGTTTAGGAACTTGGCAGTCGAGCGTACGGGTAAAAATGTGCTGGCTGTGCCTATGCTGTCGGGCTGGCATGTTGTGGGCGAGTACCCCACTTTTGAGCGCGTTACAAGCGATTATTCGGCGATATATTACATGGAAAACACCTCGAAGGGTTACTCCTACTCTTTGGCGGGCAGTGTGTCAAAGGTCTTTAATTGGGGCTTGTCGGTGGCTGCATCCTACGCCTATTCGAGGGCTTATGCGGTGTGTGATGTCCCCTCGACCTCCTCTTCGACCAATTGGACACGAGGCTATGGCATCGACCTTAACGCCGATGAGTTGGCTATTTCGGCATACGATGTGCCGCATAAGCTCTCGGTTGTGGCAACCTATCGTAAGCGCTATGCGCCGTTGCTTGACGCTACGCTGTCGCTTGTGTATCAGCTGCAATCGGGTCAGCGTTACTCGTTGTGTCTGGGAGAAACGGTCGATTTCAATGGTGACGGAGTGTTTGGCTCTTCGCTGATGTATATACCTACGGAGGAGGAGCTGCGGTTTATGCAGTTTGCGGATGGCGACACCTCGCGCAAGAAGTTTGGCGATTATATCGCTCAGGATGACTATTTGAGTTCGCATCGCGGGCGTTTTGCCGAGCGTAATGCCATGCTTGCACCT
This sequence comes from Alistipes sp., assembly GCA_017532885.1. The sequence goes on along the minus strand of JAFXIS010000054.1, from coordinate 132,999 downwards.
ATGGAGCATCGTTTGGACTTGCACTTTGCGCATGGCTTCTATTTCGGCAGACAGACCGAGCGTAAGGTTGAGCTGTCGCTCGATGTGATGAATCTGGGTAATCTTATATGCCGCCATTGGGGTAGCTACTACAATATGTCGGGTTGGCGTCATCAGCCTGTAAAGGTTGTCGGCGTGGAGGATAATGCCCTTGTTTATCAGTTCTCTTCATCTGCGATTATACCCAACGATTTGCTCTCGCGTTGGCATATGCAGGTTGGTGTTCGCGTTGTATTTTAGTGCAATTACGCAGGATGAAAAATATTTTGACAAAATAGGCTTGAAAAGAGCAATATTTGGAATTTTTTTTCTATCTTTGCCCAAACCAAAGGGGCTATGACAGGAAAGATATATAACTACTCGCAAACAGAGCGTTTGAGCGTGTTGCAATTGGCGAAGTGCCGAAAGTCACATTCTCAGCAGGTTTGCCTCTCTTGTTGTGATGCTGTTTGCGTTAATGATTCTGTTACTGTTTATTTTTATTGATATGTTGGCGGCTTTTATAGTCGCCTTTTTTTTGTAATATAGGGTGAATTTATGGAGGGTGCAAGAATAATACTCAAAGGTGGTACGGTCGTTCGTGGTGGCAAGTCGGAAGTTGCCGATGTTGCTATTTGCGGCTCAGTGATTGAACGCATAGCTGCGACGATTGAGCCTAAGGCAGAGGATGTGGTTGTGGATTGTTGTGGCCGCATAGTCGTTGCCGGCTTGGTCGATTTGCATGTGCATTTGCGTGAGCCGGGCTTCTCGAAGAAGGAGACTATCGCTACGGGCACCATGGCTGCGGCACACGGAGGCTTTACGATGGTATGTTCTATGCCTAATTTGGCTCCGGCACCCGATTCGGTCGAAAATCTCAAAGTTCAGCAAGATATTATCGAGCGTGATGCTGTGGTGAAGGTCTTACCCTACGCTACAATCACCCGCCAGCGTTATGGTCGCGAGTTAGTCGATTTTGAGGCTTTGGCACCTATGGTTGCAGGCTTCTCGGACGATGGCAGCGGTGTGCAGAGTGATGATATTATGCGCGAGGCTATGGCCGAGGCTGCAAAGTGTGATGCTATTATTGCTGCTCACTGCGAGGTGGATGCCCTGCTGCGTAAGGGTTATATCCATGATGGTGAGTATGCCGCAACGCATGGTCATCGTGGTATCTGCTCGGAGAGTGAGTGGGCACAGATTCAGCGCGATATAGAGCTTGCTCGTGAGGCTGGTTGCCGTTACCATGTCTGCCATATCTCGACCAAGGAGAGTGTAGCGCTTATTCGCCAGGCAAAACGCGAGGGTGTGAAGATTACTTGCGAAACGGGTCCTCACTACCTTACGATGTGCGATATGGATTTACGCGAGGAGGGTCGCTTTAAGATGAATCCTCCGATTCGTTCGGCAGCGGATAGGGATGCTCTTGTAAAGGGCTTGCAGGATGGAACGATTGATGTCGTGGCTACCGACCATGCTCCCCATACCGCCGACGAGAAGTCACGCGGCTTGGAGTTGAGTGCTATGGGCGTTGTAGGCTTGGAAACATCGTTTGCAGTCATTTACACCCACTTGGTTAGAAAGGGCGTCATATCGCTCGAAAAGGCTATTGAGGTGATGAGTGAGGCTCCGCGTCGCATCTTCGGCTTGGGTGAGGCACTTGAGGAGGGTGCTGCGGCTGATATTGCGGTCTTTGACCTTGAGAAGGAGTGGGATGTCAAGCCTGAGGAGTTTAAGTCTATGGGCCGCGCTACACCCTTCGAGGGTTGGCATTTGTGGGGTGAGTGCTGCCTCACGATGGTCGATGGAAGGATTGTTTACGAGAGAGAAAATTAGTATAAATCAATATATAGCAATGAAACCGTTTACGAAAAAATTAGTCCTTGAGAACGGTCATGAGTTCTACGGATACGGCTATGGTGCCGATGTGGAGCGCGTGGGCGAGATTGTTTTCAATACTTCGGTTGTGGGCTATCAGGAGATTATCTCAGACCCTTCGTGTCTGGGACAAATTGTAGTGATGGCATACCCGTTGATTGGAAATTATGGTATTACAGATGAAGATTTTGAGTCAAAGCAGTCGCAGTCGTTGGTGAGTGGTATGGTCGTTAGGGAGTGCAACGAGAATCCGAGCAACTTCCGCTATACGAAGACCTTCTCTGAGACATTGGATGAGCAGGGTGTGCCTTGTATCGCAGGTGTTGATACACGCATGATTGTGCGTATTATCCGCGAGGAGGGTGCGCAGCGTGCCGCTATCGTCGCAGCCGATAAGCCGAAGGAGCAGGCTCTGGAACTTATTAAGGCTACTCCACTACCCTCGAATCAGGTTGCGCAGGTTAGCTCACGCAAGCGTTGGTTCTCGCGTACTCCTAACCATAAGTACGATATCGTGGCGGTGGATTGCGGCATCAAGCACAGTATTATCAGCCATTTTAATTCGCGTGGCTGCAATGTTACGGTTGTACCGTTTGATGCTACCTTGGAGGATATTATGGCGTTTAATCCCGATGGAATCTTCATTTCGAATGGCCCCGGTAGCCCAGAGGAGTTGCCGCAGATTGTCGAGCTGATTAAGAGCGTAAAGGGCAAGGTGCCTATGTTCGGCATCTCGCTCGGTATGCAGCTTATCGCCTTGGCGTATGGTGCCGAGTGCAGGAAGATGAAGTGCGGACACCATGGAGGTGCTGCCGTTAGGGATATTACAACGGGCAGAATCGATATGACGGCGCAGAATCATGGCTATGAGATTGTAGCGGAGTCGTTGAATGGCACCTGCTTGGAGGTTACTCATAAAAATGTACTCGATGGCTCGGTCGAGGGTGTTGAGTGCGCTGCGGATAAGGTCTATGGTGTACAGTTCCACCCCGAGAGTGCCCCGGGTCCGCAGGATAGCGTATATCTTTTCGATAAATTCATTAAACTGATGGAGGAGAAACAAAATGCCTAAGAGAACAGATATAAAGAAGGTTATGGTAATCGGCTCAGGTCCGATTGTCATTGGTCAGGCCGCAGAGTTTGATTATGCAGGTACTCAGGCGTGCTTGGCATTGAAGGAGGAGGGTTACGAGGTAATACTTGTGAACTCTAACCCCGCAACTATTATGACCGATACCAATATTGCCGATAAGGTCTATATGGAGCCTTTGACGCTGGAGTATGTGGCGAAGATTGTGCGCTATGAGCGTCCCGACGCCATCGTTCCGGGCTTGGGAGGTCAGACGGGTTTGAACTTGGCTGTGCAGTTGGCAAAGAAGGGTATCCTGGATGAGTGCGATGTCGAGATTTTGGGTACTTCGTTCGAGAGTATCGAGAAGGCTGAGGATCGTGAGCTATTCAAGGAGTTGTGTATCGGCATTGGTGAGCCGGTGTTGCCCTCTTTGGTTGTGAATACTATGGAGGATGGCGTTAAGGCTGCCGAGCAGATTGGCTACCCCGTAGTTTTGCGCCCTGCATTTACTTTGGGTGGTACAGGTGGCGGTTTTGCCGACAATGAGGAGGAGTTGCGCGAGATTATGCGTAACGCGCTTATCCTCTCGCCCGTACATCAGGTTTTGGTCGAGAAGAGTATTAAGGGCTACAAGGAGATTGAGTTCGAGGTAATGCGCGATAAGAACGATACGGCGATTGCTATTTGTAGCATGGAGAACATCGACCCTGTGGGTATCCATACGGGTGACTCGATGGTTGTGGCTCCTGCGCAGACCCTTACAGATAAGGAGTATCAGTTGTTGCGTGGCAGTGCGCTCAAGATTATCCGCGCCTTGAAGATTGAGGGTGGATGTAATGTGCAGTTCGCGTTGGACCCCTTGTCGTTTAAGTATTATATCATCGAGGTGAATCCTCGTGTGTCGCGCTCTTCGGCTTTGGCTTCGAAGGCGAGTGGTTTCCCGATTGCCCGCGTTACGGCGAAGATTGCCGTGGGCTTGACTTTGGATGAGATTACCATCTCTAATCGCCCTGCATGCTTTGAGCCTGCGTTGGATTATGTGGTGCTGAAGGTTGCACGCTTCCCGTTTGATAAGTTCAGCGATGCTTCGAATGAGTTGGGTACGCAGATGAAGGCTACGGGTGAGGTTATGAGCATCGGTCGCACCATCGAGGAGGGTCTGTTGAAGGCTGTGCGCTCGTTGGAAACAGGCGTTTGCCACATCTATCACAAGAAGTTCGACGATTGGTCGGTGGAGGCGTTGCTGGAGTATATCCGCAAGGGTACTGACGATAGAATCTACGCCATTGCGCAGCTGATTCGCTTGGGTGTTGATTTGCTCATCATCTACAATCACACCAAGATTGACATGTTGTTCTTGGAGAAGTTGAAGAACATTGTCGAAATGGAGAAGGTTGTGGCGGCTGCCAAGGGCGATATCGAGGTGCTCGGTGAGGCGAAGAAGATGGGCTTCAGCGATAAATATATAGGTATGCTTTGGGGCATGACCGAGGCGGAGGTGTTCCTCCTAAGAAAGCAGGAGGGCGTATTCCCCGTATATAAGATTATCGACTCATGTGCGGGTGAAATCAATACCTATGTACCCTACTTCTACTCGACTTATGAGGCTGAGAATGAGTCTGTAAAGAGCGATAGAAAGAAGATTCTGGTGCTTGGTTCAGGTCCTATCCGAATCGGTCAGGGTGTGGAGTTCGACTACTCTACCGTTCACGCTATCTGGACCATTAAGGAGGCTGGCTACGAGGCTATCATCATCAACAATAACCCTGAAACGGTATCTACCGACTACACTATCAGCGATAAGCTCTACTTCGAGCCATTGACGGTGGAGGATGTGATGAATGTCGTGGAGTTGGAGCAGCCCGATGGTATCGTGGTGTCGTTGGGTGGTCAGACCGCTATCAACCTGGCAGAGCCTTTGGCTGACCTGGGTGTAAAGATTATCGGTACAGGTATTGAGGCTATCAATAACGCCGAGGATAGAAAGTGCTTCGAGCGTATCATGAACGAGGTGGGTATTCCTCAGCCTAAGGCTAAGGCCGTTACCGATATCGAGGCGGGTGTCGAGGCTGCAGCCGCTATCGGCTATCCTGTGCTGGTGCGCCCGAGCTTCGTGTTGGGTGGTCGCGCAATGCAGATTGTCGGCAATGAGGAGACTTTGCGTCACTACTTGCGCTCGGCTGTGGAGATTAACGAGAAATCGCCCGTCTTGGTCGATAAGTATATTCAGGGTAAGGAGTTGGAGGTTGATGCTATCTGTGACGGCAAGGATGTATTTATTCCGGGCATCATGGAGCATGTCGAGCGTACGGGTATCCACTCGGGCGACTCAATCAGCGTATACCCCACTTTCAGCGTGAGCCAGCAGGTTAAGGATACGATTATCGAGTATACCAAGCAGTTGGGTCTGGCTATCGGCATCGTTGGTCTGTTTAATATTCAATTCATTGTCGATGAGCAGGATAAGGTCTATGTTATTGAGGTGAATCCTCGTTCGTCGCGTACCGTTCCGTTCTTGTCGAAATCTACGGGCGTGCCTATGGCGAAGATTGCCACAATGGTTATCCTCGGTCACTCGCTTAAGGAGCAGGGAATTGAGGAGGTTTATGGCAAGGAGAGCACTCGTTGGTTTGTGAAGTCGCCTGCCTTCTCGTTTGCCAAGATTCGCGGTGTGGACTCTTACCTTTCGCCCGAGATGAAGTCTACGGGTGAGGCTATCGGTTATGATAAGAGCCTGAATCGTGCGCTATATAAGTCGTTGCAGTCGTCGGGTGTCTGCGTGGCAAACTATGGTACTATCTTCGTCACTATCGCCGATGCCGACAAGGAGCGTGCTTTGCCGCTGATTAAGCGATTCTACGACTTGGGCTTCAATGTCGAGGCTACAAAGGGTACTTGCGACTTCTTGCGTAGCCATGGCATTCGTACGCGCCATTTGCTCAAGCTCAGCGAGGGCAGCACCGAGATTTACGACTCTTTGCGCAAGGGTCATGTTACCTATGTCATCAATACGATTGATGTGAACCAGCACAGCACTCGCCGCGATGGATATGACATCCGCCGAGCTGCGGCAGAGAACAATGTTACGCTGTTTACGGCTTTGGAGACGGTGAGCGTGCTACTCGATGTGTTGGAGGAGATAACTCTCGGAGTATCAACCATTGACGGCAAGTAATCAGAAGTAAAATGTACAAGAAAGGTCTATATAAAATCATCTCGAACGAGCCTCTGACGCGCGATGTGTGGCGCATGAGGCTTGAGGGAGATACCGAGTGGATAAGCCATTCGGGTCAGTTCGTCAATATCGAGTTGGAGGGGCTCTATTTGCGTCGCCCCATCTCGATTTGCGACTGGGATGAACATACTATCACCCTTATTTACAAGGTTGTAGGTCGCGGTACGGAGCAGATGCGAGGAATGCAGCCAGGCGAGAGCCTCGATGTACTTACGGGCCTGGGAAATGGCTTTAACGAGGCGGTGGAGTGTGAACGACCGCTGCTCGTAGGTGGCGGTGTGGGTGTTCCCCCACTCTACCACTTGGCTAAGGAGCTGATTGGGCGTGGCCGCAAGGTGAGCGTCGTTTTGGGCTTCAATCGTGCTGACGAGGTCTTTTATGCCGACGAGTTCAGGGCTTTGGGTGCCGAGGTCTATATCTCTACTGTGGATGGCTCGGTGGGCGTGAAGGGCTTTGTGACCGACGCAATTCGTGAGGCTGCGATAGATTTCGACTACTTCTACTCGTGTGGACCTCTGCCTATGCTCAGGGCTCTGTGTGGCGCTACGAAGGTCGATGGCGAGCTCTCGTTCGAGGAGCGTATGGGCTGCGGCTTTGGTGCTTGCATGGGTTGCTCGTGCAAGACCTTGACGGGAAATAAGCGCATCTGCAAGGAGGGTCCCGTAATGAAGCGTGATGAGATAATTTGGTAAGGCTATGGAGAAGAAGTTTGATTTGTCGGTTGAGTTGTGTGGCGTGAGGTTGGAGAATCCCGTAGTGCCTGCTTCGGGTACATTCGGATTTGGCCGCGAGCACAACGAGTTTTACGATATAAATGTGCTTGGCTCTATCTCGGTGAAGGGTACGACACGCGAGGCGCGCTTTGGTAACCCCATACCCCGCATTGCCGAGTGTCGTGCGGGCTTGATTAACTCGGTGGGACTGCAAAACCCGGGTGTCGATATGGTTATCGAGCGAGAGCTGCCCGAGCTAAGAAAGATATTCCATAAGCCTATAATTGCCAATATCAGTGGCTTCTCTATCGACGAGTATGCCGAGTGCTGCGAGAAGATGGATAAGCAGGAGCAGGTTGAGATTTTGGAGGTCAATGTGTCGTGTCCCAATGTGCATAATGGCGGTATGAGCTTCGGTACCCAGCCCGAAATGGCTGCTGAGGTTACGCGTGCGGTGAAGGCTGTGACTAAGAAGCCTGTGTTCATTAAACTGAGCCCCAATGTTACGGATATCGTGGCTATTGCAAAGGCTTGTGAGCAGGCGGGTGCAGATGGTATCTGCCTGATTAACACACTGTTGGGTATGCGAATCGACACGCTGCGCCGTAAGCCCGTCATAGCCAATAAGATGGGCGGTTTTTCGGGCCCTGCGGTGTTCCCCGTCGCTGTGAGAATGGTATATCAGGTGTCGAAGGCATGTGAGATTCCCGTTATGGGCTGTGGTGGTGTTGAGAGCGCCTCGGATGTCATCGAGATGATGATGGCAGGAGCTACGGCTGTGCAGGTGGGTGCTGCCAACCTGAAGAATCCCTATGCTTGCAAGGAGATTATCGAGGCTCTGCCCTGCGAGATGGAACGCCTGGGCATTGAGCGCCTGAGTGATATTATCGGCATCGTGGAGTAAGCGATGCGTGGCAGTTTTGCGACACACGCGTAACAAAATTACAGAGTTCAGAGTTACACCCTTGTAACTCTGAACTCTGTAACTTTTGAATTCTCTCCGCTTATCTCGGTAGTACCTCGACTTTGAGCTTTGCGTAAGCTGCCTCGGCCTTTGCGAGTGCCTCCTCGACGCTATTGTCGCGTGCCAGGATAACGCCCATGCGGCGGTGGCCCTTAACCTCGGGTTTACCGAACAGTCGCACCTGAACATTCTTCTCCGCGAGGACATCCTCCAAGCCACTGAATACAACCTTGTCGCTGTCGCCCTCAACAACCACAGCCTTTGATGCGCTGGGGCCATAGAACTCGATATGAGGGATAGGCAGGCCCAAAATTGCGCGTGCGTGCAGAGCAAACTCCGACAAATCCTGCGAAATCATCGTCACCATACCCGTATCGTGCGGACGAGGTGACACCTCACTGAACAGCACCTCATCGCCGCAGACGAACAACTCCACGCCGAATATACCATAGCCGCCCAAAGCGTCGGTGACCTTCTTCGCAATCTCGCGAGCCTTTGCCAAAGCCACCTCGCTCATAGGCTGGGGCTGCCATGACTCACGATAGTCGCCATCGACCTGATGGTGGCCGATAGGGTTAAGGAACGATGTGCCGCCAGAATGACGCACGGTGAGGAGCGTAATCTCGTAGTCGAACTTCACGAAGCCCTCGACGATAACCTCGCCACCTCCGGCGCGACCGCCCTCCTGGGCAATTTTCCACGACGCATCTGCTCCCTCGGGGGTCTTGCAGACACTCTGACCATGACCCGACGACGACATGATAGGCTTCACGACGCAGGGTGTGCCAATAGCCTCGATTGCCGCATCAAACTCCTCGCGCGTAGCCGCAAAGCGGTAAGGTGAGGTCTTAATACCCAACTCCTCGGCTGCCAACTGACGGATACCCTTGCGGTTCATCGTAAGCAGCGTAGCATTTGCCGTAGGGATAACATTGTAGCCCTCCTTCTCCAGCTCCACGAGCGTAGGTGTAGCGATAGCCTCCACCTCGGGGATGATGTAGTCGGGTTTCTCCTTCTCGATAATCTCGCGCAGGCGCTCACCGTCCAACATCGACAATACATAAGAGCGATGTGCCACCTGCATGGCAGGAGCATTCTCATATCTATCCAATGCAACCACCTCTACGCCAAAGCGTTGTAGCTCAAGAGCAACCTCCTTGCCTAACTCTCCCGAACCGCACAACACAGCCTTTTTGCCTACGGCGGTCATCGGGGTACCAATTTTTACCATATTATTATCTCTATTTTTTAACTTTTGATTCACAATAAGCACAGCGATACTCTCCCTCGGCTGTCGGGTGGAACAACTTATCTACATCCTCCGCATTTGAGATACATTGACGGCCACTGCACTGCCAATCGTTGTGTACCTCCTCTCCACGCAAGCGCGGAGTCTCGCCCTCGACGGGTTGCTCCTCTGCCCACTTAAGCAGGGTGTAAATCAATGCCATACGCACAAATTTACCATTCTCAACCTGGCGGAAATATGCTGCACGCGGGTCGTTGTCCACATCGCGTGTAATCTCGTTCACGCGGGGCAATGGATGCAGTACAATCATATCGGGCTTTGCGGCCTTCAGACGCTCCGGATTGAGGATAAAGCTATCCTTTAGGCGCTCAAACTCCTCCTCGTCTAAGAAACGCTCCTTCTGCACGCGGGTCATGTAGAGGATATCGAGCTCGGGCAATACCTCCTCCATGGTTGTAACCTCGCGCGTGGGGATATTGTTCTTATCACACACCTCACGACGGATATACGACGGCAAGCGCAACTCCTCGGGAGCGATAAGTACCACATTTATACCCTCATAGCGCGACAACGCCTTGATGAGCGAATGCACCGTACGACCAAACTTCAAATCTCCACAGAAACCGATTGTGAGGTTATTCAGGCGACCCTTCTCGCGGCGGATAGTCAAGAGGTCGGTAAGCGTCTGCGTAGGATGGGCATGGCTGCCATCACCGGCATTGATTACCGGCACACGCGAATAGTGCGAAGCCACTAATGGCGCTCCCTCTTTCGAGTGGCGCATGGCGATAACATCGGCAAAGCAACCCAAAACCCTGACCGTGTCGGCTACGGTTTCACCCTTGCTCACCGACGACGATGCAGCATCCGAGAAACCTAAAACATTACCTCCCAACTCCATCATTGCCGAGGTAAAACTCAAGCGAGTACGGGTACTCGGCTCATAGAAGAGTGTAGCCAACTTCTTACCTTTGCAAGCCTCGGCATACTTCTCGCGATTTGCGATAATGTCGAGTGCCGTAGTTATTATTTGGTCCACTTCAGCAACCGAAATATCGGTAGTATCAATCAAGTGACGCATAATTCAAAAATTTTCCGTTAAAAACTCTATTTATTAATCCAACTCTCGTCAGAGGGGTTATTTCTAAAAGCGATAATGCGAGTGCAATCCTCCGCCTTGATGTAACCCTCCTCGGCAGCAACCTCGACCAAAGCGTCCAAGTCGCATAGTGAGTGGTTGATGACATTTGCCTCGGCCATGCGGTCCAGACCCTTCTTCATGCCATAGGTGAAGATGCTTACAACGCCCAACACCTCGGCACCTGCCTCGCGCAATACATTCACAACCTCAATGCAACTGCCACCTGTCGAAATCAAATCCTCGACAACAACAACCTTCTGACCTTTCTCCAGCTTACCCTCAATCTGGTTGGTACGGCCGTGGTCCTTCGCGCCACTACGCACATAGCCCATAGGCTTATCAAGGATTGTAGCCACGATAGCTGCATGAGCGATACCGGCAGTCGATGTACCCATCAACACCTCACACTCAGGGAAATGAGCCTTCACCAACTCCGACAAACCCTTCTCGACATTGTCACGCACGCGGGGTGCTGTGAGTGTCAAACGGTTATCGCAATAGATAGGGCTTTTGATGCCACTTGCCCAAGTGAAGGGCTGCTCAGGACGCAAAAATACCGCCCCGATAGAAAGTAGGTCTTTAGCAATACTCTTTTTCATAATCGTATAATTTTTCTAATTTACTCTCCCACAAACTCTGCTACGCAACGCTTATATGCAGCTACGGGGTCCTCAGCCTCGGTAATCGGGCGACCCACGACGATGTAGTCGGTACCAATCTCGCGAGCACGCTCAGGGGTTGTAACTCGCACCTGGTCACCCACAACGCCATCGGCAAAGCGTACACCCGGCGTTACGGTTACAAACTCCTCACCGCAAGCCTCCTTAACCATGCCTGCCTCCAACGGAGAGCATACTACGCCGTCAAGACCTGCCTCTTTGGCATTTTTTGCATAGTGAACAATCGTATCGTTAATCGAGGCGTTGATAAGCAAATCGCGCTGCATACGCTCCTCGCTTGTTGATGTGAGTTGCGTTACAGCCAACAAAATGGGTCGTGAACCATCGGGGCGAGTAAGACCCTCAAGTGCAGCCTTCATCATCTCGATAGTACCTGCCGCGTGGAGATTACACATATCGACATTGAGAGCCGATAATACCTTCATCGCCTTCTTTACGGTGTTGGGGATGTCGTGCAACTTCAAGTCAAGGAATATTTTATGACCTCGCGCCTTCAATTCCCACACGATAGCAGGGCCTGCGGCATAATATAACTCCATGCCGATTTTAACGAAAGGTTTACAATCTGTAAATTTGTCCAAAAATGCAAGGGTAGCATCCATGCTGCTGAAATCACATGCAATGATTACATCTCTCTGATTCATAGATATATAGTTTAGTAATTTGTCACTTCGGTTTCATTCCGGCAATTTATTGCGCTAATTTAAGTATTTTTTTTGAGAAAAACAATTACAATATTGCCTGCCAAAGTTACTCGCGATAACTAAATTTCAGCTTTCGTTGTTAGCTCTGCTCTTTTAGGGCTTGTCCGTTGCAATCTGCTACATCTGCTACACCCTTGTAGCAAGTGTCGCAAACTTGCTTTTTAGGGAGATTAGGGAGTTTAGTGAGTTTAGCGCTATCGCTTCCCTAAGTTCCCTAAATTCCCTACATTCCCTAATATATTCTGCTTAACGGTCTACCTACAAAAAAAAGAGCAAAGAAAACCTTTGCCCTTTAACCTTAAAACTTATGTTGCTGTATTAGCAATTCATAGCGCCACAGCAGTGGATAACTTGCCCACTGACATAGCTCGAGAGGTCGCTCGCCAGGAACAACGCCACATTTGCCACATCCTCGGGTGTGCCGCCGCGACGCAAGGGTATGAGCTGATTCCACGCCTCACGCACCGACTCAGGCAGCGCTGCGGTCATCTCGGTGATGATAAAGCCCGGAGCGATGCAGTTGGCACGAATGCCACGAGGACCCATCTCCTTGGCAATGGACTTCGCCAAGCCTATCATTCCGGCCTTCGAAGCCGAGTAGTTGCACTGCCCTGCATTGCCCGATACGCCCACAACCGACGACATGTTGATAATCGAACCACCCCTCTGGCGTGCCATAACGGGGGTTACGGCGTGTATAAAGTTGAATGCCGACTTCAGATTCACATTGATTACGGCATCCCACTGCGCCTCCGACATGCGCATCATAAGTCCATCCTTCGTGATACCCGCATTATTTACCAATACATCTACCCTGCCAAACTCCTCGACAACCTGCTTCACAACCTCGTGAGCCTCGTCGAACGATGCCGCATTCGATGCGTAAGCCTTGACCTTCACACCATAAGCCTCCAGCTCCTTTATGGTCTGCTCGGCAGCCTCGTTAATCACCAAATCGGTGAAGGCGATGTCGGCACCCTGCTCGGCAAAACGCATTGCCACAGCCTTGCCTATACCTCGTGCAGCACCTGTTACAAGTGCTACTTTACCCTCTAAAAGTTTCATATATCGCTATATTTTAATGTTTTAGTCGTTCTGTATTAAACCTATGCTTTACTCCTCGTTCCACTTTCGGAGTGCTACGCAGGCGTTGTGACCTCCAAAGCCCAAAGAGTTCGATATGGCTATTGTAAGCTCTGCTTTGCGTGCCACATTGGGTGTGTAGTCCAAGTCGCACTCCGCATCGGGTTCGTCAAGTCCGATTGTGGGAGGTACTACCCCATTCTTCAGTGCCAAAGTGGCTGCTATCAGCTCCACAGCACCCGTAGCACCCAACATATGACCCGTCATTGATTTCGTAGAGCTAATCATCGCCTTGCGGGCTGCCTCCTCGCCCATAGCGAGCTTAATGGCTGCGGTCTCCGACTTGTCGTTCAGCGGCGTAGATGTGCCGTGTGCATTGATGTAAAGCACATCGCTCTGGGCATCAAACTTTGCCTCATCGAGCGACTGCTTGATTGCGCGTGATGCGGGTACTCCGTCGGGACTTGGAGCCGTAACATGGTGAGCATCACAGCTATTGCCATAACCCACAACCTCGGCATAGATGTGTGCGCCACGCTTTTGAGCATTCTCCAACGACTCGAAAATCAATACTCCCGCGCCCTCGGCTATTACAAAACCATTGCGCTTCGCGTTGAATGGAATCGACGCCTTCAAGGGGTCGGTCGCGCGCGATAGAGCCTTGCTGTTTGCGAAGCCTCCGATAGCCAAAGGATGCACCGAAGCCTCGGCACCTCCCGTAATCACGGCATCGGCATAGCCATGCTTAATGGCACGATAAGCCTCGCCTGCGGCATGTGTTCCCGTAGCGCAAGCCGTAACTACGGGCAAGCATACGCCCTGTGCGCCAAATTTTATGGCTACATTTCCGGCTGCGATATTGGAAATCATCATCGGCACAAAGAGTGGCGAAATGCGGTGTACACCCTCATTCAGCAGCTTTTCGGTCTCCGAAACGAAGGTTTGCAAGCCACCTATGCCCGAGCCGATATATACTCCCAAGCGCTCTGCCGAGATATTTTCGCCCGACTTAAGGCCGCTATCGTTCATTGCCTGAATGGCAGCTGCCAAAGCATATTGGCAATAGGGGTCGTTGCGACGCACATCGTTACGCTCTAAACCCTGCTCCTCGGGGTTAAAATCCTTGACCTGCCCGGCAACGCTAATTGGGAGCTCATACTCCTCAAAACCCTTAATATGGTCGATGCCGCACTTACCCTCGGTAAGCGACTGCCAAAAATCGGTGATATTGTTTCCCACGGGCGAGATAACTCCAACTCCCGTAATAACTACACGCTGTTCCATGTTTATAGTATGTTTTTCGTTTCTTGTTTGCTTTTATTTAGACTCTCACGGTCGCTAAAGCTCCCTCAGAGTGACGAAAAGTGGTAGGCAATTCGTCATTCTGAGCACAACTTGTTGTGCGTGAGAATCTCTTTTATCTTTCCTCTTTTATCTTTCCTCTTTTATCTTTAATCTTTAATCTTTAATCTCTCGCCTTACCACTCCATAACGCATGCTCCGGTGGTAAATCCTGCACCAAAGGCACTCATCACAATCTTATCGCCTCGCTCGAGCTTGCCCTCGCGTACCAATTCATCCAGAAGCAGAGCTATACTTGCCGAAGATGTATTACCGCAACGCTCCACATTGTGCGGAAAGTGAGCCATATCCAACTTCAGGTAGCCTGCGATAGCCTCCACAATGCGCATGTTAGCCTGATGGAGAATGTAATACTTTATATCGCTTGGTTGCAGACCATTCTCCTTGAGCAATACACTGATGTCGCGCGCCGACGAAAGCACTGCCGTCTTAAACACCTCGCGGCCATTCATATACATGGGACCCGACACCTCCTCTTTGGTAATATAGGGTGTAGGCTCCAACTTGCGCATGTAGTGCAGGCAATCAATCTTACACGCCGTAGTCAAGCGCGACGAGAAGAGTTCCTCGCCCTGCGTTACAACCACAGCACCTGCTCCGTCGCCAAATAATACGCACAATGCGCGGTCGCTCCAATCGACCATGCGTGTGGGCTCCTCGGCAGCCACAACCAAGATATTCTTTGCCTTGCCGCTCTTTAGTCTGTCGTCGGCCATATCGAGCGCGTAGATAAATCCCGAACATGCCGCATTTACATCCACACAAGCACACTTCGCGCCAATCTTACCCTGCACGATGCAACTCAATGCCGGAGTGATATACTCATTTACAACATTCGAGCAAATTATGAAGTCAATATCTTTGGCCGTTAATCCTGCTTCTGCAATAGCTTGTTGTGCCGCCTCGGCAGCCATATCCTCCAATCGCTCGTCCGAGATAAGGCGTCGAGAGGCAATTCCCGTACGCTCCTTAATCCACTCGTCGCTTGTGTCAAGGAACTCTTCGAGCATCTGGTTCGTAACAACTTTTGCAGGATGCACCCTGCCTGTACCAATAATTCTCATTTATAAAAAATACTTCGAGTTAATACATAAAAACGACTTTAAAAAATCGCCGGATGCAAAAATAAGTAACCCCGAATGAAATACCCCTTACATGCGGTTAAAAACGCGTTTTTGTGACGAAATAGCTATTTTAGGCGGTAAAAATTATGTATTTCAAACTAAAATTCGCATCTTTGCATCGGATATTAACCGAATATACTATGACAAAAATATATAAAAACTGGGATATTCCCAAGTTTCTATTAGATAAACGCTATCTTGTGGGCTCGGTATTTTTTATACTGACCTTCTCCATCTTGTTCATGATTGTATATTCTCCATTCTCGATGACATCGTGGTTTAGCGTTACCGATATGCAGCATTTCGGCATGACAGTATCGTTCTATGTCGTAGCGCTTGCAATACTCCTAATCAGTAAAATCTGCATGTTTGCTCTGCAAAACAGGATTCGATTCACCTATCCGCGCTATATATTGTGGATTATCGTGGAGGTTATCATAATCTCGATTTTCTATACTCACTTCACATTTGTCTTTGTGTCGCCCGTGAATGAGTCTGTCGGGTATATTCTCTTTAGGGCATTTGGATGCGTTACGCTTATAATCGCCATACCTTATATAATACTTACGCTCTTTGCGGCGTATAAGACTAAAACCGAGGAACTCGAGATGCTGCAATATAAGATGTCGCTCTCGGAGGAGAACTCGGTGGCATACCCTTCGCTGATTAATCTTTATGATTATAATGGCGTGCTGAAGCTCACTATCCACTCCGATTCGCTCTACTACATGGAGTCGCAGGATAACTATATCAAGGTGCATTACCGCTATCAGGATAAGATGCACTCTTATATGTTGCGTTGCCGTACCAAGACTTTAGAGGAGAACCTCACCGAAACCTCTATGGTGCGTTGTCATCGCTCTTATATGGTGAATGTCATGCAGATAAACCATATCAAGAAGAGCGCTCAAGGCCGGTTTGTGGTGTTGAACGATACTAATATTGAGCCAATACCCGTGTCGCGCAGCTATTTCAAGAATCTTATCGAGAAGATAGATAAATATAATAATCACCCCGCCATTGCGGCATCTGCTGAGGAGAAAAATCCCGTAATCGCTCCCGAAGAGGTGAAAGAGTAAAGATAAAAGAGCAAAGATTTTCAGGTCTTTGCTCTTTCTTTTTGTGGCAGCGCAATATCGGACACTTCTACCCTACTTTGCCATTTTGCGCAGGAAGCACTCGATGGTGTTCTCCATAAGACAAGTGATTGTCATAGGACCTACGCCACCCGGTACGGGGGTGATAGCCGAAACTTTAGGCTCAATAGTGGCGAAATCCACATCGCCACACAACTTCTTGGTTTCTGGGTCACGGTTTACACCCACATCGATAACCACTGCGCCCGGCTTAACCATGTCGGCAGTTACGAACTTCGCGCGACCGATAGCCACAACCAGAATATCGGCACGGCGTGTAACCTCTGCCAAATCCTTGGTGCGAGAGTGTGCGATTGTAACCGTAGCATTCTCGTTCAATAGGAGCTTCGATACGGGCAGACCCACGATATTCGAGCGGCCTACAACCACTACCTCCTTGCCCGCAATTTCCACATTTGCACGCTTCAGGAGCTTGATAATGCCCTTTGGGGTGCATGGGAGAGTGCAGGGCTGCTTGAGCCATAGATTTGCTACATTCATAGGGTGGAAACCATCCACATCCTTCTCTACATTAATTGCTGCAATGACCTTGTCGGTGTCGATATGCTTGGGCAGAGGTAGCTGCACCAAGATACCATCAACCGTGTCGTCGTTGTTCAGCTCGTCGATAATTGCGAGTAACTCCGCCTCCGAAATTGTGTCAGGCTTGCGGATTGTGGTGTTCTTGAGGCCCACCTCCTGAGATGCCTTCGCCTTACCTGTAACATACGAAACGCTACCCGGGTCCTCACCCACAAGGATTACCACCAAATGAGGTACGCGACCATACTTCGCCTCGAATGTCGCTACATCGGCCGCCATCTCCTGCTTGAGCGATAGCGCCAACTCTTTACCATTTATAATTGTTGCCATAATTTTTATCTTTTATCTTTCATCTTTAACCCTGCTACGCAGGTTTTTAATTGCTCCCGCTCGGCATAGTGAACAAGTTCCCTCTGCTCTCGCTTACTCTCAATTTTGCTCTTTGAACTTCGCTCTTATAAGAACGCCTTGTCGCCGATGTCGGTGCGGTGGAAGAGGTTTTCACACTCAATCTTCTCGACCTCTGCTGCCGCCTTCTGCTGCGCCTCACGCAAGGTGGGGGCCTGGCAAACGACAATCATCACACGACCTCCCGAAGTGAGATACTTACCATCTCGGAGCGTTGTACCCATATGATACACCGAGCCATCAACCTTGTCGATACCCTTAATCTCGAATCCCTTGTCGTATGAGCCGGGGTAACTCTTCGACGCCAATACGATGCCCAGCGTAGCGAAGTCGTGCCACTCGATTGTGGGCTCTTTGCCATCGGCTATATCGCAGAATACCTGATATATATCGCTCTTTATGCGGGGCAGTACAACCTCTGTTTCGGGGTCACCAAATCGAGCATTGAACTCAATAACCTTAATGCCGCTACGGGTCTTCATCAGTCCGCCATACAGCACACCGCAGAACGGGCAACCCTCCTTTACGAGTGCTGCGGCTGTGGGGCGCATAATCTTCTCCATGGCATATGCCAAGTCTTCGTCGGTGATGAATGGAAGCTCGGTGTAAGCACCCATACCTCCCGTATTGGGGCCCTTATCGCCGTCGTAAGCGCGCTTGTGGTCTTGTGCAACGGGCATAGGATAGACCTCCGTGCCGCTAACGAAGCACATCAGCGAGAACTCGGGACCCTCCAAATACTCCTCAATCACAACCTTACCCTTACCGAACTTTGAATCCAAAAGCATGTCGCGCAAAGCCTCCTCGGCCTCCTCCATGCTCTCTGCGATGACTACGCCCTTACCTGCCGCCAAGCCGTCGTATTTCAGAACGGTGGGCAATGAGCCCGCCTTTACATAAGCCATAGCCTCGTCGAAATCCTCGAAGGTGCGGAATGCCGCTGTCGGAATCTCATACTTCTGCATCAACTCCTTGGCAAACTCCTTGCTGCTCTCAATCTGCGCTGCTGCCTTCGTAGGGCCAAACAGGCGCAAGCCTGCCTCGCGGAAACAATCTGCGATACCTGCCGCCAATGCAACCTCAGGACCTGCCACGGTGAGCTCTATGCCCTCCGCCATGGCAAAGTCACGCAGTGCCTCGACCTCGGTCTCCTTTATAGCGATGCACTCGGCCAATGCAGCAATACCCGCATTGCCCGGTGCGCAATAAATCTTCTCTACTTGGGGTGAACGGCTCAACGCCTCAACAATGGCGTGGCAACGACCACCCGAACCTACTACAAGTGCCTTCATACTCTGTCGATTAGTGCTTAAAGTGACGCATACCCGTCATAACCATAGTAATACCGCACTCGTTAGCCTTCTTTACTGAATCCTCGTCACGAACCGAGCCACCCGGCTGAACGATAGCCTTCACGCCATACTCGGCAGCCATAGTTACGGTGTCGTCGAAGGGGAAGAATCCGTCTGATGCCAATACCAAATCCTCGGTGAAGCCGGCCGCATGAGCCTGTTTTAAGGCAATCTCTGCCGAACCTACGCGGTTCATCTGACCTGCACCGACACCAACGGTGTGGCCATTCTTAACCACTACAATAGCGTTAGACTTCACATGCTTAACCACTCTCCAGCCGAAGTTAAGGTCGGTGAGCTGCTCCTCCGAGGGCTTAACCTCGGTTACGCACATGTCGGCTGTAACGGTAGCTGTTGTCTTGTCCAAATCCTGAACGAGCAAACCGCCATTTACGCTGACATACTGGTTTACAACGCGCTCATCCTTCGACATATCAACCTGCAAGAGACGCAAGTTCTTCTTCGAAGAGAGTACCTCCAAAGCCTCCGCAGAGAACGATGGAGCCATGATAATCTCCAAGAAAATGGGCTTCATAAGCTCAGCAGCCTCCTTTGTTACCTCGCGGTTTACGGCTACAATACCGCCGAAAATGCTAACCTTATCAGCCTCATAAGCCTTTGTCCACGCATCTACCACATCCTTGCCGATTGCAGCACCGCAGGGGTTCATGTGCTTCAAGCCTACACAGAAAGGCTCGTCGAACTCGCGAACGATGCAAAGTGCGGCATTGGCATCCTGAATATTGTTGTATGAAAGCTCCTTGCCACCCAACTGCTTGGCGTTAGCCAAAGAGTAGCTACCCGCCTCAATCGATGAGTAGAACTTAGCCTGCTGGTGAGGATTCTCGCCATAACGCAAGCCCTGCTTAAGGTCGAACTCCAAGAACAATTTCTCGTTCAAGCCTGCCGCCTTACGCATATAGGTTGCAATCATCGCATCGTACTGCGCTGTGTGGGTGTAAGCCTCGGCCGAGAGCTGCAAACGAGTCTCAAGTGTAGTGTTACCATTTGCCTTAATCTCCTCGATAATCTTTGCGTAGTTCTCGGGGTTACATACCACGGTTACATCTTTGTAGTTCTTCGCAGCTGAACGCAACATTGAAGGGCCGCCAATGTCGATATTTTCGATAGCATCTTCCATCTTTACATCAGGCTTGGCGATAGTCTGACGGAACGGATAGAGGTTTACGCATACCATGTCGATAAACTCAATCTCGTT
This sequence comes from Alistipes sp., assembly GCA_017532885.1. The sequence goes on along the minus strand of JAFXIS010000054.1, from coordinate 113,118 downwards.
ATCCTTCAATGCTTTGAGGTGGCTTTCGTCATCGCGACGCGCCAACAGACCACCATGTACTTTGGGGTGCAATGTCTTAACTCGTCCGTCGCAAATCTCGGGGAAGCCCGTAACATCGCTGATGTTGATAACCTCCACGCCCTTTTCGCGCAAAAGGTTCATTGTGCCGCCTGTGGCGATAATCTCCCAGCCCAAAGAACGCAATGCCTGTGCAAACTCCACAACGCCGTTCTTGTCGCTGACGCTAATTAATGCTCTCATCTCTTGTATTTGGTTTTAATAGTTAATTCAATAAATTTTTAATAGCCTTGATATAGAGCGGGTGCTCTATGGCATGAATCTTCGCTGTAAGTTCCTCGATGTCGCTACCCTCATATGCAATGGCCTGCTGGGCGATGATTTTACCTCCGTCGAGCGAGGCATCTACATAGTGAATCGTAGCTCCAAAGACCTTTGTGCCATACTCCAAAGCCTGCTCAATGGCGCGTGCGCCCTTAAACGACGGCAATAGTGATGGATGAAGGTTTATAATGCGACCGGCATATGCTTCGAGCAGTGTCTTGCCTACGATGCGCATATATCCAGCCAGGCAAACGAGTTCCACCTCGGCGGCTTGGAGTTCTTCGACGATTTGAGCCTCATACTCCTCTTTCGACGAGAAATCCTTTGCCGAGAATACAAAACTCCTTACGCCCAACTCCCGAGCCAACTCAATAACGCGTGCCGAGGGTTTATCACAAACCAGCAAGACCACCTCGCACTCCAATTCGCCACTCTGCGCGGCGCGTGTGATAGCCTCGAAGTTTGAACCATAACCGCTGGCAAAAATCGCTATTTTATGCTTCGCACTCACCCTACCTTATTATATAATAGTTACGCCTTCGCCCTCGACGATGCGACCGATAACCGAAGCCTTCTCGCCATGCTTTGCAAGAATCTCGATAGCCTTGTCAGCCTCTGCTGCATCGAGTGCGATAACCATACCTACACCCATGTTGAAGATGTTGAACATCTCGCGGTGAGCAACTCCACCCCACTTCTCCAAGAAACGGAATACGGGCAAAATCTCCCAACTGCCCTCCTTGACCTCGACGCCCTGACCCTCTGAAAGGATACGGGGAATATTCTCGTCGAAACCACCACCTGTGATGTGGCTGATGCCGTGAACATCACACTCGCGGATAACATCCAAAACCTGCTTTACATAGATGCGTGTGGGGGTTAAAAGTACCTCGCCCAGAGGTTTCTCGCCCAAATCGGCATGTGGCTGGTGCAAATCGAACTGATTGTCGCTGACAATCTTGCGCACCAAACTGAAACCATTTGAGTGAACGCCGCTTGAAGCGATACCAACCAAAACATCGCCTACCTTAACCTTTGTGCCGTCAATAAGCTTTGCGCGCTCTACAACACCGCAAGTGAAGCCTGCGATGTCGTACTCGCCACCGCCATACATGCCCGGCATCTCGGCTGTCTCGCCACCAATCAATGCGCAACCCGCCTGACGGCAACCCTCTGCCACTGATGCTACGATAGCCTCAATCTTTGCAGGCTCGTTGTGGCCTACGGCAACATAATCGAGGAAGAACAAAGGCTCGGCGCCCTGAGCCAAAACATCATTTACACACATTGCCACAGCGTCAATACCTATGGTGTCGTGCTTGTCCATCTCGAAAGCCAACTTAAGCTTCGTGCCAACGCCATCTGTACCGCTCACCAAAATTGGCTCCTTGTAGCCCAACGATGCGAGGTCGAACATACCTCCGAAAGCTCCGATGTTACCCATAACACCGGGACGATTTGTAGACTTTACATGCGACTTGATTCTGCGAACCACTTCGTAGCCGGCTTCGAGGTTTACACCGGCATTTTCATAACTTTTAGCCATAATTTATATCAGTTTTTTGTTATTTGCCCTTAAAATAGTTTACAGCATTCTGGAACAGGCTCTGAGTCTTGTTGCCGTGAATGTTCTTAAAGAGGTTCTCCTCGTAACGCTCCGTGTGGCCCATCTTACCCAAGATTTGACCATTTGCGCTAATTATACCCTCGATACCATAGCTTGAACCATTGGGATTATAAGGTGCTGTAAGCGTTGCGTTGCCTTCTGAATCAACATATTGGAATGCGACCTGACCATTCTTGAATAACTCCTCTGCCATCTCATCGCTAATGACAAACTTACCCTCGCCGTGGCTCACCGCAATGGCATGCTCCTCGCCCAACTCGAACGATGAAAGCCAAGGTGAAGCAGTCGTTGCTACGCGAGTAGTAACAATCTGCGAGATGTGGCGGTTAATGTCGTTGCGGAAGAGCGTAGGTGACTCCTTTACAACCTGTCCCAAGCGACCGTAAGGCAGTAAGCCCGATTTAACCAATGCCTGGAAACCGTTGCAGATACCCAAAATCAAACCGCCTCGGTCGAGCAAAGCGTGGATAGCGTCGGTGATGACCTTGTTGTTCAAAACATTTGCAATGAACTTACCGCTACCATCGGGCTCGTCACCTGCCGAGAAACCACCGCTGAGCATGAAGATATGACACTCGTCAATCATCTGCTTCATCTTTTCGATTGAAGCGAAGATATCCTCGGCTGTAAGGTCGCAGAATACGCTCATTGAAACCTTTGCTCCTGCTCGCTCGAATGCTTTTGCTGTATCATAGTCGCAGTTTGTTCCGGGGAATACGGGAATGTAAACCTTAACCTCCTCAACCGGAGTGCCGCTATACTTGATAACCTTCTTTTCGGGCTCGCTCTTGCGTGTTACGCCACCTTGCAAGCCGCGGTCGGGATATACCTGACAGAATTTTTGAGAGTTAATCTTCTGTAACTCGTCAATCGGGAAGCGCTCGCCGCAGAACTCAACCTCAGCCTCGGCGATGGTCTCGCCGATAAGGATTGCATCGGCGAAGTCCAACTCCTCCGCAGCCTCCACAACGATAGAGCCGTATGCGTAGTCGAACAACTCCTGCTCCGCGAGATTTATCACAGCACCCACTCTGTTACCAAACGACATCTTCGAGATAGCCTCCTGAACGCCACCGAAGCCTACGGCGTAGCCGGCAACAACCTTACCCTGCTCGATAGCCGACGATACGAACGAGAAGTTCTCCTTCAATTGCTCGGTGTCGGGCATATAGTTGTTCAAGGGGTTGTGCTTAATCAAGTAGAGCTTATGTCCTGCCTGCTTCAGCTCAGGGCTGATTACCGTGCGAGCATCAACGGTAGTAATACCGAATGCCATAAGCATTGGCGGAACATTGATATCCTGGAAAGTACCACTCATTGAATCCTTACCGCCAATTGAAGGCAAACCCAACTCAACCTGCATCTTCAATGCGCCGAGCAAAGCCGCCAAAGGCTTACCCCATGATGTTTCGCTGTTCATGCGCTCGAAATACTCCTGATAAGAGTAGCGCATCTTATCGTAACGAGCACCCGCAGCTACAACCTTCGCTGCAGCCTCAACGACTGCATATGCAGCGCCATGATAGGGGCTCCATGAGGCGAGGAACGGGTTATAACCGAATGCCATAATGCTGGCAGTGTTTGTTACGGCATTGCCTACGGGCAACTTCTGCACCGATACCTGAGTCTCTGTGTTCTGAGTCTTGCCACCGAAAGGCATCAAAACGGTTGAACGACCGATTGTCGAGTCAAACATCTCAATCATACCGCGCTGTGATACGACATTGTCATCCTCCAAATTATTCTTAACCTTCTCGGCGATGCTCTCACCCTTCACCTCGCGGCGGAATGGGTCTTTCTCCTCAACGGCGGCAATGCGAATCTTGGTATAGTGCTTTGCACCTGCCGAGTCGATAAACTCGCGCGAAAGGTTTACGAGCATCTCGCCATTATAGAACATTCTTAGGCGAGCCGTATCCGTAACATTTGCTACATGCGTAACCTCGATATTCTCCTCGTGACAGAAAGCTATCATTGCCTCCATATCCCTCTTTTCGATTACGATGGCCATACGCTCCTGCGACTCGCTGATGGCAAGCTCCGTAGAATTTAGTCCGCTATACTTCGTCGGTACGCGGTCGAGGTAGATATCCAAGCCATCTGCCAACTCGCCAATGGCTACGCTGACGCCGCCCGCACCAAAGTCGTTAGATTTCTTAATAAGGCGAGTGACCTCGGGACGGCGGAACAGGCGCTCCAATTTACGCTCCTCGGGTGCATTACCCTTCTGAACCTCCGAAGAACACTCCTCAATAGATTTTACATTATGCTCCTTTGATGAACCCGTTGCACCTCCGATGCCGTCACGACCTGTGCGACCACCCAAAAGCAGAATAACATCACCCGCCGTAGGCGACTCACGGCGAACATTCTCCGCCTTGACAGCACCTACAACGGCTCCAACCTCCAAACGCTTGGCTACATAGTCGGGATGATAAATCTCTCGCACATGAGTAGTGGCAAGACCAATCTGGTTGCCATAGCTTGAATAACCCGAAGCGGCCTTTGTCGTAATGATGCGCTGCGGCAACTTGCCCTTCAAAGTCTCGGCTACGGGCTTGTAGATATCACCTGCACCCGTTACACGCATCGCCTGATATACATAGCTGCGGCCCGACAATGGGTCACGAATAGCACCGCCAAGACAAGTTGATGCACCACCGAATGGCTCAATCTCTGTGGGGTGATTGTGTGTTTCGTTTTTGAACTGCAACAACCACTTCTCCATTACGCCATCCACATCTACATTTACATAGATTGAGCAGGCGTTGTTCTCCTCACTCTGCTCAAGGTTGTCCAATACGCCGGTTTTCTTGAGGTAGCGGGCGCCGATTGTGGCAAGCTCCATTAGGCAAAGGCTCTTGTTCTCGCGACCAAGCTCCGCGCGAATCTCCTTCAAGCTGTCCAATGTAGACTCCAACTCTGCCGAGAGGAACGAATCGTCGATAGTAATCTCCTCAATCTCGGTCGTAAAGGTTGTATGGCGGCAGTGGTCACTCCAATAAGTATCCAAAATGCGCAGCTCGGTCTCTGATGGGTCGCGACCCTCCTTTTGGTAGTAGTTCACCACCTCACGCAAGTCGTCGGCATTCATTGCCAGACCGTACTGCTTGCAGAAACCCTCCAGCTCCTCATCTTTGAGTGCTGTGAGACCATGCAGGATGGCTACGGGCTTAACCTCGGCAGCCTCCATATCGCTCAGTACGCTCAGGTCCTTGCGGCGTGACTCTACTGCGTTGATATAGTAATGCTCGATGCGGGCCATATCCTCGTCGGTAATGGCGTCATCGAAAATAAGCAACTTTGACGATTTGATGCGAACATCAGCCGTAGGCTCAATCAAGCGGACACAATCCACCGCCGAGCTTGCGCGCTGGTCGAATTGACCGGGCAGGAACTCCACAGCCAAATATTTCTTGCCCTCGAGGTCGCACTCGTCGCTTACATTGTCTGTAACAATCTCTCCAAAGACCGCATAACGGCTCTTCTCCAATAACTCCTCCGAGAATCCGAAAAGGTCATAGACATTCAACAGACGGAGCGATTCGAGGCTTAATCCCAAATTGTTATTCAGCTCCTTGCGCAGTGTCTCTGCCTCGACTTGGAAACGAGGATATTTCTCTACATAAATACGATAATTCTTCATATCTCGATTACTTGTAGCTTAATTGCACTGAAAATTATAATTCTGCCTCCAAAACCTTCTCGGTTTGAGCCTTACGGTAAGCCTCGAGGCGAGCCTCCAGTTCCTTATCTGTAAGGGCGAAAATTGAAGCTGCAATGAGAGCTGCATTTTTTGCTCCATTGATAGCCGTTGTAGATACCGGAATACCACCGGGCATTTGAACGATAGAGAGCAAAGAGTCCAAACCTCCCAATGCTGATGTCTTGATGGGAACACCGATTACGGGAACGGTTGTGAGGGCTGCTGTAACACCTGCTACATGTGCTGCGCCTCCCGCACCTGCGATAATTGCTCCAATGCCACGCTCGCGAGCCGTAGTGGCATATTCGAACATCAAATGAGGCGTGCGATGTGCGCTGATTACGCGCTTCTCGTACTCGATTCCCAACTCCTCCAAAGTCTCGACTGCGGCTGACATTACGCCCCAATCGCTTGTAGAACCCATGATAACTGCAACTTTCATAATTGTTTGTAGTGTTAAAAACACAGCCGTTGCAACAGATGCTGCAGCGGCCGTTATTTATATTAAAATTATTTGATATTTGTTCTCATATTAATTGAGCGAAAAGGTGATTTAATCCCGTTTCCCTTAACGCATGCGCAAAGATACAATATTTAATAATAAGAGTAAAATATTCGGGCGGCGAAGATATTAACAAATTATCCACGAAATGATAAAATTCAATAGTTTTCATTTTTTCTGAAACAATAAAGAGGGAAGGTCACCCTCCCCTCGGCTGATTCTGCCCGGAGTATATGGCTTAGATTCTTGCGGGCAGCGCTTGAAAAGATTCTCTCTTCGCAAGCGAATGCTACCTTGCGGTAGCCGGAAAACTATTCATAAAACAAACAAAATAAACTCATAGATTGCAACATCGCTATCTTCTATAATATGATGTGCGTTTCTGTTTGCAAAGATAGGGAGTGTAATTCTTGTCTGCAATCGCATAATATTGTGATTGTGTAAATGGTTGATAGCTATAAAAAGGGATTGGTAAAGTCGCGGAAAATGTATATTTTTGCATCGCAAAAATAGTTAAGACGATTATTTTAGAAAAAGCTATACATAATATATGTTATTATCAGAATTAAAAACGGGACAATCGGCTGTGGTTATCAAAGTGTCGGGACACGGGGGCTTTCGCCGTCGTATTCTGGAGATGGGCTTTGTTAAGGGGCAGAAGGTTGTGGCAGTGTTGAATGCTCCGTTGCGTGACCCTATAAAGTATGGCATTATGGGCTATGAGGTATCGTTGCGTCGCAGCGAGGCTGCTATGGTCGAGGTCATGACAACCGAGGAGGCTCTGAAGATTAAATCCTCTTCCGAAGGTGCTGCCATTATGGAGGATGATGAGGATAATAACATCGAGCAGGTGGTTAGCGCACGCTTAAGAGAGATTAGTGTTGCTCTGGTGGGTAATCCGAATAGCGGAAAAACCTCACTGTTTAATGCTCTGTCGGGCGGTCATGAACATGTCGGAAATTATAGCGGAGTAACCGTGGATGCCAAGTCGGGCTCGTTCCGTTATAAGGGTTATAAAATCAATATTACAGACCTTCCGGGTACTTACGCTTTGTCGCCATACTCTCCCGAGGAGATGTATGTTCGTCGCCATTTAATGGAGGAGTTGCCCGATGTGGTGGTAAATGCCGTTGTGGCTTCAAATCTTGAGAGAAATCTCTATCTGACCACAGAACTTATTGACCTTAATCCCAAAATGGTTGTTGCGCTGAATATGTACGACGAGCTGGAACATAGTGGCGCAGAGTTGGATTATGAACAATTAGGCCGCATGATAGGTGTGCCTGTTGTGCCCGTTGTGGCGCGAGAAGCTAAGGGGCTGGATGCTCTGTTGGATGAGATAATCCTCACCTACGAAGGACAGAATACCAAGGTGCGCCATATTCATATCAACTACTCGTCTTCTATCGAAACCGAGATAGGAGCGCTCTCGAAAATGATGAAACGCCATGGCGATGAATTGCCGAAATGTTTTCCGCCCCGTTATTGGGCGATTAAAATGTTAGAGGGCGATAGTGGAGTTATGGAAATGTTGCGCTCATCGAAGCATTTTACCGAGTGGAAGAATCAGAGTGTCAAGGGCGCAGCGCGAATAATTGCAGCGTTGGATGAGGATGTCGAAGGGGCTATAACCAACGAGAAATACGGCTTTATCGAAGGCGCCTTGGCTGAAACATTTACCCCCAGCAAGAAGCATACTCATAAGCATACATCGTGGATTGACCGTATCGTTACTCACAAATATTTTGGCTTCCCGTTGTTCCTTGCGGTGATGTTTGTGATGTTTTGGAGTACCTTTACTCTCGGAGCATATCCTCAAGGATGGATTGAGGCGGGTTTTGCATGGTTGGGTGAGAGTGTTGGTGCTTTAATGGCGGATGGACCGTTGCGCGACCTGATTGTTGATGGCATAATCGGAGGAGTCGGTTCGGTTGCGGTTTTCTTGCCTAATATATTGATTCTCTATCTGTTTATATCGCTTATGGAGGATTCGGGCTATATGGCGCGTGCTGCATTTATCATGGATAAGGTTATGCACCTTGCCGGTCTGCATGGCAAGTCGTTTATTCCGCTTGTTATGGGCTTTGGATGTAATGTTCCGGCAATTATGGCGGCGCGAACTATCGAGAGCCGCAGTAGCCGCATAATCACAATACTTATTAACCCGTTTATGTCGTGCAGTGCCCGTTTGCCGGTGTTTGTGCTGTTGGCAGGAACATTTTTCCCCGAGCATGCCGGAACGATGCTTTTTGCGATATATATTTTAGGCTGCGTTGTCGGTTTGGTTACGGCGCGATTGCTTAGACGGTTTATGTTCGGAGCAGACGAAACTCCCTTTGTAATGGAACTGCCACCCTACCGAATCCCTACCCTAAACGCTACTTTGCGACATATGTGGAGTCGCAGTGAGCAATATATCCGCAAGATTGGAGGTTTGATTTTAGTAGCTGCAGTAGTGATTTGGTTTTTAAGCTATTATCCCCATGAATCTCAAGTGGAGGTTAATGGAGGTGCAGTTGCTGAAAACTATATCGAAAATGTAGAGTCGGATGCTGCGGTGAATACGCTCGCTCGACAATCCGAGAACTCTTATTTGGGTAAAATCGGCAAGTTTATCGAGCCTGTGATGGCGCCCCTCGGATTGGACTGGAGAGCAAGTGTTGCTATATTGTCGGGAGCTTCGGCGAAAGAGATAATTGTATCTACATTGGGTGTGCTCTACTCTGTTGATGATGCCGAGGATGAAACAGCGTCGTTGTCGGCACATTTGGCGGCTTCGGGCAACTACTCTAAAGCGTCGGCTTTGGCGATGATAATCTTTATTCTGCTCTACTTCCCCTGCATTGGTACTATTGCTGCCATTAAGCAAGAGGCAGGTGGCTGGAAGTGGGCGCTCTTCTCTGTGGTGTATAATACGGCACTTGCATGGATTTTGGCATTTGTGGCGTATAATATCGGCATGTGGTTGGGCTTGTAATGGCGAAATGCTTTTTGAAACGGATAATTTTCAGTTTTAAGTTATGACGAAAAGTTATAAAACAGACGGTAATAATCAGGTCATATTCTCGGAGGATATGAAACTTGCGGAGTTGATAGATGCGGATTATAATCTGCTATCTATTTTGCTCCGATTCGATATGGAACTCCCATTTGGAGATATCTCGGTGGCGGAAATGTGCCGTAGATACGGCATATCGCCATCGCTTTTTCTGATGATATGCCAAATCTGTTCGCGGCCGGACTATCATCCCGATTATAAGGAGCTTAAGGCTGAAGATGATATCGTAAACCTGATAAAATATCTGAAGGCTTCGCATCGCTATTATACCCATATTCTCTTGCCTCGCATAGTCAAAGGTGTGGAGGATATGTTGCATGATTGCGGGGATAAGCAACGCAATATTTTGAGTAAGTTCTGTGCTGATTATGTGAATGAGGTGCGAGCGCATTTGGAGTATGAGGAGTGTGAAATATTTCCCTATATTGAATCTTTGATGTGCGGAGAGCAATGTTGTTCGGAAATAGGTATTTATATGGATAGCCATACCGATATATGCGAGAAAATCGATGATATGAAGAGCATTATGATAAAGTATCTGCCTGTGGCATGTTCTATGCGTCAGCGCTGCGAATTGCTCTTCGATATATTTGCTTTGCGCGAGGATTTGGCTCGTCATACATTGTTGGAAATTGAGGTCTTGGCACCCCTTGTAAAATGTAAGGAGAAGAGAGTATGAAGCGGTATCGGGTTGTTGTCATAGAGCCCTCGGAACTTATCGTAGAGGGTTTGCGTGCCATGCTATTGCAGAGCGAATTTGATGTGGTGGCGCATTTCGCCGACATAAAGTCGTGCGTCGAAAAATTTACTGCCATAGTGCCCGATGTGGTGGTTGCCGGCTCTCAGGTTATAGGCACTTTTAAGCGAGATGTGAGGTATCTATATCCCGAATTGCAAAGCGTGGCGTTGTCGCTGTTGTCTACTACGGTGTGTGACGATGAGTGTGTGCGCTGGGTTGATAGTGTGATAAATGTTTATGACGACAGAGTGACAATCGCTCGAAAACTCAATCAGGCGGTTGAGCAGAGCCAAACCAATCCGTATACGGATAGCCATGAGCTTTCGGAGCGAGAACAGGATGTGCTGATTCTTTTGGCAAAGGGCCTTACAAATAAGGAGGTTGCCGAGCGATTGTATATTTCGATTCATACGGTAAATACACATAGAAAAAATATCTCTCACAAAACGGGTATAAAGTCGGTTGCGGGACTTACCATCTATGCCATATTACATAATTTATTAGACCCCGCCGAGGTTGAATTATAGTCAATACCACTATACTGTCGGATATGTGCGGATTATTGCAAGTTGAAGTTTTTTTGTCCAAATCTGCATGTAAATAAAAAATAAGTGCTATCTTTGCCAAAGATAAAAGATCTGTTTCAATGGCAAGTATGCAGTACATATCTAATCTATCAGGTTGCGGCCTGAATATGTCTGGCGCTCGTTGTATGATGTGCTCAATGCGAATGTGCCGATAGGCACGCTGTTATTTGCCGGTGGCTATGTGCTACCCTGTGTCAAGGACACAAAATCTTACCCCTTTATTTTAATAATTAGAGTTGCCTGATTCCTTTACTGTCGGGCGAAGACGATTTAATATATATACATATGTCAGAAGATAAGAAATTAAGATTTGAGACTCGCCAGATACATGGCGGTTATCATGTTGATCATACAGGCTCGCGAGGTATTGCTATCTACCCCACTGCGGCATATCATTTCAAGAGTTGCGATTATGCAGCCAATCTGTTTGAGTTGAGTGAGCCGGGAAATATTTATACCCGTCTGCATAACCCTACAACGGCAGCCTATGAGGAGCGTGTTGCTGCGCTCTATGGTGGTGTCGGAGCTTTGGCTTTGGCGTCGGGCATGTCGGCAATTCTAATTACCGTTACGGCACTTGCCGAGGCCGGAGATAATATCGTAGCGTCGCCATTCCTTTATGGCGGTACATATAACCAATTCCGTATTTCGTTGCGGAAGTTGGGCATAGAGTGCCGTATCGCTAAGTCGGAGCGTGTCGAGGATATGGAACCATTGGTGGATGAGCGCACGAAGTTTATTTACGCCGAGAGCATGGGTAACCCCACATGCGATGTCCCCGATTTGAAGGCTTTGGGCGACATGGCAAAGCGCAAGGATGTGCCGTTTGTGGTTGATAATACTTTCGGTGCAGCAGGTTTCTTGTGTAATCCGTTTGATTGGGGCGCAAATATCGTTGTCGATTCGGCTACAAAGTGGATAAATGGTCACGGAACAGCGATGGGCGGTATTATCGTAGATGGCGGTAATTATAATTGGGCAAATGGTAAATTCCCGCAGATAGATGGACCTTCGGAGGGCTATCACGGCTTGAATCTGCATGAGGCATTTGGAAATGCAGCGTTTATTGTGAAGTGCCGCGTGGATGGTTTGCGCGATTTCGGATGCTGCCCTTCTCCATTTGATGCCTATTTGATGCTGTTGGGTTTGGAAACACTGTCGCTTAGAGTAAAGCATCAGGTGGAGTCTACTTGGAAGTTGGCAGAATATTGCCGCAATCATCCTATGGTTGAGCGTGTCAGTTTCGTGGGATTCGAGAATCATAACGGTTACGAAAATGCCAAGAAATATTATCGCTATGGCTCATCGAGTGTCTTTACCATTGAATTGAAGGGTTCGTTGGAGAGTACTGTGAGGTTTGTCGAGGCGCTGAAGTTGGCGGGAAATATGACCATGATTGGTGATTCGATTACGGTTGTTACCCACCCTGCATCTACTACGCATAAGCAACTTTCAGAGGCGGATTTGAAGGCAGCAGGTGTCACTCCTACCCTTTTGCGCATATCGCTCGGATTGGAGAATGTGGAGGATATAATCGACGATTTTGAGCAGGCTTTTGCCGCAGCACAATAAATTCGGAATATCATGGCCCAAATATATAGATACGAAAAACCTTTCGAGCTGGAATGCGGCGAAGTATTACCCTCGCTTGAGATAGCATACGACACTTTCGGGGAAATGAACCCCGATAAGAGCAATGTTATCTGGGTATGCCATGCTCTGACGGCCAATTCGGATGTTGCCGATTGGTGGCCTCATACAGTGGAGAAAGGATGTTTCTTAGACCCTGAAAAGTACTTTACCGTGTGTGCCAATTTCCTCGGCTCGCATTACGGAACAACGGGGCCCTTGAGCATTAACCCTGCGACGGATGAGCCATGGTATGGCGATTTCCCGAAGATTACGGTTAGGGATATGGTGCATGCGCATCAGCTTTTGGCGATGCATCTCGGTATTGAACGAGTCAAGTTGTTGATTGGTAGCTCTATCGGCGGTTTTCAATGCCTCGAATGGTCGATTATGCAACCCGATTTTGCCGAGCGTGCAGCCTTTATAGCTACTACTCCATCGACTAAACCTTGGGCAGCTGCATTTAATGAATCGCAGCGCATGGCAATTGAGAACGATGCAACATTCGGAGAGCGCAATGCCGAGGCCGGATTGAATGGCATGGCTGTGGCTCGCAGCATTGCCCTAATGAGCTATCGTGGCGGCATGGCTTACGATAAGACGCAGGAGGATGAAAATGCGGATGAGGCAGGGTTTGTGCGTCGTGTACACTCCTATCAACGCTATCAAGGCGAGAAGTTGCGTCGCAGATTCAATGCCTATTCGTATTATCGCCTTTCGCAGGCGGTCGATTCGCATAATCTGGCGCGTGGTCGTGGCCGCTTGGAGGAGGTTCTGCGAGGTATTAAGGCGAAATCGTTGGTTGTTGCCATTACTTCGGATATATTGTTCCCGCCCGAAGACCATAAATTGCTGATTGAGAATATCCCCGATGTGGAGTATCATTTGATAGACTCCGATTTTGGGCATGACGGCTTTTTGGTCGAGCATAAGCAATTGAACGAAATAATTTTAGATTTTTTGAAATAGAAAAAGATAATAATAACGAAAATATAAAATAGTCATGAATGGTAAGAAACTTAATATCGGACTTTTTGGCTTTGGTACGGTAGGCTGCGGTCTGTATGATGTGTTGAAGCGAATCGGCTCGAAGAATGTGGAAATTAAGCGTATATGTGTGCGTAACATCAATAAAAAACGCTCTGTCGATGCAGAATTTACCGATAACGCAGACGATATTTTCAATGACCCCGATATCAACTTTATCGTGGAGTTGATTGATGATGCCGATGCTGCCTACACTATCGTTAAGCGAGCTTTGCAGATGGGCTTGCCCGTAGTTTCGGGTAATAAGAAGATGTTGGCTCACCATCTCGAGGAGATGATAGATTTGCAGGCGCGTTACAATGTTGCCCTGCTCTATGATGCTTCGGCATGTGGCTCTATCCCCGTCATTCGTAATTTGGAGGAGTACTACGACAACGATTTGCTAACCTCGGTAAAGGGTATCTTGAATGGCTCGTCGAACTTTATCTTGTCGAAGATTTTTAACGAGAAAATGTCTTATCCCGACGCTTTGAAGTTGGCGCAGGATTTGGGTTTTGCCGAGAGTAACCCATCGCTTGATATCGACGGCTGGGATTCGCTATTTAAGCTTATTATCGTTACGGTTCATGCCTTTGGTCTGTATGTCGCTCCGGAGAAGATTTTTACTTACGGAATCTCGAATATGAACGACGACGATATCCGCTTCGCCAACGAGAAGGAGCGCCGCTTTAAGTTGGTGGCGCATGTTGAGAAATTGGAGAATAACAAGCTGATAATGTGCGTTATACCCCAGCTCATCTCACGCAATAAGTATATTTACAGCGTCGAGGATGAATTTAACGGCGTGGTAATCAAGGGCCTTTTCTACGATAAACAATTTATGTTTGGTCGTGGCGCAGGAGGCTACCCTACCGGCTCGGCCGTATTGAGCGATATCACAGCTTGCTTGTATGACTATAAGTATGAGTATAAGAAGCGCAATGATTCGCAGTTGCCCGAATATACACTCGACCACTCATTCCGTGTATATTATCGTTATGTGGATTACGCCGACCTCAATCTGATAAAATTTGAGTCTGTGAGCGAGAATTACATTTCGGACAGCTATAAATATGTCGTGGGTAAGGTTTCGCTTGCCGAACTGCATCGCGTGCAGGATGAGTTGCGTAAACGCAATGTCTTCATCGCGGCTTATCCGAATGATTAAGGCATAGAGAACAATAATGACCTGTCTGATAAGTTTTAGGCAGGTCATTATTCTTTTAGCCTATTCTTGCTTTGATAAAAACTCTTTTATTGCCTCGAAGCACTCCTCCGGGGTTTTGCATTTGGCGCACGCCTTCTCTATGGGGCAAATATCGTCGCCTTTGCGATTTATGATGCGTTCGGTCTCCTCTCCCCACTCTACCGTCATGTCGTAATCGTTAAGGAACTTTATGGCATCACTGCTTATAACTTCCGTAAAAAGTCGCCTTACACCACCTAATACCATCAGCGCCGCAGCTCCCTTGCCTACGATTTTATCCGCCACATAGGCGCCGCGCAATATTTCGGGCTGCTTGGTGAGAAGATTGTAAAGGTCGTCCACCCCACGCGCCGTAAAGGTGTAAATCTGCCCATGATTGGCTATTACACATGAATATGATTTTGAGCGACGAAGCTCTATTATATCAGTTTGCATTATACCTGGTCCTTTTGTTTTGATTAAAACTCCTTACCTTGTCGCAAATCCTCAATGTAGCGGTCTATGCGGCGAATCTCTTTAGGTATGTCGATGCGTTGCGGACAGTGAGGGTTACACTGCTTGCAGCCTACGCAATGGTCGGCTTGACGCTCGCGCTCGACAGCTCTGTCGTAGCCGACAAGGAAGGCACGACGCGCCTTCTTGTAATTTTCGTCTTGTGAAGAGGATGATAGATTACCCTCATTTACACATTTGTTGTAGTGAAGTAATATGCCGGGTATGTCCAACCCATAAGGGCAAGGCATGCAGTATTTGCAATCGTTGCATGGAATTGTCGGGTATTGCAACATCAGCTCTGCCGTTTCAAACAGAAACGCCTGCTCCTCGTCGGTAAGCGGTACTACGGGAGAATAGGTGCGGATATTATCCTGAAGATGCTCCATGTAGGTCATACCGCTCAGTACGGTCATTACATTTGGGAATGTACCATTAAAACGGAATGCCCACGAAGCTACACTCTTCTCCGGCTCGCGCTGCTTAAGGCGCATAGCGATATGGTCGGGGACTTTCGACAGGCGTCCTCCGAGCAGCGGTTCCATAATCATTACGGGAATCTTTCGGCGCTCCAATTCGGTGTATAGATATTCGGCATTGACATTACGACCTCGCGCATTTCGCCAATCCGAATAATTCATCTGAATTAGCACAAAATCCCAATGTACCTCGTCGTGCATGGCGATAATCTGGTCAAAAACCTCCTTCTCGCCATGGAATGACCATCCGAGGTTGCGTATACGACCCGCTTTGCGCTCTTCGACAAGGAAATCAATCATACCATTGTCGCGATAGCGGCGATTGAAGTCGTGGACGCTGCCTCCCACCGAGTGCAACAGATAGTAATCGAGATAATCCGTTTGCAGCTTCTCGAACGAACGGCGATACATCATAATTGAGTTCTCGCGCGTGTGGTTTGCGAAATTTGAGAGCTTTGTCGATAGAAAGTAACTGTTGCGGGGATAGCGCTTGAGGGCAATTCCCGTAGCCTCCTCCGACATGCCCTGACAATAGACGGGCGAGGTGTCGAAAAAGTTTACTCCATGCGTTATGGCGTAATCCACCAAGTCGTTTACCGCCTCTTGGTCGATGCGTGTTTTCTTGCCCTCCTCTTCTATCGTTGGCCAACGCATGCAACCATATCCCAAGAGTGACACCTTGTCACCGCAGTTGTGGTTTATGCGGTAGGTCATCTTGTCGGTCGGGACATCTTGCGTTGTGCCGTTTGCACTGTTGTTTGCTCCACCCTTACATCCTGCAAGTAGTGCCGATGCCGCAATGGTGCCTGCACCTAATTGCTGGAGGAACTGTCGTCTGTCGATTTTCTGTATCTCTTTCTTCTGCATAGTCACTACTCTTTAGATTGTTTTATGAACTTGATGACCCTCGACATATATTGCACTGAAGGGACGCGAAGGACAGAGGTGCTCGCATGCTCCGCATCCGATGCAACGCTCGGTGTTGATTGCCGGAATCTTGCGCGATTTGGGGTCGTTGGCATCTAAAGCCACCATGGTGATTGCTCCTGAAGGGCAATGGCGCTCGCAATTGCCGCAATCCACATCGTCGGTTATGACAACACAATTCTTCCTTACCCAAACCGCATGGCCTATCTGTGTCGAGGACTTCTCTTCGATAGATATAGGCTTAATAGCTCCCGTAGGGCATACCGAAGCACATTTGTTGCATTCCGGGCGGCAATACCCCTTCTCATATGAGATTAGGGGCAGCATGAATGTCGCGAGGTCGGCAGATGGGCGCAGAATTTGCGATGGGCATGCCGCAACGCAAAGCTGGCAACCGGTGCAATGCGTCGTTAAGTTGCGTGCGCTCAATGAGCCCGCAGGTGTAATCTTATTGTTACGCGGAGGAGCCTGTTTTTTGATGATTGTGGCATAACCTCCATCCAATTTCATCTCTTGGGCCTTTGCCGTCGAGGCGGCCAATAATCCGGTTGCGACAATGAAATCGCGGCGCGACTTGGATGCGGCTTGAGCCTCCTTTTTGTCGGTTGCGGAGCTATGCTTGCGCAGTGTGTAGCTGATAGCACCTTGATTGCAATTGTCGATGCAATCCATGCAGACAACGCAGCGGCTATAATCAATCGCATGCGCTTTGGTGTCGATGCACGACGATTTACAGTTACGCGCACAACGATTGCAGCCATTGCACTTCTCGGTGTCGATAACGGGCTTAAGTAGAGAGTATTTCGAGAATACGCCCAAAACAGTTCCTACGGGGCATATCGAGTTGCAATAGAGGCGACCTTTGCGCCATGCGATAATGGCGAGTATCAGGAGTGTGGCTACGGCAACGATGAATGTGCCGACGCTACGAATCCAAATGTCGGTTGAATAGAACGCATAGCTGTCGATTCGCTCGGCAAGCAGAGCAAGCAGATTGTTACCCGCCTGCCATATGGGAGCCAAGAGGTTTTGAGCAATACGGCCAAATGCGCTATATGGCGCAATAAGCAGCGCCAAAGAGCCTAATCCTGCGCAGAGCAGAGCGATAAACACCACCAATACGCCCCAACGCAATAGAGTGTGAGGCTTTGTGTATTTGAAGCGATTTTTTGTCCTGCGACCTGCTGCTGAGGAGAATATATCCTGCATAATACCCAAAGGACAGATGACCGAGCAGTATACCCTGCCAAAGAGTAGCGTGAGGAGGATTAGTCCGGCGACAACTCCAAAATTAAGTGCCAAGACTGCCGGCAGAAATTGAATTTTTGCCATCCAGCCAAACCAAGCGTGCAGAGTGCCCGTAAAATCCAGAAACAGGAGCGTTACGAGAATAAAGCTGAGCGTGGCTGTGAAGATGCGTATTTTTCGTAACATACGAATGAAAAGGTTTAAGTTACACTGCGATTGAATAAACAAATATAGATAAAATAATTTAGTTTTCAACAGTGTGCCGAAATAAACCCTTCATTTGCGGTGAATAATAGTGTTTTATAACTGTTTTAGGTAATAAATTGGCATATATGGACCGATGGCATACTTTGGCAAATAATTTGCTCGTTCTATTGTCAGTGGTTGGAAAACCACGAGGTTTCTTCATTTATTTAAGTTTGGGTTAGTAGTTTAGGGGAGCAATCCCCGAGATAGGCGGCAATCGAGATGATTCCCGCCTATTCTTTTTTGCTCCCCTAAACTACTTTCACACAATTACGCCTCGGCAGACTTGTCTGCGTGATGTGTGATAGCCATTGTTGCTTTGCAACTACGATAACGAATTAGATAGCAGTATCTCAAACAAGTTTGGCCACTGCTATCTAATTCGTTCTCTAAACCTTTGGTTTAATGTCTATCCCACCCCTCTTCGGTCTGCTCTCGGCTGCCGCGTGCGTTAGTAGTTTTTAAGGTGCTGACGCAATTGTTTTTTTTATTAGGCGGGGCAACCTGCCGAGGTAAGAGGTCGTTCAAGTAATATTAAATTTTCTTTATTCTCTTGCGCTTTCCAAAAACTTTGCATAATTTTGTGATGTCGAGGGTGCGCTCTCGGCAAACATATTTATTAGTGAAAGTGTTTCGCTAATCCTTAACAGTGAAATTTGGCGATTTTAGACGAAAGGATAACGAATGCTTACATCACTTGTATTGGTATGCTATGTTGGCACATTCTGTGTCTACTCCACATACTGTACAGGTGTGGAGTATTGTTTATTTTCGTCGAGGCCACGCCAAATGCCACTGTTGGATAAACGAACAACTCCACACTTTCTTTATTTATATTAACCGTACATTCGGAGTTGGTGGGCAGAAAATTCATTTATTATGAAAAAATTATTACTCATTGTGTGTGCCGTTGTTTGCTCTACATTTTATGTATTAGCGCAAGAACATTCCACATTGATTGGTGCCGAGCAACCAAACTTACAAGCTACTTCGGTAAAAAAGACAGTTAATTGGACTCCAAAGTACAAAGGCGAGGTTAATATCGGTTATGCAATTACAGGTGATAGATTTCTATGGGACTATGAGTATTCGGACAGTGATGGAGAGTTTGAACACGGAACCGAAGGTTATATGCGAACAGTGCTCTCTCGCCCATTGATTGAAACAGTGCATGGAGTTGAAATTGGCCCATATTTTTTTATCGGTGCAGGTGTCGGTGTACAATACTATTACGGTAAATTGAAAGAGTTCCAGTATCTTGCTGATGAAGCAGCTGATGTGAACGAAAGCGGCAAACCTTCCGACAGTTGGAATGCTATAATGCTGCCAATATTTGCTAACATAAAACTTATGTATCCGGTAAATAATAAGTTCACTCCATTTGTTAATCTTGGACTTGGCGGTACGGTCGGATGCTATTCGTCTATAAATTACAAGGATGTTGAAGATGATTATGAAGAAGTATCAAGGGCTCGCGGTGGTTTCTATTGTGATTTTGGAGCAGGAATACGCTATAAGTCATTGGTTTTCTCGCTCGGTTTGCAACATCAGGTCTTTGGAGCAGGATATAAGGGCACTGATAGCTATGATGGGTACTACTGTGAAGAAGAAAAACTCAGCGCTAAAACAAATGCTTTCTATGTAAAGATTGGTTTTAATTTCTAATACACAATACTATATAATGTATAATCCGAGGGGCTGACATAATAACACATGCAGCCCCTTTGGTTTTATATATTCATTTTGCCTACCCTTTGCTGTGTTTTTCGGAGTAGAGGTTGGTGACATAGATTGTGAAAATCGGGAAGAACATCATGCCCAATGATGGGAGAAGTACTGCGAGGACCTTGCCGATTGCCGTTACGGGAAATATGGCGGCACCCACGGTGGTGACATTCATCCATGCCCACCACAGAGCGTTCCCGAAGCCTTGCAGATGGCGATTTACGCCTATTTCGTAGTCGTAGAACATCAACGCTGCTAAATATGTGAAGCCCACAACGGTGAAAATATATGCTCCGAAGATGCGCTTTGCCCTACCCTCGACCAGCCATTGCACAACAACGCCCATTGCGACAAATGCGCGGAGCAATGGCAGTGCCGACATAACAACGGCAAGAGCTCGATGTGGCGTGAGGTGCATCCAATCCAAAATATTAAGATATGGTATAGATATAATAAGGAATAGGATGTTGAGCAGTGTATGGCGGTAAGAGTGCCCACCGACGAATAGCGCATGGGCGAAGTCCAAAATAAAGATTATGCAGACAGCGAACTGAAGCCACAAATACCACGCAGAGTATGTGTGATGATTGCCTGTGAGTACCTCAATCGAGATTCCGATGATAAGAGCCACACCGGCAAGAAGATTTAATGTGCGCATGAAATAATTTTCTGATGTCATAATTCTCAGTGTTTTACATTTTCGAAGCAAAATGTATGCCGAATAAAAAATAACTTTTTTGACACATTTTTTGCAAAACTATTTGCACAGATAAAAAAAAGCGCTATCTTTGCACTCGCATTTACGCAATGGCGAGATAGCTCAGCTGGTTAGAGCGCATGATTCATAATCATGAGGTCGAGAGTTCAAGTCTCTCTCTCGCTACTTCGGGATGTAGCTCAGCCCGGTTAGAGTACACGTCTGGGGGGCGTGTTGTCGCTGGTTCGAATCCAGTCATCCCGACAAATTGAGCAGACAGCAGAACTGAAAAGTTCTGCTGTTTTTTTTGTTGCTGTTGCGTTGCGTGCAAGCCCGCCGCAAACAACAAAAAAATACCGCCCGCTTCGCGTGCTGTCTGCTCAAATCGGTGATGGTTGGTATTCTTTGATTGGTGGTTGCGGGGCAGAAAATATATATTTTTCAAAGGTGCCCCGCTTCGGCTTCGCCGTTCGAATCCAGTCATCCCGACAAAGCAAACGAAACAAGAAGATGTCGAAAGATATCTTCTTGTTTTTTTATACCTCGGCTCAAGTTTACTTGAAAGTCGAAGGTGTGGAAAACAAAGGTAGGTTTTTTTGTCCCATTTTTGCATATTTTCTTTGTGCGGTGATAATTTGTTCCATAAAATTATTATTTTTGATGCATGATTAACCTAAGAAAAAATAACTAAAACAAATAGCTATGAAACGATTAAATGGTAATGTTACGCTGATTACGGGAGGTGGCAAAGGTATCGGATTTGGCTTGGCTGAGGCGTTTGCCGAGGAGGGCTCAAACTTGGTTCTTACAGGTAGAACAGAGTCACGCCTTGTCGAGGCTAAAAAGAAATTGGAGGAGAAATATGGCGTCGAGGTGTTGCCTTTGGTGGCTGATGGTGCCGACGAGGAGGCTATAAAGATGGTCGTATCAAAGACCATTGAGAAGTTTGGCAAGCTAAATACGCTGGTGAATAATGCGCAGGTATCGAAGTCGGGTTTGCCGCTTGTTGAGCATACAAAGGAGGATTTCGACCTCGCCATCTATTCTGGATTGTATGCGGCATTCTTCTATATGCGCGAATGTTTCCCCTACTTGAAGGCTTCGCGAGGCTCGGTGATAAATTTTGCATCGGGAGCAGGTTTGTTTGGCAAGTTGGGACAGGCGTCGTATGCTGCGGCTAAGGAGGGCATTCGAGGTCTGTCACGTGTGGCAGCGGCTGAATGGGGCCCTGATGGTGTAAGGGTGAATGTTATCTGCCCTCTTGCTATGACCGAGAGTCTGCAACAATGGAAAGAGCATTTCCCGGAGCTATATGAAAAGACAATTCAGGGTATTCCGCTGGGTCACTTCGCCGACCCCAAAGTTGATATTGGCCGTGTATGTGTATTCCTTGCTTCCGATGAGGCCTCGTATGTTACAGGAGAAACTATCACACTACAAGGTGGTAGCGGCTTAAGACCTTAAATAATCAGGCTCAGCGTTTGCTGGGCCTTTTGTTTTGAATATGGGAGAGCGATGATTGTTTTATTTCTCGCGCAGGCGATTCTCGCGAACTATATTTACACCCCCAACCCCTGAAAGGGGAGATTTGTGGTCGCTCCTTCGAGTTCTATCCGAAGCCTCCCTTTGTCAAAGGGAGGTTTGGAGGGAATGTCGATATAGTTGCGGAGAATCCGCTCTCGAAACAAAAAAAACGACAGCTAGGTTGCTGTCGTTTTATGTTTTGAGAGCGGAAAACGAGACTCGAACTCGCGACCCCAACCTTGGCAAGGTTGTGCTCTACCAACTGAGCTATTTCCGCAAATATGTCCCACTTATCGTGGATTGCGAGTGCAAAGGTAAAGAAAAAATCTTATAATCCAAATTTTTTCTTATCTTTGAGCAAATATTTTTGCGAATATGTTGTCTGCGATTGAAATATTTACTGAGTTAGGGAGTCGCTTGCGCCGTTTCGGGGAGGATGAAACCTCGCGAAATGCGCTTCGAGAGGCTATCTCTGCGAATGAGTGGTTCTCGGGGGAGGATATCAAAATGGCGATAGATGCCATTTGTCGAGAGATGCTTGATGCAGAGAAGTTGCGTGAGTGGCTGTCGCATTACCCTACCCCTTCCGAGGCTCGCCGTGTAGCTATTATCATGGCGGGGAATCTACCTCTGGTAGGATTCTTCGATTTGTTATGCGTCTTGGCGTGTGGTTATACCGCCATTGTAAAACCTTCGAGCAAGGATAATGCACTTATGTCGTATGTGGTTGATTTATTGCGCAAAATAGAGCCTTGCATAGCCATAGAAAAGTATGCTGACGCTTCCGAATTTGATATGGTTATCGCTACGGGAGGCGATGCGGCTACCAAATATTTCAAAGGCAAATTTGCGGATAAACCTGCGCTGATTCGAGGCAGTCGCCATTCGGTTGCTGTGCTTTCCGGTGAGGAGAGTCAAACGCAGTTGGAGGGGTTGCGTCGAGATATATATTCGTATAACGGGCTTGGTTGCCGAAATGTGTCATTGCTTTTTATCCCTAAAGGGTGGCAAGGTGCGATACCAAAACCTCAAGGTGTGGTTAAAATGCGATACGATAACTATATGTGCGACAAGGCGATGCTAACAATGACGGGCGTGCATTTTGTGGATTTAGATGGGGCTTTGGCAATAGCGTCATGCTCTTTGCCCGAGGCGTTGAGCCGCATACATTATGCCGAATACGGCGATTTGGCGGAGGTTGAAGAGTGGTTGTCGAAGGAGGATGAGAAGATTCAATGTGTAGTGTCGCAGTGTGTCGTGCATCCTCGCAGGGTTGATTTCGGCGAGGCGCAATACCCTACACTCATGGACTATGCCGATGGCGTAGATGTTATGAAATTTCTAATTGCTTAAAATATGGAGAAAATTTACGATTTTGATAAGATTCTCGACCGCTCGGGGTCGCATAGTATAAAATATGATTCACTCAAAGAGTTGTATGGGCGCGAGGACCTTATTCCGTTGTGGGTTGCCGATATGGATTTTGAAACCCCTGATTTTATTATAGACGCCTTGAAACAGCGTCTTGAACACCCTGTTTTGGGTTATACCGAAGCCTACGATGAGTATTGGCAGAGTATTATCTCGTGGCAGAAACAGAGGCATAATTGGGATGTGGAGCGAGATTGGGTACGATATATTCCGGGTATCGTGAAGGGTATCGGCATGGCAATTACATGCTTCACCGAGCCGAACGATAAGATTATCATCCAGACTCCGGTATATCATCCGTTCCGCTTGGTGCCGGAGCATAACGGGCGCCGCGTGGTGGATAATCCGATGAAGATTTCGGCAGATGGGCGTTGTGAGATGGATTTTGAGCAACTTGAGAGCGTGATAGATTCGTCGTGCAAGATGATAATATTGGCTAATCCGCACAATCCGATAGGAGTGGTTTGGGATAAAGCATCGCTTCAACGATTGGCGGATATTGCAGTGAAACACAATATGATAGTTATCTCGGATGAGATACATTGCGACATGCCGTTATATGGCAATGTTCACACTCCGTTTGCTATGGCTTCCGAGGCTGCTGCGGAGTGCAGTATTACCTTTGCTGCACCAAGCAAGACCTTTAATATTGCCGGTATTGTGAGTTCGTATACCGTGGTTAAAAACCAGCGCTTAAGGGATAAATTCTTTGCGTATTTGGAAGCAAACGAGATGGATATGCCGACGATTTTTGCGATGGTGGCTACCGAAGCGGCATTTACACATGGAGAGGCATGGCGTCAGCAAATGGTGCGCTATGTAGAGCAGAATGTGGATTTTGTAGCCGATTATATTGCTGAACATATTCCTGCAATTAAGGTCGTTAAGCCTCAAGCGTCGTATCTTGTGTGGCTTGATTTTTCGGCATTGGGTATTACGCATGAGCGCATGGTCGATATGGTGGTAAATGATGCCCGATTGGCAATGAATGATGGTGCAATGTTCGGTGAGGAGGGCAAGTTGCATATGCGCATGAATGTGGGCGTCCCTCGTTCTGTCTTGGAGAAGGCATTGGAGCAACTCAAGGCGGCAGTTGATAATTTGAATGCCCAATAATCGGCTTTAGATGAGATATTTTCTGTCCATAGCAATAATGTTGGTCGTGGCGTTTTTGCCGCTATATTTCGTGGAGTTCGAAGCCCCTGCGGCGGAGATGTCCGACGAAACGCGTGTGGAGCAAAAGCGTCGGGTGCGAATAGTTGCAGGCGGTGATTTTATGCAGCACTCTCCCCAGATAAGGGCTGCGCGTAGGGCTGACGGCGGGTATGATTATCATGCGTCGCTGAGGTATGTTGCGCCTCTGTTTCGCGATGCCGACATTGCAATTATAAACCTTGAAACTACCCTATCCCACAAAGGCTCATACACCGGATATCCGTGTTTCTGCTCTCCGGCGGAGGTTGCGGTTGCTTTGCGCGATATGGGTGTAGATGTAGTGGCGATGGCAAATAATCACTGCTGCGACAGGTGGGCAGAAGGTATTAACTCAACAACGGCAATTATCGACTCTTTAGGTATGAAACGCGTCGGAGTATGGAGGGATAGTGTTGATTATCGCAGGAATAGAATCTGTTATATAAATCAGAATGATATCTCGTTTGCCATAGTGAATTATACCTATGGCACAAATGGCATTCCCGTTCCAAAGGGGAGTTATGTGGCGCATCTTGACACTTTAGCCATGGCGGAGGATTTTGCCCGCATAGAACAGGATAGCGTGGATTGTGTGGTTGCTGTGGTGCATTGGGGCGCGGAGTATCAATTAAAACCTAATAGCACGCAATATCGCTTGGAGAGGTTTATGAAACGACATGGCGTAGATATTATTATTGGCAGCCATCCGCATGTGGTACAACCTTATAAATGCGATAGCGTGAATGGCGTAACGATTTATTCGTTGGGGAATTTTGTTTCAAATCAGCGTAAACCTCATTGCGATGGAGGTATTGTTGCCGTGATAGATGTCGAACGAAATGAATCGGGTGAGATTCGATATGCGCTTAAGGTGGAGCCTGTTTGGGTGCAGACGCCCGGGTATACGGTATTGCCTCGCCAAGTGGGCGATACACTTCGGATGAGTAAAACGGATAGAGCTATGTATGAGAGATTTATGAAAAGCTTATTTGTAGCCGGAAGATAGATATATTGCTAAAAAAGTTGTTGCAACCTCGCGGTTACAACAACTTTTCTTATAATAGTTTTTCGATTAATAATTCTCCTTCTTGGGCTCGAAATATGCCTGAGGATGTGCACATGCGGGACACTTGATGGGAGCCTCCTTTGCCAAGATGATGTAACCGCAGTTACGGCACTGCCACCAAATCTCGCCGTCGCGAACGAATACTGTACCATTTGTTACGCGCTCCAGCAACTTCAAGTAGCGACGCTCATGCTCGGCCTCAACCTTTGCAATCTGGCGGAAAGTCTCTGCAATCTCAGAGAAACCCTCCTCGTCAGCTACGCGTGCAAACTCAGCATAGAGTACATCCCACTCCTCATGCTCACCCATTGCTGCTGCCAAAAGGTTTTCGCCTGTTGTACCAATCTTACCTGCGGGATATGTAGCAGTAATCTCCAAATCACCACCCTCAAGATACTTAAAGAAACGCTTTGCGTGCTCCTTCTCCTGCTCGGCTGTCTCCATAAACACACCTGCAATCTGCTCAAAGCCCTCCTTCTTTGCAACGCTGGCAAAGAATGTATAACGATTACGAGCCTGGCTCTCTCCGGCAAATGACTTCAATAAGTTCTTCTCTGTAAGTGTTCCTTTTACGCTTTTCATAATATTGTTTGTTTTATGAGTTTAACTTTCTTTTTCCTGATGCAAAATTAGTAAAATATCACTCCTTTGCAATATATTTTTAATTATAAAGATTTATATTATCATAAAAAGAACTTATATTGCAACTTCAAGCGATTGTCACATTTGGTGAATTCGGCAAAAAACCAGGCGTTTATATTAAATAAAAGGTTATATGGTTGGTAGTCTAAATTTAGTTTTGTATTTTTGCCAAGATATAAGAATATAATACAAAAAATAAATATATGGCAGACGAGAAAATTATCTTTTCGATGGTGGGCGTGTCAAAGACCTTCACCAACCAAAAAAAGGTGCTTAACAACATCTATCTATCATTCTTCTATGGTGCTAAAATCGGTATCATCGGTCTGAATGGTTCGGGTAAGTCTACCCTTATGAAGATTATCGCCGGCATCGACAAAAATTATCAGGGCGAAGTTGTCTTTGCTCCGGGTTACTCGGTGGGTTATTTGGAGCAGGAGCCTCAATTAGACGACACAAAGACCGTAAAGGAGGTTGTCGAGGAGGGCTGCGCCGAAACAGTTGCCTTATTGAAAGAGTATGAGGATATCAATATAAAGCTGTGCGAGCCGATGTCGGACGACGAGATGAATCGTCTTATCGAGCGTCAGGGCGAATTGTATGAGAAGATTGACCATGTGAACGGCTGGGAGTTGGACAGCGTATTGGAGCGTGCTATGGACGCCTTGCGTTGCCCCGATGCCGACCAGAGTGTGAAGGTGTTGTCGGGAGGTGAGCGTCGCCGTGTGGCTCTGTGTCGTCTGCTGTTGCAGCAGCCGGATGTGTTGTTGTTGGATGAGCCTACCAACCACCTCGACGCCGAGTCTATTGATTGGTTGGAGCAGCACTTGCAGCAGTATAAGGGTACGGTTATCGCCGTTACGCACGACCGTTACTTCCTGGATAATGTTGCTGGTTGGATTTTGGAACTTGACCGTGGCGAGGGTATCCCCTGGAAGGGTAACTACTCTGGCTGGCTCGACCAAAAGACCAAGCGTCTGGCTATGGAGGAGAAGCAAGAGTCGAAGCGTAGAAAGACTTTGGAACGCGAGCTTGAGTGGGTGCGTATGTCGCCTTCGGGCCGTCGTGCCAAGAGCAAGGCTCGTCTGTCGGCCTACGATAAGTTGATGAATGAGGATACAAAGCAGAAGGAGGAGAAGCTCGAAATCTTCATCCCAAATGGTCCTCGTTTGGGTGATGTGGTTATCGAGGCTAACGATGTCAAGAAGGCATTTGGCGATAGAGTTTTGTATGAGGGCTTGAACTTTAAGCTGCCACCCGCAGGTATCGTGGGTGTGATTGGCCCTAATGGTACGGGTAAGACTACCCTATTCCGCATGATTATGGGCTTGGAGGAGCCTACCGAGGGTACATTTACCGTAGGTCAGACCGTAAAACTGGCGTATGTGGACCAGCAGCATAAGTCTATCGACCCCGAAAAGACCGTCTACGAAGTTATTTCGCAGAATTCAGACCTTATTACTTTAGGTAACCGTCAGATTCCGTCGCGCGCTTATGTCGGCCGCTTTAACTTCAGCGGAGCCGACCAGGAGAAGAAGTGCGGTATGTTGTCGGGTGGTGAGCGTAACCGCCTGCACCTGGCTTTGGCGCTAAAGGAGGAGGGAAATGTCCTGCTGCTTGATGAGCCGACCAACGATATCGATGTGAATACATTGCGTGCTTTGGAGGAGGGCTTGGAGAACTTCGCCGGCTGTGCTGTGGTTATCTCGCACGACCGTTGGTTCTTGGACCGTATCGCTACGCATATCCTTTCGTTTGAGGGCGACTCGAAGGTTGTATTCTACGAGGGCTCTTACTCGGAGTACGAGGAGTGGAAGAAGTTGCAGGGCTTTGATATGACTCCCAAGCGCGTGAAGTATCGCAAACTTACAGAAAATCAATAGGATTTTATAATAAACATAACTAATTCATAATTTGAATAAAATTACTCTCTTGTTTTGTTTGAGATAAGTGATTTTGAATTAAACAATATATGGCACAGAAACCATCAATTCCAAAGGGTACGCGCGACTTCTCTCCGGCAGAGATGATGCGCCGTACATACATTTTCGACACTATCAAAAGTGTGTTCCGCACATACGGATTTGCTCCGCTTGAAACACCCTCTATGGAGAACCTATCTACCCTGCTGGGTAAGTATGGCGACGAGGGCGACAAACTCCTCTTTAAGATTCTTAATTCGGGCGAGTATGGTGCAAACCTCAGCGAGGGCGAGTTGCGTCAGGCTTCGAAGATTTGCGAGAAGGGTCTGCGTTACGACCTGACCGTTCCGTTTGCTCGCTATGTGGTGCAGCATCAGAACGAGATTTCGTTCCCCTTCAAGCGTTATCAGGTGCAGCCCGTATGGCGTGCCGATAGGCCGCAGAAGGGTCGCTATCGCGAGTTCTATCAGTGTGATGTCGATGTTATCGGCTCGCGTTCTTTGCTCAATGAGGTGGAGCTTATCGAGATTGTGGAGCGAGTATTCGCCAAGCTGAAGATAAATGTCACGCTGAAGATGAATAACCGCAAGATTCTCTACGGTATCGCCGAGGCTATCGGTCATGCCGATAAGATGATGGATATTACGGTTGCGATAGATAAGTTGGAGAAGATTGGCTTGGAGAATGTCAAGGCTGAACTTTCGGAGCGCGGCTTGGAGGATGAGGCTATTGCTAAACTTCAACCGATACTCGAACTCAGCGGCTCTAATGCCGAGAAACTCGGTAAGTTGCGCGAGGTTATAGGTTGCTCGGAAACAGGTGTTAAGGGTATCGACGAAATGGCGGAGATATTCGGCTATGTCGAGCGCTTGGGCTTGCAGCTCCCTATCGAATTAGACCTCTCTCTGGCACGCGGTTTGAACTATTATACAGGCGCAATTTTCGAGGTTAAGGCTATGGATTTTGCTATTGGCTCGATTTGCGGAGGCGGTCGCTACGACGACCTTACGGGCATCTTCGGCCTGCCTAACACTTCGGGTGTGGGTATCTCGTTTGGTGCCGACCGAATCTATGATGTTATGACGGGCTTGGACCTCTTCCCCGAGGAGGTGAACTTCTCAACCAAGGTGTTGTTCGTAAATCTTGGCGAGGAGGAGCAGTTGGCATCACTCCGTATCATTCGCTCATTGCGCGATAAGGGCATAGCTGCCGAGATTTACCCCGAGCCTACGAAGATGAAGAAGCAGATGGAGTATGCTAATCGTCGTCAGGTGCCGTATGTGGTGATTATCGGTTCAAACGAGCTTGCCGAAAAGAAGGCTACGGTTAAGAATATGCGTACGGGCGAGCAGTCGGTTGTCGATTTCGACGCGGTTGCCGAGGTTATAGCATAGAGGATTATATAGTTTTTTGCGATGAACTTTTGGATGCGATATCTTCTTTGTTGTATGGTTGTGCTGTTTGCTTTGCTACCTATGCAGAGCAAGGCACAACGCAATAGAGATGATATGGAGCAAATCCAGAAGTTCAATCGTTTTTACTCCTATCTATCGGCGGGTTATGTCGATGATGTAGATATGGAGCCACTCATCGAGAGTGCTATTCGGGCTACTCTTGCCGAGTTGGACCCCCACTCCTATTATCTGAATCAGGAGGAACTGAAGGCTGAAATGGAGTCTTTTGCGGGCGAATTTAGCGGTATTGGCATTGAATTTAACATCCTGCAAGACACCGTTTTTGTCGTAAATACCATAGCCGGAGGCCCGGCGGAGAGCGTCGGTTTGAGGGCCGGTGACCGCATTGTGGAGGTTGATGGCGAGAGTGTCGTTGGGCTAAAACGCAGTGAAGTACCGCCCATATTGCGTGGCGAGCGAGGCAGCGTGGTAAGGGTTGGAGTTTACCGCAGGAATAGCCCCGAAATGCTGCATTTTGCTATTACGCGTGACAATATCCCTATTACCACCATTGATGCGGCGTATAAAACTGCGAAAGGCGTGGGTTATGTGAAGGTTAATCGCTTTGGGCATACCACGATGAAGGAGTTCCGCGAAGCTATGGCATCGTTAGGCAAGTGCGAGAGCTTAATCCTTGACCTAAGAGGTAATGGTGGCGGCTTGCTTGGGCAGGCGGTGGAGTTGGCGGGTTATTTCCTTCCGAAAGACGCCCTTGTGGTTTATACCGAGGGGCGAGCGGTTAATCCCGAATATTTCCATTCGCGAGGTGGCAGTGAGTTCGATGGCGAGGTTGTGGTGCTAATTGATGAGAGCTCGGCTTCGGCAAGTGAGATTGTCGCCGGAGCTTTGCAGGATTGGGATAGGGCCTTGATTGTCGGCAGAGATAGCTTTGGTAAAGGGTTGGTGCAGCGTCAAGTGCCACTTGGCGATGGCTCGGCTGTAAGAATCACCGTAGCGCGTTATCATACTCCTTCGGGACGAGTGATTCAGCGACCTTACGAAAAGGGCGAGAAGGAGAAGTATTATAAAGCCCATTTAAGCCGTTTGGCGGGTAATGAAACGGACTCTCTTGCGGTTGATAGTCTGCCCGAATATAAGACGCTGCGCTCGAAACGCACGGTTTATGGTGGCGGAGGCATACGACCCGACATTATTGTACATAGCGACACTACGCGAGTGAGCGATTATATGGTGAAGCTGTTATCTCAGGGGCTCTATGCCGATTTTATAATGGAGTATATTGACTCTAGCCGAGAGGATTTGCAGCATCGCTACCCTACCTTTGCACAGTTTGATTCGGAATTTCAATTTACAGATGCCGATATACATCGCCTTACGGAGCTTGCAACCTCGAAGGGTGTGGAGTACGATGAGGCGGGCTTGCAGCTCTCTCGAGAACTTATCACAAATCAGCTCTCGGCAATGGTCGCACAGCGATTGTTCTCGACTTCGGAGTTTTATCAGCTACTCAATCCTCGTGAAAATGAGCCATATAACGAGGCTCTGCGCCTCTTGTCGAATTGGGAGAGGTATGCTGTACCTTTGCTTGAACCTCAAAAATAGTCATCAAAATGCCTCAAAAAAGTGTTGTTTTAGGTTTTAGTGGCGGTATGGATAGTGTCACTTCCGCCATGAAGCTGAAGAGCGAGGGGTGGCGTGTCGTTGCGCTTACGCTCGATACTGTGGGCGATAAGGCTATGACGGAGAAGGCTCAACGGGTGGCTAAGGAGATAGGCGTGGAGCATCTCGTGGTGGATGTCAGGGAGGCTTTTCAGGAAAAGATAATCAACTACTTTATAGATAGTTATTCGTCGGGGCATACGCCGGCGCCATGTACGGTGTGCAATGCTGCGATTAAGTGGCAGTGGCTCATATCGGAGGCTGACCGCTTGGGTGTAGAGCATATAGCCACAGGGCACTATTTCAAGGTCGAGGAGTGTGATGGGCGATATTATATCGTTCGCGCGACAGACCTCAGTAAAGACCAATCGTACTATCTTTGGGGCTTATCTCAGGATACTTTGCGGCGGGTGATTACACCTATGGGTGATGTCAGAAAGAGCGAAATACGGTCTAATTTTGCCGATAAACGCGAGAGTATGGGGCTCTGCTTCCTGCAAGGTATGGCGTATCGTGATTTTTTGTTGGAGCATTGTCCGCAGACGGCTCGCATGGGCGAGGTTGTCGATGCCAATGGTGCAAGAGTCGGCACGCATTCGGGTGTGGCATTTTACACCATAGGTCAGAAGCGAGGTTTTGATTGTTCGCTTGAGCGGGTGGCCGTTGTGGCGATAGATGCCGAGAGGAACAGATTGGTGGTCGGCGAGGATTCGTTGCTATATAAATCAACGCTTGAGGTTAGCAACTGTAATATTGTTAATATCAACGAATTTATCAATTCGAAGGATATATCTGTTATGGTGCGCGGTATAGGGCGCAACCCTGAGGGATATATCCGAAAAGCAGAGCCTGCGGAGGGTGGTTTTCGTGTGGAATTAGAGCTCCCGGCATGGGCTCCGGCAATTGGGCAACCCGTAGTCTTTTATCGCCAAAATCGCGTTATTGGAGGTGGATTTTTGGCAGGATGTTATTAAAATCGTGCAAAAATAACTAACTTTACCAGCGCTTAAATTTCAGGTTTATGAATTTTGTAAAACGATTATACGATTGGGTACTCTCGTGGGGTGATTCGCGTTGGGGATGGCTCGCATTGTTCCTACTGGCTTTGGCGGAGTCAAGTTTCTTCCCTATTCCGCCCGATGTGCTGCTCATTGCGCTATGTCTGGGCGTTACGGCCCGCTCGTTCCGCTATGCGGCGATATGCCTTGCCGGCTCGATTATCGGAGCTGCGATTGGTTACGGTATTGGTTTTGCGTTGTGGCAAACTCCGTCGGGAGAGTATACTGCATTGGCTGATTTCTTCTTTGCGCATGTGTTCTCGGTCGAGGGCTTCGAGCAGGTCGGTGCGCTGTATGACAAGTATAATTTCTGGATTGTCTTTACCGCAGGATTTACTCCTCTACCCTATAAATTATTCACCATTGCAGGAGGATTGTTCCATATCAATTTCGGTATGTTTATCGTCGCTTCGATTATCTCACGCGGATTGCGTTTCTTCCTGATTTCGTGGCTTATATGGCGTTATGGGGCGCCTATCAAGGTATTTATCGACAAGTATTTCAACCTGCTTGCCATAGCCTTTACGGTGCTGCTTATCGGGTCGTTTGTGTTAATCGGAAAACTGCTGTAACATGAAAAGATTAGGGCTTATTGGTCGCACTTTGGGGCACTCGTTTTCGGCGCGCTACTTTGCCGAGAAATTCGAGCATGAAGGGCTCTCGGCGGAGTACGAGTATGCGCTCTATGAATTGCCCGAAATTGCCTGTGTGGAGGAGTTTATGCGCTCAACCGAGGGGCTGGTGGGTTTCAATGTCACAATACCTTACAAATAGCAGATTATACCCTATCTTGATGAGTTGAGTACGGAGGCTCGCAATATCGGAGCGGTGAACTGCGTGAAGATTTTTGATAACGGGCAGCGCGTCGGCTATAATACCGATGTGGATGGCATTCGCTTATCGCTCAATAAATTGCTTGGACAGGTGGAGCCCGAGGCGGCTTTGGTATTGGGCACGGGAGGTGCTTCGCAGGCTGTGCAGTATGTGCTGGCGGAGCGCAATATACCCTACCAGATTGTGTCGCGCGATGCGGCAAAGGGAAACCTTACATATGATGATATCTCCGAGGAGATACTCTCTCGGCATACGCTTATCGTAAATGCTTCGCCTGTGGGCATGTTCCCGAAGGTGGATGCAGCTCCGCAGATTGACTATGCTTGCCTTACGCCCAATCACTACCTCTTTGACTTGGTGTATAACCCGACCGAGACAAAATTCATGAAGTTGGGAGCAGCAAGAGGCGCACACACCCTTTCGGGGCTTGATATGCTCTACGCTCAAGCCGAGGCTGCATGGGAGATATGGCGGAAAGAGTAAGAAACAGTTAAACTGCTACTCTATCCTCTATTCGGCAGCATAAGCCGCTAAAATCTCTCTTACTCGCTCTAAATCAACCTCTCTTACAACCAATTGTGCCGGCATAACACCTGCAACATAGACTGCCGACATAATCTCATTGCGCACTGTTGAGTATATGCCCTCGCTCTCTAAAAGCGATTTATCCCATAAGGCGTCGTTCACCGAATCGTATTCGCGCCAAACGACCAATTTATTCTCACTCATAGTCGGTTTTGTTTGGTGTTTAACAAAGTTAAGTATTTTGTTAATAACTTGCAATGAGTAAACCAAAATATTCCACTTTTTAATCGTATATTTGTATGAATTTCCCCTGCGGGGATGCGCATGTTGCGTAATTAACTGATTATTAATGAAAAAGGCATTCTACATACTCATCGCACTTCTTGCCACAAGCTATATAGCTTGGAGTTTGTGCTTTATGTGGCAGCGCGGCATGATTGCAAAGTCGCCGAGCCTTGATATGCAGCAGATGCAGCATGCCGACAGCGCCATACTCCGGGCAATAGATAATCATGAATTCCCGGGTGCTGTGCTGTGTGTTGTGCGTCGCGCGGCGGATGGCGAGTCGATGGGCGAGATTGCCTACCTGAAGGCTTATGGTCATCGTAGCGTACTCTCGAAGGTGGGTGTTGCCGATAGTGTGGCGATGACTTGCGATGCGGTGTTTGACTTGGCGTCATTGAGCAAGTGTATGGGTACTACCCTCGCGGTTATGCGCTTGGTGGAGGACGGAAAACTGCGTTTGACAGATTGCGTAGATAGCTACATCGAGGATTTCAAGCCGTGGGACAGCATCGTTGTCGAGAAGAAGCCAAAGAGGTGGAATCGAAGAAACGCTGAGCCTAAAACTCGCGTGGTGGAGAGCCGAAGGATAACGATAAAGCATCTGCTTACGCACACTTCGGGACTACCGGCATTCATAAATATGACGCAATTTATGGAGCGTTATGCGGGGTGTGGAGATGTGCCGGCAAGCCTTAAGGACTCCCTACTCAAGCATATCGCCGTAGAGTCGCCGAGGATGTGGCAACCGGGTAGCAAAGTGCGATATAGCTGCTTGAATTTTGTGATTTTGCAAGCCATTATCGAGCGACTTTCTGAATGTGAGCTTGATGAGTTCTTGTCGCGCGAGGTGTTTGAGCCGTTGGGATTGCAGCACACTAAATATCACGACTTGGACGATGTGGCTGTCCGGTGTGACACTTTGCCTATCGTGCCAACTGAGCTGCAAGCCGATGGTACGGTGCTTCGCGGAGTGACGCACGACCCTATTGCGCACCTGATTAACCGTGGCGTATCGGGAAATGCGGGATTGTTCTCTACGGCGGAGGATTTGGCTGTGGTGGCATCTATGTTGATGAATGGCGGAGTTGTGCGCCTACCCGAGGAGGGTTGGAAGGGGAAGTTAGGTTTCACGAAGCGACATAGATTTTATGGTGAGCGAACCGTAAAGACCTTCTTCTCTGTGCCGGAGTCACTCGCTCTGCATCAGAGAGCGTTGGGTTGGAATGCGGAGTTTGACAAAGGTGGTTGCTATGGCGATTTGATGACACCCCACCAAGTGGTAAGCCATACGGGATTTACGGGAACATCCATCGCGATAGATTATGCCGAGGGTGTTGCGGTGATATTGCTCACAAATCGTGTACACCCCAAGGCGAAGGGCTCGATTGCTGCGACACGCGCTGCAGTAGCTAATGTGGTAATGGGGGCGATGTAGGAGTAGACGGAGGGATTTTAGAGAATTTAGGGAGATTAAGGAGTTTAAGGAGTTTAAGGATGTGTCAAGCAATAGCAGATAATTTTCCTGCGTCAGCGCTAAATTCACTAATTTCACTAAACTCACTAAAAATGCAATCAGTCGCTTTTTTTTTGAGGAGGCTTTAACGGCCGCAGGGAGCAAAAGTAACAAAAGTAACAAAGTAACAGGGGTGTTACAAGTGT
The DNA here is from genome assembly GCA_017532885.1 of Alistipes sp. The sequence continues at coordinate 77,667 of JAFXIS010000054.1, read as the reverse complement.
TACAGTAGTTACTTTTTAGAGATAGATAAAAAAGAGGAAAACAAAGATATAAAGATAAGATTATGCACGATTTCGTTCATCTTCATGTACATTCACAGTACTCCATTTTGGATGGTCAGGCGAGTATTCAGCGCTTGGTCGATAAGGCTATTGCCGATGGGCAGAAAGGTATTGCCCTAACCGACCACGGCAATATGTTTGGCGTGAAGGAGTTCTGGAACTATGTGAAAAAGAAGAACGGAGCGCGTCGTGACAAGCTGAAGGAGGTGAGCCAAAAGGTTGCAGCACTGCAAGCCGAGGTGGATGCGGCGGAGAGTGTCGATAGCGAAAAACTCTCGGAACTTGCACGCCTGAAGGCGGAGTTGGATTCGCTGCCGAAGGAGGATTTCAAGGGCATTATAGGCTGCGAGGTCTATGTTGCGCGTCGAGGTCTGCACCTGAAGGAGGGTAAGCAGGACCAGAGCGGTTACCACCTTATATTGCTGGCGAAGAATGCCAAAGGTTATCACAACCTGATAAAAATCGTATCGAAGGCGTGGACCGAAGGATTCTATATGCGACCCCGTACCGACCGCGCGGAGTTGGAGAAGTACCACGAAGGGTTGATTTGCTGCTCGGCATGTTTGGGAGGTGAGATTCCCCGTAAAATCCGCTTAGGCGACATGGAGGCTACAGAGGAGGCTCTGATGTGGCATAAAAACCTCTTTGGCGATGATTATTACTTGGAGTTGCAGTTGCATAAGGCGACCGTAGAACGCGCCAACCATGAGGCTTACAAGGAGCAGTTGGTCGTGAATGAACGCCTCATAGAGCTATCGCAAAAGCATGATATTAAGCTCATTTGCTCGAACGATGTACACTTTGTCGATGAGGAGAATGCCGAGGCGCATGACCGTCTTATCTGCCTCTCGACGAGCAAGGATTTGGACGACCCGAAGCGTATGCTCTACTCGAAGCAGGAGTGGATGAAGACGCGTGCCGAGATGAATGCCATATTCGAGGATGTACCCGAAGCATTGACCAATACGCTGGAGATTTGCAACAAGGTCGAGAGCTACTCCATCGACCATGCTCCTATTATGCCCAACTTCGAGATTCCTGCAGAGTTTGGTACCGAGGAGGAGTATCGCGCACGCCTTACGGAGGAGGATTTGTTCAACGAGTTCACGCGCGACGAGAATGGCCAAGTGGTGATGGAGGAGAAGGATGCCCACAAGAAGATAGAAAAATTGGGCGGTTACGACAAGCTCTATCGCATTAAGTTTGAGGCGGATTACTTGGCTCACCTCACAATGATTGGAGCTAAAAAGCGCTATGGCGACCCTCTGTCGGAGGAGGTCAAGGAGCGACTGAAGTTCGAGCTCCACATCATGAAGACGATGGGTTTCCCGGGTTACTTCCTCATCGTGCAGGACTTTATCGCTGCGGCGCGTGAAAAGCTGGATGTGTCGGTAGGTCCGGGTCGTGGTTCTGCGGCTGGCTCTGCGGTGGCTTACTGCTTGGGTATCACGCAGATTGACCCTATCAAATATGACTTGCTGTTTGAGCGATTCCTCAATCCCGACCGTATCTCGCTGCCCGATATCGACATCGACTTCGACGATGATGGGCGTGGCAGAGTGTTGAATTGGGTTACGCAGAAGTATGGCAAGGAGAAGGTGGCACATATCATCACCTACGGCACTATGGCAACGAAAATGGCGCTGAAGGATGTTGCGCGCGTGCAGAAGTTGCCATTGAAGGACTCCGACAGGTTGTGTAAGTTGGTCCCCGACCGCATTCAAGACCCCAACGACAAGGATAAACAGCTGAAAATAAACCTCAAGAACGCCATAAATGCCGTACCAGAGTTGAAGGCCGCCGAGGAGTCGGACGACCCTATCCTGCACGATACTATCAAGTATGCCAAGATGTTGGAGGGTAATGTGCGAGGTACAGGTGTGCATGCCTGCGGAACGATTATCTGCCGCGATGATATCACCGATTGGGTACCCGTATCGACAGCCGACGACAAGGAGACGGGCGAGAAGATGCTTGTGACGCAGTACGAAGGCTCGGTTATTGAGGATACGGGACTTATCAAGATGGACTTCTTGGGTCTGAAAACCTTGTCTATTATCAAGGATGCTGTGGCGAATGTGAAGGATACGCGAGGTATTGATATCGACATCGACACGATAGACATCGAGGACCCTGCGACATATAAACTCTATTGTGAGGGTCGCACCTCGGGAACATTCCAGTTTGAGTCGGCGGGTATGCAGAAGTATCTGCGCGAGCTGAAGCCCTCGACTTTCGAGGATTTGATTGCGATGAATGCCCTCTATCGTCCCGGTCCGATGGATTATATCCCCGATTTTATTGACCGCAAGCATGGTCGCAAGCCCATTGTTTACGATATACCCGTCATGGAGCAGTACCTGAAGGATACCTATGGTATTACGGTATATCAGGAGCAGGTGATGCTTCTCTCGCGTCTGTTGGGCGGTTTTACGCGCGGCGAGAGCGACACGCTGCGTAAGGCGATGGGTAAGAAGATTAAGTCGAAGCTGGATGAGCTGAAGCCGAAGTTTATTGCGGGTGGTCAGGCGAATGGTCACGAAGAGCAGGTGCTGGAGAAGATTTGGGCCGATTGGGAGAAGTTTGCGTCGTATGCGTTCAATAAATCGCATGCTACATGTTACTCGTGGGTGGCGTACCAGACAGCATACCTCAAGGCGAACTTCCCGTCGGAGTATATGGCTGCGGTGCTGAGCCGAAATTTGGCTGATATAAAGTCGATAACGCTTTACATGACCGAGTGTAAACAGATGGGTATCAATGTTATGGGTCCCGATGTGAATGAGTCGGTTGTGAACTTCTCGGCAAAGCGCAATGGCGATATCCGCTTTGGCTTGGCAGCGATAAAGGGCGTAGGTGAGGCTGCCGTGCAGTCGATTATTGAGGAGCGTACTCGCGGTGGTGCATTCAAGAATATCTACGACTTCGTGGAGCGCGTGAACTTCAATACGGTGAACCGCAAATGTATGGAGAATATCGCTTTCTCGGGTGGCTTTGACTCGATTATCGACTTCCATCGCAGCAAGTTCTTCGCCGAGGATAGCCGTGGCGGGTCGATGACATTCCTTGAGCAGCTCATTCGCTATGGACAGCGCGTGCAGCAGGAGCGCATGAATGCCCAGCAGAGTTTGTTCGGAGGTGGTGGCACGGTGGATATTCAGCCCCCTACCTTGCCCGTTGCCGAGGATTGGAATCAACTGTTGATGCTTAAAAAGGAGCGCGACATTGTGGGTCTTTACCTTTCGGCACATCCTTTGGATGAGTATTCGGTCATCCTGAAGCATATGTGCAAATCGCGCCTTGCGGAACTTGCGAATTTGGAGGACTTTGCAGGTCAGGAGCTCGGCATTGCGGGCATTGTGACCTCGGTGCAGGATCTTACGACCAAGACAGGCCGCCATTGGGGTAAATTTACGCTTGAGGACTATGACGGCTCGCACGACTTTACGCTCTTTGGTAAGGACTACGAGATGTTCCGACCATTCCTTTATCAGGATTACTACCTCTTCATTCGAGGTAAGGTGCAACCTCGCCCCTATGGTGATAATCCCGAGTTGGAGTTTAAGATTCTCTCTATCGTGCAGCTTGCCGAGATGCGTGACACGATGATTAAGGAGTTGCATGTAACGCTCCCCATCGAGGAACTTACCGATGGATTCATCGAGCAGTTCGTGAAGGTGGTGAAGAAGAATAAGGGCAACTCTATCCTGCGCCTTACGATTCTAAGCCAAGAGAATGGCGTGAATGTGAAGATGTACTCGCGCCGCTACAAGGTGGCACTGACGCAGGAGATGGTTGATTTCTTGGAGAAAAACGATGTGAAATTTACTTTAATATAACTATATTTATAAACAATTAAAACATTAAAAATTATGGCATTAGCAATCACAAATGAGAATTATGAGGCTTTGATGGCTTCGGGACAGCCCGTAGTAATTGATTTTTGGGCTGAGTGGTGTGGTCCCTGCCGCATGGTGGGTCCAATCATCGACGAGCTCTCGGCGGAGTACGAGGGTAAGGTTGTAATCGGCAAGTGCGATGTAGACTCTTGCGACGATATCGTAGCGCAGTATAAGGTGCGTAACATCCCCACCATAGTATTTATCAAGGGTGGCGAGGTTGTCGATAAGGTTGTAGGTGCAACCAGCAAAGAGACCTTGAAAGCAAAGGTTGATGCGTTGCTATAAGCAAACTTTGTAACAAAAGTAACAAATGTAACAGTGTAACAGGAGTGTTACATTGTTACACTGTTACTTTATAGGCGCAGAAATGGTGAGTTTAAGGATGCACCAAGCTCCTTAAACTCCCTAATATAATCTTATGTGACAACTCAACTTAAAACCATAGAACTATGCGACAGTTTAGCAGTAAGGGGTTTATCTCGTTGGCAATGGTGGCGTACACAATTCTGTGTGCCATATATTTCGTGCAGCACTATTGCTGGGACAATATTTTCGGTGTTGTTATCGCCCTACCGACACTCCTTGCTACTACGCTATGCTTTATGCGTCGTCGTCATGGAGGTTGGTGCATACCTTTAGCGTTGGCATTCTCCACAATGGGTGACTATGCCGGGGCTATGGATAATTTCTTGGCGCAGTTGTCGCTATTTGCCGTTGCGCACATCTTCTTCATCAATGATTTCTTACCGCGACATAAACTCTCATGGCGTAAGTTGATTGCCATCGTCGTAGTTGCTGTTGCCATAGGGTTTTACTTAAGTTTTATCGTACGACATGTTGGCGATGTGACGATAAAGAGCGCTATTATTATATATGGTATCATAATTTGGCTCATGGCGGCCTCTGCCATTGCCCAATCCTGTCGCCATGCGGGTTGGTATATCCTCGCGGCATTGCTCTTTGTATTCTCCGACGGAGTTATTGCCTATGGATTCGTCGAGCAACTGCCATACGCTACGGCTCTAATCATGCCCACATACTACGCGGCACAAGCTATCTTTACGGTGCTTTATATGCAGCGCAAGCTGGCGTAAAGTGCCATTTCCTCACACTTTGTATGACATAACAGCCCGCAACGACTGCCAAAATGGCATAACGAGGTTGCTGGCACATGGTTTGTGTGTAGCTCCACCAAAGGAAAATGGACAAAACAATAAAATAATTACGATATGAAAAACGGAAAAATTGGCGTAACAACGGAGAATATCTTCCCCGTGATTAAGAAGTTCCTCTATTCGGACCATGAGATTTTCTTGCGCGAGCTGGTGTCAAACGCTGTGGATGCTACACAGAAGCTAAAGACCCTTTCGTCGAAGGGCGAGTGGGCAGGCGAGTTGGGCGACACAACAATCCATATCGCGGTGGATACCGACCAGCATACGCTCACAATCACCGACCGCGGCATTGGTATGACTGCCGATGAGATTGAGCGTTACATCAACCAGATTGCCTTCTCGGGTGCCGAGGAGTTCTTGGCAAAGTATAAGGATCAGGCCATCATCGGACACTTCGGTTTGGGCTTTTACTCGTCGTTCATGGTTGCCGACAAGGTTGAGATTTTCACCCAGTCGTGCAACGAGGATGCCCCCTCGGTGCATTGGTCATGCGACGGCTCACCCGAGTATGAGATGGAGGAACTGGAGCAAAAACGCGACCGCGGAACAACTATCGTGCTGCATATCTCGGAGGATTGCATGGAGTACTGCGAGGAGCAGAAGGTCGAGGAGTTGCTGAGGAAGTATTGCCACTTCCTGCCTGTGGAGATTGCCTTCGGCAAGGTTAAGGAGTGGAAGGATGGCAAGTATGTCGATACCGACAAGGATAACATCATCAACGACACTACGCCACTCTGGACTCGCAAGCCCACCGACATCACGGAGGAGCAGTACAAGGCATTTTACAGCGAATTGTACCCCACTTCGGAGGAGCCTCTGTTCTATATCCACATGAATATCGACTATCCGTTCAACCTTACGGGAATACTCTACTTCCCGAAGCTGAGCAACAACTTCGAGATTCAGAAGAACAAGATTCAGCTCTACTGCAATCAGGTTTTCGTCACCGACCAGGTCGAGGGCATCGTTCCCGAGTACCTCACACTGCTGCATGGTGTGATTGACTCGCCCGACATTCCTCTGAATGTGTCGCGCAGCTACTTGCAGAGCGACTCAAATGTGAAGAAGATTTCGGGTTACATCACCCGCAAGGTTGCCGACCGATTGAAGGAGTTGTTCTCGACCATGCGTGCCGACTACGAGCAGAAGTGGGACGACCTGAAGGTCTTTATCCAGTACGGAATCCTTACCGACGAGAAATTTGCCGAGAAGGCGCAGGATTTCATGCTGCTGAAGTCTACTACGGGCAACTATTTCACCCCTGCGGAGTATATCGAGCAGGTAAAGGAGAAGCAGACCGACAAGAACGACAAGGTTATCCTGCTCTATGTCGATGACCCCGTGGACAAACACCCATTTGTGGAGTCTGCCAAGGCGAAGGGCTACGATGTGCTTGAGATGAACGGCCCGCTCGATAACCACTATATCAACTACTACGAGTCGAAGAACGACACGGTGCGCTTTGTGAGGGTTGATAGCGATGTGATTGACAAGCTCATCCAAAAGAAGGAGCAGCTTTCGCTATCGCTCAGTGAGGCACAGCAGGAGCTTATGCGCCCCGTATTTGAGAGCCAAATGCCTCAGGATGAGAAGATTTCCTACACTATATCATTCGAGCCTATGGCCGCCGACGATGCGCCTGTGGTCATCACGCAGAACGAGTTTATGCGCCGCATGAAGGAGATGGCGAAGATGAGCGGTGGCGGCATGAGCCAATTCTATGGCCAGATGCCCGACAACTTCACCATTGCGGTGAATGGCAACCACCCCATCGTTATCGACATCTTGGGTAAGGTGGAGAGCGAGTATGGCGACAAACTCAAGTCTATCACCAAGAAGATTGACGCGGCCGAGGCTGAGGAGCGTCGCTTCGAGGAGGTTGTGAAGGATAAGAAGGAGGAGGATTTGACTTCCGAGGAGAAATCTATGCGCGAGGAGCTGTCACGCAAGGTTGTTACGCTGCGCGATGAGCGAAACACCCGCCTACGCGAGATAGGCTCACAGAATAAGTTGGTGCGCCAGATTATCGACCTCGCACTCTTGTCGAACGGCATGCTCAAGGGCAAAAACCTCTCGGACTTCATCCAGCGCAGCATTACGCTGATTGAGAAATAAGATTTTTTAGGGAGATTAAGGAGATTAGGGAATTTGGCGCTGCCGCTTCCCTAAATTCCTTCTCTTTCCTCTTTCCTCTTGTCATTCCACCGAACGAGTGAGGAATGGAATCTCTACCGAAATAATTTGCCGTTAGGGATGCCAGTCATTTTCTCGCTTACGCTCCAAAATGTGGCATGACACAATTAAAACAAAAGAGCAAAGACATATCTTTCATCTTTCCTCTTTACTCTTTGCTCTTCCCTGCCATATACTCCTCCAGCTTGGCGACGAACCACTCAGGAGCGCGGCAGGGGCGGCGTGTCGAGGCGTGCATAAAGCCTAAAGTCACCGAACCTTGATTTATGAGCCTACCCGCCTCGTTGTAGACCTCACTGCGAATCACCAACCTCGCCGAAGGCATTTCATCCATCATAACCTTCACGGTCAGCACCTCGTCATATAGCGCAGGCCACAGATACTTCGAGTGCACCTCAATAATGGGCGACATGATGCCCCTACGCTCAATCTCGGCATAGGTAAGACCCATATCGCGCAACCATTCGGTACGCGCCTGCTCGTAGAGGACTATGTAATTCGAGTGGTGCATAATGCCCATTTGGTCGGTATCCTTATACCCCACCCTAACCTTATGCTCGTATGTTATCAGCTCCATAATCAGTCGTTTAATCGGCTTATTTCAATCATTACTTTACCTTCGCACACCGTGGGCGATATACTCATTTGCCCCTTGCTGTCAATGGTAAAAGTAATAGTTTGGTCGCCGATTTTTGCGTCGTAGCAACCCTCCGCAGGCAGTAATTTATGCTTATCCACACCCGCAACGGAGCCATCAGCCCCAACCTCCGCGAGTACGACATAGGGGTGCATCAATAGCCTTACGGCCTTCTCCATCATGCCCATCGACACGGCTTGACGAATGATTGTCGAACTCACCTTGCTGCTTGCCATTTGCTGCTGCTCGACCATGTGCAGTTCCATGCCGCCACGCGCCTCAAGGTAGTTGTAGTCACCCTCCTTCTTATGCCCGAAGCGATGGTTATACCCCACAACCATGCAGCTGATGCCTACGCCCGAAATCTCCTCCAAGAACTCCTTGGGCGACTTCTGGCTAAACTCGATGGTAAAGGGGATTACGATTACATTGTCGATGCCGGCACGCTCCATGAACCACAATTTCTCGTCAAGTGTGGTTATAAGTCGCATCTTCTCGCCCGTACCCAACACATAACGCGGATGCGGGTCGAAGGTTATGACGATGCTCTGCACGGCCCTCTCGTGTGCGATTTGCTTCACTCGGCGCAGCAGTTCCTGATGTCCGCAATGCACACCATCGAACGAGCCCATAGTGGCCACAGCATCAGTGAATTGGGGTAAGTTATCTAAACCTTTATATACATTCATACATCAGTGTAATAAATCCGGCCCGCGGGCTATCACTTAATTCTTGTCGCCCATCTCATCGCTCTCCTTGACAAAATAGGCCACCTTCTCTAAAATGGTGGTAATATCGTAGTTCTCCGACACTATGCCCTGCGGGAAATTCAGCGGTGCCGAGGTAAAGTTCAACACGCCCTTAATACCGGCGTTGATAATCGGCACAACGAGCGAAGGCGCCACACGCGTGGGTGACGAAATAACCACGATGCTTATATCCATCTTCGACACCACATCCTCGAACTCGTCCATATGATAGCACGGGATATCGTCTATCGTGCGCCCCACCTTCTCGGGGTCTACATCGAATGCCGACACGATGCGCAACTTAAGGCCCTTGCCATTAAAATACTTCGTAATGGCCTGCCCCAAGTGTCCCATGCCTATAATTGCGACATTCATCACATCCTTGCTGTCGAGGATATTGTTAATGAACTCTATCAGCACCTTGACATCGTAGCCCTTCTTCGTATCGCTCGAAAAACCTATAAGCATAAGGTCGCGGCGCACCTGCACAGCCGTAATGCCGTGCATACCAGCCAAGACATGCGAGAAAATATGCGTTACGCCCTGCTTGTGACACGACAGCAGCGTACGACGATACTCGCTCAGTCGCTCGATGGTCTTTTCGGGTATGTTGGTTGTAATGTTAGCCATATTACTTCACCTCTATGGTGTGGTTATTATTGTAGGTAATCAAAACCCACTCGCGATTCACATACTTGCCACCCACCTGCTCCTGCTCGAATTTATAGCCCGTTTGCAGCGGCATATAGCGTTTGTCAAGCATATTATACTCAATGTCGGAACGCATGCCAAGACCAAAGATTACGGCCGCATCATAGCCTCGGTAAGCGTATAACGACGGCACAGCGTTGTATGCCTTAATGTAGCGGCTGTCGAATTGGCGCACCACCCGAGCATCACGCTTGGCATGATAGGTCGAAATCATCATGACATTATTATTAAAGAATGTCGTGTGGTCGATATTTGCAAAGCGACCCCAACGCGAAGTACCCAAAACCGAGTAATCGGCCACCTTTATGCTGCGCTCGGTATTCGACACCTTCGACGAAGAGAATGTTCCGAGTATGCGGTCCACATCCGTTTCGCGGTTGGCAAAGACGATGAAAAGAATCTCCTTGTCGGTATTCAAAATATCGATAGTCTCCTCCAATGGGCGCGTTGTCGCGGTACGAGGAGTGAAGATAGACTCCTTGTCGAAAGTATAGGTGTAGGAGTTGTAGCTCTTACCCTCCAACATCGTCATTATCTCCTGCTCAAAATCTTTGTCGTTCGATTCGGCATACACAAGGCATATCTCCCTGTCGCTGTTGATAATCTCCGCCACCTTGTCATACTTTCGCTCCGGAGCCGCAGCCAACTGATATAGGGCTGAGTGCTGCGTAGACTCAATATTTGCCAAAGGTGACACCACCGGAACAGCATTTTGGGTAGCATACTCCAACACAGGCTTCAGCTCATCCTCATAAACGGGACCTACGATAAGGTTTGTCCCCTGAAAGAGCTCACTACGCACGATATTCTCCACCTTTATAGAGTCGTGCCCCGTATTATAAAGCGTAAGTGAAGTCTTGCCCTCGCGCTTCTGCTTCAAATCCTCAAGGCCCAACAGAAACCCCTGATAGAACTCCACATAACTCGCATTGGGCTTACCTCCCACACTGAGCGGCAACATCAACGCAATATTCAGAGTCTGCTCCGGAGTCAAAGCTCGAAAGATGATATTTTCATCACTACCCTGCGCATTAACCACAGCATTATCAACCTTGGAGTTGGCATTGTCGATAATCGCAAGGTTATCCTCCTGCGACTGCGGAACACGCACCATAGCACCCGCCTTAAGTCCCATTGAGATATCGTTCAGTTCGGCAAACTCCTTCTCCGTGATGCCATATTTGCGAGCCAACGAGTAGATTGTTTCACCCGCCTGCACAACATGATACTGATAGCCATCCCCGGCAGCACGATTCAGATTCTCGGCATACTCCTGCATCTCGACATGAGCCTCCTCGGCAGAGGACTCGCCCATATCGGCACGACGCACCCATATGGTTTGACCAATCGTGAGCGACTGAGGATTCACCTCGGGGTTATCTTCACGCAATGTTGCCACCGAGATATTATATTGGCGAGCAACGGCATAGAGCGTCTCCCCCGCCTTAATTTTATGGGTCACGAAATCCTTTTTGCGCTTCTTTACCTCGCGCTCCTTGTCAGTCATGGGAATCTTCACCGTTTGGTCTATCTTGAGGCCATCGGCGACCTTGGGATTGTTACTCTTGATAACATCCTCCGTGACATTATACGCTTTACAGATTGAGTATAGCGTTTCACCCGCCTTTACCGTATGGACATAGAACTTCTTGCCATTGATAAAGACAATGACCTCCGACTTCTCAATCATAGGTGACTGCTCTATGGCATAGCCCACCGAGATGGACAACGCCATGAAGAGCGAAAGAATAAATCTCCTCAAATTCATTGTAATAAATTTAATGCGACACAACTACCCCAAAGGTGACTCCACCCTCGCACTGCGGGTAATTGCTAACCCTGCTTTGTCCGCAAATAAATCTCGGTGATAACCTTCTTTGTCGCCAAGGGGAAATCACCATTCATCATCCAAGAGTAGTAGCTGGGCTCGATGCCGAAAATCTCGGCAACACCACGCCCCTTATACTTACCAAAACCAAAGACCTCCTCGCCCTTTTCGTTGTAGACGATGCGACCTGCAAAGTCGGCAACCTCACCTCGTGAAGAGAACTCCGCCAAAGCTGCGATATCGTTCTGCAACTCGGGATAGCGGTCAAGCTGCGCCTTCAACACCTCATATGTGGCGCGAGTATCCGCCTCCGCTGAGTGAGCATCCATTAAATCCTTCTCGCAATAGAACTTATACGCCGCAACCAAGGTGCGCTGCTCCATCTTATGAAAGATATTCTGCACATCGACAAACTTGCGCTTGCGGAAATCGACATCCACATTTGCACGCAAGAACTCCTCGACCAGCACAGGTAAATCGAAGCGATTGGAGTTGAAGCCTCCGAAGTCACACCCCTCGATAAATTGGCTCAACGACTTTGCAATCTGAGCAAATGTAGGAGCATCCTTCACATCCTCATCCGTAATGCCATGTACGGCAGTTGCCGCTTCGGGAATGTGCATCTGAGGGTTTATGCGGCGCGTTTTAACTATCTCCTCGCCGTCGGGCATAATCTTAATCATCGAAATCTCGACGATGCGGTCTTTCGCGGTATCAACGCCCGTTGTCTCCAAATCAAAAAAGACAATCGGGCGCTTCAAATTCAGTTTCATTGTTTCGCTCTTATGCGTTAATCATCATCGGCATAAGCAGCATGAGGGTTTCGCTGTTCTGCTTATCGTCGTAAACGGGTTTGAACACTCCGGCACGAGTAGAGTCTGCCAACTCGATAACAACCGTTGGAGTCTCGATGTTTGAAAGAATCTCCACAAGGAATGTAGACTTAAAGCCGATGGTTACGGGCTGTCCGTCATAACTGCAAGAGATAGTCTCGTTAGCCGAAACCGAGAAGTCGATATCCTGAGCCGTAAGGTTTACTCTGTTGTTGGCAATATCCATGCGGATAAGGTTGGTTGTGGGGTTAGAACATACCGCAACACGCTTAATGCCGTTCACAAACTCCACGCGGTCAATCAATACCTTATTGGGGTTAGAGGCAGGAATTACAGCGTTGTAGTTGGGATAGTTACCCTCGATAAGACGGCACACCAACTTGAAGTTTTTGAGCTGGAAAGTCACATTCTTCGCATCGAACTGCACATCAATATCACCATTCTCCTTAAGCAAGAGGTTCTTAAGCAGGTTTGCGGGCTTCTTGGGCAGAATAAATGCTGAAGTAAAATCACCCGTATGCTCGGCTGCGAACTTTACCAACTTGTGAGCATCTGTGGCAACGAATGTGAGAGCACTCTCCGAGAAGTCGAAATATACACCATTCATCACAGGACGCAACTCATCATCTGCCGTAGCGAAGATAGTCTTATTGATACCGCTCACCAACATATCCACATCCAACGATATAGACTTGCTCTCGGCACCCAGACTCTGTGTCGCGGGATAGCTTACAGCGCTTGCTCCGGGGATTGAGAGGTGACCACTTGCCCATGTAATCTGAATCTCCCAAGTAGTATCGTTTACCTCGATTACAAGAGGCATTTCGGGAAACTCCTTCAACGAATCCAACATCAACTTTGCAGGAGCTGCAATAACACCCTCCTGCTCGACATTATCTACCGCAATTGAGCCTACAAGAGTTGTCTCCAAATCAGATGTTGTAACGGTTAATTGACCATTCTTCAGCTCCATAAGGAAATACTCAAGAATGGGAAGCGAACTTTTGTTGCTGATAACTTTACCTGTTGTAGCCAATAATGACAACAACGCAGAACTTGATACTGTAAATTTCATTGTGTATTAATTTTTGTTATATTTTGTTTGCTGTTAAAGTGTCGAAAGTTTATCCAAAGCCATCTGAATCATCTTCTTGACGAATGGCTTGTAATCCGTGCAGGCATCTTTGGCTACACGCTGCGCGATGATTGTGCAGAGCGTTGTGGCACGATGTCCCATAAGCTTTGCCATGCCGGCAAGCGCCGAGCCCTCCATCTCGTAGTTTGTAATGCGTCTACCCTCAAAACAGAACGACTCGATTTTGCTGTTCATATCGATATCTTCGGGTTTTAGGCGCACCCACCTACCCTGCGGAGCGTAAAATCCGGGGGCTGCAATTGTCATACCCTCCGTAACCGAATCCTTGAAGAGCTCCCATAGCTCCGGGTCTGAGTCGATGAAATATGGGCGAGGGAATATTGGATTCCAACCCGTATGCTCAACAAAAGCCTCCTCAATAGCCAAGTCACAAACATCGTTGCGACCGGCATAGTAGTTCAACAATCCGTCAAAGCCCACCGAGGTGCGAGCATAGACAAAATCTCCAACCTTTATGTCGGGCTGCAAAGCTCCCGAGGTGCCCAGACGCACCAATGTGAGTTGGCGTTTCTGCTCCTTGACCTTGCGCGTTGCGAAATCTATATTTGCCAATGCATCCAGCTCGGTAACCGTAATATCGATATTACCGATACCGATACCCGTTGAGAGCACCGTCATGCGCTTGCCCTTATATGAACCCGTTACGGTGTTGAATTCGCGATTTGACACTCGGCACTCAACCTCGTCAAAAAACTCTGCAATCATCTTTACACGCCCGGGGTCACCCACCAAAATGACGACATCGGCCAACTGCTCCGGCAATAAATGCAGATGAAAAATTGAGCCGTCCTCATTGATAATCAGCTCAGAAGAGGGAATAATTCGTTCTTGTGTCATAAAAATTTCTCGTTAGACTTTTTTATATGGCATAAAAATAATATATTTACATCGAATTACAAAATAAATTCGCTACTTTTTACAATTTAGGTATTACGGTTATTTAGGTTATATATTACTACTATGACACTTATTAAATCAATTTCGGGTATTCGTGGTACTATTGGCGGATACTGCGGTGACAATCTCACCCCCATCGATATCGTAAAATTCACAACGGCTTATGTCCGTTTTATGAGCGAGAAAAACAAGGGCAAAAAACTTACCATAGTCCTTGGTCGCGACGCTCGAATTTCGGGAGAGATGGTTGCCGGAATCGTCGAAGGTACATTGCTCGGCTGTGGTGTCGATGTTATCAATGTCGGGCTATGCACTACTCCGGGTACGGAAATGGCTGTTATCTCCAACGGTGCCGACGGTGGTATCATTATCACTGCATCGCATAACCCCAAGCAGTGGAATGCTCTTAAATTGCTTAACGAAAAGGGCGAATTTTTGAACGACGCCGAGGGTAAGCGTGTATTGACTTTGGCGGACGATGAAGAGTTCTCGTTTCCCGAGGTAGACGCTATCGGAAAGGTTGTAAAACGAGAGGATTTCAACCCCCGTCATATACTTCAGGTTTTATCTCTTTCGTTGGTTGATGTAGAAGCTGTTAAAGCACGCAGATTCAAGGTTGTAGTGGATGCCGTCAATTCGGTGGGCGGAGTCGTTATTCCTGCCCTTTTACGCGAACTTGGATGCGAAGTCATAGAACTGAATTGCACCCCAAACGGAGAGTTTGCTCACAACCCCGAACCACTTCCCGAACACCTCACCGAAATCTCGGAAGTAATCCGTCGCGAGGGTGCCGATTTGGGCGTGGTTGTAGACCCCGATGTAGATAGATTGGCACTCGTAAACGAGGACGGCACGATGTTTGGCGAGGAGTATACTTTGGTGGCCGTTGCCGACTATGTGTTGTCGAAAACGGGAGGTAATACAGTGTCGAATTTGAGTTCTTCGCGAGCCTTGCGTGATGTGACAGAGTCATACGGCGGAGTATATTCGGCTTCGGCTGTCGGCGAGGTAAATGTCGTTGCAAAGATGAAGGAAGTGGGTGCTGTAATCGGTGGCGAAGGTAATGGTGGAGTGATATATCCCGAGCTACATTATGGTCGCGATGCGTTGGTTGGCGTGGCTCTGTTTTTAACCCATCTGGCGGCTAAAAACTGCAAGATGACCGAGCTTAAAGCGTCGTATCCGGCGTACTACGCTTCGAAGAATAAAATCGCCTTAACTCCGGCTATTGATGTTAATAAAGTTCTACTTGAGATAAAGTCGCGTTACTGCAATGAAAATGTGAACGATATAGATGGCGTAAAAATTGATTTTGCCAAGAGCTGGGTACATCTTCGCAAGTCAAACACCGAGCCTATAATCCGCATCTACACCGAGGCAATGTCGGCAACTGAAGCGGATGAATTGGCCCAAAAGTTTATTGCCGAAATAAAAGATATTTGCAACCTATAAATTACTAAATATAATTAAGTATTATGAAACAAGTTCATGATTATATCAGCGCTCACAAAGAGCAGTTTCTGGAGGAGTTGTTCGAATTGTTGCGCATACCCTCAATCAGCGCACAGTCGGAGCATAAACCCGACATGGTGCGTTGTGCCGAGTGGTTGGCCGCATCATTGGTAAAGGCCGGTGCCGACCGCGCCGAGGTTATGCCTACCGAGGGTAATCCGGTTGTCTATGCCGAAAAAATCATCAACCCCAAAGCAAAGACAGTTTTGGTGTATGGTCACTACGATGTTATGCCCGTAGACCCTCGCGCAGAGTGGCATACCGAGCCTTTCGAGCCTGTTATCAAGGATGGCAGAATCTGGGGACGCGGTGCCGACGACGACAAGGGTCAGCTATTCATGCACGCCAAAGCATTTGAGGCTATGTGTGCTACCGATTCTTTGCCTTGCAATGTGAAGTTTATGTTGGAGGGCGAAGAGGAGATTGGTTCACCAAGTCTGTATAAATTCTGCGAGCAGAACAAGAAACTCTTGAAGGCTGATATTATTTTGGTATCGGATACTTCGATGATTTCAATGAACACACCTTCAATCACTTGCGGTTTGCGTGGTCTTACTTATATGGAGGTCGAGGTCGTGGGCCCCAACAAGGATTTGCACTCAGGATTGTTCGGCGGCGCTGTGGCGAATCCCGCAAATGTACTTACCCGCTTGGTATCTTCTCTCATTGACGAGAATGGTCGCGTGACAATCCCCGGTTTTTATGATGATGTACGCGAACTCACTGCGGCCGAGCGTAAGGCATTTAATAAGGCTCCATTCTGCTTGCGCGATTACAAAAAGGCATTGGCAATTGGCGATGTAGAGGGCGAAGCAGGCTACACCACAATTGAGCGCACAGGCGTGCGCCCATCGCTCGATGTAAATGGTATTTGGGGCGGCTATACCGAGGAGGGAACAAAGACCGTCATCCCTTCAAGAGCGCATGCTAAAATCTCGATGCGTCTGGTGCCAAATCAGGATTTTGTAAAGATTGGCAAGCTCTTCGAGAAGCACTTCAAGGCTATTGCACCGAAGAGTGTGAAGGTAAATGTAAAATTCCTGCATGGCGGTGCGCCCTATGTTGCTCCTACCGACATGCCGGCATATAAGGCTGCCGAGAAGGCAATCGTCGATACATTCGGCAAGAAACCCCTACCCTTCTATTCAGGAGGCTCAATACCTATTATCAGCGGATTTGAGCGCATCTTGGGTATTAAGTCATTGCTTATCGGCTTTGGCCTCTCGGAGGATGCTATCCACTCGCCTAACGAGAGCTACGGCTTGGAGCAGTTCGATAAGGGTGTAAATACAATCCCCTTGTTCTATAAATATTTCGCAGAGAGCAAATAATGCCTCGAAACAGAACAAAGAATCCCGACCTCTTCGCCGAAGTCGGGATTTTCGTTATTATGACTATTATAAAAGCAACTACAAACTATCACCAAAGTCCTTACGGAATTTATGCAACAGCTTCGCGGGCCAATCGGTTGTAGGCTCCAAACCGCCCATAAAGAATCGAAGCACGGGTGGCTCATAAACGAATTTCAAGCCGCCAATGAGCTTGCGGTTTTGATACAGCCAATCAATTCGGTCGATAACATAGTTAATCTGCGAAAGTGTAAACACGCGACGCGGAACAGCCAAACGCAGCAACTCCACATCGGCAGGAATCTCCTTGCCATTCTCATCGCGAACACTTGACACCGTACCGCGCTCCATACCGCGAATACCCGAGCATAGATAGAGCGCAGCAGCCAATGCTCCGGCAGGATATTGGTCTTGCGGAATATGCTCACAGAACTGCATGGCATTTACATGAGCTCCCAAAACACCCGGAGGAGTTACCATAGGTACACCGCGTTTCTCCAACTCCTCGACCAAATATTTGATAAAATTAGGACTCTGGCTAATCATGGTTTCATCGAGCGTTTCACGCAATCCCACAGCCATAGCCTCAATCTCGCGCACCGAAATACCGCCATATGTAAGGAAGCCCTCAAACAATGGAATCATAGCCTCCATCTTGGCATACAAAGCACGCTGATTGGTGCAGATACCTCCACCGCGTGAAGAAGAGAGCTTACGCGCCGAGAAATAGACCAAATCGGCAAGCCCGGTCATCATCTTCAGGATTTCGCCCATAGAGTTCTCCTTCCACTTATCCTCTCGTTGCTTGATAAGGTAGGCATTTTCGCCAATAAGGCTGGCATCGAGTACCAACATAATACCATATTTATCGGCTATGCGTCTAACATCCATCAAGTTGGCCAACGAGAAGGGCTGACCTCCGATAAGGTTTGTAGATGCCTCCATGCGAATAAACGGAATATTCTCCACGCCCGTTTCCTGGATGCACTTTTCCAACTTCTCAATATCCATATTACCCTTGAACGGATGCTCCGACTTAAGCTCTAAAGCGTGGTCGTACAACAACTCGGCAACCTTACCGCCACACTCCTGAATATGTGCCAATGTAGTGGTAAAGTGATAGTTCATCGGAATAAGATTTCCCGGTTTAATGAATGTGCGTGCAATAACATTCTCGGCGGCACGACCCTGATGCACCGGCAAAAGGTATTTCTTACCCAAAACATCTTCGACGGCCTTCTGCAAACGCTCGAAGGATTGCGAGCCGGCATAAGCATCATCAGCGTGCATCATTGCAGCAAGCTGCGTATCGCTCATGGCGTTTGTTCCGCTATCGGTCAGCATATCCAAAAACACATCGCGAGTGCTTAAGCGGAAGGTATTGAATCCCGCCTCCTTAATAGCGTCAAGGCGGCGTTCGATAGGTACAAGGTGGAGTTTCTGCACAACGCGAACTTTGTGCAATTCAAGGGGTATATCACCACCTCTGAAAAATTTTACATTACTCATATTTCTTAGTTTAAGTATATTAGGTTATTAGTAGTCTACGGCAACGAACTGTTGCAGATTTTCAAAATTAACATATTTTCGCCATATAATCGCATATTGCGTGATATATTTTTCATTTTACGATAAAATTTCGGCATTTTTATGCAAAAGACTCTCTTTTGTACAAGATTTTGCAGAGTTATAAATATTTCGTACATTTGCTAAAAGAGATTTACGATGAAACGATGGCTGCTCATAATATGCTTTATCGCAGCGTTATTACCACCGGTAATGGCGCAGAGGCATCGCATTCGAGGGGCTAAATTTCGCGGCAGTAGCATTTATAAGGGCGATACCATTGACCATTTCGCATTTGCTCCAATTTATGTATTCGATAAACCCAAAGATTTCAGGCGCTACCAGCGTTTGGTGGATGCTGTGCGAAAGGTGTATCCGTTGGCTCAAATTGCCCGAGCAAAGATGGCGGATATGGAGGAGAAGTTGCTGTCATTAAGTAAACGCGAACAACGAGCATATATTAATAAATGCTACAAGGATATTATCAACGAATACACTCCCGTCGCCAAGCGCATGACTCGCACACAGGGACGAGTCCTAATTAAACTAATCGACCGGCAGACCGATTACACGGCATATGAGATTATTCGGGAATTTCGTGGCGGTTTTGTTGCATCATTCTGGCAGGGCGTAGGAAAGTTATTCGGTCACGACCTTAAATCGGAGTACGACAAGGAGAATGACGATAAACTGCTGGAGCAAATCATCGTCTATTACGAAGCTGGGTTACTTTAACATTCCCCAACAAAATTTTCCTCCGTTTCTGCGGATATTACATCAAGATTAGCTATATTTGTATAACCAAACTACAAACTCATCATACATGAAAAATCTTTTTCGCTATATTGCATCGGCAATACTCTTATTGACGCTCTCTTGCGGCGTGACGCATGCACAACAACCAAATAAAGAGCGATTTGAGGTCGGAGATGGAGCTTTTATGCTCAACGGCAAACCTTTTGTCATCAAGGCTGCGGAACTACACTACCCACGCATTCCACGCCCCTATTGGGAGCAGCGCATTGAGCTTTGCAAGGCATTGGGCATGAATACCGTATGCTTGTATGTATTTTGGAATGCCCACGAGTCGCACCCCGATGTGTATGATTTTTCGGAGCAGTTGGATTTGGCTGAGTTTTGTCGTTTATGCCAAAAGCATGGGTTGTATGTAATACTTCGCCCGGGACCGTATGTGTGTGCCGAGTGGGAGATGGGTGGTCTTCCGTGGTGGTTACTCAAGAAAAAAGATATTCGTTTACGAGAGAATGACTCCTATTTCCTCGAACGAGTTGATGCTTTTGAGAAGGCCGTTGCCGAGGAGGTGCGCCCCATGCTTATCGAGAATGGAGGTCCGATTATCATGGTGCAGGTCGAAAACGAATATGGCTCATATGGCGAAGACAAGGCGTATGTCGCCAATATTCGCGATATCGTGCGACGCCATTTTGGCGAGAACATTACACTCTTCCAATGTGATTGGTCGTCTAATTTTACGCTCAACGGTTTGGATGATTTGGTGTGGACAATGAATTTTGGTGCCGGAGCAGATATAGATCAGCAGTTCGAACACCTGAAGTCGTTGCGGCCCTCGTCGCCTCTGATGTGTAGCGAATATTGGAGCGGATGGTTTGATAAGTGGGGAGCAAATCATGAAACACGCACCGCAGAGTCAATGGTTGAAGGTATTGATACAATGTTGTCGCGAGGTATATCATTCAGCCTTTATATGACTCATGGCGGAACAAATTGGGGCCATTGGGCAGGCGCAAACTCTCCCGGATTCGCTCCTGATGTTACCTCTTATGATTATGATGCGCCGATTAGCGAGTCGGGACAGCCGACATATAAATATTGGTTACTGCGCGAAACTCTGGCGAAGCATAACGACGGGAAGTCACTCCCGAAATTGCCAAAATTAATTGAGCCAATATCTGTACCGCAATTCACATTTACCGAGGTTGCACCATTGTTCGAAAATCTGCCGGAGGCTAAATTCGACTTTGATATCAACAGTATGGAGCACTATGACCAGGGCTTTGGCTCGATACTATATCGCACCTCGTTGCCACGCATTGACAAAGAGTCAAAATTAATTATTACGGATGTGCATGACTATGCTCAAATCTATATCGATGGCAAGTTCCTTGGAATATTGGATCGTCGCTATGGACAGAAGGAAATAGTGTTGCCACCTTGCGCCGAGGGTGCTCAACTCGATATTTTGGTCGAGGCAATGGGGCGAATTAATTTCGGCCGTGCAATTAAGGATTTCAAGGGAATTACCGAGAAGGTCGAAATAATAGCGGAGCTATACGGACAACCTTTTACTTACGACTTGAAGGGTTGGCAGGTATATAACATCCCTGATGAGTATGAGTTCTATTGCAATCTGGATTTTTCGCCGTTGGAGGAGTATAAGGAGGGCGGAGTGAGATTTCCTCCGGCGTGCTATCGTGCAACATTTAATGTCGATTCGCCGAGTGATACATTCCTCGATTTTTCAGCATGGGGTAAGGGCCTTGTCTATGTAAATGGTTATCCCATGGGCCGCATTTGGGATATAGGACCGCAACAAACGCTCTACATGCCTGGCTGTTGGTTAAAGAAGGGCGAAAATGAGATTTTAGTCTTTGACCTCATTGGCCCAATGGACCCCGTGTGCCAAGGTTTGAAAGAGCCGATTTTGGATAAGCCGTTCTGGATTCGTTACATTCCACACCCCGAGCTCAATCTTAAAGAGGAGCAGGCGGTGCATGTCGGAGCATTTGCCGACGGTAACGGCTGGCAGAAGGTACAGTTTAATGAGGTTGCCGAGGGTCGATATGTCGCGCTCGAGTTCTCTGAGGCTCACGATGGCGGAGATGTTGCAAGCATTGCCGAGATTTATCTGCTGGATGAAAACGGAGAGCGCCTGAAGCGCGAAAAATGGACTATGATATATGCCGATAGCGAAGATGACAAGCATGAGAATCATACAGCCGATAAACTTATCGACTTGCAGGAGTCCACATTCTGGAGCAGTGCGCAAGGAGAGAAATTCCCACATTCTGTTGTGATAGATATGGGCGCAGAGCAAACTATCTCAGGTATAGAGTACCTCCCTCGCATGGAGAATGGTGCGCCTGCAAGTGTGAAGGGCTTTAAGGTGTATGTGAAGAGTGAAATATTTGCTATTGAATAGACTATGGCCGATAATTATATAGGTAAAAAGATGGAGGATTATATGGCGGGACGCAGTGCGTCACCTGCCCGTAAGACCCAATCATTAGAGCGATTATTGCGTAAAAATCGCAGCTATCGTGGATATGACAGTTCGTATGAGGTGCGTGCAGACCAACTTCGCCGAATAATTGAGGTAAATCGCCTTACGCCATCGGCAATGAATCAACAGGTATTGCGATTTAGGGCGGTACTTAAAAATGAGGCCTGCAAGGTACTACCCCACATCCGATTGGGCGGTGCATTGCCTGAATTAAAGCTACCTCTTGCCGGCACTGAGCCAAACGCCTTTATTGTGGTATGTACGGATGCCGTAGGTCGTTATGTGGATATAGATTTGGGGATTTCGGCACAAAGCATGCTGCTAAAGGCCACCGAAATAGGCTTGAATGGCATTTGCATAGCTGCATTCAATAGCGACGAGGTGCAGAAGGCTCTCGCCCTACCCCTAAAGCCCGTGCTTATTATCGCCATAGGTCGCGGTGCCGAAAAGATTGAGATTGCAGATATCTCGGAGGAAGAGTCCCACGCCTACTATCGTCGTGATGGTGTGCATTATGTACCTAAATTGAGGTTGGAAGATTTGATAATAGAATAAAGAAATAGCCAAGCTTTTTTGCTTGGCTATTTAATTTGAGTGTTGTTTGGCTGTTATTTGGCTGTTATTTGCAACCCTGGCACTTGCCGTCGCACTGCACCTTGTGCGCCTCATCGCATTTATGCTCTGCCTTATCACACTCTTTATCACATGTGGCCTTATGGTCGCAAGCATCCTGCTTATCGCATTTTGAACACTTCTCGGCGTCGCAAGCTGCGTTCTTATGGTCGCAATTCTCTTTCTTGTCACATGTAGCGCACTTCTCGGCGTCACACTTACTATGACAAGCCTCCTTGCAGCAAAGAGAGTTAAGGTAGTCGATGCTCATCTTCACGCACTCCATAGCACTCTTCTCCATGCTCGGCTGGTCCTGCTCTACTACAATCCACTCGCTGCCGGCCTCTTTTGCAGCCTTCAACAACGCGTGAACATCCTGCACGCCATAGCCCAAAGGACGGAACTCAAAGGCCTTGTTCTCCTTCTTCTCGCCCTCGTTCAACCCGATAAGCGCATATGGGTCCTCGGTCTGCTCGCCCGCAGCATAATAATCCTTAAAATGTACAACAGGAGCTCTGCCTGCATACTTCTTGACATACTCAACAGGGCACTGACCGGCATACTTCACCCAGCACAAATCCAACTCTGTCTGCAAAAGCTCGGCGGGTACAGCCTCATACAATGCGTCCAAACCAATCTTTCCGTCAGGTGTGAGTTTGAACTCGAAATCGTGATTATGGTAGAGCAAAACCATGTCGGCAGCCTTTACCTTCTCGCCAATTGCTGCAATATCCTGAATCATCTGGCTGAATTGCTCTCCATCGGGATGACGCTCCGCAGTTACATAAGGCACAACAATATATTCGCAACCGATAGCCTTATAATCTGCAATGACCTTATCAATATCTGCCAGCATATCAACCAAAGGTACATGAGCCGAGATAGGATTCAACCCCAACTCCTCGCACCAAGCCTTCACCTGCTCGGGCGAGTGGTCGAACAAACCGGCAAACTCCACACCGTCGTAGCCCATCTCTTTTACGGCTTTCAAGGTACCATAAAAATCCTGAGCTACATTGTCGCGTACGCTATAAAGTTGCAACGCTACGGGAATTTTATCACACTTATCGCACTCTTTAGGTGTATTGCCACAGCAAGCCGTCATCGTAAGGGCTGCCATAGCCGAAAGAATAAAAACTGATAATTTTTTCATAGCCATTTATTTTTAGTAGTTAGTAAATCCAGCTTTTTGCAAATATACAAAATTCATCATTTATTGATGCTGAAAACAAGAAAATTAACCCTTTAAGATAAAATTATTTATTATAACGGGGCCATTGGATAATGACAGCAGTGATAGCACACCCGCCCATAATTAGCGGATAATAGAGGTATGATATTATCTCGATAGGGGAAATTGATGCTAAACCTGCCGCCATCAGTAATTGTGCGCCATAAGGCAACAAACCCTGAATAAAACAAGAGAATGTGTCCATTATACTCGCAGCACGGCGTGGCGAGATACCAAATCGCTCGGCAATTTGTCTTACGATACCTCCAACCGAAATAATCGCTACGGTATTGTTGGCTGTGCATACATCGGCAAACATTACCAATGACGCAATCGAAACCTCGGCGCCTCGACGAGAGTTAATACGCGCAGTAAGATGCGAAATTATCCAATCCACGCCACCATTTACACGAATCATTTCAAGCATTCCGCCTGCCATCATCGTAATGATGATAAGTTCTCCCATCGAACCTATACCCTCCCCCATGGTCGCAAACCAATCCACCAGTGATAGTTTGCCGCAGCATATGCCGATAACGCCGGACGATAAAATGCCCAGCACCAAAACAATCAGCACATTTACACCCATAAATGCCGCTATAAGCACCAAGATATATGGCAGAATCGTATACCACGCCACATCTGCCACCTGATGCGCATAGGCTATCTCTTGGTTGTTTGAGAAAATATATATCGCAAGTGTTATCAGTGCCGCAGGAGCTACAATCAAGAAGTTTGTGCGGAATTTATCACGCATGGTACATCCCTGCGTGCGCGTCGCAGCGATTGTTGTGTCAGAAATAAACGACAAATTATCGCCAAAAAGCGCTCCACCGACAACTATCGCTGCCATCCAGGGTGTACTACAACCCGTTTGAACAGCTACGGCTGATGCGATAGGTGTAAGCGCCACGATTGTTCCGACTGAAGTTCCGATAGATAGCGAAGTGAAGCATGCCGCGATAAATATTCCTGCCGGCAAAAACTGCTCGGGAATAATTTTCAATGCCAAAGCAACCGTTGCATCGACCGCGCCCATAGCTTTAGTCGAAGCCGCAAAAGCGCCCGCCAAGACAAAAATCCATATCATAAGCATGATATTTACATCGGTGGCACCTCGCGAATAATCGCCAATACTCTCGGAGAGCGATTTATGACGCGTCATTCCGACGGCGCACATCGACGCAAACATCGCTGCGACGACAATCGGCATTTTATAAAAATCTCCGGCAATAAGGGCGCCTAACAGATATACGCCCAAAAATATTATAAGAGGCAGCAATGCTACAGCCCTGCCATTCTGTAACTCTTTTCCCATAAACCTAATATTTCATTGGCAAAAATACGCTTAATTCAGAAAAGTACCATAAAAATTTGCATTCTTTTCAAAAAAGTATGATATTTGATATCATAATTATCGATAATAAATTAAATTACAATATGAAAATCAAGAAAATTCATGCTCGCGAAATTCTCGACTCGCGAGGCAATCCAACCGTGGAGGTTGATGTTGTGTTGGAATCAGGCATTATGGGACGGGCTTCGGTGCCATCCGGAGCATCTACCGGAGAGAATGAGGCTTTGGAATTGCGCGACGGCAACAAGCGCCGTTATTGCGGCAAAGGCGTTATGCAGGCAGTGCAGAATGTAAACGAGATTATTGCTCCCGAATTGACAGGATATTGCGTTACGGAGCAGCGCAATATTGACATGCGCATGGTGAAGCTGGATGGTACGCAGGCAAAATCCAATCTCGGCGCCAATGCTATTTTGGGTGTATCGTTGGCGGTGGCAAAAGCCGCAGCAAACTATCTTCGCATGCCTCTATATCGCTATCTGGGAGGCTTCAATACCTATGTAATGCCTATTCCGATGATGAATATCATAAATGGAGGCTCGCATAGCGATGCTCCTATTGCCTTTCAGGAGTTTATGATTCGCCCCATTGGAGCGGCTTCGTTTCACGAGGGCCTGCGCATGGGAGCAGAGGTGTTCCACGCCCTAAAGAAGGTTTTACATCGCCGCGGTTTGAGTACCGCCGTCGGTGACGAAGGTGGCTTTGCTCCGGCATTAAAAGGCACAGAAGACGCGTTGGAGGCGATTTTGGAGGCAATCGAGTTGGCTGAATATGAGGCGGGGAAAGATATTACCATAGCTATGGATTGCGCCGCATCCGAGTTTTTCCGCAATGGCGTTTACGATTACACTATTTTCGAGGGTAATGCCGGCCGCAAACTCTCTTCCAAGGAGCAAATCGACTACCTTGAAATGCTTATATCGCGCTATCCGATTGACTCTATCGAGGATGGTATGAGCGAAAACGACTGGGAGGGTTGGCGTCATCTTACCGAGCGCATAGGCGACCGTTGCCAATTGGTTGGAGATGACCTATTCGTTACAAATGTGGAGTTTCTATCGCGCGGTATCATGGAGCGATGCGCAAATGCTATACTCATAAAAGTCAATCAAATAGGCACTCTCACCGAAACCTTTGCTGCAATAGAGATGGCTCAACGGAATGGATATTCGACCATTATCTCGCACCGTTCGGGTGAAACCGAGGATACAACGATTGCCGATATTGCCGTAGCGACAAACAGCGGACAGATAAAGACCGGTTCATTGAGCCGCTCGGATAGAATGGCAAAATACAACCAGCTACTCCGCATCGAAGAGTATTTATGCTCACAGGCGGTGTATGGGTATGAAAAAATATAAAATACCCCAGAGGTCACTCGTTCAAGCTATATGCTAATACAAAAAACAAGCGTCACCTTTTTGGTAACGCTTGCTTGCTTTGAGCTGTTGACGAGGCTTGAACTCGTGACCTCTTCCTTACCAAGGAAGTGCTCTACCACTGAGCTACAACAGCATTCATCTCCTTAAGAGCGGTGCAAAAGTAAAAAACAATTTTCAATTAGCCAAACATTTTAGGCTATTTTTACATTTTTTATTCCTCTGTAATAAAATAAGGTGAGGTTTTAGCCTCACCTTATCCTATTGCGCTAAATTGGGATTATCCCAAATATGACTTCAAAAGTTTTGAGCGTGAAGAGTGACGCAGGCGGCGAATAGCCTTCTCCTTAATCTGGCGTACGCGCTCGCGTGTAAGGTCAAACTTCTCGCCAATCTCCTCCAATGTCATCTCCGAGCAACCGATACCGAAGAAATACTTGATAATATCGCGCTCGCGCTCGGTCAAGGTCTCCAAAGCACGGTCTACCTCCGTAGCCAGCGACTCGTTGATAAGACCTCGGTCGGCATTCGGAGAGTCGGTATTTACCAACACATCCAAAAGACTATTATCCTCACCATCGGCAAAAGGCGCATCTACCGAGATATGGCGACCTGCAACGCGCAATGTGTCAGTCACCTTCTCGCGAGGCAACTCCAACTCGCTTGCCAACTCCTCGGGTGACGGAGTGCGCTCATGCTCCTGCTCGAAACGCTGGAACGCCTTATTAATCTTATTGAGAGAGCCAACCTGATTTAAGGGCAGGCGAACAATGCGCGACTGCTCTGCCAACGCCTGAAGAATAGACTGACGAATCCACCAAACGGCATAAGAGATAAACTTAAAACCGCGTGTCTCATCGAACTTCTCGGCAGCCTTGATAAGTCCCAAGTTACCCTCGTTGATAAGGTCGGGCAAGCTCAAACCCTGATTCTGGTACTGCTTGGCAACCGACACCACGAAACGCAAATTCGCCTTTGTAAGCTTATCCAATGCCTCCTGGTCGCCCTTGCGGATGCGCTGGGCCAATTCAACCTCTTCCTCTACGGTAATCAAATCCTCCTTACCAATCTCCTGCAAATACTTATCGAGTGATGCACTCTCACGATTGGTAATAGACTTTGTAATCTTTAATTGACGCATATATTTTCTATATAGTTAAAATTTCCTCAAAAGTTCGGATAGTGCCGGTTTTAACCACCTAATACACTCATATCGCCTTTAATACGAATTATCGTATCGTTTTGTTTCATTTTATGGCGTATTTTTTATTTTACGCTATTCGAACTCGACATATTAACGCATGTAAAAGGTAAAAAATTCTCTTTCACAGGTCCTTTTAATTTGCTTTTACAACTTTATGGTGTCGGCATAGCAAATAGTACGCCCAAAATCAAGCACTTAGGCTTTAGGAATAAAAAAACAAGGGCTTGCAGCTTTTTACAATCACTACAAGCCCTTTTATGCTATTGCGCAATAACTACCACGCAAACAAAGGATACTCAGCCATCATAGCGTTCACATCCTTGCGAACTGCGGCGATATTCTCCTCGTTCTCGGGGTCGTGCAATACGCGGTCGATAAGCTCTACGATATAATCCATCTTATCCTCCTTTACGCCACGCGTTGTGATTGCGGGTGTGCCAAAGCGCAAACCAGAAGTGAGGAATGGAGAGCGTGAATCAAACGGCACCATATTTTTATTAGTAGTAATATCGGCTGCAACCAAGCACTTCTCTGCCAACTTACCTGTCAGTTCGGGGAACTTGGTGCGCAAGTCAATCAACATCAAGTGGTTGTCAGTACCGCCCGATACGACTTTGTAACCACGCTTTGCAAATGCCTCCGCCATAGCATTAGCATTCTTCTGCACCTGCTTCTGGTACTCCTTATACTCAGGCTGCAATGCCTCGCCAAATGCCACAGCCTTAGCTGCGATAACATGCTCCAACGGACCACCCTGAATACCGGGAAATACTGCCGAATTGAGAATCTGCGACATCATCTTTACAACGCCCTTCGGAGTAGTCAAACCCCAAGGATTCTCGAAATCCTTACCCATAAGGATAATACCGCCACGAGGGCCACGCAGGGTCTTATGAGTTGTAGAGGTAACGATGTGGGCATACTTTACAGGGTTGTCCAAGATGCCGGCTGCGATAAGACCTGCTGTGTGGGCCATATCGACCATAAACAATGCGCCAACCTTGTCGGCAATCTCGCGCATGCGCTTATAATCCCACTCGCGAGAGTAAGCCGATGCACCACCAACAATCAGCTTTGGCTTATACTCCAAAGCCTTGCGCTCCATATCCTCATAGTCGATAGTACCGGTCTGCTCGTCGAGCTGATAACCAACAGCGTTAAAATACTTACCCGACATATTTACCGGAGAACCGTGAGAAAGGTGACCTCCATGAGCCAAATCCAAGCCCATAAAAGTATCACCGGGCTGCAATACGGCAAAGAAAACTGCCATGTTTGCCTGCGCTCCCGAGTGGGGCTGTACATTGGCATACTCGGCGCCATAGAGCTCGCATAGGCGTTCAATGGCAAGGCGCTCCACCTTATCCACAACCTCACAACCGCCATAATAGCGAGCCGCAGGATAACCCTCAGCGTATTTATTGGTAAGTACAGAGCCCATAGCGGCCATTACTTGGTCGCTCACAAAGTTCTCTGACGCGATAAGCTCGATACCGTGCATCTGACGGGCACGCTCCTCGGCGATAAGATCAAAAATCTGATTGTCGTTTTTCATTGTAATCTATATTAATTTATTGTATATTTCCATTTGTGCTACAAAGGTAAAAAATATTTCCATTTTCATGGATTTGTGGCGTAATATTTTTTCACTCCCACACAAAAACGGCTGTCGTTTCAAGTTCGGATTGCCAAATCTCATACTTACTATAAGAAATGACACCGCACATTCTTTTAATGTCTGAACGACATTCTCTTTTCCTGTATCAATCATTATTTATAACGATAAAAATCGCAAAAATCGGTGGTAAATCACAGATTTTCAGACGCAGTATCGGTACAATGATTACTTAACAAGCTGAATTATTAAAAAAAATCTATATCAAAATAGAAAGTAATTAAATCATTATGGCAATCTGTTAGATGAAAATAAAAATGTAATTTTGCTATCAAAGAAATTATAACGCTACACAATTATGGCTACACATCATTTCGCAGCTATCGACTTGGGCGCTACGAGCGGCCGAGTTATTCTTGCTACAATTACTGAGCACAATATCAATTTGGAGGAGATTTATCGCTTCCCCGACCCCATTATCGAGATGCAGGGGCATTTTTATTGGGATTTTCCTGCAATCTATCAATCGGTAATCAAAGGCCTGGCGAAGATTGCCGAGCAAGGAATCAAGGTCGAGTCTATCGGTATTGATACCTGGGGTGTTGATTTTGTAACCTTCGGCAAGGATGGACAAATGTTGCGCCTACCATATTGCTATCGCGACCCTCATACGGTTGGCGCGCCTGAAAAATTCTTCGAGCGCATGCCACGCAAGGAGCTATACGAGAAAACTGGTATTCAGATTATGAATTTCAATTCCGTTTTCCAGCTTGACACTTTGCGCCGCAACGACTGTTCGGCATTGGAGGCCGCAGAGAAGATTTTGTTCATCCCCGATGCGTTGGCATATCTGCTTACGGGAGAGATGGTGACAGAATACACCATTGCATCTACGGCTCAGATGATTGACCCGCGCACAAAGCAGTGGGATGACGATATATTAAGGGTATTAAACCTTACGGCCGATAATTTCGGACGCATGATTATGCCGGGTGAGCAAATCGGCACACTAACCGAGGAGGTGCAGCGCCTTACAGGCATGGGCGCAGTTCCCGTTGTTGCCGTAGCAAGCCATGATACAGGCTCTGCTGTTGCAGCCGTACCTTCATTGGATGCAAATTTTGCTTATCTAAGTTCGGGAACATGGTCACTTATGGGTGTAGAGTCACCCGAACCGGTTATTTCGGAGAGAAGTTTTGAGTTGAACTTTACAAATGAGGGTGGTATAGAGGGTACTATCAGAGTGTTGAAAAACATCTGCGGCATGTGGCTTTTGGAGCGTTGTCGTGCAGAGTGGCCCGAAATGGATTACCCTACCCTTATAGCCGAGGCTCAAGCCGCCGAGCCTTTCCGCTCGCTTATAAATCCCGATGCGCCATGTTTTGCAAATCCGTCATCTATGACAGAGGCTATCGTGAATTATTGTCACGCAACAAAGCAGCCCGCACCTGAGAGCATCGGTCAATTTACTCGCTGTATCTTCGAGTCGTTGGCATTGCGTTATCGTCAAGTTATTGCAATGTTACAGGAGTTGTCGCCCGTAGAGATAAATCGCTTGTATGTGATTGGCGGAGGAGCCCGCAACGCAACACTCAACCAATTCACAGCAAATGCTATCGGCATTCCCGTTGAAACAGGCTCGTCAGAGTCCACTGCCATCGGCAATGTCATGATGCAGGCAAAATGGGCAGGCGTGGTCGCTACAATCGGCGATATGAGAGCTATGATTCGCCACTCGCTGACCGATTCTCAGCATTACGAGCCATCGGATAATGCCGTTTGGCAGTCGGCATACGAAAAGTACTTGAGCGTATACAAAGATATGTAATATTATAAACAACTAAAAAAACTACACAACTTATGAAAAAGGAAATGATTGAAAAGGCTTACGAATTAGCGAAGGAGCGTTATGCAGCTATCGGCGTAGATGTTGAAGCAGCATTGGAGACTTTGCAAAAGGTTCAGTTGTCACTACATTGCTGGCAGGCTGACGATGTTACCGGTTTTGAGAATGCCGGAGCTTTGACCGGCGGTATCCAGACTACGGGCAACTACCCGGGTAAGGCTCGTAATATCGAGGAGTTGCGCCAGGATATCGAGATGGCGACATCGCTTATCCCCGGAAAGCACCGTTTGAGCCTTCACGCGAGCTATGCCGACTTCCGCGAGACAGGCGTTGTAGACCGCGACCAGTTGGAGCCCAAGCACTTCGAGAGCTGGATGCAGTGGGCTGCCGAGAAGGGTATGAAACTCGATTTTAACTCTACTTCATTCTCTCATCCCAAATCAGAGGATTTGACTTTGGCAAGCCCGAAGGAGGATATCCGCAAGTTCTGGGTTGAGCATACAAAGCGTTGCCGCGCCATTGCAGAGGAGATGGGTCGTCGTCAGGGAGATCCTGCAATTCTGAATATTTGGGTACATGATGGCTCGAAGGATATCACTGTTAATCGCATGCAGTATCGTGCTATTTTGAAGAAGTCTTTGGACGAGATTTTGGAGCAGAAGTACGACAACATGAAGGACTGCGTAGAGTCAAAGGTATTCGGTATCGGCTTGGAGAGCTACACAGTTGGTAGCAACGATTTCTACATCGCTTATGCTGCGCAGAATGGTAAGATTGTAACACTCGATACAGGTCACTTCCACCCCACAGAGTCTATCGCCGACAAGATGTCGTCACTATTGCTCTTTACACCCGAAGTAATGCTTCATGTAAGCCGTCCTGTTCGCTGGGACTCAGACCATGTGACAATTATCAACGACGAAACCTTAGACCTCACAAAGGAGATTGTTCGCTGCGACGCTTTGGATAAGGTTCATATCGGCTTGGACTACTTCGACGCATCTATTAACCGCATCGGAGCTTATGTAATCGGTTCACGCGCTACACAGAAGTGCTTGTTGCAGGCTTTGCTTGAGCCACTTAAGACTCTTCGCGAGTATGAGGCTAATGGTCAGGGCTTCGAGCGTTTGGCTTTGTTGGAGGAGTGTAAGGCAATGCCTTGGAACGCAGTATGGGATATGTTCTGCTTGCGCAACAATGTTCCCGTAGGCGAGGATTTCATCGCTGATATTCAAAAGTATGAGAAGGAAGTAACATCTAAACGCTGCTAATTATGTATCGTATAGTTCTCAATGAGACATCGTATTTCGGTGCAGGTTGCCGTTCTGTAATTGCAGACGAGGTAGCCAAAAGAGGTTTTAAGAAGGCTTTTTTTGTAACAGATAAGGATTTGATTAAGTTTGGTGTAGCCGAGAAAATCGAGGAGGTCTTGAAGGGTGCAAATATCCCTTATGAAATCTATTCGGATGTAAAGGCTAACCCTACTATTGGTAATGTTCAGCGCGGTGTAGAGGCTTACAAGGCTTCGGGTGCAGACTTCATTATCGCACTCGGTGGCGGTTCTTCTATCGACACTGCAAAGGCTGTGGGTATTATTGTAAACAATCCTGAATTCGCTGATGTGAAGTCTTTGGAGGGTGTTGCACCTACGAAAAATCGCGCCGTACCAACATTCGCAATCCCTACTACAGCCGGCACTGCTGCCGAGGTGACTATCAACTATGTCATCACCGACGAGGAGGCGAAGAAGAAGATGGTATGTGTAGACCCCAACGACATCCCGATGTGCTCGATTATCGACTGCGAGTTGATGTATTCAATGCCTAAAGGGCTCACCGCCGCTACGGGTATGGACGCCTTGACTCACGCTATCGAGAGCTTCATTACGCCGGGCGCATGGACTATGAGTGATATGTTTGAGTATAAAGCTATTGAGCTTATTGCAAAGCACCTTAAGAATGCTGTTGAGAATGGTAAAGACGAGGTTGCTCGCTCGGGTATGGCAGAGGCTCAGTATATCGCAGGCATGGGCTTCTCGAATGTAGGTTTGGGTATCGTTCACTCGATGGCTCACCCATTGGGTGCATTCTATGACACACCTCATGGTGTAGCGAATGCCCTGCTTTTGCCCTATGTTATGGAGTATAATGCCGATTCTCCGGCTCGCGCAAAGTATCGCGACATTGCCAAGGCTATGGGCGTCGATACCGAGGGTATGAGCGTAGACGAGGGTGTAGAGGCTGCTATTAAGGCTGTTCGCGAGCTCTCGCTCAGCATCGGCATTCCTCAGCACCTCTGCGAGATTGGTGTAAAGAAGGAGGATATTCCCGCGTTGGCAGTTGCAGCATTTAACGATGTCTGCACAGGTGGAAATCCCCGTCCCACTTCGGTAGAGGATATTGCTAAGTTGTATGAAATTGCTTACGAATAATTTTAAGCTATGGAGATTTTAATAGGTCTTTTGATTATAGCCGTAGGTGCATTCTGCCAATCGAGTAGTTATGTGCCTATCAACAAGATAAAGAGTTGGAGCTGGGAGTCATATTGGCTTATTCAGGGCGTGTTTGCATGGCTTGTATTCCCCATTTTGGGCGCATTGCTTGCCGTTCCCGCAGGTCACAGCCTTATGGAGTTATTTACTCCCGAAAACAGTTTCAATATCTGGATGACTATGCTCTTTGGCGTATTGTGGGGTGTTGGAGACTTAACCTTCGGACTTTCGATGCGCTATTTGGGCGTTGCCCTCGGTCAGAGTATCGCACTCGGTACTTGTGCCGCAGGTGGTACTATTCTCGGCCCTGTGTTGCTTAATGCTTTCTTCCCCGAGATGAATGCTTTGGCATCGCTGACATTTGCCGTAATTTCGGGTGTAGTTGTAACTTTGGCAGGTATCGCTATCATTGGTATTGCCGGCATGATGAAGGCAAACTCACTTCCCGAGGAGGAGAAGAAGGCTGCCGTTAAGGATTTCAACTTCCCGAAGGGTATCGCAATTGCTCTGCTTGCAGGTGTTATGAGCGGCTGTTTTAATGTCGGCTTGGAATTTGGCAAGGATATCAATTTCGGAGTTCTCACTCCCGATATGTACAAGACTTTGCCCGCTACCCTGCTTGTAACTTTGGGCGGATTCCTCACAAACGCCATCTATTGCCTTTACCAGAATGCAAAGAACAAGAGCTTCGGCGATTACGCCAAAGGCAGCTTGTGGCTCAATAACGCATTTTTCTGCGCGTTGGCAGGTGCGTTATGGTATAGCCAATTCTTCGGGCTAAGCCTCGGAAAGGGTTTCCTCACCGAGTCGCCCACGCTGATGACTTTGTCATTCTGTATTTTGATGGCTCTAAATGTCACTTTTGCGAATGTTTGGGGCATTATATTAAAGGAGTGGAAGGGCTGTTCTAAAAAGACCATTGCAGTGCTTATTTTAGGTATTTGCGTATTGGTTTTGAGTTCATTCCTACCCGAATTATTAAAATAGCAAGAGATGAAATCTGTACTTGAAGGCCGTCCCGCGTTGGCTTATGAAGTTGAGCAAGTTGCCGAAGTTGCCGGTTACTTGTGGCAAAAAGGCTGGGCCGAGCGTAATGGCGGTAATATTACGGTGAATGTTACGGAGCATATCGACGACGAGATTCGCCAGATGCCCGCTATTGCCGAAAGAGTGGCAATGGGTGCTACCCTGCCCCATTTGAAGGGTTGTTACTTCTTCTGTAAGGGTACAAACAAGCGTATGCGCGATTTGGCTCGTCGCCCTATGGAGAACGGCTCATTGATTCGCATTACGGAGGATTGCGCACATTACGAAATTATCGCCGACAATCCCGTAAAGCCCACCTCGGAGTTGCCCTCTCACCTCGCAATGCACAATTACCTGCTTGGTAAGGGCGTTAATTATAAGGCTGCACTTCACACCCACCCTATCGAGTTGGTTGCAATGTCGCACACCGACAAGTTCTTAGAGAAGGATGTACTCACCAACCTGTTGTGGAGTATGATTCCCGAAACAAAGGCATTCTGTCCCCGCGGATTGGGTATCGTGAGATACGAACTTCCGGGCTCGCAGCGATTGGCTGAGGCTACATTGGCACAGCTTGACGACTACGATGTAACATTATGGGAGAAGCATGGTGTATGCGCCGTAGGATGCGATATTATGGAGGCATTCGACCAGGTAGATGTGTTGAACAAGTCTGCGCAGATATATATCAATGCAAAATGTATGGGTTATGAGCCCGATGGCATGTCACAGGAGCAGATGCAAGAGATGACCGTGGCATTTAATTTGCCAAAATAGTTTTTAACCAGATGAAGCCTTGAATATGCGGGCACACATCATTATAGAGATGGAATAATGAATGGAATGCAACTTCCAGATGCGCGTTTTCACTATTTGATACCCAACAAGGCTGATGAGATGTATGGATGCACCATCAGTACAGTTGGCATGCAGATAGTAGCCCCCGACGAGGAGTATCCTGCGAAGGACCACCCCGTAGGGTATATGTTTAATCCTGAACGAGGTAGAGTGTTGCGCGAATATCAACTACTCTACATTGTTGGAGGACGAGGCGTATTCTCTAACGCATCTGGTGATTATGAAGTGTCGAAAGGGTCGTTAATTTTATTGCGTCCGGGTGAGTGGCACACCTATAAACCTATAAAAGATATAGGTTGGAACGAATATTTCATAGGATTTAGTGGTAAGATGGCTGAGAAGTCCATTGACATGATGTTTGCAAAGAACGAAACGGTATTCAATATCGGATTGAATCGCGAACTTGTCGATTTGTACCAACACGCCATAGATGTAGCGGCTACGGATCGTCCTGCTGCGCAGCAACTATTGTGCGGCATTGTAATGCACATGTTAGGCATTGTGAATTTCACGGCACGCAATGAGTCTGTTGCGGCAGACCGCCTTGACCAAATCATTGAGCAGGCAAAGGCTATTATGCAGGAGCATGTGCTGCAAAATATTGATTTGGAAGAGTTGGCCGAGCAATTAAACATCAGCTATTCGTGGTTCCGCAAGATTTTCCGCGATTATACGGGGCATCCTCCTGCAAAGTACTTCACCTTGGTAAAGCTGCGTCATGCGCAGTATCTGTTGGCTAACACGCAGGATTCTATAAAGGAGATAGCCTTTGCTCTTGGTTTTAAGTCTACGGAGCACTTCTATACCACCTTTAAGCGAGGTACAGGCTCTACGCCTAATATCTATCGCAAACTCTCTACTCCGGACAAGAGATAATACTTGCGGAGTAATCGGTCTAATATCAAAATGTCGGTTCGCTATGTGAGCCGACATTTTTTTGTAATAAAAAGAGCGTTTTGCCCCATTTTAGGCAATTTGTTAGAATAATTTGTGTATATTTGTATGATTAATGCCAAAGGCTTAATATGGAGAAAAAACACAAGGTTATAGAGCTTCGCGATGTTGCAATATATCATACCGATGGGCAATCTCGCAAAATTAAAGCAGATGATGAATTGGTGCTTTCGGATGTAAATCTGACGGTACGCGAGGGCGAAATGGTATACTTTATCGGCAGAGTGGGAAGTGGTAAAAGTACACTTCTCAAGACGCTCTATGCCGAGGTGCCTCTGCTTGAGGGCGAAGGCTATGTCGCAGGCATGGATTTGAGAAAAATTCGCCGCAAGGACATCCCCTATCTGCGCCGTCGTATGGGTATTGTATTTCAAGATTATCAACTACTTAGCGATAGAAATGTATTTTACAATCTATACGATGTGATGCGTGCTACGGGGTGGCGCAAGGATGTAGATATGCGTCATCGCATCGACGAGGTTTTAACACTCGTGGGGCTTGACCATAAGGCCTACAAAATGCCGTTTGAACTATCGGGTGGAGAGCAGCAGCGCCTAACAATTGCGCGAGCTTTGGTCAATTCTCCGCGACTCCTCTTGGCTGACGAGCCTACGGGTAATTTGGACCCCATTACGGCGGATGGAATCATGCGACTATTTCTAAAGATTGCATCACAAGGTTGTGCTATTATTATGTCTACGCACAATACGGCTCTTATCGAGCAATATCCCTCGCGAACACTGCTCTTTTCGAAGGGTAAAATCAAGGATATTGACATTGAAAAAAGTTTTGCGGAAAAATAGTCGATTTATCACAACAAATCATAGATTTGATATTGCACAAATCAATAAAAATTACTATTTTTGCATGATTAAAACCTTCGCCCGAAAGATAGGCGGGATACAGAGTTGAAATAAACGAAATTTAATACACTATATGAGTACAGAACAAGAGATTGTAAAGAAGCAAGAAGAGGAATATTCAGCGTCCAACATCCAAGTATTGGAGGGTTTGGAGGCTGTCCGTAAGCGTCCGGCGATGTATATCGGCGATATCGGCGAGAAGGGTCTGCACCACCTTGTCTACGAGGTTGTGGATAACTCTATCGACGAGGCATTGGCCGGCTATTGCTCACACATAGATGTAACCATTAACGAGAATAATTCTATCACCGTTCGAGATAACGGTCGTGGTATTCCTACCGACTATCACGAGAAAGAGGGCAAATCAGCTTTGGAGGTTGTTTTGACCGTGTTGCACGCCGGAGGTAAGTTCGACAAGGGCAGCTACAAAGTATCCGGAGGTTTGCATGGTGTGGGTGTATCGTGCGTAAATGCGCTCTCAACTCTGCTCGTTGCCGAGATTCATCGTGGTGGCAAGATTTACAGACAATCTTACAGCAAGGGTGTCCCCACTTCACAGATGGAGATTTTGGGCGATTGCGAAGATAGAGGTACAATCATTACATTCCAGCCCGATGATACAATCTTTACTCATACCACAGAGTATAAATACGAAACATTGGCTAATCGCCTTCGCGAGTTGGCATTCTTGAATAAGGGCATCCACCTTTCACTTACCGACAAGCGTAATTTGGATGAGAATGGCGAGCCTATGCACGAGCAGTTCTACTCAAAGGATGGTTTGATGGAGTTTGTGAAGTATTTGGACTCTACACGCGGTGAAACAATCATCGAGAATATCATCTATATCGACACCGAGAAGAATGGCGTACCTGTGGAGGTTGCAATGCAGTACAACAACTCTTATTCAGAGAATGTTCACTCATATGTAAACAACATCAACACCATCGAAGGTGGTACTCACCTTACAGGTTTCCGTTCGGCTCTTACCCGTACACTTAAGAAGTACGCCGAGGAGTCGGGAATGTTGGCAAAATTGAAATTTGAGATTAATGGCGAGGACTTCCGCGAGGGATTGACTGCTGTTGTATCGGTTAAGGTTGCCGAGCCTCAGTTCGAGGGACAGACCAAGACCAAGTTGGGTAACGACGAGGTTGCAGCTGCGGTAAATGGCGCCGTATCGGCTGCGTTGTCACTATATCTGGAGGAGCACCCCAAGGATGCAAAGGCTATCGTTCAGAAGGTTATTTTGGCTGCTACGGCACGCCACGCTGCGCGTAATGCTCGCGAGGCGGTACAGCGCAAGACCGTTTTGTCGGGTGCGGGCCTTCCGGGCAAGTTGGCGGATTGCTCAAGCCGCGACCGCTCTATCGCCGAGATTTTCTTCGTCGAGGGAGATTCTGCGGGTGGTACAGCAAAGCAGGGCCGTGACCGTAATTTCCAGGCTATTATGCCTCTGCGAGGTAAGATTCTCAATGTCGAGAAGGCGCAGGAGCATCGCATGTGGGAGAATGAGGAGATTAAGAACATGTTTATCGCTCTGGGTGTTAAGCGTGGCACCGCCGAGGATAGCATGGCACTCGATATGGAAAAGTTGCGTTACAACAAGATTATCATCATGACCGATGCCGATGTCGATGGTGCGCACATCGCAACATTGATGCTTACATTCTTCTTCCGCAAGATGAAGGAGCTTATCGAGAATGGTCATATCTATATCGCCACTCCACCACTCTACCTCGTAAAGAAGGGTAATGCCGAGCGTTATTGCTGGACCGAGGAGGAGCGCGACAGAATCGTCGAGGAGATGGGTACAAAGGGTGTTCACATCCAGCGATACAAAGGTCTTGGTGAGATGAACGCACAGCAGTTGTGGGATACAACAATGAACCCCGAAACCCGAATCCTGCGTCAGGTGAATATCGAAAATGCAGCCGAGGCTGACCGTATATTCTCGATGTTGATGGGTGATGAGGTTCCCCCACGCCGCGAGTTTATCGAGAAGAATGCTCACTACGCAAATATCGACGCGTAATATATGTAATCATAGGCTGTTCCCGCTCTCGAGGGACAGCCTTTTTATTATACTAACGAAAAACTGATAATCTATGAAGGTAACCGTAATTGGAGTAGCAGGAGGCAGCGGCTCGGGTAAGAGCACACTTGTAAGCAAACTTCAGGAGGCTTTTGCCGGCGATGATGTCACTACATTGTGTCACGACTACTATTACAAGGAGCATTCGGAGCTGACTTATGAGGAGCGCACACGCCTGAACTACGACCACCCCCAGGCATTCGACACCGAAATGATGGTCGAGCATATCAAGGCGTTGAAGAATTGCCTTCCTGTGGAGCATCCCGTGTACTCGTTCGTGGAGCATAACCGCACAAGCGAAACCGTCACCGTTACCCCATCTAAGGTGATTATCGTAGACGGAATCCTGATTTTCGAGAATAAGGAGTTGCGCGATTTGATGGATATCAAGGTCTTTGTCGATACTGATGCCGATGTAAGGTTGGCGCGTCGAGTGTTGCGTGATGTAAAGGATAGAGGTCGCAGCATGGAGTCGGTCATCGACCAATATATCACCACCGTGAAGCCTATGCATGAGGAGTTTGTCGAACCCTCGAAGAAGTATGCCGATGTGATTATCCCCGAGGGAGGTTTCAATTCGGTGGCAGTAAGGATGCTCATTCAGAATATCCGCTCGCTCATCGCAATCAAATAGAATCCGACAACACTCTTTCAATCAATAAAAAGACGGACTTTACCTCGCGTAAAGTCCGTCTTTTTGCTGTCGTAATATACTCGTACTCGCTATATCCCCGCAATCTTCTTTATCTCGTTGAGTTTGTTGAGTGCCTCGAGCGGAGTGAGCGAATTGATATCAAGACCTTTGATTTGGTCGCGTATCTGCACAAGCACAGGGTCGTCGAGTTGGAACATCGAGAGCTGAATACTACCCTGCCCCGCCACATCGGCCACCTGCTTCGACGAAGGTTGTCCAC
Source organism: Alistipes sp. (assembly GCA_017532885.1). Next base: position 37,392 of record JAFXIS010000054.1, on the reverse strand, counting down.
GACGCTTACGCTGGGATGTGGGTACACCAGACGAAAGGTCGTTGTTACCATACACCGTTTCTAAGTTACCCAAAATCTCGTTTGCACGCTTGACGATGCTCTGCGGCATACCCGCCATGCGTGCCACATGTATACCAAATGAGTGCTCGGTACCGCCACGCGCCAATTTACGCAGAAAGACAATCGTATTATCGACCTCACGCACCGAAACATGGTAATTCTTGATGCGCGGGAACAGTTGCTCCATCTCGTTGAGTTCGTGGTAATGCGTCGCAAAGAGCGTCTTAGCACGCGCCGAGGGGAAGTTGTGAATATACTCCACCATAGCCCACGCGATAGAGATTCCGTCATAGGTGCTCGTTCCGCGGCCAATCTCGTCCAAAAGAATAAGGCTGCGATTCGAAATGTTGTTAAGGATGCTTGCCGACTCCAGCATCTCGACCATAAAGGTAGACTCACCCTGCGAGATATTATCCGAAGCTCCCACGCGAGTGAAAATCTTATCCACAACGCCTATATGCGCCTTTGATGCCGGCACGAATGAGCCCATTTGCGCCATGAGGATTATAAGCGCCGTTTGACGCAACAGCGCCGACTTACCCGACATATTGGGGCCCGTAATCATCATAATCTGCTGGTCGGTGGCGTTCAGCAACACATCGTTGGGAATATACTCCTCACCCACAGCCAAAAGGCTCTCGATTACAGGATGGCGACCATCTCGAATATCTATAACATCGCCCTCATCCAATGTGGGGCGAACATAACGGCGCTCACATGCCAGGCAGGCAAAGGATTGCAGGCAGTCGATGCGAGCCAATGCAGCGGCATCTTGCAACAAAGGTTTCAAATGTCGGGCGATATATTGCACAAGAGCGGTATAGATTTGTTGCTCGATGGCAAGAATCTTATCCTCGGCACCCAAAATCTTCTCCTCATACTCCTTCAACTCCTCGGTGATATATCGCTCGGCAGCCGTAAGCGTCTGCTTGCGAATCCAACTCTCGGGAACCTTATCTTTATGAGTATTGCGCACCTCGATATAATAACCGAAGACATTATTGTAGCTAATTTTAAGCGACGGGATGCCCGTAGCCTCGCTCTCGCGTTGCTGTATCATCTGCAACACATCTTTGCCATGCAGGGCTACGCGCCTTAAATCGTCAAGCTCGGCCGACACTCCATCGGCGATAATTCCACCCTTGAGGATATTGTTGTTCGCAGGGTCGGGATATATCTCCTTTGCCAAGCGGTCACGCACCTCCGTCAAAGGATTTATCTCGGCTGCAAGTTCGTGCATGCGTTCATCATCCGACGACTCCAAAAGCGCCTTAAGCGTTTCAGTTGCCGTGAGTGAGTTTTTCAACTGTACCAACTCGCGCGGCAGGACACGCCCTGCGGCAATACGCGACGACAAGCGCTCCAAATCGCCAATTTGCGAGATATATTCACGCAAAGAAGCAGCAAAATCGGCATTCTGCGTAAGATACTCCACAATATCCTGACGACGACGAATACGCTCCACATCAATAAGCGGCATGGCAATCCATCGCTTCAGCATACGACCACCCATAGCAGTCTGCGTGCGGTCGATAATATCGGCAAACGAGCATTTCTCCTGTTGCCCGTTCGACGAGAAGAGTTCGAGGTTACGCATCGTAAACTTATCAATCCACACGAACTCATTTTTGTCGATACGCGAAATCGAGGCAATGTGTGCGATATCACGATGCTCGGTAAATTCCAGATAATAGAGTATTGCACCCGCAGCAGCGATGCCGGAGCGCATTTTCTCCACGCCAAAACCTTTTAATGACTTGGTAGAGAATTGTTTGCAAAGTTTATCGTAATTAATTTCCGCCGAGAACACCCACTCCTCCAAACGATAGGTGTAATAGCGATTTCCGAATGCCGCCTCGAAACGATCCTCAAAGCCTCGCTGATACAAGACCTCCTTAGGAGCAAAGTTAGACATAAGTTTATCAATATATCGTTCATCACCCTCGGCCATAAAGAACTCACCCGTAGAAACATCGAGGAACGACACACCAATCTCCTTATCAGAGAAGAATATTGCAGCAAGGAAAGTGTTTTCCTTATTAGGCAGGATATTATCGCCTAAAACTACTCCCGGAGTAACCAACTCAATAACGCCACGCTTAACAATCTGATTACCCTTTACAGTTTTTGGGTCCTCCAACTGCTCACAGATGGCAACACGCTCCCCTGCCCTCACTAATTTAGGCAGATATGAGTCTATGGCATGATGCGGGAAACCGGCTAACTCCACATGCGACGCAGAACCATTTGCGCGGCGCGTAAGAGTTATACCCAATATGGAGCTTGTCTTGATGGCATCGGTACCAAATGTTTCATAAAAGTCACCCATGCGAAATAGTAATATCGCATCAGGGTGCTGCGCCTTGACCTTGTTGTATTGCTCCATCAAAGGAGTCTCTTTTTTCTTCTTCTCTGCTGCCATCGTTAAAAAATTAATAGACAAAGATAGCCTTTTTAACGAAGATTATCAAAAAAATCGTTCATCAAAATTAACTAAATAGACTTTCTCGGTAGCACGCGTTATCGCTGTATATAACCAACGCAACATATCGCGACTCATAGGCTCATCGCCGAATAGGCATCTATCAATAAAAACTACGCTCCACTGGCCGCCCTGAGCCTTGTGACAAGTCACCGCATAGGCAAATTTTACCTGCACGGCATTAAAATGTGGATTTTCACGAATTTCGCGGAAGCGTTTAATCTTGCTCTTTACATCCAAGTAATCCTTTTCGACCTCATCGAACAATCGTCGGCTCTCCTCGCGAGTCAGCGAAGGCGACTCCGAGGCTATGGTATCAAGTAAAACCTTGCATCCTATCTCCATATCGTCATAATCGGGAAACGAAAGCACAGCATCAGCAAAATGGAAACCGTAAAACTCCTCGAAGCGTCGAATCTTCTTAAGATGTGCCACATCTCCATTGGCAATGAAGCTCATCGGACAATCCTTTATGCGCTCGGTGTAGTGATAATTATTCTTCACGACCATCAACATATCGCCACTTTCGATAGCCTCCTCGGCCGAGAGATTATAGCGTCTGATGCCCTCATTAAAGCGATTTGCCCGTTTGTTGGAGCGCGTAACGACAATTACTTCATCCTTGCCATATTTGTCATAAGCATCTTGCAGGCTTTCGAGGATATCCACGCCACTTATAGCCTTAAAATCAGGATATTGCATATCGAACTGCGGCACTTCATACAACCCGTTTTCCAGCATACAGCGCAGCATCGTGGCATTGAACAAAATACCCGAATCGGCACCCTGGCGCACCACATCATCCATCGATGCATACTCCACATCGCCATACGACTGCATCACCGACTCATCCAACGCAGGGCTATAATCCGCACCGACGGGAGGCAGCTGGGCATTATCGCCAACCAGCAATAATCGGCAATTCCTACCACTACGCACATACTTTATCAAATCCTCCAACAACGAGCCACTACCGAAAATCTGCCCCTCGCCAGTCTGGTCCGAGAGCATCGACGCCTCATCAACGACAAATACCGCATCTTTACATTTATTTATATCGAGCGAGAATTTCGACTCGTATTGCGCATTTGTTCGCTCGCGATAAATCTGTTTATGTATGGTGTGTGCCTCCTGCCCCGCATAGCGCGATAAAACTTTTGCTGCACGCCCCGTAGGAGCCAACAATACCGCAGGCGTTCCCATCTCCTTCAGCACAGCTACCATAGCCGCCACAAGAGTGGTTTTTCCGGTGCCGGCATAGCCATTCAGCACAAAAATAGAGGAAGAATCCGCCGAAGAGAGCCAATTAGATAACTTTTCTACAACTTTTTTCTGACTAACTGTTGCTTCGAACGAGAATTTTGCGTAAATTTGGCGTGCAATATAAGTGTTTAACATTTATGTACGGTTTTTAACTTAAGTTTGGATACAAAATTAATAACAAATAACTAATAACACAAAATGAAAAAAGCAGCACAAATTATTCTGGGCTTGGCAATCATCGGTCTTATATGGTGGATTGCAGCACTTATTTCTCAGCCATTGAGCTTCGAGAAGCAACTTAAGGAGCGTAATGCCGTAGTAATTGAGAAGTTGAAGGACATCCGTACAGCGGAGCGTGCTTACAAGAGTAAGTACAAGAAGTTTACCGGTAACTTCGATACTTTGATTTACTTCATCCTTAACGACTCTTTGCAGATGGAGCGTAAGTTGGTGGATGAGGATGATTCTGTTGCAATGGCTCGCTTGAAGCGTTTGAAGAAGAAGAATGTGGAGACTTACTACATCCATGTTATCGACACCATCTTCAACCCTCGTAAGTTTACAGCTGAGGATGTTCAGAACTTGCGTTACATTCCTTTCACTAACAATCAGGTAGAGTTCTACTTGGAGGCTGGTGAGGCTGCAACTGGTTCGACTATGGTTTTGCCCGTTATCGAGTGCCGCGCACCTTATAAGGCTTACCTCGACACTGTGGAGTACAGACAGAATGTTATTAACCTTATCGACGACCGTGTAAACAACTTCGGTCAGTATGCCGGCTTGATGTTCGGTTCTATGGAAGGTAGTAACAACGAGGCAGGTAACTGGGGTGAGTAATCTCTCTGAGTGCAAAAACTTGGGGCTGTCCGATTGTGGCAGCCTCTTTTTATATAAACTATAATATATTAAGGTATAGATGAGAATTATCAGTGGTAGTTGCGGTGGTCGCACCATTACCCCACCCAAGAACTTACGCGCCCGCCCAACGACAGACTTCGCCAAGGAGAATCTGTTTAATGTATTGGGCAACATGGTTGATTTCGAGGGGTTGGAGGTTTTAGACCTCTTTGCCGGCACAGGCTCCATAAGCTATGAGTTTGCATCACGCGGGGCGGCATCGGTAACTTCGGTGGAGATTAATACCGTGCATCATAATTTTATTCGCGCCACAGCGCAGGGATTCGGGCTTCGGAACATTCACCCCGTAAAGGCTAATGTATTTCTCTACCTTAAAAGTTGCGCCAAGCAGTTCGATATAATCTTCTCGGATGCACCCTATGACCTTGAGGGCAGCGAACAGGTCGTGGAGATGGTTTTCGGTAATAACCTCTTGCGTGAGGGTGGCATATTTATATTTGAACACTCAAAATCGCAGGATTTCAGCAACCACCCGCGCTTCAGCAAGTTGAAGAGCTACGGCAGTGTACAATTTTCAATTTTTGAATAATATTTTTTTTGATTATTGATTGCAGGTTTCAAAATTTGTATTATATTTGCACCCGTAATCAGTAATTGGTGCGTTAGTTCAGCTGGTTAGAATACGTGCCTGTCACGCACGGGGTCAGGGGTTCGAGTCCCCTACGCACCGCAGATTTACAAGAATTAAGCAGAAGACAATCTTTCGAGATTGTCTTTTTTTGTATGGGTATAGTCCTTGTGAGTAAACTCGCAGATCTATACCCATACAAAACACATCTGCGATGACACTATGAGGTAGCCAATCCGTCATTCTGAGCGAAACGCAGTTTTGCGTGAGAATCTAAAATGAGAATTTAGGGAGTTTAAGGAGTTTATGGAAGATCGTGTTGGATTAAGCTCTAAATTCACTATATTCTCTAATTTCCTTAAATTCCTTAATCTCCTTATTCCGTCCCCACAACAAAAAAATGCGGAGCCGAAGCCCCGCATCTGTCATTTATCACAAAGCGTGATTACTCCACAACCAAATTCTCAACGCTGCGTGTCTCTACCGTCAAACCACAGTTCTCGACAACATTGCGCTTTATCTCGATATTCTTGGCATTGCGTACCGAGATACCGCAAGTGGTCTTATCGCCTGTTCCGATGATTGTGTTATCGACAATCTTTACGCCGTCGTGCAATGTAGTACCCTCTGTATCGGGAGCTCCGATAACCACAGCAATACCTGCTGCGCCATATTGGCAACCTGCACCCAAACCGCAATTTACAATAACATTACGCTGTATAACCAAATCCTTGGCGTGAGTACCCTCCTTCCAAACAGATTCGGCACCCACATGGATAGCGGTACCGGTGCTGCCTCGGAAGATATTATCCTCAATCACAACACCACGAGTCTTAGCCAAGACGCAGCGTGCCAAGTTACCCCAAACCGTAGAACGGCGGAACTCCAACTTAGGGAGTTTTGTTACATTGAAAAGGTAATACTCGTTGAAATTCTTAGGCAAAGCGCCATTCAAACGCACCTTAACATCAACCTGCTCGCCCTCATGCTGCACATCCACAACCTCAAGCTCTCCCTCGACAGCCAAAGTCGCAATGCGTACAACCTCCATCTTATCGCCCACGCGGGGAACATCAGCAACCTGAATATGGGTATATGTTGGCGCTTTAAGCTCCAAAGTTGCCCAGCCATCCTCCACAGCTACGATATCGTGATAGTAGCCATGAACATTCGTAGCATCGTCACCCTGACCACGGAACATACATCCATCGAAGCTGATAGTACCCTCGCAGCACGCAAAGTGTGTAGCATCGGTATTTGTCGAGAAGCTATAACCCTCCGAAGGAATGATATTCAAGCCCTTAATCGTCACATCGCGGCTATCGAAGCCTACGATACCCATACCGCACTGAGCATGAATTGTAACACCCTCAATCGTGGTATTTGTTGAGCGCCATACCAAAATAGCGGGGCGGAAATGGAATGAGTGGGGCGTAGCGACAGGTGCGCCCATCATATACTGCGGTAACTTACCCTTAAAAATCACCTTATTGCCCTCCAAGACCTCTTGACGAGCAAAGTAGAATGGCGAACGATAAATTCCGCTTATCTCATTATCCCACAACATAACGCGAGGGAACGGAGTATCCATAGTCAAAGTACGCTCCGAACCAAACTGCACGGTAAATGTATTTTCATCGATTGCACATACTCGACCCTCAGAGAAAGGCTTACGCTTGTAGTCGATAGTAAGGCCACGCACCGTAAAATCCTGACTGCCAACGATTGATAACGGCTCCATCCAGCCTTCACACATCAAAATAGCTCCGCGAGCCTCAATAGTTGTCGATACGCTACCCTCAAAGTCCAAGCCTCGAACATAAGGATAGTAGGGCTTAAAGATTGTACCTTCGGGGTTCTGTCCCATCTTTCCCGACATAACCTCCTGCTCCAAACGCTCTGCTTCGGCATCGCGCAAGCGATAAACTCCGGCAGGCATTACGAGTGTTGTCCCGGCATTTGTACGGCAATACTCCGCAGCGCGGCGTAAAGCGCGAGTATCATCCTTGCCATCGTCGGGCTTGGCGCCGAAATCAACTACCGAAATGGTCTTGTTCGCACCACCCTCCTGTGCCCAAGCAAAACCACTTGCCGAGAGCATAAGTGCCAAAGAGATAAATAGAAGTTTTTTCATAGTTTTGTTAGTGTATTTGGTATTAAATTTTCTATTTCTGTAAAAATCAAAAAGCAGTCACCTTTGGCGATGACTGCTCAAGGGTTGCAAAGTCGATTATCTATCGGTTATTTGCAATACGACGATACATTTCATATCGTTTCATCACCTCGCGAACATAAGCCTCGGTCTGCTTGCTACCGGTAAACTTACCATAGCGCACAACTTCGCTCTCGTAGACCTCAGGCTTAGCCTTCTGCTGAAGATAGTACGCCACAACATCCCATGAGTTGTAGTCCTCACCATTGCTTCGAGCCAAACGACGCGCATCCGCAACATGACCGATACCGCCGTTATAACATGCAAGAATAATACTTAAACGGTCGTTCCTTGAAGTCGATGGAGAAAGCTGCAATGTACTCTCAATCTTCGAGAGAAGCTTTCCTGCCAAACGGATATTAGTCTCTGTATCGGCTATATCCTCCTTATCGACATTAAATTGCTTACCTACGATTGGCATAATCTGCATAAGACCTATCGCGCCACGATTCGACACAAGGTCGTTCTGAAAGCGAGATTCGCTATATGCGATAGCACTCATCAAAAGCCAATCCTGACCCTCCTCTTTACCTATCCTACGCATCAAACCATCATACTCCGAGATAGAGTAAGGTGCTGCGACTGCTGTGGTAGCAGGGTCCTCTTTAGTCGGGTTGGGGTTAATCTCCTCGGGGGCGATATCATACGCCAACTTCTCCGAGAAACCATCCGAGCCCAAAAAACTCAAAAATACAATAAGAACGAACGATAAAATTAAACTCTTTTTTGTCATAAATGTCTGTTTTGCGGGCAGTTCATACCGCACAATACAGCACACTAATCATAGAATCCCCACGAGATTCCCATCTTGATCATACCCGGATTCTGAGGATGTCCCGCAATGGTCATAAACTCGCCATTGCCAAACAAGCCCTGATTCAGATGCTGATACTTCAAGAAAATACGCATTCGCTTCCACTTGGCGGTGATATAGGCATCCAGATATGGATAATCGCCCATTTTATAGTCACGCTGATTGTAGAACGCCGAAAGCGCTGGATTATAAGCTGGCGCATAATACGATGTATTAAAGCGTCCATCTATTCCGATTTGCATACGCAGCACATGCTTCTTCTCTACCCAAAATTCATAGTAGTACGAGAGATATGCGCTACACAAAGGAACGGGGATGACCTCTTGATTTGTGCTCCACTGCAACAATACCCTATGGTCAAGATGAAGTCCGCCAATGCGGAAATCTTTGCGAGCATACAAACTCGTAAGACTTATCGCATCCGAATGCTGCGCAACAAGCGAGTTGGCTCCATAGTATATTTTATTGGATACCACGCCCTGCCAAGCACCGAATTCCAAAGCCCAAGAAGGGATTTCTAACGATACTTCTAAACGAGTTTCATCCTCCTTTTCAAAGGAGTTGGACCACACATAGTGGTTCGAGAATAGGTTCTCCTGCCAATACGATGGCGACTGTCGCGTTTGCGAGAATCGACCCGACAGGATAACGGGATGACCGCGGAAGCGTGCCGTCAGGGTTAAATAACCATCGAGCGACAAATCTCCGCCTCTATAACCTGATGGGTAGTACTTGATATCAGCACCCCAATCTACAAATCTTTTAATCTTGCCACTTACTGCTCCGTAGGCGTACCATGCTGTTTGGCGACTTACAGTCTGCTTACCCGCAAAGTAAGAGTCCCAATCGAAGTGTGAGTAATAGTGTAAATCGACACCTACACCACCACCCAAGCGGCCCACAGCACCATTTCTATCCCACGGCTGCGCCTCGACAAAGAGTTTATTCGACACCACCCTTTCGCGAATCGAATCACGCGAAGTCTTGGGCGAGATAAACCAATCTTTATAGTAATAGTTGTCTGTCGTGGGCTTATATTCGCCATTCTCGTCAAGCTCACCTCGCTCATCGGTGTAAGCTGCGCGCTCGTCGGTATAGAGCTTACTCCATGAGTTATACTCAAACACATGTCCGAAATATACCGCAGGGAGGTTTGCCACCGAGAAATCGTAGTCGGTCAGCGGCACCAAAGGCAAGGCATACGCCTGCTTGACATAGAATGTGCTGTTGCGATATGAGTTATTAGCCTTAGACTCCGCCAGTTTCATCGGAATACCAGACGGATGTTCGAAGGTTGTATCCGCCACGGCCCACAAGCCTACCGAGCCACCATTTTCCTGCTGCTCGATGCGGTTGTTTATATATCCGGCATGTATAGAGTACTGTCTGCCTGTATGAGCAAAGGCTGCTGAAAGGTTTTTATTGCGTGTGCGTTGCCAATCATATAAACCGTTCGTACCGCGCGACTTGTAATTGACATTGAAGCTCGTTGTGGGTGACGCATTATGAGCCATAATCACCTCAAAATGCTCCTCGCGATAGCGTTTTTGTCCCGACTCCAGATACATCATATTGAAATACGGCGTCTTGGAGTTATAGAACGGTACATTATCCATGCGATATGTATAGGAATCATATGGCTGCGCAAATTCAAAATCGGGCGAATTGGGTCGCTCGAAGTAGTTGAACGGGAGCGTTGCCTGACCCAAACCTCCCATAGTCATATCTCCCACACCCTTAAGGTAATAGGGGTAATCAATTCGCCAATTCATTAAGGTGGTATCGAGCGGTGAAATCACCACATCGTTCATATCCTTGTCTATGGTCCATTGGAAATTGGGCAAAGCACGGATAGAGTCACTGAAATAGTACGATTCCAGGGGTTTATGAATGCGTTGAGTTGCGGTAGAGTCGCCATTCTCCTGCATCATATCTCCCGCTTGGTCCATATTGGCACCCGCCATATTGCCAAAGGAGTTTGCGCCACCCAACGACATCTGCTGACCACTGCGTTGAGCGCGCGAGATATCCCTCGCATCGAGCTGTGCCCACGCCATATGGGGCAATACCACAAACGATATCACCACAAAGAGCAGTATGTACCACAAACGCCTCATTTGCCTAAAAATCAAACTACTTCCTACAATTATTTACAACCCATCGCATAGCCGAAATCACGATATAAAGCAATATTATCGCAGGTACGGCATAGCGCGTGAAAAGCGCAATAATCACGACGCACAACAGCAAGAAGATGTAACGCAACTCGTTACCCTGCCAGCCGAAGCCCTTAAATTTCAGTGCAAACATCCTTATGGGGCTAATCAGCAACCATGCCATAACCACAGCTACGAGCAGCAGCACCTCACGCGAGAGCGCAATATCGCCCTCTGCCACCAGCATCGCCAACGACAGGCAGAAGAGCCCATTTGCAGGCGTAGGCAAGCCGCAGAACTCGGTATGCTGGCTCTCGTCGATATTAAACTTCGCCAAACGCAGAGCCGAGAATGCCACGATAATAAACATTACATAGCGCAATATTTCTGACACATTATCAGGCATTTCTACCGCGTAAGGTAAAGTGTCGTATAAGCAGAAAAGCGCCACCGAAGGCACCAATCCGAATGACACCATATCGGCCAACGAATCGAGCTGCACACCCAGAGGTGATGAGCTCTTCAAAAGGCGCGCAGCGAAGCCGTCAAAGAAATCGCACACAGCCGATGCAATCATCAGCCACAACGCCAAGCGGTAATCTCCCTCCGAGAGCAATGCTACCACTGCTGCCGAGCCACACAACAAATTGCCAAGTGTGAGCATGTTTGGTATCGTAAAGAGTCGTATCTTCATCTTTTCTGCAATTATTATTCTTAATAATTGGCAAAGATACGAATTATTTTTTATCTTTGTATGATTCCTATAACGAATTCTTAAAAAATCTTTTTATTTAAGGTATGAAAAACAACAGATACTGCATTATAATGGCGGGTGGCGTAGGTTCTCGCTTCTGGCCCATAAGTCGTCAAGCCAAGCCCAAACAGTTTCTCGATATCCTCGGAACGGGTAAGTCTTTTTTGCGCATGACTTTTGAGCGTTTCCTCCCGATTGTGCCTGCCGAAAACTTTATCGTAGTGACCCATCGACGCTACAAAGATATGGTTCTTGAGCATATCCCCGAAATTAGTGATAATCAAATACTTTGCGAGCCTATCGGAAGGAATACTGCACCTTGCATCGCCTATGCTGCATACCACTTAAAAAAGGCACATCCCGAGGCGGAGATGATTGTCACACCTGCCGACCACCTGATTCTTAACGAGGCGGAGTTTCACTCTATCATCGAGGAGTGCGTAGAGTTTGCCGTGGGTCATAATGCGCTGATGACCGTAGGAATCAAGCCCAGCCGCCCCGAAACGGGCTATGGCTACATCCAAAAGTCTAATAATGACGAGATTAGCCGAGTGAAGTGCTTCACCGAGAAGCCCCATTTGGAGCTTGCGCAGACTTTTGTCGAGTGCGGAGAATTCTTTTGGAATTCAGGCATTTTCATTTGGACTGTCAAGAGCATTATCAAGGCATTTGAGAAGCATTTACCCGAACATCATGCCCTGTTTTCTGCTATAACCGATGCTTTAGGTACAGAGCGCGAAGTAGCTGCTATTGAGCAGGTTTTCCTGGAGTGTAAATCCATTTCTATCGACTACGGAGTAATGGAAAAGGCCGACAATGTATATGTGCGCTGTGGTAACTTCGGCTGGAGCGATGTTGGGACATGGGGCTCGATGCACCAACTTTCGCAGAAGGATGCCTATGCCAACACCAAGTCGGGCAAGGCTTGTTACACCTATAATACGCGTAATTCAATAGTTGCGGTACCGCATGATAAAATAGCTATTATCAATGGCTTACGCGACTATATTGTGGTTGATACCGACGATGTGCTGATGATATGTCCCCGCAGCGAGGAGCAGAGCATCAAGAAATATATCGACGATGTAAGATTCGACCTCGGCGAAGAGTATAGTTAGTGTTTTTTCAAAGATTTTACACTGCAAAACGCTACATCAGCCACACCTAATACGAGGGTGTCGTGGATGTAGCGTTTTGTAATTCAAAATTACGAGGAGTAAATCCTCGTTTCCTCCTTCTTGCAAGGCATAGTGCAAATAAATTTGCCCTCTGCGCTTGCTTCGTTCGTCGGTTCAAAATTCAAAATTGAGTTTTTCGTCTTTCTGAGCAAAACATAGTTTTGCGTGAGAATCTCTTTGCTCTTTACCTTTTTTGACTCTCGCGGTCGCTCGCGCTCCCTCAGAGTGTGCCATGTGGTAGCTCATCCGAAAATTTAATTTGTCCGTTACGACAATTTTTCTTACATTTGTAAGAATGTTTACTCACATGTAGGCTACGAAACAATAAAACAACAAAAATATAGTAGATTTATGGAGAATCAAAAAACTAACATTTCACTCCCCGACAACGCCTATCGTGAGCTGAAGGCGGGTGAGGAGTACAAGCCACTAATGCCGGCAAATAGCACTCCGGCGGAGGTTACGCCCTACTCGGTAACGATGGGCGTAGTGATGGCAATCGTATTCTCGGCAGCTGCGGCCTTCCTCGGACTTAAGGTTGGACAGGTTTTCGAGGCTGCAATCCCCATTGCTATTATCGCCGTGGGTATGGGTACCGCCTTAGGCAAGAAGAATATGCTTGGGCAAAATGTTATCATTCAATCAATTGGCGCATCTTCGGGCGTGATTGTCGCAGGTGCAATATTCACACTCCCCGCCTTATATATCTTGGGGCTTGATGCGCAGTTCTACCAGATATTCCTCTCGTCATTGCTCGGTGGAGTACTGGGAATCGTGCTGCTTATACCATTTAGAAAATACTTCGTCAAGGAGATGCATGGTAAATACCCCTTCCCTGAGGCTACCGCCACAACCGAGGTTCTGGTTTCGGGCGAGAAGGGTGGCAATCAAGCAAAGCTTTTGGCCGTTGCAGGCTTGATTGGTGGATTGTACGACTTCGCAGTCAGCACCTTCGGAGCTTGGACCGAGGTCGTTTCTACACGCCTCACAGCCTTCGGAACGATGTGTGCCGACAAATTTAAGGTCGTATTTTCGATTAATACAGGCGCAGCCGTCTTGGGCTTGGGTTACATCATCGGATTGAAATATGCCGTCATAATCACCGCAGGTTCATGCCTTGTATGGTTCCTTATCGTGCCATTGATTGGCTCGGTAATGCCAGACGCCGCAGCCATGTCACCCGAAACAATTTTCACCGACTATGGTCGTCCCATAGGCATCGGCGGCATCGCCATGGCAGGTCTTATCGGCATTATCCGCCAAGCGGGCATCATTCGTCAAGCCGTAGGTTTGGCTGTCGGAGAGCTTTCGAGCAAAAAGGGTGGCACAAAAGCCGATGTCGAGCGCACACAGCGCGATATACCGATGAAAACCATTCTCACGGTACTTATCGCCGCACTTATCACAACACTTGTATTCTTCCACTTCGGATTGTTAGGCAACCCCATGCAGAGCATCGTGGCACTGCTTATAGTCTTTGTAATTGCGTTCCTGTTCACCACCGTAGCGGCAAATGCTATCGCCATTGTGGGTACAAACCCCGTATCGGGCATGACCCTTATGACACTCATTTTAAGCTCGTTGGTTTTGGTAAGCATCGGACTTAACGGCACTGAGGGTATGACCGCAGCACTTATCATCGGAGGCGTGGTCTGCACCGCCCTTTCGATGGCTGGAGGCTTTATCACCGACCTTAAGATTGGCTATTGGCTCGGCACAACACCAAAAAAGCAGGAGGGTTGGAAGTTCCTCGGTACATTCGTATCGGCAGCTACCGTCGCAGGTGTTATGCTCGTTTTGAACGACACTTACGGCTTCACGGGCGAGAATGCTCTTGTTGCTCCGCAGGCAAATGCTATGGCAGCCGTTATTCAGCCCTTGATGACGGGAGGCTCTACACCATGGATTCTCTACTTTATGGGAGCTGTATTGGCGTTGGTTTTGACCGCAATAGGTGTTCCTGCGCTGGCGTTCTCATTGGGTATGTTTATACCGATGTATTTGAATGCTCCGTTGGTTGTCGGTGGCTTGATTGCGTGGTTTGTATCCAACCGCTCAAAGGATGAAAAACTTAACAAGGCTCGTTTCGATAGAGGTACGCTTATTGCTTCAGGATTTATCGCCGGAGGTGCATTGATGGGCGTAGTATCGGCAGTATTGAAGTTTGCCGGTGCTGATTGGTACTTAACCGAGTGGGCAGCCTCATCAAATGCCGAGTGGTTGGGTCTTGCGATGTATATCGCCCTTGCAGCTTATATGATTTGGCACACAATGCGAGCAAAGAAAGAAGAGTAGTAGAAATAACAGAGTCATGCCACATTAGCACAACGAATTTACTTACAGATACCGATAGTCTAACCTTGTGCTAATGATTGGCATCTACCTTTGGGAGTTAATGCCTCGCAGATACGAACTTTGTGGCGAGGTTGAAATAAGTGGTAGATTCCAACCGACGCTGCGGAGCGAGAGCAGAAGTCAAGTCTTGCTTGGATTATGCCGAGCCGCAAGGAGGAAAAGCCTGCAAAGCAGGATTAATCATTTGAGCAAGGGTAACTGACGCGTAATTACATGCTCTTCCGTTGCTCAAATGTGGAATGACGAATATAGCAAAAGACAAAAGTGCAAAGAAAATCTTAAAACAATATAACTATGGAACTGAAAGATAGATTTTTGAAATATGTATCGTTCGACACGCAGTCAGACGAAAACAGCACAACATTCCCCTCGACCGACAAGCAGTTGGTGTTGCTCAACTACCTCGCCGACGAGATGCGTAGCCTCGGCATGGAGGATGTTACGGTCGATAAATACGGTTACGCCATGGGAACTATTCCCGCATCGAAGGGTTACGAAAACGCCCCCGTTATAGGCTTTATTTCGCATGTAGACACTGCTCCCGACATGAGCGGCAAGGATATCAAGCCCCACATCATCGAGGATTACGATGGCGGAGATATCCACCTCAATGGAGCACTTACGATGCAGGTCAAGGATTTTCCAGAGTTGGCGATGTTCAAGGGTCATACCATCATCCACACCGACGGAACGACACTCCTCGGAGCTGACGATAAGGCAGGTTGTGCCGAGATTATGACCGCCGCCGAGTACCTTATGGCACATCCCGAAATCAAGCATGGCAAGATTCGCTTGGGCTTTACTCCCGACGAGGAGATTGGTCGCGGAGTAGATTATTTCGATGTAAAGGCCTTCGGTGCCGACTTCGCCTACACGATGGATGGCAGCTACGAGGGTGAGCTGGAGTACGAGAACTTCAATGCCGCATCGGCCGTTATCGAGATTCAGGGTCGCAATGTCCACCCCGGCTATGCCAAGGATAAGATGATAAATGCCATCCAGGTGGCATGTGAGCTCAATGCAATGCTTCCCGTGCAGCAGCGCCCCGAATACACCACAGGCTACGAGGGTTTCTACCACTGCGTAGGTATCAGCGGTACGGTCGAGAATGCAAAGATAAGCTACATCATTCGTGACCACGACAGCGAGAAATTCGAGCAGAAAAAGGTCTACATCTGGAGTTGCGTGGACTTGTTGCAGAAGCGTTATGGCCAGGAGGTGCTAAAACTCCTGCTTAAGGACCAATACTACAACATGCGTAAGATGGTAGAGCCACATCCGCAGGTAATCGACAAGGCTATGGAGGCTATGCGCATGGCGGATGTTAAGCCTATCGTAAAACCGACTCGTGGTGGTACCGATGGCGCTCGCCTCTCATTCATGGGACTACCCTGCCCCAACATCTTCGCCGGAGGCATGAACTTCCACGGCAAGTTTGAGTATTGCTCATTGCAGACCATGCAGAAGGCTGTGAATGTGATTATCAACATCGCTCAGTTGTGGGCAAAATAGAGAATAACAAGGTTTTTAACTAACTCGAAATGAATAAGTACGGATATGTAAAGGTTGCGGCGTGCATCCCCTCGTTGAATGTTGCCGACTGCGCATTCAACACCACGCATATAATCGACAATATGCGCAAAGCCGCCGCGCAAGGAGTGCAAATCATCGCATTTCCCGAGTTGTCAATCACTTCGTACACCTGCGGAGATTTATTCCTGCAACCTACACTGCTCAAGCAGGCGGAGGCATCACTCGCTCGCATTGCCGACGCAAGCATGGAGATGCAAATCGTTGCAATTGTCGGTCTGCCTGTTGTGGTAGGTAATGCCATATATAACTGTGCTGCCGTAGTGGCACAGGGCGAGATTGTGGGCTTGGTTCCCAAGTGCTATACGCCCAATTACAGCGAATTTGCCGAGGACAGGTGGTTCGCTTCAGGTCGCGACATTGACTCCGAGTATTTGGAGGGTTTTGCCGAGCGAGGGGCATTCTTTGGTCGTGACCAGCTGTTCGAACTCAACGGTACACGCTTCGGAGTGGAGATTTGCGAGGATGTATGGACTCCCGCACCACCCTCTACCCAGCAGGCTCTGAGTGGTGCAAAAATCATCTTCAACCTCTCGGCTTCGCCCGAAATTATCGGCAAGCATGACACGCTGCGTCATATCGTCAGTCAGCACTCTATGCGCACGCATACAGCCTATGTTTATGTTTCGTCAGGCTTTGGCGAGTCCTCGGCTGATGTAGTATTTGCCGGCAACTCTTTCATTGCCGAGAATGGCTCTATATTGGCTAAAGGCAAGCGCTTCGAGATTGGCGAGCGCACGATTATTGCCGATGTGGATATCGAAGCATTGCAGAATAGCCGTATCCGCAGCAACACCTACACTTCAGACTACCCCACTCCCAAATACGCCATTAACTCAATAGAGATGGAGTTTGAGGAGTCGGCAACTCTTGACCGCGAGATTGACGCCATGCCGTTTGTTCCGAGCAAGGAGTATGACCGCGCGAAGCGTTGCGAGGAGATATTTTCTATCCAGACACTCGGACTTGCCAAGCGCCTGCTGCATACCCATTCAAAGAGCGCCATTATAGGCATTTCAGGAGGCTTGGACTCTACTTTGGCTCTATTGGTTACGGTAAACGCTTACGACCGTCTGGGACTCGACCGTCGCGGTATTATCGGCATCACAATGCCCGGATTCGGCACCACCGACCGCACATACCAAAATGCCGTAACACTTATCCGAGAGTTGGGCATCACCTTCCGCGAGATTTCTATCGCCAAGGCGTGCCGACAGCACTTTGCCGACATAGGACTACCCGATAATGACCGCTCGGTAACATACGAGAACTCGCAGGCTCGCGAGCGCACCCAAATACTTATGGATGTAGCTAATATGGAGGGTGGACTTGTGATTGGCACAGGCGACATGAGCGAATTGGCTTTAGGTTGGGCAACATACAATGGCGACCATATGTCAATGTATGGAGTAAATGCCTCTATACCCAAGACCTTAATTCGCTACCTGGTAGAATGGTACGCCGAGAATCACTCTACCCCCGAGGTACGAGCTACGCTGCATGATATCGTCGCAACACCCGTCAGTCCGGAACTGCTACCTGCCGACGAGAAGGGAGAAATAGCTCAGAAAACCGAAGATTTGGTAGGCCCCTACGAGTTGCACGACTTCTTCCTCTACAACTTCGTAAAGCAGGGATTTTCGCCCACCAAGATACTATATTTGGCAGAGATTGCGTTCTGTGGTAAATACGAACGAGCAACAATCCTCAAGTGGATGCACACCTTCTTCCGTCGATTCTTCAGCCAGCAATTCAAACGCTCGGCAATGCCCGACGGACCTAAGGTGGGTAACATATCACTCTCGGCGCGTGCCGACTGGCGTATGCCTTCGGATGCTTCGGCAGCGTTGTGGATAAAAGAGTGCGAGGAGCTTGAAAAGAACAATTAAAGGTTATGAAAAAGATTATTTTAATATTGTGTAGCCTGCTCTGCATGGCACCTATGTCGCAAGCGCAGTCGCTGGGAGATTTTCTGAAGTCATTCTCAGGCGAGCAGACCAAAGCAGCGCCGGAGGCAAAGCCCAAACATCCATCGGCTCGGGATTTGGTTGGGAAATGGAGCTATCAGGAGCTAAATATCGAGTACACGGGCGACGATGCGTTAGCTTCGCTTGCTATCTCTTCGGTTAAGAATGAGTTCGCAGGGCTTAATACCAAATTGGGGCTTACACCGGGTCAGGATTATATCCAAATCAAGAGCAATGGCAGCATGACAATCTGCATCGGCGACAATAAGATTTCGGGTAAATACTCCTACATTCCCCCTACGGGAGGCCTTATTATCACACTTGGCGAGGATGCTCACCGAGTAATACTCACTGCCACAGCCACTATGCACGACAAAGTGCTGCACATCATGTTCAACGCCAAGGAACTTATGGCAACTGTCGAGGCAAATGCGCCTCAAATCGGCAATGAGCAGATATTTGCAGTCGCCAAAGCTCTCATAAATGCCTACGACGGCATCATGGTTGGCGCAAAATTCAATTAACCGACATATCGGTATATACAGCAAGGAGCGACCTCATATCGCTCCTTGTTTTTTTTGAGGCATGAGGGTAATCTCAAACTGCTATCGCACCCAAATCCCGCGGATAGCATTTTTATTACCCAGATGACCGTTATATTTTTTATTTAGGTCGCTACAAACCGTTACAGACCCTACTCCTGTCGAGTAAGCACAATAGGTTTATTTTCGTTTACCCATTGGTTAAGCAGTTCAAGGTCTACGGTTTTAGGTACGCCATCAACCTCGTAATTAAGGTTATAAGTAATATTATTGCCCTCTGAATCCTTGATGGTATAGTAGAAATCGATAGGGTCGTCCGTCCATGTATATTTATACTCTTCGCGGAGGTTAAGCTCAAACTTGCCGTCCTCATAAATCGTTGCCACGCCAATACGCGCGCCCGTACGAAGGCGCACAAAGGCAATAAAGGCATTGTGGGGTACAGGGTGCTGTCCCTGTGCATCCTCATAATATATCTCGCCCATGATATGCGAAGTCTCGACCTTAAAGGTCTTATCCCAGTAGACGATAGCGCTCTTATCGGTAGTGATAGTTATATCGCCACCAGCCGTGATGGATGACTTCTTGAAAGGCAACAACTTACGCTCGCCACTCTGGTCGATGCCCGTCACAGACACCTTCTGTCCGAACTTGTCGTATGCCACCTTCGCATTATCTACATTTGCCACAGTTAGCCCCTCGCCTCCAAACTCTCGTTCATGGTGGCGGTGACGGTCTACGGTGTAGATATAACGGCCTGCGATTGTGGGGTGTGGGCGCAACTTGTCATCCTTTAATAATTGAGGATTGTTTTTTGCATACCAGTTCTCAGGGTAGCGGTCGTAGTCAATCTCAAGCATCGGAGCATCGATATATACCTCAAATGGGTCGCCGAAGTTCTCGCCAAAGGGGTGTACCGAGCAACCATCCGAGCCTTCGAAGCTTGTGATGTCAAACAAGATGTCGACACGCTGACCAGGTTTGTACTTCAACATAACTTCATCCTCATTCTCTGGAGTATCTCCATGAGTTTTGTTAGCCAAAAGCTCATTGGTGGCCGGTATAAGCTGCTCGTTCGAGCCATCGGCATCTGCCACACGCACCTGCGCGGCAAAGCGATATGGGCGGTAGTGCGCCACATCGAAGATGATAGAGCGATACTCGTTACCCGCGTACGGTTTGCTACCATAATCGGGGTCCGAATTTGTGCGATTGTTTGGATAGGCGTTGTGACTCTTTGTATTGTTCGATGCAATACGCACAACATCCTTATTGTTTGCACTATTGGTCAGGAGGTAGATGTGGTAGGTTCCGTCCTCCTGAAGACCATACAGATACTCTGTCGATGGCGGCGTTTTGTAGTCGTGAGTTCGGAATGCCATAACACGACCATTGGTACTCCATAAATCCTCACGAATAGGTATCACATCACCCTCCCATGCAAGATTCTGAATCTCCTCGTATGTATCTTCGTGATTGTCGTAATATGTACGATAGTCACTAAACACCTTGGTGTATATCAGGAACTCATCACTACCATTCTTATGCCACTCCTCGCTGTTTATTGCCGGTGCAGCATGATTTAGAGCTGTATACGAGCCATCATTCTGTCGCTCCTGCAACATTAGAGTAAATGCTATAGGCTGCGCACGCTTTTGTGGCACAAGTATATAGTATAGAGGCTGGTCTTCAGCATACTGCTCTGAGTATGTGAGCAAGTTATCCACCATCACTCGTCGGTGAGCCTTGTTTGCGGCGGTAAACATAGCACTCTTAGTGATAGTCTCGAAGAATGGTGCTTCGAGGTGCACCTCCTCAATCTCATCCTCCTCATGTTGAAGGATAGACTTCATGTGCAGACGGTGTTTTCCCGGGCCTGTCACCGTATAGGCATATTTATAGTTGATACCCTCCCAGTCGGCACCAAAGTATCCCTCCTCGCCTTTGACATAGACAGGAAGCTGCTGTCCTGACTCAGAGCGCACATCGAGGTGGTTGACCGACACAAGCACCGTAAAGGGGTAGAGAGCCTCAGGGCAGGTGTCGGGGACGGTAAACACGACGGTGACATACTCATCGGCAACACCAAACACCTGTGACGATATCCACGAAGGGGTAAACTGCTGTGTACGAATGACATATACGGTAATTTTGCGTTGAAGTTTACCCTTCTTGATAAGCAGTGAGCCCACCTGCTGCTCGTTACCCTCGTACATCGGATAGAGGCGCAGTGTTACCTCGCCGTCACCGGTTGAAGTGTTATAGTTGTTTGTAATATTATCGTAGGCAACATTATTATCAAGCCATGTGACAGTAGGAGCCTCCGAGCTGCCATGACCATCTATGGTGTATTTATAGGGGAAGGTCCAGTTGGTACCTGCATATAGGTCGCTACTAAGCACATAGGCTGTCTGCTCGACCCATAGCGTCTCGGTGCCGTCGGAAATCTCGTTTACCCACTCGTCAATCGAAATCCAGGCGTTGTTGGTAGCAGGACCATTCAGGGCCTCTTCGAAGCTCTTCTGACCAAAGGTGAGGCGTCCTGTAATGTGGATATTGTAGTGGTGGTTGCGGCGTATCATAAAGTTGCTACCATCCTCATTCTGAAGCACTACGCGGTAGTACAAATCATTATCCTCGGAGTGTACATCTCCGGGAGCATGACCACGAATAATCACACTCACAAGCCTGTCACCCGAGTTCTCCGTCTCGAAGATGTAATCCTCGGGCTTGGTGTTAATCTCCGTAATATCCGAGAGCAGCGCCTGATTGTTCGGAAGCGTCACAAAATCGTCGGTTGTCTCCCAATCTTTGACAATGTCGAAATGGCGCTCCGGGTGGTGAGGTGCAACCGTACCGAAAGCCGGAATATTGACCGTACGATAACCTGTAACATGGAAATACTCTGTATCCCACTCATCGATGGTGACCTTGGCCTGGTTGCGAATAAGTTTTACGCCTGTTATCTCCTCGCCATTCACCTGATATTTAAGATCTGCAATCTGCTCGCTAATACTCTTGTCACTCTGGGCATCCTTCTGAAAGCGCGACCAATATACCAACATACCCGAGCCTCCCTCCATGTTGGCAACAACCATACTCTCGGTTTGTCCCGGGAAGTTGCTATCGTCGTAGAGTCCCTCGCTATGATTGGCCAGGAAGTGGATGATATGGGTGTTGTTGGGGATGATAGCCGAGAAAGTACCGCTATCAATCGAATGTGTCTTGAGTGTAGCCGTTTCGGAACTGATATACAGACCATATTCGTTGAAGCAGAACAGGGTCATGTTGTTCAAATCCAGGCCATCCGGGTCTACAGATCGCGTATCTACACGATTCATATCGCTAATATTGGCTTGAAACTCAATGCGAGTATATCCTTCGGGGACCGCTATTTCGGGTACATAATCTACCATATCGTGCTGACACGATACGAGCAGTGCTATTAATATAAATAGGTATAGTAGTCGTTTCATACTCTCTATGCTTTAGTATTAGTAGGCATCTCTTACGCAGCGAATGGCAACATCTGTTACGCTCCACTTATCTGCTGCCTCCGTAACATTACTTGTATTTTTGGGGTTAAACACCGGACCACTTGCACTCATATAGTATCCACCATTGAGCAAGAAGTCGATAGCCGGAGCATCCACGCCATCGCCACCCTGAAGATCCATGATAATCCTCAGTTCGGCTTCGGTCGGCAATCGCCAGTTGTCGTATATGATAACCGGCTCTTGACCATCATCATTGACATCATCCACCTCGACATAATTCTTGCAATGGTCGGCAAAGACAACCAATTTCTCTTTGGCACTCATATCGTCCAAGTTACTATAAGTCGAAAGTACCGCACCCAATCGCGAAGCGATGACAAACGAAGGCGAAACCAACTTTGCATTATTATCATCTCCGGCCGTAAATCCGTATTCGTCGATATTTGGGCGTGCAAGGGTGTAATCATGCGATGTTGCCATCACTCGGACCTTATAATTTCGCACATTGTGCGTTTCGCAATTTGGCGTGCTCTTTTTCCATGAATAGCTACCGCCACTGCCCCACCATCCTCCAGTTCGGGAATATGTAAAGGCGTAGTAGTTAATGGCATACAGATTACTGTTGTTGCTCTTATTTCCTCGCACTTTGGAAGCCGTCCAGCCATAACCATTTGTGGGCGAAGCGCTTGTGTAGGTATATTTAGCTGTCTTATTCTCAAGATCGACATCGTCAATCGTGTAGATACTCACCACATGGTCGCCGTCGTATTGATAGGTTGTAGGATTGTCACCCGAGGCAGTTAATTGATTTACATTACCCCTAAAATCATGCCCATCCGTAGTGCGATAGAAGTAGTCATCGCGATATGAATACCACGGCAACGAGTTGGTGATATAGATAAGCGGATATTGCTCCACATCGATAATCTCGGTAAGGCCCTCCTGATTTTTGACCTGAATTTGGAAGTAGCGAATAGTATTGTTTGTTGGCACTTCGCTATGTACACCGATATTTCCCGAAGTAGCATTATCATCGACCATGCCATAAATATTCTGTATTTCGGCATTGCTCAGCGACACCCTCTCGCTATATTTATTAAGGTAGTAGCCACTATTTGGAACATATGTAACCGTCACAGGTGAAGATGACGAGAAGTATAGCGACTCCAAGTCCTCCGCGATGTTGTACATGATAAGTTTATTCTTATTCACCTTCAAATACTTCACCGTATTTTCGCCCGAAACTTCGATATCTACGGTTTGCCATGGTGTAGTAAAATAGTGCAACTCCTCCATCTCCTCCGGCGCAGAATAATCTTCCGCACCCGGAGCATTTAGTCTGATGCGTAGGTCATAAAGCGTATTACGCTTGATGCGGTGGTAACTACTGCCCGTGCTTCCCTCCTTTTTGCTGA
Source organism: Alistipes sp. (assembly GCA_017532885.1). Next base: position 13,621 of record JAFXIS010000054.1, on the reverse strand, counting down.
AAGATATCTGATAATAGTTGTTTATATATTCGACAGGTGTGCTGTCGGCATCCTCCTTGTATAGTATCGGCAACATTACCACCAACGAAGTACCCTTCTCGAATGCCTCGGCACTATCCCAATAGTGAGAGTAGCAATAGGCGGTAATTTGCAGGTTGTAGTTACCATCCTCGCCCTCCAAAAGCGAGAAATATGGAGTTTGTGAGATTGTAGGCGAGGCCCAATATGGGCGTGTACCTCCCTCTGTCAGCGGATATTCACCCTCCTCCACAAGCGTAGTGCGAATAGGCATATTTCGCAACAGATAACCTTGCGACTTAGCCATAAGCTCGGGTGTAAGAGTGACCTTATCACCCGGTTTTATGGTAATGACTATCTTGGCAGCCGCTCGGCGCAGTGTAACCTTCAACACAACATCATCCGTAGACCCGCTTTTGTTGATAATCACCGTTGATTGAGTCGCCGGCTCGCTATCGCCCATATATGCCACGCCATCCATCAGGAACATCTGCGGATAGTGGAAATTTTCATTACCGAACTCGATACCCGATAGGTGAATGTTAGAGTTTGTCTGGTCGAGATTTAGAAATTCGGTATGGCTAATAATATCGCCGTTTTTGTAGTAGATACTCTCATCTAACTCGCAATTGGCAATAACATAAACCTTATAGTCCCTATCCTCCTCAAAATCCTTCTTCGTACACCTAAGGGTTGTCACACCATCGGGTGTATCCGATACATTTACGCGCTCATGGTAGACTCCGCTATATGTAATGCCATCATCATCGAGTTTATAGATGACAATATCAAGGTGGCGTAGATATGACTCATATTCATTGTCCTCTATCGTGCCACGAGTTTTACCCAAAGGCGAGAAATGGAGTTTGATATAATCCATCTGCTCTGTCTGAGGCATCTGCTCATCGTGGAGTGAGTTACACCCCACAAGGCTGAGTATGGCAGCAAGCACGAATAATATATATAATCTTCTAATATTCATATCTATTCTATAAACTCATATTTACGGGTTGTGCAACATGTTTTACCACGATAATCTTTGGATTTGTACCACTATTCGGCCAGCGGGTATTGCCATATTCTCCATTGATAAAGAGGTTGATATATTGGTCGGTCCATGCTTGATAATACGAAACACCAAGCTCGACAGTGGTATTATCTGCGCCATCAGGGCTGAGCGGGAAGATAACAATCTTAAACCAATCATTTGCCTTGCATGCCGGCAGCACATCCTGTTTATTGCTATCTCCGGAGTCGAAAATCGACTCTCCGATTGTCATTCCATCCTGAATATGGTATACCCTGATTTGATAGTTCTCCTTAGATGCCATAAATCCGGGCTTCCACTGCACTGCATCAAGGTCTTCGCTCGACGAAAGAATCTTGAAGTAGCCTACAAAAGCTCCCGCCTCGAGGTTGTTGTTACCTCCAAAGTACATCTGTGGTGTTTCTGTAATCACATAGTTCTCTTGGTCGTCTGCAATGATATACTCATATGGCACCATGGGGTTGAGATAGGTCGGATATGTGATATCGTGTTCCTCGTAATCCTCATCGTTGTCCTCGCCCCAATCCTCGGCATCCCAATCTGCCACATGGTACTCAAGTCTCAAGCTCTCACCCGCAATAGAGCGAATTACAAACCTGTATATATGGTTTCGCGTGATATTATAGTCCGTACCCTCAATCTTCTTTCCATCGCGATATTCGCAGAATGATACGGCATCCTCAAAGACCTTCTCCTTTCCCTCATCGAGGAACGATAGGCTTATCTTATTGCGCTCCCCGGGGTAGTTTATATTGTCATATTCTGGAACATAGGCATAATAGTCACCCGACGCCTCATCTTTGATAAGCGGAAGTGTCACTGCGGCATGGCGATAGATATTGATGCCCGTTTCGCAGTTGAGCTCCTGGGTATTGGCGCATGTTTGCCAATTCGCCGGCACGACATTTCCCTCCACATTGTAGTATTTCAGCGTCGCAGAGGTAAGTTGCGAGCCACGCTGCTTGAGCTCCTCCGAGAGTTTAACCTCAATCTTGGCTGCCGCGCGCAACAACCATATGCTCTCGTCAAGTTCGTAATGCGGAGCGTCAATCAATGGCAACATATCTGTGGTCATCACACCCCACATCGGTATTGAGCTATCCTCGTTGCGAGGGTCGAGCTGCGTATAGTTATAATGCGTCTTTTCGTTCTCGATAGTTTCGGGAATGGTGTTGGCGATAATCACAATCTTGCACCTCGGGTCTGTGAGGTTCACCTTCATATCCTTTGGCAGAACACCCGTAACCTTAAATTGGGTCTGCTCCTGATTTGTCGGCCAAATATTCAGTCGAGTAATCTCCCCGATAGGTGTGTTATCGAGATTCAGCAACATAGCTCTTACCGTCAAGGGGTCGATGTAATAATCGAAAGGTACACCCTCGTCGGTAGGGTTACACTCCACGCGAGTGATGGATTCGTCGCTGCCGATAGTGAAGGATATGGTGCGCTCATCCTTAAGCACAACATAGCACTCCTCGTTATCGAATACACACGATACCGAGATGATGCTACATATCAGCACAACGATATATTTCGCCCAATTCTTCACCTTTAATTCTTCTGCTTTTATCCAACTCAGCCTCTTGTTTGACCTCTTACTCCAAACCTGTGTCGTTTATCACCACGCGCCAGCCGTTGATGATTATTTGGGCACTCACCCACTCGCCATCGTCAAGGAAAAGCGTCAGCGAATACTCATCTTGGCGGTCGAGATACTCCTGGTCGTCCATGCCCTTATTGTAGTTGCCCTTAACCAAAAGCGCATATTTGGCAAGTGGTAACTTTAGCACCTCTTCGTCCTTCTCACTATTGCGCACAGTGAGGATTGGCGATTCTGCCGCCATCATGCGACCTATGGTCAGCTCCGCCATCACCGCATTCATCTCTGTGGCGCGGCTACGCTCTGCGGCGGAGAGGTCTGTAAAAATACTCTCCAAATGCCACGGCTTATATGTTATCACCTCGTCATCGAGGCGCGAATTGTCGTAGTTGTAAAGACCACTGCGGTCTGTAATCTCGAATGTGAAGAGATTCTCATCCATCGGATGTCCCGACATCTCGTGCAACACAATGCGCACCACATTCGTATTCTTTTTTAGCGACATAGTCGCTTTGTAGGTGCCGGGCTCGTTAGCAATATCGAGTCCCAACATGCCATGAAATAGCGCCTCGAGGTCCGTGTCGCGATATGCCGCACCTGCGTTGTCGTGACTGCGAAGCATCTTCACCTTCATCTCCTCGATGCGTGTTGTGCCAATCTCTTCGTTGGCAAGTATTTCGAATGACTCCTCATCCGCAAGGCCACCCCATGCCAAAAGGTCGTAGTGACCCTCGGGGAGTGTCAGACGAATATGGAAATCCTCCTTCTCGAGCTCCTTCTTGTCGGTGGTAACAATCTTATCGTGGAGGATACCCTCCTCGTTGAAGATATAGAGCGCAAGGGAGTTTACCTCATGTGCAAAGGCATCTGCGAACTTCATATTGTAGTCATACTTAAAGTGTATGTCGTAGTAGACATTACAATCGCCCTCATACTCAAAGATATGACTTCGACTGCACGATACAGATGCCACCACCATTGCCACCATCGCAAGTGCTGCCATCCATTTCCTGTATATTTGCGCTCTTTTCATCTAATATTTTTGCGTTTTAGCTCTCTGCGAGCCATTTTATTTTTTCGGAGTTTGCCCCTAAAGTTTTATTAAAAGGGGTCGTCAAACAAGGTCCGGCGACCCCTAAAAAATTTACATCTTATTTATCCATTTAGTTCTGTGGCTGAATATCAACCTCCTGACTAACCAAACGCCATGAGAGGATATTGATCTGAGCCGATACGAAAGACTCGTCTTCACCCGGAACCTCAGGGTACTCTGGCACTACAAGATCACTTGTTCCTTCATAGACAGGGCTACCATAACCGCCAATTGTCTTAATCATAACATCGTAGATATGATTACGAACAACACCATACTCGCCATTTGAACCCTCCGCGCCGAGGTGCTTGATATCTACATAGTAGAATGTCTCGCCATTGGTATAAAGAACGGCAGGCTTAACATTTATTGCAAGATACTCGTTGGTTGCTTTTATACTACCTGGGTCTGTGTTTTTATCAGGGGCAACCGGTACATAGTTACCGCTTACAAGCTTGTACCAGTCTTTATTCTCTGCATCGTCTGAAAGTTGGAAATATACGCCATTGATTTCTGCAGCATTTGGATAAGTGCCATTACCACCCTGCACACACTCCAAATCTTCAGGCTTAAGACCTACATAGCTATTTCCATCTAGGTAATAGAGTGTATATTTCAATGTATTGGCTACAGCAGTACGGAGTGCCAGGTTGCCTACATACTGAACACCATTCCATAAACCGATTTCAATACCATCACCAGCACCAGCTTCGTCATCTAATTTAGCCTTAAGAATTACCTTGGTACCGTCATTCTTACCATTTGTATTCTCGCCAATGTAAGTAAACGAACCTGCTGTATAAGAGCCAGCATCAACAGATACTTTACTGCCAACATTAAAACCATATGCGGTTGCAAAACCATTTGCCGTTTGCTCTGCGTCGGTGTAGGTCATCTTAAATGTGTTTGTTTCACCATCAGGTCTACCCATTGATATTGCCCAGTAGCTACGGAACCACGCTGGGTCATTCCAGTTGAAACCTACATTATTTCCATTAGTATCGCTTGGATCATTAACCCACAATGGGTTAATTTGCTTAAGCAAATAAGATTTGGTGTTGTCGTTGTAAAGCTCCCAACCAAGGATGTGTGCATATACATCCACTTCGCTGCCGCCAACAGTTGCTTTTTTGTCCAACTTGAACTTATGAGTGCCATCAGTAGTTGTAACGGTTACTTTTGCAGCCAAACGCTCAACATAGATAGTTACAGGAGCTGCCATTGCATCTGTTTCAGTACTCTTAATGTTGTCGACAGTCAGGGGAGCAGTGTTTACTACATCGCCAGCATTGTTAGCATATACCGCATTGCTCATGGTGAAATATTTATTCTCATCATAAGACACAGCAATGTCCGCCATTGCGTCTTTAAGTTCTTGCAGTGTATATGATTTATCAGCATCTGGATTCCAATTGAGTACGGCTACAATCTGATTAGGATACTCACCCTTATAAGTACTAAGAAGAAGAACGGCATCCTTAATGTCTGAAACATTATCCATACCATCTTTGCTACCTGTAAGAGTTGCAGCCAAGTGGTTTACACCACCACCAGGAGCTGTTGCTGGAGCATTTTTTTGGTTTACAACAAATGGCTCATCATCCTTAAAGAAGAAGAAGTGAGCATTTGCAACAGCGCGCTCATTAGCCTCTCCTGCTTGATAAATACCATCCGCTGCGCGAGTGCCCTCGGCAGCTGAGAGGTTGATTGCGATATATGACTCCTCGATTTCGCCGCTATGTGCGGGACCGTTATCACCTCCGAGGTCGTCATTGGTACAAGCTGCCAAACCTACGACAGCCAATGCCAAAAATATATACTTTTTCATAATTTTACTAAATTTTGGTAACTCTCAAAAAAATTAGATTTCATAGTCGTTAGCAACAACGCGCCATGAGAGGATATTAATCTGTGCAGATACATAAGATACTACATCCTCTGGTTTGTCGGGAACGATAAAGTCCTCCTCGGGGTCGTAGATAGGAGTACCGAAGCCCTTGACATCGCTGATATTTACCTTGTAGACATGGTTACGAACGATACCATACTCGGTAAGTGAGCCTGTGTTACCGAGGTGCTTGATATCCAACCAATAATAAGTCATACCGCTCTTGTAAACCAACGCAGGCTGAACCTTAGCAAGCTCGGTGTTCAAAGCATCAACTGCGATAGCTGTGTACTTGCCATCCTCATACTTGTACCAGCTCTTTGCCGCAGCGGTAGTTGAAAGTTGGAAATAAACCTCGTAAGCATTCTCAGCATCGGGAAGGCGATTTGTGCACTTCAAATCCTCAGGAGCGGCACCTGTGAAATTGGAGCCGTCACCCCAGAAATAGAGGCCCTTAAGAGTGTTAGCAACAACCTTCAAAAGATTTCCCTCACCGATATACTCCTTACCATACCAGCTTACAATCTCAACGGGGTTGCCATTAACATCGCCAAGCTGAGCCTTTACGATAACCTTTGTGCGTACATCGTCAGCCTCAGTCCAAGCGCGAGTATTCTCGCCGAGGTAGTTTACACCATTCAAAGCGGTGTTATCGTTGTTCCAGTCGAAAGTATTGTTTGTGAACTCCTTACCGAGTGACTGTGCCCAGTATGAACGGAACCAATCAGCGTCGTTCCAAGCAAAGCCAATACCGCTCCAAGTGGGGTCGATGCGCTTCAAAAGCCAAGACTCCTCGTAGTCGTTATAGAGCTCGAAGTTCTTGATATGAGCATAAATCTCGGTATTATCTACATTCTTGCCAATCTGGAACTTGCCACCGTTGTCAGCACTGTAAACCACCTTAGCAGCTACACGCTCAACATAGATAGTTACGGGGTTATCCAAAGCCTCCTGAGCGGTCTTAGCGATGTTGTTGATAGTAAGAGCTACGGCATCAACAACCTGATTCTTTTCATTGGCATATACCGAGTTGCTCATTACATAGCCGTTAGCGTCATTGCCAAGTGTAGAAATCTTTGTCTGAAGCTCGCTAAGAGTATAGCTGTTCTTATCGGGAGTCCAGTTCAGGACTGCAACCATCTGATTGGGATACTCGCCCTTATAGTTCTGAATAACCAAAACGGCCTTCTTAACATCTGAAACATTGGGCATGTTGCTTGTAGAGCCTGTAAGCGTAATTTCAAGCCAGTTGCATGCACCAGAGTTTGTGGTAGTTGTGCCATCGAACGCTACGGGGAAAGCTACGCCATCCTTAAAGAAGAATACATGCGCCGAATTCACAGCACGCTCGGCAGCGGTACCCTCCTCGTATACGCCATCGGCAGCACGAGTGTTCATGTCGTCAGCTGCCAAGGTGATAGAGACATACGACTGCTCCAATTCACCTTTCTGATTAGGCTCTTTGCCATTCTCGTTGTTCTCGCTACAAGCAACAAATGCCATTGCTGCAAGAGCACAAATGAAAAACTTTTTCATAATTGTAATTGATTAAAATGATTAAATAATTTTGATTGTTTTGTGTTTTATTGTTTATGATTATTTGTTAATTTTCACTTTTAGGTCATCGCTCATCACAATCCAGCGGTTGCGGATATTGTCGAGTACCTCACGCGCCTTTGTGATGCCCATTTTCTCGGCCTCGAGCAGATATGGGCGGGCTGCATCAAAATCCTCGCGCAGCACCTCCAAAGCACCTCGGGCATAGAGCACTTCGGCACCATTACCCGCTTTATTCAGATAATTAAGCGCGCGAGCGTAGTCGCCCTTGAGCATTGCGGTATTTGCCGCATTGAGGTTTGCCACGGGGTCCGAAGGGTACATGCGTATGGCAATCTCCCACACCTCGTTGTAGAGGTCACTACCCTGCTCATAGTTCTGGGCGAGGATGTAAAACTCCTCGAGCGATAGCTTTTGCGGAGCAGAGAACATCACCGCCTCAATCTCCTTGGGTTGGGTGTAGCTACGAATCTCATACTCGATAACATAGTCCGAGCGGCGGAGTCGCGGGTAGCAATTCTCCAACAAAAAGCGGTAATCCTCCGGCCAATTCTTCTTGATAAACCACTCCTTATTGTCGGGTTCGCGCTCGGAGCGTATGGCTGCCAAAATCTCATCGCGATGAGGGAGCGTTGAGTTTACGACATACGCTTCAAGGCCCTCCCAATTCTCGGGCTCATAGGATGTATCGATAAAGCCCTTGCCGAAGTGGTACATATTCTCCACATAAGCCTTCAACGCCTCGGTACGGCCCTGCGCCAAACGGGTATTGTTGGCATAGGGGCTCTCGGGCGATGCAAAACCCTTGATAGAGAGGTGGCGAATGGTTATGTCGCTATCGTTCTTGACAGAGTCAATCGTACCGGTAATCTTACGCAACTCGTTTGTATTGTCGTGGTAATCGGGGTATATCTCGGTGCGACTTACCGGGAAGTCGATATATGCCGAGCCCTTCAATAATCGGGTCTTGACAACCTCCACCTCGGGACGCAGGTATATCATCTGCGGGATATATCTTTCATAAGGGAATCGTGCGATAAGGGTATCCTTCTCCGACCAAATCTCGCCGCCACAGCATCCATAGCCATTGCGGCATATGACAACCGCGCTATTCTCCATCCAGCCGGTGTACGGCAGGGCGATATGATAGTCGATGGTCTTGGGTGCTTTATTCTCACGGAAACGCATATCGGCATGAGAAGTAGGTGCCAAATGTTCGTTGCGGGTGTAATATATGTCACGCATACGGCTGTAAATGCCACACGCACGCAAAGCGATGCTCTCATCACCTTTAACAATCATAGGGGTGATGACGGCAACCTCTCTGTTCTTGATATTGAGTCCCGAGGTATTGAAGCAGATATCTAAGCGAATGCTGTCGCCACTACGCTCCATTGCATAACGGTCGATGGTCACGCCGTCATGATTCTGGGCGCGAACACCCGAAATTGCAGCGGCGGTTATAATCAAAATAGCTAAAACTCTTTTCATATATCCGTGAATTAGAAGAGATAAACAAAATTAATAGCAGCCTTTGTAGGGCCGAAATAGTTGTGCTGACCTGTACCTACATGGCGACCACAGGTGCTGCACTCATACTTTTGGTAGTCGGCAAAAATATATCCCACACCCAGCTCCAGTTCCAAATTCAGGTGCTTACTCAACAAAAAAGCATAGCCATACGAGAGGCCTATACCATAGCCAAAGCCTTGGTATCGATATTTTGAGAGTGAAGTGAGGTCGGTGCCTAAGAACGAGATATTGTTGTTCAGATTGCCAAAGTTGAAGGCACCATAGATAAGATGTCCGCCGATGAAATGGCCGGCAAAGCGGTCGCAGAACCAATAACGCGCCTCGGGTTGGATAAAGAGGTGTCGCCACTTGACGCTTGAGTCCTTGCTCCACGAGTTGTAATTTCCCGATAAATCCAAAGTCCAGCGTTGATGTAAACCAACCTCGACGCCGAGGTTTATAGTTTGAGTTGCATCATACAGCAAATTACTCTTAACTGCCACATTTTGGGCATTAGATGCAACAACGCCGAACACAAGAAATGCTAACAATAGCACAAATCTCTTCATTCTATGTCTAAATTAGTAATTGATACTTAGCCTAACAAGTGTTATCTTTAGAGCCAACTGACTGATAATCAAGGAATTACCCCCCCTATGCGACATCACAACAGGGAGGGCAAAGCCGTTACTCGAAACTTATTAGGCAGTTTTACTCTTTTCTATCTTACAAAATTACACAAAATATCTCATTGAACAAGAAAATTCGTTAAAAAATGTGGCTGAAATGCAGCTACGACGCCATTTTTGTCGATTAACAAATAGAAATCTGTGATTTTATGTCGATTAGTTATATCTTTGTACTGAGTTTGAGCGAACAAGGTGCGCCTGCTGTCATAATTATTCAGGCGAGGCGTCTGCCGATTGATAGGGGTATTAATAAGGAGAGTTTGATATGATAAAATTGAGAGCTTTATATATTTTGATAGTCGCCATGATAATACTATCTGTGGCGGGTTGCTCGGGCTCCGTTTGGGAGGAGCTGCCAACCCACAAGCAGAGCAGTATCGTCAAGGAGGGAGATGCGGCACCGTTATTCACCGCGACGCTTATTGATGGCGGTGAGGTTTCGTTGGCGGAGTATCGTGGCGAGGCACTTATGCTTATCCTGTTTTCCCACACCTGCTCGGATTGTAAGGCTCTATTTGATGATTTACACCATCTGATAGCTAACGGCACCACCCTACCCGCAATACTTGCTATCGGACGCGATGCAACGACCGAGGATTTACTAAGTTACCGCGCAGATAATAACTATTCGATTGACATGGTTGCAGACTCTCAGCGAGAGATATTCAACTTATACGCAACCACCTATGTACCAAGAGTATACATCGTAGACGCATCAGGCACCATCGTAATGATGCGCATCGAATACCAACCCCACTACTTAGCAGAGTTAATCGAGTGCGCAAACGCTTTATAGGGTTAATAATTTCCTTGCACGCACATTGACTGCATAAAAAAAACAACCGAAGCAAAATGCTTCGGCTGTCGTTCAAATCTCCGTGATCCCGCCGGGGCTCGACCGCCAAAACTTTGTTTTGGTGGAGCGGGAATACCTTTGAAAAAACGGAATTATATAGTTTAGGGTTGTACATCAAAAGGTATTGAGATTCTCACGCATTTGTTTTTCCGTCACTCTGAAGGAGGCTTGCCGACTGTGAGAGTCTAAAAACAAATGCTCAGAATGACGACTAACAACACTAAACTATATACTTACAAACAAAAATATCTCTTATTTCCGCCGGGGCTCGACCGCCAAAACTAAGTTTTGGTGGAGCGGGAATACCTCTTCACTCGCAAACAAAAGCCCCGCCCTTTGCCAAAGGGCGGGGACAGAGGGGAGGGAATGTCAATATATGATCACACGAAAAAAGGAGCAGAAAAAATCTGCTCCTTTTTTCATGTGATCCCGCCGGGGCTCGAACCCGGGACCCCAACATTAAAAGTGTTGTGCTCTACCGACTGAGCTACAGGATCAACGCTACCAAATTGAGGTATCCCCCATTTTTGGTGGTGCAAATGTATGTATAATTTTTCGTTTCACCAAATATTTCAATAATATCCGACAAATAAATCTCTTTGGAGTTGTTTTATTACTTTGAAAATATTATATTTGCGATACCTTAACAATTAACTAATACGATTATGAAACAGATTCTAAAGATTGCAGTAGCCATTCTGGCTACCGTAGCTTGCTCCTATTCGGCACAAGCGCAAACCCAAACCACCAACACTGCCGACGCCAATGGCGAGATGCTTATCCGTACTACATGGAGGCATTTCGACGACTTTGCAGAAGATGCTGTCAAGTATGGTATAAAACTAACAACTCCTGATGGCTTTTCCTCATGGGAGAGCGGCAATACTAACGGTTCCACCTCTGGTCACACCAGCGTAGTGACGGAAAAATATATGCGGGCTATGTACCATTACCATCCGATTAAAGGCATCGAAAATCTATTTGTGACCGTAGAGAATGGCGAAAAGGTTGCCATACCTCACGGTACGGGCGAGGCCCTGCCAAAGGAGATGCAATCGGAAGAGTCGGTTGAGGTGTACTATGCGACATTGGAGAAGAAAGTCCAGAAGAAACAATATTTCTCACGCCGAGAGTGTCGTCGATTTAATGCAGACGAGGGTTTTGTGGCCAATGTACCCTTCGACCGACCGGGCTATGGCAATTTCAAATACAATACCTGTACAGTATTAAAGAAGGGCCATATTGTTCTCGAGGTGAGCCTGCTCACCACGCCCGAAGGCAAAGCACAGGAGCAGAAATACCTGAAAGCACTCTATAAAGAAATACGCTTTGAGTAAGGCCCTATTGACTATAAACTAATACGATTATGAAACAGATTCTAAAGATTGCAGTAGCCATTCTGGCTACCGTGGCTTGCTCCTATTCGGCACAAGCGCAAACCCAAACCACCAACACTACCATAGGGCGTGCTAAAAATCAACAAAACATCAGGCAAGATTGGCTGGTATTCATTGGCGAAGTGGAGAACCCAGAACTCGTGACCGAAGATACAGTTTCACAAGATACCTTAGACCACACTCCGCCGGTTGTGGAGGCATTGACATTTACAAGAAATCACTTTTTGACGAAGGCAAAAATTATTAAACCATTGTATGGCAACTGCCCCGAAGACGAGATAACATTTAGTTTTTACGATGAATTTAACCCTCCTGTTTGGCCCAATGATAAGGTGGCGATGTGCGTTTTATACAAGAATTCGCAAGAGCCCGAGATGGGGTATACATCACCGGGTGCGTGGATTGGTCCGAGATTATTTAATACCACCGATGGTGAATGGGTTATTGATTATCAGGGCTATATCGAGACGATTGATCTTCTCGATGGTGCTAAATATTTCGCACGCGACTGCAAGCCTGTGAATATTGTCGTCTCGGATTCTATCACAATCAACCGCAAGAAATCACGGGGGCACAAAGGGTTCCCGAAGCCATACGATGAGCGCTATTACAGCGGAGCAGACGGCCTGATATATCCGACTTATGCCGTTAGCATTGAGCAATATACGAAGCGTCTGGCGAAAAGATTGGAACGAATGACAAAATATGACCGCAATCCGAAACTGCTCGACAGGCAGGTGAAGCGTACTATGAAAACGGCAAAGAGAAACAGGGAAAAACTCAACTAAAAACTAATACGATTATGAAACACATTTTTAAGATAACGACAGCCGTTTTGGCTATTTTGTTGGCTTTTACGCTCTACAAACTCAGCGAGAAGGAGTTTCAGTTGCAGAGTGCTGTATTTAACAACGAGTGTATGCACAACGAGGAGTTGGCAGATGCTTTTCAGGAGTTGATAACCACTCAAATTGCAGTCGATGAGAACGAGAACACCTCACTCGTAGCCGACAAAGAGTATTTCGAGGAGCATAATATTCCGTTGAAGTATTATGAGGTAATTAGGCGTTCAGCCGAGCAGCTTGGCAGGGACTACAAGAAGATGAAAAAGGAGGCAGAGGAAGAGTACGGAAATGTGAATATGCCGTCGATACAGGAAGTTATCGCGCAGCAGCGTCAAGACTATTTAGAGAGTAAACAACAGCAATAAATCAACTATTACATTATTAACCATTAAACTTTACAATTATGTTAGGACTTGCAGGATTAGAATTGATTGTTTTTGCGCTAAAGATAGCGTTTGCGGTGGCCATAGTATGGCTTATCGTATGGCTCGTCAGGAAGAACAGAAAATAGGAGAATCTTAATTGAAGAATACCCCTTGGTTGTTGCAGCAGCCGAGGGGTATGTATTTTTAGGGAGATTAGGGAATTTAGGGGATTTAGGGAATTTAGGGAATTTAGCGCGAAACTCACTAACATCATCCGCGGCGAGTAACACGAGTTACAGAGTTACAGAGTTACAGGGGTGTAACTCGTGTAACTTTTGTAACTTTTTGTAACGATTGTAATTCAAAATTTTTTTTGAATCCTTTAGACTCTCACGGTCGCTAAAGCTCCCTCAGAGTGACGCTATTTGGTAGCTAATCCGTCATTCTGAGCACAACTTGTTGTGCGTGAGAATCTCTTTAATTGTCATTCCACCGAACGCAGTGAGGAATGGAATCTCTACCGAAATAATTTGCCGTTAGGGATGCCAGTCATTTTCTCGCTTACGCTCCAAAATGTGGCATGACACAATTATTATAGAGATTCTCACGCTATTATTTTTTTAGATTCTCGCGTCGGCTTATGCCTCCTCAGAATGACAAAAAATAATTGCTCAGAATGACGGCAATGTGTGCAAGCACCCTCGGCTCTCGCTCCGCAGCGTCGGTTACTATTTCCTCTTTACCCTTTACCCT
>JAFXIS010000053.1 GCA_017532885.1 Alistipes sp. | reverse complement strand
TCTCGGCTATGGGATTCTACCCCGTAACGGCTGGTCTGCCCTACTATGTTATCGGTAGTCCGTTGTTCGAGAAGGTATCAATCGACCTCGACAACGGCAAGAGATTCACCGTCGTGGCAAAGAACAATTCGGCTGACAACAAATACATACAGTCGGCAACACTCAACGGCAAACCCTACAACAAGACTTACTTCTCGCACGAGGACCTCGTCGAGGGTGGTACTTTGGAACTTGTGATGGGTAACCGTCCCTGCAAGACGTGGGGTGTGGGTGCTGACGCTGTACCCCCTTCACAGGGCAGCCAGATGACATTGATGGAGTAAGACAGAGAAGAAATAGGTTAGAGACTCCAATCCTCGCCTACAACACGGTGGAGTGACATTGGAACACCAACAAAAAATAAAGAAAATGCAGCATTTCGACAGCGATTATATGGAGGGTGCGCACCCGCTAATCTTGGAGCGGCTGGTGGCACATAATATGGTTAAGACTACGGGCTACGGTTGCGATGATATTTGCGCCGAGGCACGTAAGAAAATTCTTGCAGCGTGTGGCAATCCCGACTCGGAGGTACACTTTCTGGTGGGTGGTACACAGACCAATGCAACCATAATCAAGGCCCTGCTACGCCCGCACGAAGGGGTAATAGCCGCCGCAACGGGCCACATTGCCGTTCACGAATCGGGAGCAATAGAGGCTACGGGGCATAAGGTGCTGACTCTGCCGCAACACGATGGCAAGTTGTGGGCTGAGGAGATTGATGCCTACATAGCGCACTTCTATGCCGACGAGAGTTTCGAACATATGGTATTCCCCGCGATGGTCTATATCTCGCAACCTACCGAGTATGGTACAATCTATTCGCTCTCGGAGTTGGAGTCCATTGCTACGGTATGCCGCAAGTGGCAGATTCCGCTCTTTATGGATGGCGCACGATTGGGTTACGGATTGGCATCTGCAGAGGCCGACTTCACGTTGGAGGATATTGCCCGACTATGCGACGTATTCTACATCGGCGGCACAAAGGTAGGGGCTCTGCTGGGCGAGGCTGTAGTCATACGCAAGGGGCTGGTACCTCGCCTCTTTACAATCATAAAGCAGCAGGGCGCACTGCTGGCTAAGGGTTGGATACTCGGTTTGCAGTTTGATACGCTCTTTAGCGACGGGCTCTACCTGAAGATTGCCCGCCACGCCATCTGCGAGGCCACACGTCTGCGCAAGGGTCTGGAGGCAAAGGGCTACGAGAGTTACTCGCTCTCGCCCACAAACCAGATATTTCTGCGCCTCACACCCCAGCAACTAACCAAAGTGAAAGCCGTAACCACCTTCACCGAGTGGGATAGACTCCCCGATGGCGATACCGTAATTCGTCTGGCTACAAGTTGGGCCACACGAAGCGAAGATGTGGATGAATTGATTGAAATGTTATAACCCTCCTACAATATGAAAAATTTAATTTTCGCCCTACTCCTTACTTTTGCAACACTTACCGCTGCCGCACAGACTCGCATAGCGCTATTATGCGACCTGCACGTCTCGCCCGGCAATCGCAACGAACAGATATTGAAACAGGTTGTCGAGGAGATTAATGCCGATGAAACACAGATTGTTATCGTGGCCGGTGACCTCACAAACGAGGGCAGCG
>JAFXIS010000052.1 GCA_017532885.1 Alistipes sp. | reverse complement strand
TGAAGAACCAGTTTGGCGTTGCTAACTGGATGGGTACACTTGGTGTATTCGCTAACTTTATTGCATACGCTATTATGGGTATCCCTGCTGGTAATATGCTCCAGAATATGGGTTACAAGAAGACTGCGTTGATTGCTATCGGTGTAGGTTTTGCTGGTGTGGCTATCCAAACTCTCTCTGGTTTTATGGGCTCATTCGGCGTTTACCTTTTGGGTGCTTTCATCGCAGGTTTCTCAATGTGTATGCTTAACATCGTTGTAAACCCGATGTTGAACAAACTCGCCGGTGGTGGTAACAAGGGTAACCAGTTGATTCAGATTGGTGGTTCTTTCAACTCTTTGATGGGTACTGCCGTTATCATCTTGACTGGTCTTTTGATTCCCAACATTGCACAGGCTCAGATTAGCGACGTAAACGGTTTGATGTACACTGCATTGGCTATCTTCGCAGTTGCTTTCATCGTTGTATCATTCACTGCTATTCCTGAGAATGCTCCTGCTGCCGTTGTAAAGGGTGAGAAGTCACAGTATGGTCCTATGTCATTCCGTCACTTCGTTTTGGGTGCTATCTGTATCTTCATCTATGTAGGTGTTGAGGTAGGTATTCCTAACGTATTGCAGAAGTGGTTGAACGAGGTATCTACAACTGCTATCGCTGGTACAGTTGCCGGTACTTACTGGTTCTTGATGTTGGTAGGCCGTTTGGCTGGTGCTGCTTTGGGTGCAAAGGTTTCTGCTAAGAGTATGCTCTCTTTCGCTTCTACAGTAGGTTTGTGCTTGGTATTGGGCGCTATCTTCCTTGACCCTGCTACAACAGTTAATTTGCCCGTATTCGACGGTGCTAAGGGATTCGCTGTTGCTACAGTTCCCGTAAACGCTGCATTGCTCGTATTGTGCGGTTTGTGCACATCAGTAATGTGGGGTGGTATCTTCAACTTGGCTGTTGAGGGCTTGGGTAAGTACACTGAGAAGGCTTCAGGTATCTTTATGGCTCTCGTTTGCGGTGGTGGTATCCTCCCATTGTTGCAGAACGGTATCGTTGACTGGACAGGTAGTTTCTTGACAAGTTACTGGGTAGTAATCGCAGGTTTAGCTTATATGTTGTTCTACGCTTTGGTTGGTTCAAAGAACGTGAACAAGGATATTCCTACTGAATAAGTCGAGATTACCTTATATTAATAATAGGTCGGCTGCTCCCTTTGGGAGTGGCCGATTTTTTGTTCCTATCCCTCGTGGGGTGAAAAACTGGATGACACGTCGCCACATTTTTCGATACACTGGCCAAATAAATAGTCCTTTTTCTCACAAAAACAAGCCTATTCGTCACAATATAATATATAAGGAGAATAACGAAATTCATTCTTTTTTACCTTTGCTGCGGTTCAAATTAAATTTTTGCCGACATTTTATCGTTTGTTGGCTAAATAAATCTTATTTTTACGATGACAAAGATTAAAGAGAGTCGCCTGCTGATTACGGGAGGTGCATCAGGCATTGGCCGTATTATGGGCCGTCAAGCCCTACAGAGAGGTGCAAAGGAGGTTATTATTTGGGATATTAACGAGCAGAATATCGCATCAACCGTTGAGGAGTTGTCGGCATTAGGCCGAGTGAAAGGTTATAAGGTAGATGTGGCGAACAACGAGTGTGTCGAGCAGAGTTATGCCCGCGTAAAGGAGGAGTGCGGTGATGTTGATATATTGATTAACTGCGCCGGCATCGTCACGAGCAACAAGACCTTCGATAAGCAGAGCGTGCAGGATATCGAACGCACGATGAGGATTAACTCCATAGCGCCGATGGTCGTAGCGTTGCAGGCCCTGCCCGATATGATTAGCCGCAACAGAGGCCACATCTGCAATATCGCGTCAGCAGCAGGTATGCTCTCCAACCCCAAAATGTCGGTCTATGCCGCCAGCAAGTGGGCTGTCATAGGGTGGTCCGATTCGGTGCGTATCGAGTTGAAACAGATGCGTAGCAAGGTGCATTTTACTACGATTGCGCCGTATTATATCAACACGGGAATGTTCGATGGCGTGAAGTCGCGTGTCTTCCCGATTCTCAAGCCCGAAAAGGTGGCACGTAAGATTCTGCGAGCGATAGAGAAGAATAAGGATTTCAAGGGCCTACCCTTCAGTTTCCACTTCATTCGCGCTTGTCAGGCTTTGCTGCCTTCGGCGTGGTTTGACAAGATTTTGGGTGATTGGGTTGGCATCTACTCGACGATGGACAACTTCACGGGCCGCAAATAGCCCCTGCTACTGAAAAACACAGAAAACAAATAAAATATGTCATTAGAAAACACTTCAAAACAACGCATTGACGAGATTATAGAGGCACAAAAGGCCTATTTTGCATCGGGAGCGACACTTGAGTACGAGTTCCGCCGCGAGCAGTTACAGCGCCTGAAAAAGGCCCTCGAGGAGTGGCACAAACCCTTGTGCGATGCCTTGTGGCAGGATTTACACAAGTCGGAGCAGGAGGCCATACTGACCGAAACGAGCATCGTCGCAGGCGAGGTCAAGAACCATCTTAAAAACCTCAAGAGTTGGATGCGCACGGAGCGTCGTTCCACACCCCTGAAGATGATGCCCTCGCGCTCACGTATCATTAGCGAGCCGTTGGGGCAGTCACTAATCATTGCGCCGTGGAACTATCCCGTACAACTGCTTTTGAATCCCCTTGTAGGTGCTATATCGGCAGGCTGTACAGCCCTGCTGAAGCCATCACCCTATGTGCCGAAGGTTTCGAAGGTCATCGAACAGATGATTCGCGCGACCTTTGACGAGCGATATGTAGCCGTTGTGCAGGGTAATCGCGAGGTGAATCAGCAGTTGTTGGAGCATCGTTTCGACATAATTTTCTTTACAGGCAGTCCCTCGCTGGGCCGCAAGGTTATGGAGGCCGCATCGAAGAACCTGACGCCTGTAGTGCTGGAGTTGGGTGGCAAGAGCCCCTGCATCGTAGATATCGGTGCCGACATAGAGTTGGCGGCCCGCCGCATAGCGTGGGGCAAGACTCTCAATGCGGGCCAGACCTGCATCGCACCCGACTATCTGCTCATACACGCATCGCTGCAGGAGCAATTTACGACGGCCTTCCGTAAGGCGCTACGCAAATTGCACGGCAAGGATCTCCGCCAAAGCAAGCACTTCGTCAGGATGGTTAATTCCAAGGCTTTTGACCGCGTTGCATCCTACCTGAAGGATGGTCGTGCCGTCATAGGTGGCAACACTGACCGCGAGGAGTTGTATATCGAGCCTACGCTATTGGCCGATGTTCAGGCTGACGCTCCCGTTATGCAGGAGGAGATTTTCGGTCCTGTACTACCTATGTTGCCATTCTCGACGACAGAGGAGGCTGTAAAGTTTGTTACCGAGCGCGAGAAGCCGTTGGCACTCTACTACTTTGGCCGCAAGAGCGAGGCGTGGCGTGTATTGCGGCATACATCATCGGGCGGGGCCTGCATCAACGACACGATAATGCATATTGCCAACGAGAATCTTCCCTTTGGCGGTGTAGGCAATTCAGGTATGGGCTCATATCACGGACGTTTGAGTTTCGATGCGTTCTCACACCGTCGCGCCGTAGTAAGCACACCCAAATGGATAGACCTGCCATTTAGATATATGCCCTACAAGATGTTTTCGCTGGTGAAAAAGTTGTTGTAGAATAACTATTTT
>JAFXIS010000008.1 GCA_017532885.1 Alistipes sp. | reverse complement strand
GGTAGCAATTCTTTCTCTAATACCCACCATATACGGCTCCTTCTGCCGAAATTAACAATATGGTGAGGTAACACAAAAATGGTATATGTACCAACCACTTATCAAATTTCACCCTCATCCTGCCATTTTTACGCAAGTTCTCTATATATTTGTGTGGATTACTATATAGCTATGACAGAAAGCACGGAGAAAAAGAAGCAAGAACGAGGTGTTGTTCATCTTGTTATGAAGGCGACGGGCGAGAATTTCTTTTACGGAAACTTAAAAGCCCTATTCGACAATCACGAGCAAACCGAGAATGACAAAACATTAGGTGTCGCCTATAATTATCTGAAGAACTACGATTTCTCAAATGGCAAGACTTACGAGAATTCTATTTGTATTATTCGTAAGGGCGTAATTAACACTACGACCAAAAAGGGCTGGAAACGAAATAATAAGAATCGCTGATTATGGCATTAAGCTGGAATGAAATAAAGGAGCGCGCCATTGCTTTTTCAAAGAAATGGGCTGATGCAACGGACGAGAACGCCGAGGCTAAACCATTTTTGGTGGACTTTTTTAATGTGTTTGGTGTATCAGATAGGCGCGTCAAGAAGTTCGAGTACAAAGTACCGAAGCGAAGCGGTGGAAATGGCTATATTGATATGCTATGGCACGGCAATATCCTGATAGAGATGAAGAGCCGAGGCAAAGACTTAGACAAGGCATATAAACAAGCCAGCGAGTACTTTGACGGACTCAAAGACTATGAATTACCCCGATACATTCTGGTCTGTGATTTTTACAGATTTAGGCTCGAAGATATTGACAACGAAAAGGTCTACGAGTTCACACTCGACGAGCTATACAAGAAAGTGCATCTGTTTGGATTTATCGCTGGATACAGCAACAAGGTGGAGCTAAAAGAGCAAGACCCTGTCAATCTCAAAGCGGCAGAGGCTATGGCTAAACTGCACGATAAGCTCAAAGCGATTGGCTACGATGGGCACGACCTTGAATTGTATCTCGTACGCTTGTTGTTCTGTCTTTTTGCTGACGACAGTACCATTTTCAACAAGAACATCTTTTACGATTACATCTACACCCACTCGGCGGAAGATG
This sequence comes from Alistipes sp., assembly GCA_017532885.1. The sequence goes on along the minus strand of JAFXIS010000008.1, from coordinate 2,436 downwards.
GGTCGAATCTGGCATCTGTTATTAACGAGATATTCGAGATTCTAAACACCCCTACCGACAAACGCCTTAAGAATATCTCGGAGGAGCTTAACGCATTCCCATACGTCAATGGCAAGCTATTCGAGGAGCGTTTGCCACTTGCGTCATTCGACAGCACGATGCGCAACATTATCCTTGAATGCAGCACGTTGGATTGGGGTAAGATTTCGCCAGCAATCTTTGGAAGTATGTTCCAAGGAGTAATGAATCCAGAGAAGCGACGCAATCTTGGCGCACACTACACAAGCGAAAGAAATATCTTAAAGCTGATAAAGCCTTTGTTCCTTGACGACCTATGGTCGGAGTTCGAGAAGGTCAAAAGCAGCGACCGACAGCTTAAGATGTTCCACCAGAAAATATCGTTGCTTCGTTTCCTTGACCCCGCGTGCGGTTGTGGTAATTTCCTTATCGTCACTTACCGCGAGCTGCGCCTATTGGAGCTGGAGGTGCTGAAAGCGATGTATGGCACTCAGCAAGCATTCAATATTGCAGACCTTGTTTTGTGCAACGTCGACCAGTTCGCGGGTATCGAATACGAAGAGTTCCCCGCACAAATCGCCAAGGTTGCAATGTGGCTAATCGACCACCAGATGAATATGCTTTGCTCGCGCGAGTTCGGCGAGTACTTTGTGCGCTTACCGCTACGCAAGTCGGCAAACATCATCTGTGGCGACGCATTGGAAACAGATTGGAACGAGATAGTTCCAAACAGCGAATTGTCGTATATCATTGGCAACCCGCCGTTCGTCGGTGCGCGCTTAATGACCAAGGAGCAAAGCAGACAAGTGGAGAGTGTGTTTGACAATATTCGCGGCGCGGGCAATCTCGATTATGTTACTGCGTGGTATGCCAAAGCGGCGAAGTATATACACGGCACTCGTATCAAGGTGGCATTCGTTTCGACCAACTCGATTGTTCAGGGAGAACAAGTCGGCATTTTGTGGCGGGTGTTACTGGAAAAGTACGGCATTCACATTCATTTTGCCCATCGTACCTTCAAGTGGAGCAACGAGGCAAAGGGCAATGCTGGCGTTTACTGCATCATCGTTGGATTCGCCAACTTCGACACGGATAACAAACTGATATTCGAGTACGAGGACATCACTGGTGAGCCACACATACTGCGAGCCAAGAACATCAACCCCTATTTGGTCGATGCAAAGAATACGCTGATTGAAAACCGCACTAAACCGCTATGTAATGTCCCGACGATAGGCATCGGCAATAAACCTATTGACGGAGGTAACTACCTATTCACCAAAGAGGAGATGGAGGAGTTTATCGCCATAGAGCCGAAGTCTGCGCAATACTTTAGACCGTGGTATGGAGCAATCGAGTTCATTCAGCAAAAACCTCGTTACTGCTTATGGCTGGGTGACTGCTCACCCGCGGAGTTAAGGGCTATGCCCCATTGTATGGAGCGAGTTAAAAATGTGCGTGAATTCAGATTGGCGAGCAAGAGCGAAGGCACTCGCAAGATTGCCGAAACGCCGACTCGATTCCACGTCGAGAATATGCCCGAATCATCGTATATTATCATACCAAGTGTTTCGTCAGAAAATAGAAAATATATTCCAATGGGATTTATGGGTAGTGATACTATGGCAAGCAACCTTGTGCTCATAATGCCAGAAGGCAATCTATACCATTTTGGAGTACTGACCTCGGCAATGCATATGGCGTGGACAAAATGTGTATGTGGCAGACTAAAGAGCGACTTCAGATATTCTGCTGGTATCGTTTATAACAATTTCCCGTGGGCAGAGAATCCGTCGCCGAAGCAAGTCGAGCGCATCGAGCGGTGCGCCGAGGCGGTGCTGGAGGCTCGCAAGATGTTCCCCGATGCATCGCTTGCAGACCTATACGACCCATTGGCAATGCCCCCATCGTTGATGAAGGCGCACCAAGCATTGGACAAAGCTGTTGATGCAGCCTATCGCACTGCGCCGTTCACCTCGGATAGCCAACGTATAGAGTTCCTGTTCGACCTATACATCAAGTACAACGCAACCCTATTCGACAGCAAGAAGAAGCAGAGATAGTCAAACAACCCTTTGATATAACAGCATACGAAAATCGGCAGTCACATTGTGTGGCTGCCGTTTTCGTTAATATTCCTATGCTACAAGTCTGTTAGAAATTTCGATGGGGTGTCCTACTTAAAAGGAGAAACCGTTAAGTTTCTCCTTTTTTTTTGTCGTACTGGGTGTCCTCCCCACGCCAGCCTCATCGGGCAGCAACCAGCAACAAAAAAAACCGAAGGATTTCTCCTTCGGTCGTTGTGGTGCCCAGGACGAGACTCGAACTCACACGAGCTTGCGCTCACCACCCCCTCAAAGTGGCGTGTCTACCAATTTCACCACCTGGGCATTTCCCTTATTTGCAGCGCAAAGGTAG
>JAFXIS010000051.1 GCA_017532885.1 Alistipes sp. | reverse complement strand
TGGCGAGAAGTGTGTGGTTTTGCTGCACGGATATTTGGAGTCGATGTATGTGTGGGAAGATTTCCTGCCGCTGCTGACGCCCCATTTTAGAGTCATTACTGTAGATATTCCCGGTCACGGCATATCGGAGGTCAAGGGCGAGGTGCATACTATGGAGATGGTTGCCGAGGTGTTGCGCGATATGTTGGATGCGTTGGGCATTGAGCGCGTTACGATGGTCGGCCACTCGATGGGTGGCTATGTCTCGCTGGCCTTTTGTGCAGCCTATGCGGAACGTCTCGACGGCGTTGTGCTGTTGAGTTCGTCGCCTAATCCCGATACCGAACTCAAGCGCGAGAATCGTCGTCGTGAGATTGCTCTGGTGCGTGCAGGTAAGAAGGATGTGTTGGCGCACGTTGCTCCCGAAGCGGGTTTTGCCGAGCAGAACCGTCGCCGCCTGAAGTCGTATATCGACGATTTGGTCGAGCAGGTACATATCACCGAAGATGATGGTATCGTTGCTCTGCTCGGAGGAATGATTGAGCGTAAGGACCAGAACGAGATGCTGAGAAATAGTAGCGTACGCCAACTCTTCATTTTGGGCAAGAAGGATGGTTATATCCCCGTCGAGGCGGCTGAGGAGTTCATCGCAAAGAATCCGCAGGCCAAGGTTGTGTGGTTGGAGGAGTCGGGCCATATGGGTTTCATCGAGCAACCTCAGGAGTGCGCCCAAGCCCTCATCGATTTCGTGCTTGCGTAAAAGGCTAATTAATAATATGTTTAGAGGCCGCCGAAGATGTTATTGGCGGCCTCTGATGTAACTAATCAGATATAGTAGTGCGACAACGATAACTCCCGCAAGGCTGATTTTTGTGTTGCGCGTCATAGCCAGCAGCAGTACAAATATCATAGCTGAGCCAACCGCCAATGTCGAGAGCGAGAAATACTCATATCGCCTATATTGTCGTTGTTTGGTGTTGATGCCCGCCTCCGAGAGCGAAAAGCCAATCGTGCCTTTGGCCTTGCGTCTCTCACCGCTGAAATATACTGCAGCCAGGTAGTGGTGGGAGTCGGGACAATCCGATTCGTAGAGCGTGTGTGTACCTATCGGGCAGTTCTCTACCCAACGGCCCGCCTGCATTGTCCAGCGGTCCGGCTTCTTTGCTGTGCGGGTGTAGATGCCGTAACCTTGTCGCAGGCCCTCCTCATCAACCTCACCTATGTAGTAGCCCTCCCTATCGGGCTTGAACTGTAGCGACGATTTTCGTGCCGCAACCTCATCCATATTCTCCGTGAGCATAGCCCTCGCTTTGGGCGGCAACGTCACACCCCAACGCTCTATGCGTCGTAGTACAAGGGTGCGATACCAATCTACTTCGGTTATGGCTGCCTCGCGGTCCATCGAGAGCGGTTATTTCATTTGATAGAACATAGGAGTCGAACTATCAACTCCGCCAATGTTGTAGAGGCGGATGTTGCTGCCCTGTCCCTGCTTTGTAGCGTAGTTGTGTGAGAAGTAGTACATACCTTTGCCCAAGTATGCTATACCCGTAGAGCCAACTCCAAATCGCCAGCCTCTGATGCCTGTCTTGCTGTCCTGTTCGCCCTTATCCCACAAAGTCAGTACGTTGGCCTTGTCGATGTAGGGCACACCCTTCAAAGCGCTCTTTGTGGGCTTTACTGTGCCGTCGATGGCGAAGAGGTTGTAGTTGGGGAATTGGGGTTTTGAGCCAGCATAAACGGCCAGCCACCACACCTTCAAATCCTCGTCATACTCAATATTCTGTACGCCGTAATTAGTGTTGCCCGTATAGGCGAAATACTCTCCGTT
>JAFXIS010000050.1 GCA_017532885.1 Alistipes sp. | reverse complement strand
GGGGCATACGCCAGCATAGGCTTCGCGCGTAGATACACCCTCGTCGGGTTTGACAAGCACTATCCATCGCCCTCTGAGTTGGGGAATCTCTATGGGGGTCATCACCTCGCCACGTCCTTCACATAGCTGTGGCGTGTTGCGTACGAAGAATGCTGTGTCGCTACCGAGTTGGGCTGCTATGTCGATTAGTTCCCGCTCGCTAAGATTGAGCGAAAATAGTTTGTTTATGGCCACGATTACCGCTGTGCCGTCGGCTGAGCCACCTCCCAATCCTGCACCAAAAGGAACGCGCTTGTCTAAGGTTATGCGCACTCCACCCACTGCATATCGCTCTTGCATCAGACGATGAGCCTTGACGCAGATGTTATCCTCGTCGGGGCAATCAATCCTAAGACCGAGCGAGCGAAATTCTGCCGCGTTACCCTCGATTGGCTCAACCTCCACAATGTCGTACAATCCTCTGACGGGGAACATTACGGTCGAGAGGTCGTGGAATCCATCTTCGCGTCGGCGCAGTACATCGAGGCCGATGTTGATTTTGCAGTTGGCTTTGATTTTCATAATGTGTGAGAATTACTCGGTTAATGTGTTATTGGTTTGGTGGTTTGGAGTTAGTTCTTGGTGGCGTTGATGGCCTGAATCTTGGTTATGGTGGCATCGGTGAGCTTGCTTTGCAGACGCTCTATGCGCTCACGCCACTCCTCCAATGTGCCATCGGCGGCATCGCTCACAATCTTAATCATATGCACTTCGGGTAGCGGAGTGTTGGCCTGCTTCGAGTGGAACAAGATGGCACGCATAATGGCGTAGCTCTCCATATCCATACAATCGTATGGTTCAAGCAATTTGAGTTGCGTGGGAGCAGTGTCGGAGCCTATGAAGTTGTCTGACGATACAATTGAGGTCGAAGCGTCGCCCGTATTGAGGTTGATGGGCTGGGTGGCAAAGTCGGAATCGATGTATATGTCGCCCTGCACCACACGCGACGGAAAGAGTAGCGATGAGGGTGCGTGGTGGAACGAGCCGCAAGTGCCAACATTGATAACGTGTGTATAGTCGCCATCTTGCAGAGCCTCCAATGTGGCCTCAAACGCGCATAGCTTACCTACGCCCGTAAATTTCACATCGCAAAGTTGTCTTAATGTTTCGATAGCTCTCTCTCCCAACTCGTCGGCCACAGCCGTAAGGAGCAATATCTTTATGGAGTTGTTATTCATCGTATATTTTGATTAACAAATATTGGCGTGTATGCCTTTGGTTTATGCGAAACAAATTTACACAAAAAATCGCGAACTCCCTTATTTTGTGTGGGGAATTCGCGAAATGTTTTAACAACTATTTATTTGGCCTTACTTTGTTTGGCCCGAAAAGATTGCGCGATACTTGGCTTTATTCAGCCTTCTCAGCCTGCTTAGCCTCGGCCTTCTCCTTTGCGTAGAGCTCGTTTACCTTTGCCAAAACTGCTGCGCTGATATCAAGACCCTCGTCACCGTCCAACAACGCAGTGGCGTTGATGATGAGCTTGTACTTTTTGTCGGCGTTAACCTCGCGGATAGCACGCATCACCAAGTCCTGAGTGCGGTTGGTGAATACAATGTTCTCCTCCTCCAAAGTCTTGGCCTCTTTCTGAGTGTTGGTCTGATAGTTAGCAATCTTGCGCTCTATGTTCTGCTGTTGCTTCTGAGCATCGGCAGTTGTGATAAGTCCCTTCTGGTACTTCTCCTGCAACTGAGTCGCCTCATATTGAAGGTTCTTCTCCTTCTGAGCCCACGCCTTGCCAGCCTTCTCGGTCTTCTCCTGCAAAGCAATACCCTCAGTCTTGAAAATCTCGCTCTCGGCCATCACATACTCAACTCGTACATAAGCGATGTCGCTGCCGTTAACCGCCTCAGTCTCAGATGCCTGAGTTTCAGTCTGCGCCTCTGCGCCTTGATTCTGGCAAGATGCCAATGAAATGGTGGCAATCAATATTGCCCAAAAAATTTTCTTCATTTTCTCTATTCTGATTTTATGTTTTTTTGCATTTATGCGTATAATAATTGACAAAGGTAAAAAAAATTATTTATTTTTGTCATATCGACTATCAAAATTAATGCTATGTACGAATATATTTCAGGCAAACTAACCGAAATTGCTCCCGCATATGCCGTTGTGGAGGCTGCTGGCGTGGGCTACTATATCAATATCTCGTTGCATACCTACTCTGCTATTGAGAATCAGAGCGATGTGCGATTGTATGTGCATTTTGTAGTGCGCGAGGACGCTCAACTTTTGTATGGATTCTCTTCTAAAATCGAGCGAGAACTCTTCCGCAATCTTATCAGCGTTTCGGGAGTGGGTGGAAATACAGCACGAATGATTCTTTCGACCTATTCGCCTTCGGAGTTGCGCAATATTATCGCAACCGAGAATGCTGTGCTGCTCAAAAATGTGAAGGGATTGGGTCTGAAAACGGCGCAAAAGATTATTGTTGAGTTGAGTGGCAAGATGCTCGAATTGGGAGTTGATAGCGATGAGGCTATGCTTATGGGTAAGGCTGATACGCAAGCCTATGATGAGACTTTGTCGGCTCTTCAAATGCTTGGTTTCCAGAAAGGTGTGTCGGAGAAGGTGGTGAAGACTATCTTCAAGGAGTCGCCAGCGATTTCTGTGGAAGATGCCGTGCGTCAGGCTCTAAGACGAATGTAGCGCAAAGCGTAGGCGAGATGTCGAATAACCTATTTATATAAATATATGTGGTATAGAAATTGGTTGAATCGATATTTTTGTTTATTTTTGCACGATTATATGGGTAAGAAATTTAGATTGATAGTGGCAATGTGTGCCGTTGTGGGCTTGGCCTTTGCGGTTGGTTGTAGCGAAGATGACGTGGAGGTTACGTCTCAGCGCGACGACATTGTGCGTTTTCTTACCTCGACTCACGTTCCACGTTTAGTGGCTGAGGAGGATATTGAGACATCGCTCGATGCCCAGCCGAGTTTTTATCAGAAACTCAACATCGATTTGTATCGCTACATTGCAACTTACTACGATGCTGGTCGCGATAACCGCGCGATGATTGATGGTGGAGATGAGGTGTCGCTAACATTTACGGCATATACCTTTACGGGAGGTATGCCCCGAACAGAGAATGTCTATTTCTCGAACGATACGGCGGTGATTTCGCAGTTGAAACAGGCTGGCTTGAATCCCGAATATTGGTCAACTGAGCCACTTGTTGTGAAAATCGACGAAACCAATATAATAAAAGGTGTTTCAAAGTCGTTAATAGGTTGTCGTGAAGGTGACAAGGTTGAGGTGTATATGACTCTCGAAGAGGCCTACGAGGATAAGGTTGTGGGCATTGTGCCTAAAAAGTCGGCCGTCGCGTGGTTTTATACGATTGACTCTGTGGTGAAAAAGTAGTTGCTTGGAGTCGGCGGGATTAAGGAAAATGAAGTAAAGTTAAGATATGAAGTTTTTTAATCGCTTATTTTTGATTACCTGCTCGGTGTTGTCGGTATCGCTCATCTCGTGTGTCGATTCCGAGGATATGCCATTCGAGGAGGTTGAAAAGATTGCTCTGAAAGCGTGGATTGAGATTAACCGTCCCGATTTGTTGGATAATTTCCAGCCTATCGGCGAATATTATGTAGAGTTGTTGGACGAGGGTCACCCCGATAGCTTACCCGTAAGAAGCAAAGACGCTTGGGTGTGGTTTGATGTTACTTGTCGCGACTTGGCAGGTAATGTGGTGCTTACCCGTAAATCCGATTTGGCGCGTATGCAGAACTCATATACCGAGCATACTCACTATGTGCCATTCTTCCTGTTTGTGGGTACGGATAATGTAGCAATGCCCGAGGGTACATATCTATCACTCAGAAGCAAACTTCGTATCGGAGAGAAGGTCTTTGAAGCTCGCTATGGTACAAAAATGCGTCTGTATTTGCCTTCGTCGATTGGTACTGGTGATAAGACTATGGGCGGCGAGGCTGGATACGAGGGCCAGTATATTCTTGATGCCAATCGCCCTATGATTGTTGAGGTCGATGTGTGGGGTAGCGTGGCGAATCCCGTTGCATATGAGGACCAGTGGATTAAGTCGTTTGCAAAGGCAAATGGAGGCTTAGCTCCCGAAGATGAGAAGGATAGCGATGCAGCATCGAAGCGTCGTAGCTATATGCGTTCAAGTTCTGATGAATCCGACACGGTTTACGATAACGAGTGGCACTTGGCCGTTGATTCGATTGCCGGTTTGTATATCAACTACCTCTATACCCCAAAGCAGTCGTTGGAGTTTAACTGCTTGGGTGCTGATACGCTTATATATGAGGGACAGACAGAGTATAAGGAGGGTAAGGTTTACGGCACAAAGAGTTTGGCCGATATTAATCGCGAGGTTGATGATGCGCTGGTAAAGCGTTTTGGTAGAGGCCTTAATCCCGCTGATGCCGAGCCGTTGGATTCGGTTAAGACTGCTAAGGTGTGGTATGTAACCCGCCT
>JAFXIS010000049.1 GCA_017532885.1 Alistipes sp. | reverse complement strand
TTTTGATGAACTTTTTTCAAAAAATTTTTTCTAAGAACCTTTTCTGCTTATCGCCGTTTTAGAGGCGAAAGCGGGTACAAAGATAAAACACATTTTTGAAACCACCAAATTTTTTGTGAACTTTTTTCAAAAATATTTTCTAAGAACCTTTCGCTACGCTCTCAGAGCGGTTTCCCTTTCTGATTGCGGGTGCAAAGGTAACGCTTATTTTTTATTCTGCAAGCATTTTATAAACTTTTTTTAATCTTTTTTTGCATCAAAAAGTGCTATATCTTATATATCAGCACATTACATAGCAAAAGAATTTAGCCGGCATTTTGGCACGTGTACAGATATACTCAAGATGCTATATATATAATATAGGTATAGGCGTTTGAGGATGTGTAAGAGGGAAAGATAAGCATAATAGAACATTACAATTTCATTCAACTTTGGCATTTCAATAAAAATCAATTAATTTTGTATTTGATTACTAACACACACATTAAACACAGTATTATGGAAAAGATTCAAAATGCAGCTATCTTAGTCGTTGATATGCTTAACGACTTTGTGACAGGAGCATTGGCCTGCGATAGAGGCAAGGCAATTGTTCCGGCGACAGCACGTCTGCTTGATGCAGCGCGCGAAGCCAATATACCTGTGATTTTCTGCAACGACGCACACATTGCAGGCATTGACCGAGAATTGGAGCTGTGGGGTGACCATGCGATTGCCGGAACAAAGGGTGCTGAGGTGATACCCGAGTTAAAGCTATCAAAGAAAGATTATGTAGTACCAAAGCGTCGATACAGCGGATTCTTCCAGACAGACCTTGATATACTACTCAAAGAGTTAGGCGTAAAGCGTGTGATAATGACCGGTCTGCACGCTCATATGTGTGTACGCCACACATCGGCAGATGCCTACTGCTTGGGTTACGACGTGATGGTGGCCAAGGAGGCAACAGACTCCTTCACAGAGGAGGACTACATCGGTGGACTTGCATACCTGAAGACATGCTATGGAGCCGAGGCATACACCAACGACGAACTGATTGCTATGTTTTAGGTAATGGATTGGCAAAATTGAAGTGACCCCGCAGGTTATAACCGACCTCAGGGTCACTTCAATTCTATTTTGCAGGTATAATATATCTATTTATGGCTATCTACGTCTATGCGGCAGCTCGACATACTCCGCATAGACAAGTGTTGTGTGCGGATTAGAGGATGTTATCTCCTGGCGTATGGCCTTAGTACCGTATCGAAAAAAGAGAAAGCGACGCGGAACACGATGCAGAACCTGAAAGAGCGTATCGACGCTGCTGACATTATAACGCAGACTATCTCCACGAATAACACCCTCCACCCTACTCCACGTATCACCACTAAGGAACACTCGCACGGTATCTCGTATGGTATCACGCACAATAATCGAGTCGCGAATAGCGGTTGTAGCCACATAACTACTCGTGGTAACACTACGCGCATAGCTTTCGGCACGGCGCAGACGTATACCAAGCTGCTTAATCTGTTCGACATCCGAGGCTCGTTGTCTGCGCAGCTCGTCGAGTTGCAGGGTGAGCACCCCGACCGATGCTGCCGATCTATCTGCCTCGGTGCGATAGAGTGTTATATCGGAGAGCAGCACCTCCTGATTATCAATAAGACGTTGCTTATCCTTGATTAGCCTTCGGATATAGAGCGATGAGCCGAGCGATATTGCAATAGAGATCGCGACAAGTAAAAGTATAATACGTTTCATATAATTTTTTCTACAAAGGTAGGCCTACAAAACAGCCATGCTTTCTAAATCGATTAGAAACAGCAGAGTAATATGGTCGTGGGTTGTCGGTATGCTGCACACTCTACCAAATTAAGAGAGGATGTTGCAGACAATACCTATATTTATTAATTAAAGAGGAAAATTGTTGCACGTTTAATAAAAATTACGTACCTTAGCACTATTGTTTTACAATCATCTGCAGACACAAAAAACTAAATGAACATAAACACACAAACTATGACTACTAAGTATTCAGGAAAAACTCGTATCGAGAGCGACCTTTTAGGTGAGATGGAGGTGCCCGTAGAGGCCCTTTATGGCGTACAGACACTACGCGGCATCATAAACTTCCCAATCAGCCGCTTCCACCTTTGCGACTACCCATTGTTCATCAATGGTCTTGCTATGACTAAGCTTGGTGCAGCCGAGGCTAACCACCAGCTCGGTCTTTTGACTGACGCTCAGTTTGACGGCATCTCGAAGGCATGTCTCGAGATTATGAACGGTGAGCACCACGACCAGTTCCCATGTGATATGATTCAGGGTGGCGCAGGTACTACTACCAATATGAACGCCAACGAGGTAATCGCAAACCGTGCATTGCAGATTATGGGTCACGAGGCAGGTGAGTATCAGTACTGCTCGCCTAACGACCACGTAAACTGCTCACAGTCTACTAACGACGCATATCCTTGCGGCATCCACCTCGGTTTGTATGCTACACACAAGGTATTTATGGGCCACTACAACGCCCTTATCGAGTCGTTCGAGAAGAAGGCTAAGGAGTTCGCACACATCTTGAAGATGGGTCGTACACAGCTCGAAGATGCTGTACCTATGACTCTCGGTCAGACATTCGGAGCCTTTGCCCAGATTTTGAAGGAGGAGCGTAAGAATCTCGAATTTGCAGCCGAAGAGTTCCTCACAGTGAATATGGGTGCTACGGCTATCGGTACAGGTATCTGCTCGGAGCCAGGCTACTCGGAGAAGTGCGTGGCAGCTCTACGCGAGATTACAGGTTGGGATATCAAGCTCGCTGAGGACTTGGTAGCTGCTACATCTGATACCACTTGTATGGTGGGCTACTCATCTGCTTTGCGTCGCGTTGCTGTTAAGCTCAATAAGATTTGTAATGACCTTCGTCTGTTGGCTTCAGGTCCTCGTTGCGGCTTGCACGAGTTCGACCTTCCGGCACGTCAGCCAGGTTCATCGATTATGCCGGGCAAGGTGAACCCCGTTATTCCTGAGGTTATGAACCAGATATGCTACAAGGTTATCGGTAATGATGCATGTGTTGCGATGTGCGCACAGGAGGCTCAGATGGAGCTTAACGCAATGGAGCCTACAATGGCACAGTGCTGCTTCGAGTCTGCAGAGATAATGATGAACGGCTTCGACACCTTGCGCGTAAACTGCGTGGATGGTATCACCGCTAATGAGGAGCAGTGCCGCAAGTATGTTCAGGATAGCTTCGGTATCGTTACAGCCCTTAACCCAAT
>JAFXIS010000048.1 GCA_017532885.1 Alistipes sp. | reverse complement strand
TTACCCTTTACCCTTTACCCTTTACCCTTTCCTCTTTCCTCTTTCCTCTTTTATCTTGTCATTCCACCGAACGCAGTGAGGATTGGAATCTCTACCGAAATAATTTGCCGTTAGGGATGCCAGTCATTTTCTCGCTTACGCTCCAAAATGTGGCATGACACAATTAAAACAAAAGAGCAAAGACTTATCTTTCATCTTTGCTCTTTCATCTTTCATCTTTCATCTTTCCTCTTTTACTCCTCCATCGGGTGGCTGATGTCGGCGACTTCGGCACCGACAAACGCGATTAAATCGGCCGGGGCAATGCGTATCTGTAAGCCACGCACGCCGGCACTGATGTAGATATAGTCATGCTCAAGGCAACTCTCGTGGATGTAGGTCGGAAAACGCTTCTTCATACCTATTGGCGAGCAACCACCGCGAATGTAACCTGTCGTGGGCAGAAGCTCTTTCATCGGCAGCATCTCGACCTTCTTGTTGCCCGACACCTTGGCGGCAAGTTTCAAATCAACCTCATGGTCGCCCGGCACAACGCAGACCAAATAGCCGTTCCTATCGCCACACAAGATAAGTGTCTTAAAGACCGTAGCGATATCTTCGCCCAACTCCTCGGCAACATGCGTAGCGGCGAGGTTATTCTCATCGACCGTATAAGGGATAAGTTCATAGGTAATCTTTGCCCTGTCGAGCAGGCGTGCCGCATTTGTTTTTTCTATTTTCTTTGCCATAAGCCAAATTTAAGTATTGAAGTAATGACAGTCTGTTTCATCTTTGCTCTTTCATCTTTGCTCTTTTATCTTTGCTCTTTGCTCTATCATCTTTCCTCCTTGCCCTTCAGGTATAGCTGGTAGGAGTTCACTATATTCTGCCATACGATATACGCCGTAGGTGCGACGCACGATATAGGGTCGAGGAACGACTGCGACAGCCACACAGCCAAGACCGTATTCTTCTGCCCCATGGATTGTCCTCCCGAGGCGGCATCGCCATAGCGGCGACCCAAATAACGGCCAAGAGTAAATTGCAACAAGCATATCACCAAAGCCACCACTGCCAACACTATCTGCACCACCCTATTCTCGCCGTGGTCAATCAAAAAGCAAGTCGTACGGCCGATAATCACTATAAGCGACAAGAGCCATATATAGAACGAAATTTGGCTATGGTTTGCTATCCAGCCACTCACCTTCGGCATCGTCAAACGGCACAGCTGTCCAGCCACAAAAGGCAGGATAAGCATAGGTGCTACGCGTTGCAGAATCTGCACCATAGTACATAAGCCATTGCCATAGGTCGAGAGCATAAACGGAGCAAAAAAGGCTGTAAAAACATTACACAGCAGGCTATAAGCCGCCATAGATTCGAGGTTTGCACCCAGCATGCCGCCAATCACCACAGCACCCATAGCCACAGGCGCCAAGATGCAAATCATCGCTCCCTGTGCCACCACAACATCTGCCCACGCAAGGGCATAATATGCGGCGAAGCTACCCACAACCTGAAACAGCAGCAGCCACAGATGCAGCCACGAAAAGCGGATTTTTCGCGCATCGACCTTGCAAAAGGTAATAAAGAGCATCGAGGCGATGAACATAGGCGTAAGCCAGCCATCGGTAACAGCCTCCGCCCACGCCATTTCGCGGCAGAGCAATGCTCCGATAAGCATACCGAGCGGCATGGCTGCGGTACGGAATGTATGGTTAGAAACTCTCATAAATGTCATTATTTTGCGATTTCAGCGCCTCTCTTGCGCGAAGCGACGAGAAGCCCCACGATTGTAATCAGGGCGTTATATCCTATCAATTCAAAGCCTATATGGTAGTCGAACTGTGCAGCCACAACCCTCTGCAACAGATAGCTCGCAACGGGCGCAACAATAGCTACCATAGGCACCCATCGCTCACGCAGCGACCTTGAGGAGAGCATTCCGAAGGTAAACATACCCAAAATAGGCCCGTAGGTATATCCCGCAATGGTAAAGACCAAATTTATAACACTACCCTGCGCAAAGGCGTTGAAGAGGAGTATAAGCAGAGCCACGACAACAGCCATGCAGAGGTGAACACAACGACGAATGAGCGAAAGCCGCACCTCATCCAACTGCTGCGCATTGGGCATAATATCGAGCGTAAAGGATGTTGTAAGCGATGTTAGTGCTGAGCCTGCGGTTGAATAGGTGCTCGAGATAAGCCCCAAAACAAACACTACGCCAACGATTTGCGGCAGTGAGCCATGTGCTGCGACAAGCGGAAAGGCATCATCTCCACGAACAGGCATAGGCATACCCGCAAAGTCGATATAACGATACAACAGAACACCCAAAACCAGCAGCAGGAGTATAACCCCGATTTGGCACAAGGCGGTAAGCACGATATTGATTTGCGAATCTCGGACCGTACGACAGCTCATATTGCGTTGCATCATATCTTGGTCAAGACCCGTCATTGCCACTAAGCAGAGCACTCCTCCGGCGACCATTTTCCAGAAATAACGCGCCGACGAGGCATCCCCAAACTCCCACATCGCAGAGTAAGGCGAAGCGGCAACCACATCGCACAACTGCCCCACAGAGCCGATATCCATAGCCTTAGAGAGGTAGTAAATCGTAGCTACGACACTGCCCACCAAGCACACCGACTGAATCGTATCGGTGGGGATAAGCGTACGCACGCCACCCGAATAGGTATAGAGCCACACGCATGCCACCGCAATCAGGGCATTCGCCACAAACGGGAGATTCAACCCATCAAAGACCAAGAGCTGCAAAACGGCACACACGACATAGAGTTTCAGGGCTGCAGCGACTATCTTTGCCACCAAAAAGCACCACGCACCCGTACGGTGGGTAGTCAAGCCGAAGCGCGTGTCTAAATATTGGTACAACGACACCACGCCATGGCGATAGAAGAGCGGCACGAGCAGAAATGCCACTATCATCTGTCCGAGGGTGAAGCCCACGACCATCTGCATATAGGTCATACCATCTGCGGCAACAGAGCCCGGAACGGAGATAAAGGTCACACCCGACATAGCTGCGCCAATCATTGCCAGCGTAGCCATATACCAGCGTGTGCGGCGATTCCCGATAAAGAATCCCGCATTATCGGCATTGCGGCCCGACAGATACGACACGCCAAACAGCACCAGCAGGTAGGCTGCGATAGTTAATATGACGAGCAAAGGTGACATTTTCCTGTTTATTTCGTCGCAAAGATAACAATTCACCACAAAAAAGTTGCAAAATCGAAAAGATTTAATATCTTTGTAGGTTGTAGTGGGTCGGATGACTTACCCACCCTCCAACGAGGGGCTGCAAGGGAAGAAAAGGCAGCTTCAATGGAGCAATAGAAAGTGACAGTAAAACAGACAAAAAGGGACAAAAGAAGTAATTAACCAATATAACAACTTAAATACATTATGGCAAAGACATTAAAAATCAGAGATTTGACGCTGCGTGACGGTCAGCAGTCATCTTTCGCTACCCGCATGACGCAGGAGCAAGTTAATCGTTGTTTACCATTCTACAAGGATGCCGGATTCTTCGCTATGGAGGTTTGGGGCGGTGCTGTACCCGACTCTGTGATGCGTTATTTGAACGAGAATCCTTGGACTCGACTCGAGACTATCCACAAGGCTGTGGGTGGTGTTTCGAAGCTCACAGCGCTCTCGCGTGGTCGTAACCTCTTTGGTTATGCACCCTACACCGACGAGATTATCGACGGATTCTGCCGCAACGCTATCGAGAGTGGCTTGGGCATTATGCGTATCTTCGACGCATTGAACGATGTAGACAATGTGAAGTCCACAATCAAATATGTAAAGCAGTATGGCGGTATTGCCGACTGCGCAATTTGCTACACTGTGGACCCAAAATATCCGCAGCCCTCATTCTTCCAGAAGCTCTTGGGCAAGAAGGCGCAGCAGCCTATCTTCACCGATGAATACTTCATCGACAAGGCTAAGCAGATGGCAGCTTTGGGTGCCGATATGATTACCATTAAGGATATGTCGGGACTTATTCCTCCCCAGCGCGTAAGCACCCTGATTAAGCTCCTGAAGAAGAATGTGAATGTACCTATCGACTTCCACACCCACTGTACTCCGGGTTATGGCTTGGCATCGGTATATGCCGCTATTGCCGCAGGTGTTGATGTTGTGGATACCAACTGCTGGTGGTTTGGTGGTGGCACAGGTGCCCCCGCAATCGAGTTGGTTTACCTCTTCTGTCAGAAGATGGGTGTCGAGTTGCAGGCTAATATGGAGGCTGTGGCTAAGATTAACGAGCAGTTGAAGGATATCCGCAAGGAGCTGGAGATTTCGGTATTTGGAGCTGAGAAACCCGCTCCTAAGGCGTTCAATCCTTTGACCGACACACTCCCCGCAGAGGTCGAGGCACTCCTGAACAAGGCTGTCGAGGCTGCTAAGGCGGAGAACTTCGCAGCGCTTCTCGACGCGAGTCAGAAGATTGAGGCTTACTTCGGCTTCCCCGCACCTAACGAGCTGGTACAGAAGGCGGAGATTCCCGGTGGTATGTACTCTAACATGGTTGCGCAGCTCAAGCAGCTCAAGGCTGAGGATATCCTACCTCGCGCCATGGAGTTGATTCCTTCGGTGCGTATGGATGCAGGTTTGCCACCCCTTGTAACCCCCACCTCGCAGATTGTGGGCGCACAGGCTGTAAACTGCGCTATGGACGAGAAGGCGGGTCGCGCCATGTATACCAACAAGAGCTCGCAGTTCGTGAGCCTCGTCAAGGGCGAGTATGGTCACACCCCGAAGGCGGTAGACCCCGAGTTCCGCTTCAAGATTTGCGGCGTAAGAGAGGAGACTCCCTACGACACATCGAAGTATAAGATGCAGCCCAACCCCGAACTTGCAGAGGCTGGTGGCGTGAAGTTGGCAGAGAACGAGAAGGAGGTATTGTTGCTCGAGTTGTTCCCGTTGGTAGCCAAGACCTACCTCACAGGCGTGAAGGTTAAGGCTTACGAGGCATCTCAGGCAGCTAAGGCTCCTAAGGCGGAGGCTGAGAAGCAGGAGAGCGCGGCTTCAGCTCCTATCACAGGCGACACTGTGGTTGCCCCATTGCCGGGTCGCGTAATTTCGCTCTTGGTGAAGGTCGGCGACAAGGTTTCAGCAGGTCAGGATATTGCCATCTTGGAGGCTATGAAGATGGAGAACAACATCTCAAGCGATTATTCAGGTGTTGTTAAGCAAATCTTTGTAAAAGAGGGCGATACCGTTGCTGCAAACGCAGTCTTGATTGAGATTGTCAAGGAGTCGGAGGTTGTAGCAGCAAAGCCCGCAGCAAAGGCCGTTTCAGGTAATAAGGTTGCTGCTCCGCTGCCGGGCCGCGTGATTTCGGTCTTGGTTAAGGCTGGCGATAAGGTCGCAGTAGGTCAGGATGTAGTGATTTTGGAGGCTATGAAGATGGAGAACAACATCTCAAGCGATTATGCAGGTACAGTTCAGCAAGTACTTGTAGCTGAGGGTGATACCGTAGCCGCAGATGCTGCATTGATTATCGTGGAGTAATAACCCCACTACCCATTCGTGGGCGTTGTTCCACTACCCCAATCACCGCCGAGTGATACGCGGTGAACACACAGAGCAGGGAGGTCATCCTCTCTGCTTTTTTGTGGGTGGATAGTTACAAAAAAGGGAGTCGGCACGCAGGCGCAACTCCCCTTTGATTATGACCACTTTAGCGTTCGTTACTTCTTCTTTTTGAAGAGGTCGATAGCCGAGCCTACCAATTTCTTTGCCGCTTCGACCTTCTCCTCCTGTGCGCTCTTGGCTGCATCATTTCCCGCAGCGTTCTGCTCACCTTGAGCCGCATCATCCGCTCCCGCAGCATCAGAAACGCCCTCTGCTGTGCCTTCTGTGGCACTTGCAACCGTAGCGTCACTACCCTGCTTAGCTCCGAGCAACTTATTGCTCAAGTCCTGCAAAGCACCCTTCGCGGCCTTCTTCGCGAGCGACTCCATGTCGATGCTAACCTTTGGCTTGGAGAATGTGCCACCGATAGACATATCGACCTCACCGAGCTTCGCAACCTTACCCGCCGAGGCGGGGATAGCTATCGTACCCTTATAGTCAATCGTCTGGTCGAGGCCCGTAGAGCCCGACAAAACCATCACATAATCCTCAATCTTCAGCTCAAAGGGCTTGGTATAGACGCGACCCTTATCCACCGTAAACGAAATATTGAGGTCCTTGACCTTCGAGGTCTTGAGCGACGGCTTTTTCACGATGTCGGCAATCTGGTCGAGGAATGGCATATCTCTGAGGCTCAAGTCCTTAGTCGAAAGAGCACCATAGGCACTCAGGGTATTCATAATGGGGCTCATCTTGGCATCGAGCGCAGTATCAACCCTCACCTCGCCCGAGAAATGGCCCGTCAAACCCGAGAAGATAGGCGCTAACTGACGAATAACATCCAAGTCGTTATACGCCTCGACGAAGGCTATCTCCTTAAGCGCAAAGCCCGCATTCAGCGCAGGATAAGCACCCGCAGGAGTGGCATAAGCGCCATTCACAACCACGCTGCCACCCATAGTCTTGAGCGAGAGGTTCTGCATGTCGATACGGCTATTCTTAACCGTAAGCAAGCCTCGGAAGTCGTTGAAAGTCATCTTATTAAACTTAACCTCATTGAACGCAGCCTGCATGCGGAAGTCGATATTGTCGGGGATGCGCACAACATCCTCCAAAGGAGCAACCTCCTCCACGACCTCCTCCTCGGCAGCCTCACCACCGAGGAAGTCGCCAAGATTCATATGCTTACTGCTCACATTGAGCGTTCCTTTCAAGGTCGTACCCTTGAACACGAAGCCCAAATAGTTCTCAAAGCGGCTATCAAGAGTGATGTCGTTCTCGCCAATCATCACCGTCGTCTGGCTCAAATCCACATAGCGCGGCGTGAAGCTCAGCACCGAGTTTTTAATCATCACCTCGGGGATATCCTCCATCTTCAGAGCCATGTCGTTGAGCCTTACACTACCCGACGCCTTCAGGCTCTCGAATTTCGACTGCTCGATATACGACATACGGCCCACAACGCCCATATCGGCATCCACAACGCCGTTAAGATTCATACCCTCAAGCGGATAGACATCCTTAATCTTGCCCAAATCGAGCTTACCCTTAGCCTTCACATCGAACCTGAGGTCACTCATCGGCGTAGCCACATCGGCACTCAACGAGAAGGGATTACCCGCCAACACGAAGCTGAATGGCGCAACCTTCACCACCGTAGCATCCATCGTTCCACCGGGGTTCTGCACCGTAGCAGCGATATTTATACCATCCACACCCGCAGGCAGCGACGGATAGCGGAACATGGCATCCTTGACATTCAAATCGAGGTTAAATGCGGGCAGCACATCGCCCACCATTCGACCCTTGGCACTCGCCGTAAGCGTTGCTACGCCATCGGTACGCAGACCCGCGAAATCCTTAGCATAGATTGCCGGCACGAGCGAAAGAATCTCCTTAAAGCCAATAGCATTCGAGCCGAGCTTCAGGTCCATATCCATACCCTCGTCAAGCAATGCCACCCAGCCATCGATTGTTGCCTCAATGGCATTTAGGCGTAACGAGTTGTCATTCAGCGTAAAACGGCTATTTGCAAAGTCCGCAGCGATATCCATCCGCGCCTCAATCTCGGCGCGATTCAGGAATGGCACGCCACCCATGCGGAAGGAGAGCGAAGGTGTCTCGGCTGCGAGGTTCAACATCGTATTATCTGCCGCGAAGTCACCCGAGCAGTCAGCCTCAAAGCCTAAAATCTCGGCATACATGCCACTCTGGCGGTCATCGTAGATAACATCGAGGTCGCTCACCGACAACTTCTTAAGCTGTATGCGGAATGCCGCAGGCTCCTCCACAGAAGCCTCCTCTGCCTCTGCCTGTTCCGCCAATGCCTCCTCGGTCTGCTCCGTAGCCTTCATCACATCCCAATTAGGCTTACCACTCTCCAAAACGATGGCGTGCAGGCGTGTGTCGTCCACCAAAATCTTCGAGAGCTCAAAACCCTCGTCGCCAAATATCGACATCACATTCACAGCAGCAGTAAGCTCTCCTGCATAGACCAAAGTATCGTTCTCGAACTCATCTACGCCCTTCAGCCAAAAATCCTTCAGCGACACCGAAGCCTGCGGAAAGTGGCGTATAAGGCTGATATCGAGCGAACGGAAGTCAAACTGCGCATTGAGCAACTTATTACCCTCCTGCTTCACGATAGTCTCAATCTTGCCCTTAAAGGCGATTGGCAGCACCAACAGCAATAGGAATATCACCGCGATGACAGCACCCAAAACCTTCACAAATCTCTTCATAGCTATATAATTTTATAATCTTCTTTATAATCTTCCAACTTTCACACTTTCGGAGTATGCCCCTCGCGGCTCACTGCGCCACTTTACGCAGGCATCCACTCCCTCACAACAAAGATAATAATTATTGCAAAAAAATCGATATAAATGATTAAATTTGCATAACATTAACCACAATGACCATGAAAGTAAACATCGAGGAGCGTGTAGCCAAAGCACGCGAGCTGTTTTTAGGGGGTTACAACTGCGCTCAGGCGGTATTTATCGCCTACCGCGACCTTGCAGCTATCGACGAGCAGACGGCAGCAACCATAGCCGCACCATTTGGAGGAGGCATGGGACGCCTACGCGAAGTGTGTGGCGCAGTGAGTGGCATGACCATGTGCGCAGGTTATCTCGCACCCAATGCCCTGCCGAACGACAACGAGAATAAGAAAAAGTGCTACGCCACAGTGCAGGAGTTAGCCGAAAAGTTCCGCGAGGAGAATGGCTCAATCGTGTGCCGTGAGCTTTTGGGGCTCTCGCAGCACAAGGATAACCCCACCCCCTCGGAGCGTACCACCGAGTACTATCGCAAACGCCCCTGCGTGGAGTATGTCGCTACGGCAGCCCGCATCGTGGGAGAAAAAATCAACCAAAACGAATAATCAAAGCAACTATGTCAATAGGTAAAATCAGTGCTTATATTGCACTTGCACTGCTACTTGCAGGCTCATGCTACTACTTCTTCTCAACCGCAACGCCACCCGAGCAGACGCGCGTAATTGCCCATCGAGGCTATTGGGACACCGCAGGCTCGGCGCAGAACTCCATAGCGGCCCTGCGTGCAGCTCAAGCCATCGGGGTCTACGGCTCGGAGTTCGATGTAAATATGACCGCCGACGACTCCCTAATCGTCGTTCATGGCCCCAAGCATGGCGTAATCGAGGATGTGCAGAATGCCCCATTTGACTCCATATGTGCCACTGCATTGCCCAATGGGGAGCGAGTACCTACACTGGCGGAGTATTTGACCACAGGCAAGGAAAACCCTAAAGTAAAGCTTATTCTTGAGATAAAGTCACACTCCACACCCGAGCGTGAAACATTTGTCGTGGAGCGCATTTTGGAGGCTGTGAAGGCCGCAGGCGTGGAGCATCAGACGGAGTATATAGCCTTCAGTCTGCATGTTTGCCGGGAGGTGGTACGCCTCGCACCCAAAGCCAAGGTGGCATACTTGGAGGGTGACCGCACCCCCGAGGAGCTGTATAATATGGGTATCGACGGCTTGGATTACCCCTACGAGCTTGTTCTCGGCAATCCCGAATGGGTCAAGTAGGCTCATTATTGGGGTCTTACGGCGAATATCTGGACCGTAAACGACGAGGAGTCCATGCGCAAAGCAATCGAGCAGAAGATAAACTTCATCACCACCGACAATCCCGAACTCCTGCAACAGATTCTGCGCGAACAGAAATAGCCGAGAAGAAGATTACAGCAGTTACAAGTAGTTACAAGTAGTTACAAGTAGTTACAAGTAGTTACAAGCAGTTACAGAGTTACACCCCCTGTAACTCTGTAACTCTGTAACTTTGTAACTCTGTAACTCCTGTTACTCGCCACGGATGATATTAGGGAGTTTAGGGAGTATAGTGAATTTAGTGAATTTAGCGCTGCTGCTTCCCTAACATCCTTAAGTTCCCTAACTTCCCTAAATAAAAAAGATGAAAGAACTTTCTCGTTCCTTCATCTTTTACCTTTCTCTACGACACAAGGTCGATGTTACCCCTATTTCTTCTCCTTCAGCAAGTCGCGAATCTCGGTAAGCAAAACCTCCTCCTTCGAAGGTGCGGGAGCCGGTGCGGGCTCAGCAGCCTTTGCCTCCTCGGCCTCCTTCTTCTTTGTCATCTCCGTAACCTTTGTGATAAGGCGGATAACGCAGAAAATCGACATCGCAATAATCAGGAAATCGAATGTCTGCTGCAAGAAGTTACCATAATTCAAGGTAACCTCCTTAACTGCGGGAGCTATAACCTCACCTGCATCGCCGAGCACCTCCGGCTCTGCGGCCTGCATAACCCACTTCAAATCCTTGAAATTAACACCGCCAATCAACAAACCGAGGGGTGGCATAATAATATCGTTCACAACCGAAGTAACAATCTTACCAAAAGCACCACCGATGATAACACCGACAGCCATATCAACGACATTACCCTTAAGCGCGAACGCCTTAAAATCTTGCAAAAATCCCATAATATTATAAGTTTGAGTTAATAAATATCTTCACTTCCAACCCCTTAACGGGCTAACACAAATACAAATATAGAAAATATTATCCACACCTACAACCCTGAGTCGCAAAAAAAGTAAAACCCCGCCGTGAATTCGACGAGGTCTTACTATTAATATATAAGGTATATTATGCTCCGAAGTTATCGAACAAGATATTCTCGGCAGGAACGCCAAGGTTATCGAGCATATTTACCACTGCCGATGCCATCATCGGAGGTCCACACATAAGGTAGAGGTTAGCCTCGGGCTCCTCGTGAGTCTTGAGGTAGTTCTCATACAACACATTGTGTACGAAACCAACCTTATACTCTACACCTGCGGCATCAGCTGCGGGGTCGGGACGGTCCAAAGCCAAGTGGAACTTGAAGTTGGGGAACTCCTTCTCGATAGCAGCGAAATCCTCCAAATAGAAGGCCTCCTTCAACGAGCGAGCGCCATACCAGAAGGTTACGGGACGCTTGGTCTTCTCGGTCTTGAACAGGTGCATCAAGTGGCTACGCATAGGAGCCATACCGGCACCACCACCGATAAATACCAACTCCTGAGTATCGGGCAGGTTATCGGGCAAGAAGAACTCACCATAAGGGCCAGAGATAGTAATCTTATCACCCGGCTTGAGTGAGTAGATATATGATGAACATACACCCGGATTAACATTCATAAAGCCACCCGTAGCACGGTCAAACGGAGGAGTAGCGATACGAACATTGAGCTTAATGACATTACCCTCGGCAGGATATGTAGCGCAAGAGTAAGCGCGAACCTGCGGCTCGGGATTCACCATCTTAAGGTCAAACACATGCATCTTCTCCCAATCCTCGCGGTACTCGGGGTCTACATCGATATCCTTGTAATCAACAGTGATTGCGGGCAAATCAATCTGGATGTAACCACCACTGCGGAAGTTCAAATCCTCACCCTCGGGCAACTTAACAACGAACTCCTTGATAAAGGTAGCAACATTGTGATTCGATACAACCTCGCACTCCCACTTCTTGATAGAGAGAACCGACGCGGGAACTGCAATCTTCATATTCTCCTTAACCTTCACCTGGCAACCCAGACGCCACTTCTGCTGAATCTGCTTGCGGTTGAAGAAACCGGTCTCGGTGGGAAGAATCTCACCGCCACCCTCTAATACCTGGCACTTGCACTGACCGCAGGCACCCTTACCACCACAAGCCGAAGGGAGGAAAATGCCATGTGCAGTCAAGGTGTTCAACAATGTTGAGCCAGCCTCGACAGTCAGCACCTTATTGCCGTCGTTAATGTCGATAGTAACATCACCTGATGTTGTAAGTTTAGCCTTTGCAAAGAGAAGCAGTGCCACCAACAAAAGTGTCACCACAAGAAAGGCAACTATCGCAACTACAATTGTTAAAATATCCATTTCTTATCTCTTATTAAAGGTTACAACTTAATTCCAGAGAAAATCATAAAGGCAATACCCATTAAACCGGTGATGATGAAGGCGATACCGGGGCCCTTCAAGCCGGCAGGGATGTGAGAGTACTGCAAACGCTCACGAATAGCAGCCATCATAACGATAGCCAGCCACCAACCAAGACCCGAACCTGCACCATAAACGATGCTCTGCCACAAGCCATCAATCTCGCCGGCTATGACCTTCTGCTGCATAAAGAGTGAACCACCCATGATAGCACAGTTCACAGCGATAAGCGGCAAGAAGATACCCAACTGGTTATAGAGTGAAGGAGAGAACTTCTCAACTACCATCTCCACCAACTGCACGAATGATGCAATAACGGCGATAAAGACGATAAAGGTCAAGAAACTCAAATCAACACCCTCTACCAATGCATTGGGAGCCAACACATACTCATTCAAAAGGTAGTTCAAGGGCACAGTCATAACCATCACGAATGTTACGGCAGCACCCAAGCCCAACGCAGTCTTTACGCTCTTCGACACGGCGATGTAAGAACACATACCGAAGAAGAAGGCGAATACCATATTGTCGATAAAAATCGAACGAACAAAAAGATTCAATGTTTCCATATTCTACCTCCTATTTTTCCTGCAAATCCTTGTTAAACGAACGGTGAATCCAGATGATTGCACCTACAATAATAAGAGCCATAGGCGGGAAGAGCATAATACCTACATTTGAGTAGAAACCACCATTTGCGAGGTACCAGCTCTCGGGGATAATCTGGATACCGAACAAAGTACCCGAACCGAACAACTCACGGAAGAAGGCTACAATCAACAAGATTGCTGCATAGCCCAAACCGTTACCAATACCATCGAGGAATGAATCCCAAGGTTTGTTACCCAAAGCATAAGCCTCCACGCGGCCCATGATGATACAGTTAGTGATAATCAGACCTACATATACCGACAACTGCTTCGAAATATCGTAAACAAATGCCTTCAAGAACTGGTCTACCAAGATTACCAACGCAGCGATTACAACCAACTGAACGATGATACGGATGCGTGAAGGAATACCATTACGCAACAACGACATCACAAGGTTGGCGAATGCTGTAACGACAATAACCGAGAGGCCCATAACCAATGCGGGCTCCATCTTTACGGTTACAGCCAAAGCCGAGCAGATACCCAAAATCTGAACGATAACAGGGTTATTTGAGCTCAGCGGACCTGTTAAATTTTTCAAACTACTCATTCTCCTGCTCGTTTAGATTCTCCTCCGCAGCCTCCTCGGCAACCTCAGAGAGGTTAGACATATTTGCGTTCAAATAGGGGAGATAACCCTCAATACCGACCTTGAGCATTGCATTTACACCATCGCAAGTCTTGGTACCACCCGAGATAGCATCTACCTCGTGGTTATTTGTAGCACCACCCTTACGCATAGCTACAGATACAAACTCTGCACCCTCGAAGATAGTCTTACCCTTGAACATATCCTGAACTTTTGCTGTGGTAATCTCGGCACCCAGACCCGGAGTCTCGCCAGAGTGGTCCATTACGATACCCTTAACGGTATTCATATCGGGCTCCAAAGCGATGTAACCCCAAATAGGGCCCCAAAGACCTGCACCATATACAGGAATAACTACACAGCCGTTAGCAGCCTTGAAGATAGGGAACTCGCCCTTCTCGAACGAAGCGGTCAAGTCGCCCAATGCAGCGAAGATATCAGCATCGGTCTTACCCTCAATCTTCTGGCCCTCCTTATTAAGCATAGAAGCCTCAGCAACAACATCGGCATAACTTGCCACAACAGGGTCCTCACCCAAAGCCTTAACGATTTGCTGCTTCTTCTCGTTGAGCATATTCTCGCCCTGACGCTCCTGCAATGAGAGCGAAGTCACAGCCAAAAGAACAGCCACAATAACTACCATCACTACCGAGTAGATGATGATATACGCGTTGCTATTTACATTAAATTTTGCCATACTACCCTCTTATTTTGCAAGTTTAACACGATTCTTTCTACACTTGATATTAGCCTCTACAACGAAGTAATCAACCGTAGGAGCCAAAGCATTCATAAAGAGGATTGCCAACATCATACCCTCGGGATATGCAGGGTTCACAACGCGAACCAACACTGCCAACGCACCGGTCATAAAGCCTACGATATACTTACCTGTGTTAGTCTGAGCAGAGGTAACGGGGTCAGTAGCCATAAACACAGCACCGAAAGCGAAACCACCCACCAAAACATGATAGTAAGCAGGGATATTAGCCCACTCGCCTACGCCACACAGCTGGAACAAGTAACCGAACGCCAAACCTCCGGCAAATACCGAAAGCATTGTACGCCATGAAGCGATACCGGTGAAGAGCAACAATGCGCCACCCAACAAGATGCAGAGTGTAGAGGTCTCACCGAACGAACCGGGGATAAAGCCCAAGAATGCGTCCATAGCGCTCCACTGCATCTGACCTGTTGTTGCCAACTGCTCCAAAGCCGTAGCACCTGATACGCCATCAACCTGCGCACCCATCATTGTCCAATCCGAATACCAAACCTTCTCACCTGACATCTGGGGAGTAAAGGCGAAGAATACAAATGCACGAGCAACCAACGCGGGGTTGAAGATGTTCATACCTGTACCACCGAATACCTCCTTACCGAAGATAACAGCGAAGGCAACACCCAAAGCAACCATCCACAACGGAGTGCTAACGGGCATAATCATAGGAATAAGGAAACCTGTTACGAAGTAACCCTCGGCAACCTCCTCCTTACGAATCTGTGCATAAACAATCTCGATACCCAAACCTACGACATACGATACTGCCAACATGGGAAGTACGCGTACCAAGCCGTACCACACAGCGGCGAAGCCCTCCAAGCCTACCTGATGACCGGTATTGAAACAGCCGAACAAGAAAGCAGGGATAAGAGCCAACACAACGAAGAACATTGTACGCTTCATATCAATAGCGTCGCGTACATGCGCACCCTTCTGTGTAGTGGTATTGGGCACGAATAGGAATGTTTCAATAGCATCAAAGAACGATGCAAGGAAACCAAGCTTACCACCCTCTGTGAAAGTGGGCTTTACATTATCTACAATTTTTCTCAGTCCCATAATTAACACTCCTTAATCATTAAGTTAATACCATTGCGGACCAAAGTCTGAATCTCGGTCTTTGAAGGATCGACGAACTCACAAAGAGCAACATCCTCCTCCACAATCTCGTAGATACCCAAGTTCTCCATCTTGTCGATGTCGTTGGCGATGATAGCCTTGAACAGATACATCGGATAGATGTCCATAGGCAAATACTGCTCGAAAAGACCTGTCACAACAAATGCACGAGGACCACCATTGAGGTTAGTATCGAGTTTGTACTGCTTCTTCGGGCAGAGCCATGAGAAATATGAGCGAGAAGTAGAGAACTTACCGAAGCGGGGAGCAATCCAACCCAACATCTCATACTTGTCACCCTCGGGGATAACAGTAATCTGCGATGCAGTAGCTGTAATGAAGCCATCCTCGGCAACCTTCTTACCTGTAAGCACATTACCAGAGATAATACGCACCTTATCACCCTCCTTCTGAGCCTTGATATTGCCCTTTACGATAGATGCAACGGGAGCGCCGCTGATGATGCGGTAGTACTTAGGATTCTCGACCTCGCTACCTGTAAGAGCAACAACCTTGTGCAAATCAACCTTACCGGTGAGGAACAAGCGACCGATAGCCGCTACATCCTGAATAGCAACGGTCCACACAATGTCGCCCTTGGCAATCGGGTCGATATGGTGAATCTGAACACCCACATTACCAACAGGGTGCTTACCCTCAAAAGTGTGAAGTTCAACGCCATTAAGCGATGTCATCTCACCCTCTGCTTTAGCACGCACCGAAAGATGGGGTTTCTGACCAGCCAACTTTGCCAACACCTCAAAACCCTTCTGCAAAGCAGCCTTCTCGCCCTTCAACGCAAAGTTGAAGTCAGCAGCCAAAGGTGCTGAGTCAAAAGCCGATACAAACACAGCCTTAGGCATATCGGCGGGATTGGCAACAATGCCGTAAGGACGCTGAAGAATCATCGTCCACAAACCTGATTTGAGCAACATCTCGAT
Source organism: Alistipes sp. (assembly GCA_017532885.1). The sequence continues at coordinate 17,058 of JAFXIS010000048.1, read as the reverse complement.
AACCTCCTCGCGGGTAGCCTTCTCAAGATTAAGAGTTGCAAACTCCTCAGAAACCTGTTCCTTATCAGCAGCTACCGTAACATTCAGCACCTTACGCTTCTCGCCACGATTCACAGCCGACACGGTACCGCTGACAGGAGAAGTATAAAGCACGCGGGTATTGTTCTTATCGAAGAACAACGGCGTACCAGCCTTCACCTTGTCGCCTACCTTCACCAACAGCTTCGGAGTCACGCCCTCATAATCCAGAGGAGAAACAGCATACTCGGCAGCCACTGGTACTTCAACCAATGACTCGGCAGCCTTTCCCTGAAGATTGATGTCGAGACCTTTTCGTAGTTTAATGATTTTCGACATAGATTTGTTATTAAAATTGATTTAATTAAGTGTAATTTGTGTATATAGTTTAATTTTCTCTCTGTTTATCCTCGTCGTTATTATCTCCTCATTTACATCTTCCCATAAAAACGCGCACGAAGATACGATTTTTTTTACACTTTTTACCATTATTTGAGTTATTATTTCGATTTGGAGCCATTTTTTCATAATTTTCTCTAAATTTGTAGGCAGATGAGAGGTTTTATCGACATACATACCCACAATTTCACCAATCGGCATACCGAGTTGCATGCCGTTGGAATACATCCGTGGAATGCAGAGAAGATAGAGATTTCCGAGGTTTGCGACGAACAGTTTACCTCAGCCGATGCCATTGGCGAGATTGGTTTGGACTACGCCTGCGAGGTAGACCGCACCAGGCAGGAGGAGTTGTTTTGCCGGCAATTAGAGATTGCTCAACGAACCGGGAAACCCGTTGTTTTACATTGCGTAAAGGCATTTGAGCCGACCATGAACCTTTTGTTGAGATATTCCCTTAAAACGGTTATATTTCATGGCTTTATAGGTTCAAAAACGCAAGCCGAGGCAGCGATTAAAAGAGGATATTTCTTATCCTTCGGGCATCGCACAGCACGCTCTCCGAAAAGTATCGAAGCGTTGCGTGCCACACCTCTATCGCAACTATTTGTCGAAACCGACGAGAGTGGATTATCAATTGAGGATATCTATCGGGAAATCGCCCACTTGCGAGGTGTATCGACCGAGGAGTTGATAGCTGCCACACACGAAAATTGGAACAGAATTTTTTAGTAAAGTAGATGAATAACAGCTGGTTAGAGAGAACAGAATTATTATTGGGCGAAGAAAAACTTGACATGCTACGCAAAGCGAATGTCCTCGTTGTCGGACTTGGAGGCGTAGGTGCTTATGCCGCCGAGATGATTGCTCGCGCAGGCGTGGGGCGTATGACCATAGCCGATGCCGACACGGTATCTGCGACCAACATCAATCGCCAACTCATAGCACTCCACTCCACCATAGGGCGCGAGAAAGCAGACCTAATGGCAGAGCGATTGCGAGATATAAACCCCGAAATCGAGCTTACGGTCGTAAATCGTTTTATCAAGGATGACGAAACCGACGCACTGCTCGACGCCGACCACTTCGACTATATTGTCGATGCAATAGACACCCTCTCGCCCAAATTGGCTCTCATCAAGGGAGCACTTAACCGCCAGATTCCGCTTGTAAGTTCCATGGGTGCCGGCGCAAAGACCGACCCTACGAAGATGGAGATTTGCGACATCGCAAAGACCCACCACTGCCCGCTGGCACATATGTTGCGCAAGCGACTCCACAAGATAGGTATCCGCAAGGGCTTCACGGCGGTCTTTTCACCCGAACCGGTACGCGAAGGCGCAATGATACTTTGCGAAGAGCAAAACAAAAAGTCCAACACCGGAACAATATCATACATTCCTGCCCTGTTCGGCATAGGCTGCGCATCGGTGGTAATACGAGGATTAATAAACGAATTTAATGCGTAACAATATGAAAATAGTATTTTTAGACGAATATTCGATTGGCGGGACCGACATCTCTGCAATCAAAGCTTTAGGCGATTATACGGGTTATGACATCACCCATCGCAATCAGATTTTAGAAAGGTCAAAAGGTGCAGAAATCATCATTGCAAACAAGACGATTTTGGATGCCGACACCATCGCCGCGCTACCCGACCTAAGACTTATCTGCGTAGCCGCAACGGGCATGAACAATGTCGATTTGGAGGCCGCAGCAGCACATGGCGTAGAGGTCAAGAACGCCGTTGGCTACTCGACCTACTCGGTAGCTGAAACAACCATTGGCTCGGCTATTGCCCTCTTGCGCGAGGTAGTCTATTACGACGAATACTTCAAGTCGGGTCGTTATGCCGCAGCGGATTACCTGTTTAATTACGACCGCCCCACCTCGCAGGTCAGAGGTAAAAAGTGGGGAATTATCGGTTTGGGCAATATTGGTCGCGAGGTGGCACGCTTAGCTGAGGCTTTCGGCTGCGAGGTAAACTATTATTCGACATCGGGGGTTAGTCGAGGTGAGCCATATAAAAGATTGGACCTTAATGAGTTACTATCGTCATCTGACATTGTTTCAATACACTGCCCATTGAGCGACAAAACCCGCAATCTGATTGGCCGAGAGGAGTTCGAGAAGATGAAATCTTCGGCAATAATTATAAATGTAGCACGCGGTGGCATCATCGACGAGGAGGCTCTTGCCGAGGCTCTCGATAGTGGAAAAATCCGTGGCGCAGCACTCGATGTATTCTCTCGCGAGCCTTTGCGCGAGTCACCTTTATATAATATAAAGGATAAGTATCGCTTGTTGGCATCGCCCCACAACGCATGGTCGGCCGAGGCATCACTAAAGCGACTAATCGACTGCATTGTACAAAACATCAAGACATATCAGGCGAAATAACAATATCATACAAAACAGAAAAAGGGCGGAAATTGTTCCGCCCTTTTTATCTCTCCACCCTATTTACTACCACCCTACTTCCCTGCACTTGCTTTCAGCCCTCGGATTACAGCCGACGAAAAGCCGGCGTGTTCCATTTCATTAAGGCCCTTGATGGTTATTCCGCCTGCGGTGGTAACCTTATCAATCTCCTGCTCGGGATGCGAATCATTGCGCAATAAAAGCTCTGCCGCACCCTTCAGCGTAGCTGCCACTATGCGGGTTGCCTGCTGGGCCGGAACGCCCAACTCAACACCACCCTCTGCCGCTGCACGCACATAACGCAAAGCGAAAGCTATACCGCACGAAGCCAAGACCATACCGACCTCCAAAATCTTTTCGCTAACGAGCATCGCCTCGCCCATATACTCGAAAATCTTAACCACAAGCTCCGTTTGCTCCTCCGTAGCACCATCTGCCGCCACAAAGGTCATACTCTCGCCAACGCTGATAGCAGTATTGGGAATTACGCGGAAAATTGCAGGCTGACACTCAGCATCCGCCAACCACTCGCGTAGCGTCGAAAATGTAACCTCGGCAACTACCGAGATAAATATCTGTCCAGGCTTGCCAAACGCCGATTTAATCTCCCGCACAACGCTCTCCGCCAACCACGGTTTGACAGCTAACACCACGATATCGGCATTCTTCGCGGCTGCAAGATTATCGGTTGTTACAGAGATAATATCGTACTGTTGCTTCAGTCGCTCCAATTTAGGCATCGACGGATTCGAGCATACTATCTCGCCCTCCGAGCAGTGGCCCGTTGCAGCCAATCCGCAGGCTATGGCACTTCCCATATTACCTGCTCCAATAATTGCAATTTTCATAGCGTATAATACTTTTACACAAAAGTAATAAAATAATGCCGTTTGGGAAAGTCCAGACGGCATTACATTACGAATTTATATCACTTAGACTTGCTTTCCAAAAAGAGATTCTCACGCATTTGTTTTTCGTCACTCTGAGGGAGTGTTAGCGACCGTGAGAGTCTAAAAACAAATGCTCAGAATGACGCTACAAGCCCAAAATAGGGATACAACCCGGTTACATTATATAAATATAATAGTTATATTACAACTCAACCAACGCCTCGCCGGTCATCTCCTTAGGCTGCTCCAAGCCCATAAGTTTCAAAACCGTAGGAGCGACATCTGCCAAAATACCATTCTTGACGCTCTTCACTCTATCCGATACTACCACGATGGGTACAGGATTGAGTGAGTGAGCTGTATTGGGAGTACCATCCTCATTCACTGCGTTATCGGCATTACCGTGGTCGGCAATCATAACAACCTCATAGCCGTTAGCCTTTGCAGCCTCGACAACCTCCGACACGCACTCATCAACAGCCTTCACAGCCTTCTCAATAGCCTCATAAACGCCCGTATGGCCTACCATATCGCCATTAGCGAAGTTCAAGCAGATAAAGTCAAACTTCTGCTCACCAAGTGCTACAACCAACTTATCCTTAACCTCATAAGCTGACATTTCGGGCTGAAGGTCATAAGTTGCGACCTTGGGCGAAGCGACCAAAATACGCGACTCGTTCTCGAACTCAGCCTCACGGCCACCATTAAGGAAGAAGGTTACATGGGCATACTTCTCGGTCTCGGCAATACGCAACTGCGACAGACCCAAAGATGATACATACTCGCCGATAGTATTGCGGACATTCTCCTTGTCGAACAGGATGTGCAAGCCCTCAAATTTCGCATCATAAGGGGTCATACAGCAGTAATACAACGGCATGGTGTGCATACCCTCCTCGGGCATATCCTGCTGTGTAAGAACGATTGTAATCTCCTTAGCGCGGTCGTTACGATAGTTATAGAAGATAACCAAGTCGTTTGGCTTGATACGGCCGATAACCTCGCCATTCTCGTCGATGCGAACGATAGGCTTCACAAACTCGTCGGTAATGCCCTCGTCGTAAGAGCGCTGCATAGCCTCGACCATATCGGTAGCAGCGTCACCAACACCATTTACCAACAAATCATAAGCAACCTTAACACGCTCCCAGCGCTTATCACGGTCCATAGCGTAGTAGCGACCAATAATAGAAGCGATCTTACCGGTACGCTCTGCGAGTGCAGCCTCGACATCGGCAATAAAGCCCTTACCACTCTTGGGGTCGGTATCGCGACCATCCATAAAGCAGTGAACAAAGGTGTTCTCGATGCCATACTTTGCAGCAATCTCTGCCAACTTGTAGAGGTGCTCGATTGAAGAGTGAACGCCACCATCCGAAGTAAGACCCATAAAGTGAACATTCACGCCATTAGCCTTGGCATACTCAAAAGCCTTTACAATCTCCTCATTCTCGTAGATTGAGTTGTCGGCGCAAGCGCGGTTAATCTTCACCAAGTCCTGATAAACAACTCGACCGGCACCAATGTTAAGGTGACCTACCTCCGAGTTACCCATCTGGCCGTTAGGCAGACCTACATTCTCGCCATCGGTACGCAACTCTGCGTGAGGATACTTCTCGGTCATAGCCGAGATATAGGCAGGGTGAATCTGTGAAATGACATCCGACTTTGTGCCATTGCCGATTCCCCAGCCATCCAAAATCATCAATAATACTTTGTTACTCATATCTTTATGCGTTTAATTTTGCCATAATAATCTCCACAGCCTTGTCGATTGCTGCCTGCAAGCCATTCACATCCTTACCACCTGCCGTAGCAAAGAACTTCTGGCCGCCACCGCCACCATTGAACAACTTGGCAGCCTCGCGGATAACAGCACCCGCATCAACTCCCTTAGCTACGATATCGTCGCCAAGAACAATTGAGAGGTTAGGCTTAACGGGGTCTGCAATACCCGCAACCATAACCACATTCGAAGCCTTAGCACGCAAAGCATAGGCCAAATTCTTCAACATATTGGTTGCGAAGTTGAATTGGCGCGCTACGAGGAATACCTCCTCGCCCTCGGGACGCTCAGCGATAATCTTCTCGACCAAAGCGTCTATCTGCTGCTTGTGCAACTCCTCCAACTCCTTCTGCAAAGCGTTGTTACTCTCCAGCATCTTGGTAATTGCAGCCTCGACCTTCGGGCTGTTTACCAACTGCGAAATACCCTGAATCTGTGACTCCATTGCGTAAAGCATCTCCTCGGCACGCTCGGCCGTTACAGCCTCAATACGGCGTACACCGGCTGAAATTGCGCTCTCGCTCAAAATCTTGAACATTCCGATAGTACCTGTTGCCGAGGTGTGAGTACCACCACACAACTCTACCGAATCACCAAACTTCACTACGCGCACCTTGTCGCCATACTTCTCGCCGAACAAGGCGATAGCTCCCATAGCGTTAGCCTGCTCCATTGTAGCCTCGCGATTCTCCTCCAAAGGATTATTCTGGCGAATCAAGCGATTCACAACGCGCTCAACCTCGCGGAGCTCCTCAGCCGAAACCTTCTGGAAGTGTGAAAAGTCGAAGCGCAAGCCCTGCGGAGTAACCATCGAGCCCTTCTGCTCGACATGTGTACCCAAAACCTGACGCAACGCCTGGTCCAACAAGTGGGTTGCTGTGTGGTTATTGGCTGCAGCCTGACGCTTTGCCGAGTCTACAACAGCGGTAAACTCTGCCTCAAGATTCTCGGGCAACTTTGCCACGATATGGATAATAAGGCCATTTTCCTTCTCTGTGGCGATGATATCCACCTTCTCGTTAGCACTCTCGATATAGCCCGTATCGCCAATCTGACCTCCCGAATTACCATAGAACGGAGTCTGGTCGAATACCAGCTGATATGTGGTCTTACCCTTAGATGTCACGCGACGATAGCGTGCGATATGGATAGGTGCAGTCAAGGTATCATAACCGACAAACTCGCACTGCTCGATTGAGCGAAGCTCCTGCCAATCGTCGATATCCTGTGCTGCGGCGTTGCGAGAACGCTCCTTCTGCGCCTGCAACTCCTTCTCAAAGCCCTCAAGGTCAATCTCCACGCCCTGCTCGCGAGCGATAAGCTCCGTCAGGTCGATAGGGAAGCCGAAGGTGTCATACAACTCAAAGGCATCCTTGCCCGAGATAACGCCACCCTTGCCGACCTTGGCAATAACTCTATCCAAAAGGTTGATACCCGTAGCCAAAGTACGCAAGAATGATGCCTCCTCCTCTTCGATTACGCGCTCAACCAAAGTCTGCTGCTGCTTAAGCTCGGGGAACTGATGACCCATCTGCTCAACCAAGCCTGCAACCAACTTGCACAATGTAGGCTCATTGAAGCCCAAATATGTATAGCCATAACGCACAGCACGGCGCAAGATACGGCGGATAACATAACCCGCCTTGGCATTTGCCGGAAGCTGACCGTCGGCAATCGAGAATGTGATAGCACGCAAGTGGTCGGCGATAACGCGCATAGCCACATCTGCCTTCTCATCCTCGCCATACTTCTTACCTGCCATAGCAGCGATGCGCGAGATTGTAGGCTGGAAGACATCGGTATCGTAGTTTGACTTCTTGCCCTGAAGAATCATACAAAGGCGCTCGAAGCCCATACCTGTATCAACATGCTTTGCGGGCAGTGGCTCCAACTCGCCATTTGCCTTGCGGTTGAACTGCATGAACACAAGGTTCCAAATCTCGATAACATGAGGGTGGCTCATATTGACCATCTCGCGACCGGGGATTTTGGCCACCTCCTCCTCATCGCGCAAGTCGAAGTGAATCTCGCTACAAGGGCCGCAAGGACCTGTTTCACCCATCTCCCAGAAGTTGTCGTGCTTATTACCGCGGATGATGTGGTCCTCGGGCAGATACTGCTTCCAATAGTCGTATGCCTCCTGGTCGAAGGGTACGCCATCCTCGTCCGAACCCTCGAAGACGGTAGCATACAGGCGGCTCTTATCCAAGCCGTAAACCTCGGTCAATAGCTCCCATGCCCAAGCGATAGCCTCCTTCTTGAAGTAGTCGCCAAAAGACCAGTTACCCAACATCTCGAACATTGTGTGGTGATAGGTATCGTGACCTACCTCCTCCAAGTCGTTGTGCTTACCCGACACGCGCAGACACTTCTGCGTATCGGCTGCACGAGGCGTGAAGCGCGGAGCATTACCCAAGAAGATATCCTTAAACTGGTTCATACCCGCATTTGTAAACATCAAGGTGGGGTCATTCTTAACGACCATAGGTGCCGAGGGCACGATAGTATGCTCCTTGGAAGAGAAGAAATCCAAGAATGCTTGTCTGATTTTGTTTGATTCCATTGTATATTGTTTTTGTTATTCTTAGCGTTATTATTTCGTAACTTGGCGTTATTAACTCATAACGGATTGCAAAATTAGACATTTTACGCTAAATTTGCACCATAAAATTAAATAATTTTAAGACCATGGGGCGAAAAACGAAAAAATACGACGCAATGAGCGAGGCGCAGGGCCTCCTGCATCGCATTAAATCGTATCGCCTGTTGCGCAACCTGCTCATAGGTTTCATTGTCGTATCCATCATAAACCTGCTCTTTTCGTCGCTCTTCTATACGCCCAAGATGTTCCGCCTGACAAACCAAAGGCGAGAGCTGGAGCTGAAGTGCGAGGTGTTGCAGAGCCGCATACGCACTGCGCAGCGCAAGATTGACCAGATTCGCCACCGCGACAACATGGTTTACCGTCCGCTCTTCTCGTCGGATACGCTCTCGATTGACGGCATATATACGCCCTATGGCAATGAGAAGTATGCCGCATTGCAGGGCAATGAGTATTCGCCAGTGCTTACGACCGTATGGCGCGAAATGGACCAACTGGCGCGTAGCCTCTATTTGGAATCAAAGTCGCTCGATGAGTTGCAGTTGCTCTCGAAAGATAAAGAAAAATTCTCGACCGCAATACCAGCAATTTGGCCCATTGACCGCAGCCGTTTGAAGAATAAAATCGGCGCATTTGGCTATCGCATGCACCCGAAGTTGCACCGCTGGAAGTTCCATGCGGGAGTGGATATGGCAGGTCGCACGGGTGACCCGATATATGTTACGGGAGATGGTGTTATCGAGAAGGTGATTTATAGCCGAGCACGCACAGGATATGGTACACAAATAGTTGTAAACCACGGATTTGGCTACAAGACGCGATATGCTCATTTGAACAAGGTTCATGTCGAGCGTGGCGATAGCGTAAAGCGTGGGCAGTTGATTGCCGACATGGGAAATACGGGCATTTCGACAGCTCCGCACCTGCATTATGAGGTGATATATCGCAATTCGCATGTTAATCCGATTAACTACTTCGACAAGAATATGTCGGCGGAGGCTTACAAGAGCTTGATGAGCCAGATTCAGGAGGAGAACTATGAGGCAGAGTAGCAAAGAGCAAGAATGAAAGAGCAACGAAACATAAAGGTTAAGCCGACACGCCGAGGGCGCATTATCCGCATTCTCATTCGCATGTTTGCGTGGGTGGGGGTTATTATGCTCTATTACATCGGTTTTTCGTTGCTTTTCGACACTCCCCATGAGTATCGGATGCGACAATCCACCGAAGCTCTGCAACGCCAATACGACGCCATGGCGGAGCGATACGACTCGCTCGAAATGCTGCTCGACAATATCACAGCTCGCGACAAGAGCGTATTCCGCATACTCTTCGAGAGTGACCCCTATGATTTGGACTCGCGCCAGGGCGAGGAACGCATACTCTTACATGAGCAAAACATATCTAAATCAAAGCGTGAGATACACGATGATATCGCATTGCGCATCAATCGTTTGGAGCGTACTATGTCAAAAATAGAATCAGCATGGAAAACGGCGCATGAGCGTAGTGATTCATTGGGCAAAAAAGGCAATAATATCCCCTCGATACAGCCCGTTATAAACAAGCAATTAACGCTCCTTACTGCGGGTTATGGCACGATTCTAAACCCCTTTTATCGCACACTAAAGTCGCATCAGGGCGTGGACTATACCGTAGCCGAGGGCTCAAGTATTTTCGCCACAGCCGACGGCACGGTGAAGGAGATTTCGGACAAGAGCTCCACCCTGGGTAAGACTATCGTTATCGACCACGGCAATGGCTATCAAACCTCATACAGCCACCTGCTGAGTGTCTTGGTACGACGCGGACAGAAGGTGCAACGCGGTGATGTGATAGCTCTTTCGGGTAATTCGGGGCTCTCGTTGGCACCCCACCTGCACTACGAGGTGCGCTACAACGGGCTTCGCGTGGACCCGATACACTATTTCTTTATGGAACTCACGCCCGACGAGTATCAGCGCATGATGCGCATCGCACAATCGGGCATGCAATCTTTCGATTAGGCTTGTCGGTTACAAAAACCAACAAAAATATCACACGAAATTGAATTTGTCGAATATCGTAGAGTATATTTCGGGAGAATGACGGATTAGCTACCGAATGGCGTCACTCTGAGGGAGCGCATGCGACCGTGAGAGTCTAAAAGAGATTCAAAAAATAATTTTGAATTCTCAATTCTCTTTGCTAAATTCGTAGCCAAATATTTTTCGCCCATTATGCAGAAAAGTTTCCTTGCCGAGGTGGCTCAAGAGCTATATAATCGATATGGTGACGAGGTTTCGTCGCTCAGCATTGTTTTGCCCACGCGGCGCGCCCGACTATTCTTCTCGGAGGCGTTATCACAGATAGCACAGCGCCCGATTTGGCAGCCCGAATATATGTCGATAGACGAGGTTATGGCAACTGCCACCAACCTGAAATTGGGCAGTAAAATGCGCATTATAAGCGAGTTATACAAGATATACCGCACCCATCACGACGAGCCGTTCGACAAGTTCTACTTCTGGGGCGAGGTGCTTCTGGCGGACTTCGACCTTATCGACAAATATATGATTGACGCCGATATGCTCTTCCGCAATATCTACGATTTGAAGGTCTTGGAGGCGGATTTATCCTACCTCACGCCCGAGATGCGTCACATCATCCACACCTTTTGGAGTCACTTTGCCGAGGAGGCTGCGACGAGCCGCGAAAAGGAGGAGTTCCTGAAGATTTGGCTTTCGTTGGCGCCCATATACCACGCTCTGCGTGAGCGACTTACATCACTCGGCATAGCCTATCAGGGCATGATATACCGCTCCGTAGCCGAGAATATTGCCCAGGGCAAGGCACTCCCCGACACCACACGCCACTACGCCATTGTGGGCTTCAATGCCCTCTCGGAGGGAGAGAAACGCCTCTTGAAATACCTTGCGACAAATGGCGCATGTGACTTCTTTTGGGACTACGACAACTACTACACCGACCACAGCGAGCAGGAGGCAGGCCGCTTTATCCGCGACAATATACGCGAATATAAACCTTTGGTTGAGATATCACACTCCAACTTCGAGGATATCAAGAAGAAGCTACATGTGGTATCTACCCCGTCAAACATCGTGCAATGCAAGTATTTGCCGACCATTTTGAGCGAGATTGCGCCCGACTTGCTCCTCGACAAACAGACGGCGATAGTCCTCACCGACGAGAATCTGCTGATGCCGCTGCTACACTCCCTGCCCGAGCAGCTGAAGGATAAGGTCAATGTCACGATGGGTCACCCGTTGAGCAAAACCACGGCATACTCCTTTACCGAGCGACTACTTGCGCTCAACAAAAATGCCCGCAGGCATGGCGAGAGCATCACTTTCTACCATGAGGATGTCACAGGCATACTCTCGCACCCCTACATCTTACTACACGAGGAGCAAGCCTCGGCGTTGCATAAACGCATAATCGATGGGCATCTTATCCGCGTTGAGCAGGAGTTTTTCTCTTCGTCGGAGCTGCTGAGTGCCATATTTCACTACACCGACGAGTGGGAAGCAATGGCGGAGCAGATAGTGCAAGTGCTGAGGTTGCTCATAGCCAAGGCCTCGGAGAGCCAGGAACACTCGGCGCTCAAGTCGAGTTCACTTGCCACCATGGCGACAAGCATCCGCGAGGTAATTAACTGCCTCAAGGAGTGCGATATAGAGATTAACACCTCGACCTTTACTGCGCTACTCAGGCGTCACCTTTCGACCATTCGCATACCCTTCAGTGGTGAGCCTTTGCAGGGTTTGCAGATTATGGGAATCCTCGAAACGCGAGCCCTTGATTTTAAGAATGTGATACTCCTCTCGATGACCGACGATAACTTTCCGGGTAAGCATGGAGCCAACTCATTCATACCCTACAACCTGCGTGCAGCCTACGGTATGCCTACACCCGAACACCATGAGGGTGTCTATGCCTACTATTTCTACCGCCTTGTGCAGCGTGCCGAGCGAGTGGATATGCTTTACAGCTCACACACCGACGAGAAGAGCACCGGAGAGCAGAGTCGTTACATATATCAATTGGAGTATGAAGCGCCCTACACCATAGAGCGCACAAATGTGGGTGTAGATGTCGAGGCCACCGACCAAAAAGAGATTGTGGTCGAGAAAGATGCCACCATCATGCAACGCCTCGAGGAGTACCTCTCCGAGGATAGCAAACGCTACCTCTCACCGAGTGCTTTGGCACCATACATCGTCTGCCCGCTACGCTTTTACTTCTCCGCCGTTGCGAAGATTCGCCCTGTCGAGGAGCTTGATGAGAGCGTAGACAACAAGGTCTTCGGAACAATACTCCACACAGCCATGCAGCACCTTTACGAGGAGCTAAAGGGCATAGACAACCCCACCGAGCATCTGCGACAGCTACTCAAAGGCAACAAAATAGAAAATGTCGTTGAGCAGGCTATCGTCAGCGAGTTTTTGAAAGACAAGCGCCTTTCGGCAAAGGATTTCTCGGGTAACCTGATGCTTGTAAAAGAGGTTGTTGCGAGATATATCCGCCATGGCATAATACCCTACGACATAGCCAACGACGGCTTCTCGTTCATGGGTTTCGAGGAGAAGATTTCCTATCCATTCCCAATCGGCAATAACCGCAAGGTTAATATCGGAGGCTTGGCAGACCGCATAGATTCGCTCTCGAATGGCAACCTGCGAGTTGTGGACTATAAGACCGGAGCGCCACACAACGATTTCGACGGCATGGATGGGCTCTTTAGGGATAAGAAACGCCACCTGCGAGGCAACATCCTGCAAACGATGATTTACTCGATGATTCTCTCGAGGACCTACCACCGCAATGTGGAACCTGCGCTCTACTATGTGCGCAACATCCATCGTGAGGAGTTCTCTCCGAGGATTATCGACAAACTCAACCGCGAGAGCATAGGCGTCGATTACGCCTCATATGCCGAGTGTTTCGAGCAGGAGTTAGCTGCGGTACTCAACGAATTATTCGATGCCGACATTCCATTCCGCCAATGCCCGAAGGATGACGCCGAGGGGTGCAAGTTTTGTGATTTTAAGACCATTTGTAAGCGATAGCGTATGAGAGCAAGAGTTTTAAGTGCAAGTGCCGGCTCAGGCAAGACCTTTCGCTTGGCATATAAGTTTGTACACGACACCATTGAGCATTTCAACGATAGGCCCTACCTTTATAGGGCTATCCTCGCCGTAACCTTTACAAACAAGGCTACCGAGGAGATGAAAAGCCGCATCCTGCAAAAGATGAGCGACCTGGTGCGCTGCCCTCAGCATTGCGATTACATGGAGTTGCTGCGTAAAGACCTAAAGCTCTCGGAGCAGGAGATTTCCAAGCGCGCAGGGGCTATTTTAAGGCGTATTTTGCACGACTATTCGCGTTTTACGATACTTACAATCGACAAGTTTTTCTTGCAGATTATGCGAGCTTTCCTCAAGGAGTTGGGCATGGATATCAACCCCAATGTCGAGATTGAGACCGCCTCACTCCTCAGCCGCAGCACCGATGCCCTTATCGAAGATATAACCTCAGACGAGGAACTGCAACACTGGATTACGAGCTTCGTGCAAGAGAATGTCGAGGAGGGTGACAAGTGGGATATACGCAGAAGCCTCACCGAGCAAGGCGCCATGCTCTTCGACGAATCCTCACGCGAAGCGTTGGAGGGTGCCGCCTCGAAGGAGAAGCTACATGCAATGGTCAAGAGTGCCGAGCAGGTGACTCATAAAACACAATCGCAGATGCAGAGCCTCGCGCAGCGTGCCGTAGAGATAATTTCGGCAGCCAATCTCTCCCCCGCTGACTTTTCGGGCGGAGAGAGAAGCTTTGTAAAGTACTTCTACAAGGTTGCTAAAGGCGATTTCAGCGCCCCTTCAGCCACTGCACGCTCAAAGGCCACCGAGGATGACCGTTGGTCGAAAGATAGCGTAGCACAGAGCCTTACACCGCAATTGCAGCCACTTTTGGCTCAGATTTGCGACCTTTATGACGAGCATGTGCATGACGCCAATACGCTCGAGCTTATCCGCAATCGCTATCGCAGTTTTGCGCTTCTGCAAGATATCTACCGCAAGGTGTGCGAATGCCAAAACGAAGATGGCAGCATCGTGCTTTCCGAAACGAAGCATATCCTCGCGCAGTTTATTGCCCAGAACGATGTGCCATTCATCTACGAGAAGGTTGGTAACCGCTTCGAGCGCTTTATGATTGACGAGTTTCAGGACACCTCACGCAAGGAGTGGAGCAACTTTGTACCCCTATTGCGTAACGCCATGTCGCAGGACGACGAGGAGTCGGTATTCATCGTGGGCGACATCAAGCAATCAATCTACCGCTGGCGTGGAGGCGATTGGCGCATTTTGGCAGAGGGAGTGAAACGCGACTTGGGTCCGGAGGAGGTGCAGAGCGAGGTTATAGAGACGAATTGGCGCAGCCTGCCCGAGATTGTAAAGTTCAACAGCGACACTATCGAAAGCATCGTAAATAGCGACAATGACACATTAAACGCCATTTTAGGCAAGGCATTGGAGAGTGAGAAGATAGACCAGACTCTCTACAACGAGCTCTATAACACGCTCAAAACCGCCTATACGGGTCACCGCCAGCAGGCTTGCAAGCGTGCCGAGAATCAGGGATATATCTGCATCGAACGATATAGCGAAGAGCCTCCTTTGGTAAGGTGTATCGCCTCGGCTATCGAGCGCGGATATAGTTACAGCGACATCATGGTGCTGCACCGCTCAAAGCGCGACGAGCAGACCTCGGCAGAGATACTTCTCGACTATAAGCAGCGCAACAACTTGAATTTCAACATCATGACGCAGGAGTCGTTAATCATAGGTCGAGCTCCCATATGTCAATTCATTATAGCCATATTGCGTTTGTCGCAGAATTGCCACGACAAGGTTAATCAAGCCTTGGCGAACGACTACCTCTCACAGATATCGCACCATAGGGCATTTGACTCTGCGTTGGAAGCGGAGGATGAGAGCCTGCTACGGAATATCAGCCAGCTCACTCCCGACGAAGCGTTTGAGCATATCGTAGCTCACTACCATTTGGATGAGCAGCAGGGCGACATAGCCTACCTGCAAGCCCTGCATGAGCAGATTATCTCGTTCTGCACCTCAAAGGTTGCCGACATACAGCTATTCCTCAAGGAGTGGGACGAAAAGGGCAGCGAAAAGGCGCTGATTGTGGAGCGCAACTCCAACACCATAGAGTTGCTTACAATCCACAAAGCCAAGGGCTTGGAGAAGCGCGTTGTTATCATCCCCGACTGCTCGTGGCCATTAAAACCACGCCCCACATCGACCATTTGGGCAACAACCACCGACCATGCGTGGGCCGATGTCGGATGCTTCCCTGTACCATGCAGCTTAAAGACCGAAGGTTCGGCATTCTCGCAGGAGTATTACCGCGAATTGGTATATTCACATGTGGACAACATCAACCTGCTCTATGTAGCACTTACGCGCGCCAGCGAGGAGCTTTACATCCTCATACCAGACAAGAACAAGAGTAGCAAAAACAGTAAAAGCAAGCCCAAAGAGGAGGGAGAAAAGAGCGTTGGCGAACTTGTATGGAACGCCGTTAAGAGCCACGCCCACGAGGATGGTACTATGGTCGAATTTGGCATTCAAGCCAATAAGCAGGAGCAAGCGAAGGAGAACAAATGCAAGGAGTGTCCCTCGCTTAATGGTTGCCGCAAGGCATTGGCAGAGGAGGCGAAACCTCGCAACATAATCCTCAAAGAGTACCCCTCAAATCCTCACCACCCTGCCCTTTCGACACCTTCGCAGCGCTATTTCGAAGAGGAGGCTACGGGCATAGCATCGCAACGCGAGGTGGGTATATTGATGCACTCAATACTCTGCGAGGCCGCTTCGCTCGAGGATATCGAGCAACGCATCAGCGAAGCCCGCCTATCGGGCACTATCGACATTGAGCAGGAGCAGGAACTCCGCGCATGCCTTGAACGCGAATTTGGCAAGGATTGTGTTAAGGAGTGGTTCTCTGACAGCTGGGATAAGGTACGCAACGAGCAGGATATAATATGCGGTGAAATTGTGGGTACACGACGCCCCGACCGAGTGATGCTGCGCGGCAAACAGGCTGTGGTAGTCGATTACAAGTTTGGAGCCGAAAAACCTCGTTCACATCGCCTACAAATTGAGGAGTATATGCGTCTATTACGCAATATGGGCTACACCGAGGTCGAGGGCTACTTGTGGTACCTGACTTTGGGTGAGATAGTTAAAGTGGATTAAATCAACGAATAAAACTACACGATATGGACTTTAGAATAGGACATGGTTTTGATGTACACGCCATCAAGGAGGGCCTGCCGCTATGGCTTGGCGGAGTAAAAATTGAGCATACAAAGGGATGCGTAGCACACTCTGACGGAGATGTTGCCTTGCATGCCATCTGCGATGCCCTGCTGGGAGCTTTGGCTTTGGGTGATATAGGAAAACTCTTTCCCGACAGCAGCGACGAATTCAAGGGCATAGACTCAAAGATTCTCCTGCGCAGAGTATGTGACAAGGTTAAATCTATGGGTTATCGAATTTCGAATATCGACTGCACAATAGCAGCCCAAGCCCCGAAGTTACGCCCCTACATCGACCAGATGCGTCAAGCTGTGGCCGAGGTCGCAGAATTGGATATCGAACGCGTATCGTTCAAGGCGACAACCACCGAACATCTCGGTTTTGAGGGTCGCGAGGAGGGTATCTCCGCCACCGCTGTGGTAATTGTCATGAGATAAGAGGGAAGAGCAAAGAGCAAATAGCAAAGAGCAAAGAGCAACCGACGCCAAACCGAGGGCAATCAAACTTATTTGAATTGCCGAGGTGCGAAGGAGGAAAAGACCGCATAGCGGGATTAAAGAGGAAAGAGGAAAGAGATTCTCACGCACAACAAGTTGTGCT
>JAFXIS010000047.1 GCA_017532885.1 Alistipes sp. | reverse complement strand
GAGTAGCGCACCTTGGGCTTCACCGAGAGGTCGAGCGTCAGATTGAAATCGTCGTACAACGAGTCGTAGTGCATACGCGGGAATGAGTTGATATTGAAATCGCTCGTCGCCATCAACGAGAAGAATTTGTCGCGCATCTTATAAAAACTCTGCACATCGCGGTCCGTAGAGTCGCGGCGGGGCTCCTCAAATTCGAGGAACGTACGTGCATATCGCTTCTGGCGCAGACGCAAGCCCTCGATATCACCTCCGCCAATCATCAGTTCGGGGCAGCGCTCGCGGAAGGCTTCGCGGCGTGCGGCCAACTCCTCCATCGAGCGGCGTGACGTGAAACGACGCTTCAGTTCGGGCATCATAGCCATAGCATCCTCATATCCCGCCTCGATGATTTGCCTACCCTGAGAGAAATCTATCACGCTGGCATCCACATTACGATGCACGATAAGGCTCTGACCTTCGGGCAGGGTGTAATCCGTCGGCATAGTCACAAGCGACATCACCTGTTTCTCGATAGATGACTCCTGCGTGGTGAGGTCGTTACCATCCAGACACTGCGCACCCAGATAGAAGTCGGGCGCGAAATCCGCCTGCATAACACGCCACGGGAAATTATCGTAGCAACCGCCATCTACAAAGACACGTCCCTGCTCATCGGTTACAGGGCGGAACAACATAGGATATGCCATCGAAGCACGCACGGCAAATGCCAAATCGCCACTGCGCATCTCCACAGGCGCGTGGGCATTCACATCCGTCACGATGCATCGGAAGGGTATCATCAGATTGTCGAAGTCGCCACCGCAGGCAGCACCCGAAGCCCCCAGCAACTCCAGCAGGGCCATATCAATCTGGGCCGTCGATACAAACGAATGAGGCAGGGCCAACTTCATCGAACTGCTATTGTTGAGCGTATCGCGTTTGATGTCGGCATATACCGACAACATAGCGGGCGAGTCGGGGCGCTCGTTATAGTAGAATCGGTATTTATCGTCAATCTGTCCCGACACCCACTTCTCGACATCACCCGACAACACTATATCCTCCATCTGCTGGGGGGTATAGCCCGAAGCATATAGCGCACCGATGATTGCACCCATCGACGTACCCGACACATAATCAATCGGTATTGAGTTCTCCTCCAAGGCGCGAATAACGCCTATGTGATACAAACCTTTGGCTCCTCCGCCCGACAGCACCAAACCCAGACGACCACCGATGGGGGGTATTGAATCGGCATTGACGGGGCTCTCTGTTGCGACTTTTTGTATCACTATTTGAGCCTTTTCGACCACATTTTTTATCGTATCAGCCGACTCAACAGCCTCTATTGAAACCCCTGCCTGACGTGCAGCAAGCAGCCTTGTTGGCGAAAAAGTAAGCAACATTATCGCAAACGAGACCATAAATAGTGTAAAAAAGCGAACCGTTCTCATATTTTTTAGTAACTTTGCACGTTATATAGCCATAAAGTGGCCATAGCGCAACGACAAAATTAGCAGAAAAATATATAAAAAACAAAGTTATTATATACATTGATTTTGCTATATATGTCATTACGAGGAGGACCCAAAGTCCGACGTGGTAATCTCCCACGTTAAAGACTGCAGGAGATTAATCCGCCAAAGGCGTCTTTTCGCTGCTACGGCTCGGCAAAGTATAAAAATTATACTCTGCTCTCGCCTTAATCGCAGCGTTACCACAGTCGCTATCGCTCCTTCGCAATGACAACTACGTTGTAATAAAATTACGAAAAAACAAAATAACAATGATTGAGAAGATTCAAGACCTACTCAAGAGAGTAGAAGAGTTCGCTCCGACAACGGCTGCCGAGGTCGAGGAGTTTCGTATCAAGATTCTCGGCAAGAAAGGCGAGTTGAACGCCTTGATGGAGGAGTTCAAGACAGTTCCCGCAGAGCAAAAACGCGAGTTGGGACAGAAGATTAACGCCCTGAAGCAGGCTGCACAGGAGCGTGTAAACACTTTGAAGGCCTCATTGGCCGACTCGGCTGCACAGAAGGTGGCAGCGGTAGGCGATATGACACGCCCCGGCTCGGCTACGGCTGACGGTACACGTCACCCCATTTCGATTGTCAAGAATCAGATTGTAGAGATTTTCTCACGCTTGGGTTATACGGTAGCCGAAGGTCCCGAAATCGAGGACGACTGGCACGTATTCTCGGCTCTGAACTTCCCCCTCTCGCACCCGGCACGCGATATGCAGGATACATTCTTCGTTGAGAAGGCATCATCGGAGCCCGACACCAAGGATGTGTTGTTGCGTACTCACACCTCATCGATTCAGGTACGTGCTATGGAGCACCAGAAGCCCCCTATCCGCATCGTATGTCCGGGCCGCGTATTCCGCAACGAGGCCATCTCATACCGCGCACACTGTATCTTCCATCAGGTCGAGGGCCTCTACATCGACGAGGGTGTATCGTTTGCCGATATGAAGCAGTCGATACTCTACTTCGCCAAGGAACTCTTCGGCGAGACGGCTACAATCCGTATGCGTCCCTCATACTTTCCCTTCACCGAGCCTTCGGCTGAGGTCGATGTATCGTGCAACCTCTGCGGCGGCAAGGGCTGCAACGTCTGCAAGGGTACAGGCTGGCTGGAGATTATGGGTTGCGGTATG
>JAFXIS010000046.1 GCA_017532885.1 Alistipes sp. | reverse complement strand
GCTCTGGTCGGCAATGACCTTAAGCGAGATCTTATATCGCCAAGCCCAACGACGACGCAAAGACCATAATCCAGCGCAAAGATACGACGCCACATAGGGGCTCACACGTAAGGTGATATGCTTCACGCCACGATCCTCGACCAGGAACTGAATCTGATTCTCCAGCTTGCGATCCAGCAGAACGGTCGGCTCAACACGTCCCGTACCGCCACACGTCGGACATACATCCGTAACATCCTCCACGGCCACGGGGCGCACACGCTGACGTGTGATCTGCATAAGACCGAACTTGGTAAGTGGCAGAATCGTATGCTTGGCCTTATCGGTGGCCATCAGTTTCTGCATCTCCTCATAGAGGAGCTGACGGTTCTGCGCCTTGTGCAGGTCGATAAAGTCGATGATGACAATACCACCCAAATCGCGCAAGCGCAACTGTCGTGCTATCTCCTTGGCGGCAGCCAGATTGACCGTCATAGCTGTCTCCTCCTGGTTGTCCTCGGCCTTGGTTCGGTTGCCCGAATTGACGTCGATGACGTTCATAGCCTCGGTATGCTCGATGATAAGGTAGGCGCCTCGCTTAAGCGAGACGTACTTAGCAAAGAGCGATTTGATCTGTTTCGATATATCGAAGTTGTCGAAGATGGGCACCGTGCCACGGTACAACTTAACGATCTTCTCCAACTGGGGGTCGATGATTTTAATATAGTTTTTAATCTCGCTATACATCGCCTCGTCATCGACCGTGATTTGCGAGAAGGTCGAATTGAGCGAGTCGCGGATTATGGTGTTGGCTCTGTTCATCTCGCTCATCAGCAGCGAGGGAGCCTCTTGTTTGCGAATGTTACCTACAGCCTTGTTCCAGCGCTCGATGAGCGAAAGGATATCCTGCTCAATGTCGGCATCGTTTGCCTCGGCGGCTGCGGTGCGTATGATAACGCCAAAATTTTTGGGAAGTACGCCGGCAGCAATACGGCGCAGGCGTTTCTTGGTATCCGTCGAACGGATCTTTTGCGATATGGAGATCTTACTCGTAAATGGCACCAGCACCACATTACGGCCTGCAAGCGAGATATCCGCCGTAAGGCGCGGGCCTTTGGTCGAAATGGCCTCCTTGGCCACCTGTACCATAACGGTCTGTCCTACCTGGAGGTATGATGCTATCTTGCCCTGCTTTTCAATATTGGGTTCCAATCGCATCGACTCCACCTTCACTCCTCGGCGTCCGGGCTGGCGACTATCGACAACCTTCTGCAACGAGAGGAATTGGCTTCCCAAATCGAGGTAGTGGATAAATGCGTCCTTTTCGTGTCCTATATTGACGAAAGCGGCATTCAGTCCCGGCATAATTTTACGCACCTTACCCAGATAGATGTCGCCGACAGAAAAGCCTGTCTTGCACTGCTCCTTGCTCAGCTCGACAAGAACCTTGTCCTCACAAAGAGCGATGGTGATCTCGGTCGGGGTAACGTTGATTACTAACTCTCGATTCATTGTAAATGTTTATTAAAAATAGGTAAAGGTAAAGGGCGTTAGACAATAATCGCTCTTTACCTTTTAATCTACCTACTTGCTAACGCAGTTCTAACCGCAAAGAAGATTACTTCTTCTTATGACGATTCTTACGAAGACGCTTCTTACGCTTGTGCGTAGCCATCTTATGACGCTTGTGCTTCTTTCCGTTTGGCATAGTCTTTATTTTTTAATTGGTTATTAAGTTCTTACTTAATCTTCGCAACGAAGCTCTTAGCGGGCTTGAAAGCGGGAATATTGTGCTCGGGGATGGTGATGGTGGTGTTCTTAGAGATGTTACGAGCCACCTTGGTTGCACGCTTCTTGATGATGAAGCTACCGAATCCACGAAGATATACATTGTTATGCTCTGCGAGAGAGGTTCTTACGTTCTCCATAAATGCCTCTACGATAGTCTGTACCAAAACTTTCTCGGCACCAGTACTCTTGGCAATTTCATTAACGATATCAGCCTTAGTCATAGTAATTATTTATTTTGTAATTTAACATTTAGTTTCTTTGGGTCTGCAAATGTACTACATTTTTGATGATTAACAAACTAAAAGTGTGTTTTTTTTCAACGAAATAAGTTCCATTTGTCCATCATTCACAAAAACTGCTACGGCATTTGATTAAAAGCCATTGCCAGACCCTCAACTGCTTTATCCAGACCCTCCTGCAATTTGCTGCCGAGCATCATACGCATCATCATATTGAGATCGGCATGCAGAACCATACGCATACGGGTGTCAGCATCGGTCACCTCGTGCAGCTGGATCCAGAAAGAGAAATCAACAGGCAAACCACCCTGCTCATTATCACCCGTAATCTTGATATGTTTATTTTCCACACGCTCGACGATGCGCAGTGCTACGGTGAAACCCTTAACCTTAAACGAGCAGGTGTCCTCCGTAGCGTGCCACTCCTCGACCTTGTCCTGAAGTGCCGGCGTAAGCATATCGAAACGCGTGATAAGCGGGTAGATACGCGAGGCGCCTTTTAGCACCTGCTGCTGTTTAGATTCATATTTTTCCATTCCCATACTCTTTTCTCTTTTGATTTGACTACTTACCTGCCTTATAGGCATCTACACCGCTCTGCAAGAAATTGATAAATCCCTGCACATCCAGATCGTAACCACGCGGTGTTACCATAGGCTCGCCCGTATGACCCTGCAAAACATAGTAGGGCTGCGCATTTACGCCATAGGTTTTGAGTGCATAGTATGAGTTGATCTTACCCAGCGTCTTGAGCACCTTACCCGAATCGGTGGTCACCCAGTCAGCCTCATCAACCTTCAGTTTATCGTCGGCGTACAGAGCCACGACAACATACTCGTTACGCAGGATATCCAGCACTCGCGGATCTGACCATACGCGTGCCTCCATCTCACGGCAGTTCACACAACCGTGACCCGTAAAGTCGATAAACAGAGGCTTATCTACCTGCTTTGCGTATGCCTCAGCCTCCTCCAAATCGAAGAAGCCATCCAGACCCAAAGGTAACTCCAACACATCGCCATACTTTACGCCCGACGTAGGAGCAGAGGTCGAAGAAGAGGTTGCGGCACTACCCGCCCCAACAACAAAATCCTGAGTCTGAATAGGAGGCAAGTAACCTGAAAGTGCCTTCAGCGGAGCACCCCACATACCGGGGATCATATATACTACAAACGAGAATACCACCACGGCCAGCACCAAACGAGTTACCGAGAGGTAAGGCATATCGCTATCGTGCTTGAACTTGAGTTTACCCAACAGATACAATCCCATAAGAGAGAAGATTGCAATCCACAATGCCAGATATACCTCACGGTCGAGCAAGCCCCAGTGGTAGGTCTGATCGGCTACGCTGAGGAACTTCAATCCGAGTGCCAACTCGGCAAAACCCAACACAACCTTCACGGAGTTGAGCCAGCCGCCACTCTTGGGCAACTGCTTAAGCCAGGTGGGGAACAAGGCAAAGAGCGTAAACGGCAGAGCAAAGACAACCGAGAAAGCCAACATAGTGATAATCGGCGTCCAGAACTCTCCCGACGTAGATTGGATCAATACCGATCCTACGATGGGACCCGTACAAGAGAACGACACAAGTACCAGCGTAAGAGCCATAAAGAAGATACCTGCAAGACCTCCCTTATC
>JAFXIS010000045.1 GCA_017532885.1 Alistipes sp. | reverse complement strand
TTCTACAAAATGAGCATCGCGTCACCGTAGGTGCCAAAACGATAACCCTCCTCGGCTGCAACCTGATATGCATTCATTATGCAATCGTAACCGCCAAAGGCTGCCACCATCATAAGTTGAGTCGAGTATGGCAGATGCAGATTTGAAACCATAGCGTCAGCCACCGTAAATTCATAGGGGTGGAAGATAAATTTATTTGTCCAGCCCTCCTGAGGTTTAATCATTCCGCCAGTCGAAACGGCTGTCTCGACAGTTCGCATAACGGTAGTACCTATGGCTACAACCTTATGGCCACTGCCTTTTGCCGCGTTGACCATCTCGGCAGCCTCCTCCGATACTACAAACTGCTCGGAGTCCATCTTATGCTTCGACAAATCCTCAACATCGACAGTACGGAAGTTGCCCAAACCGGCGTGCAGAGTAATAAATGCAGAGTCGATACCCTTAATCTCCATACGCTTGAGCAGATGCTTCGAGAAGTGCATACCTGCTGTCGGAGCCGCCACAGCGCCCTCGTTTTTAGCAAAGATTGTCTGATAACGCTCGGCATCCTCCTCCTCAACCTTATCGCGTACCCAACGTGGCAGCGGAGTCTCGCCCAAACGATAGAGAGCCTCTTTGAACTCCTCATAAGAGCCGTCAAACAGGAAACGCAACGTACGGCCTCGCGAAGTGGTATTGTCAATCACCTCGGCGCCCATCATATCGTCCTCGCCGAAATAGAGTTTATTGCCTATACGGATTTTACGCGCAGGGTCCACCAACACATCCCACAATCTTAACTCTCGGTTCAACTCACGCAACAAGAAAATCTCGATTTCGGCTCCTGTCTTCTCCTTATTACCATAAAGACGTGCAGGAAAAACCTTCGTGTCGTTAAACAGGAATAAATCCTTCTCGTCAAAATACTCGATGATGTCCTTGAATATGCGATGCTCGATTTTACCCGTAGCACGATTAACGACCATCAGACGTGACTCGTCGCGGTTCTCCGCAGGATATTGAGCCAGCATCTCGCTCTTAAAGTCGTATCCGTATTGAGATAACTTCATAATTTATAAATCGTTTTATCAACTGTGAAAGACACAAATATCAATATATAATACGAAATTTTCGCTATTTTGTTTCACATTCGCTCAACTTTTCCAAAAAATTCTCCAATTTATAGCCATTTTCGGCTGTAAAGCCACCGCTGCGGGTACGACGCAACGAGCGCAGATAGGCTCCGCTGTTGAGCGCCTGACCTATCTCGTAAGCCAATGAACGAATGTAAGTTCCCTTGCTGCATCTAACGCGCAACTTCAGGTAAGGCATCGTAAAATCCAACACCTCAATCTCATAGATATTGATTAAGGCCTTTTTGAGTTCCACCTCCTCGCCTGCACGGGCAAATTCATAGGCACGCACACCCTCAACCTTCTTGGCCGAGTAGATGGGAGGAGCCTGCAGGCGCTCGCCCGTAAGCGAGAGCAAGGCCTCATCTATCAACTCTCTGGTTATATGTTCTGTCGGGAAACGCTTATCTATCGGATGCTCCATATCGTGGCTCGGAGTCGTTGCACCCAACTCCAATTCGGCAACATACTCCTTCTCCTCGCCCTGCAGTGCATTGACCATCTTCGTGGCCTTGCCGATGCAGATAAGCAGAACGCCCGTCGCCAGAGGGTCGAGTGTACCTGCGTGGCCAATCTTTATCTTCTTATAGCCCAGACGGTTTACTAATGCATATTTTATCTTGCGCACCACATCGGTGGAG
This sequence comes from Alistipes sp., assembly GCA_017532885.1. The sequence goes on along the minus strand of JAFXIS010000045.1, from coordinate 326 downwards.
GTCCACTCAAGCGGTTTATCAATGACGGCAATATAACCTTCGCGGAAGTCTATTCCGCGAAGCGATTGATTCTCTGTCATATTCTCTTTTAGTGATTATATAAAGTTGCAAACGATTGACACAACACCCGCTACGGCACAATATACCGCAAACCAGATGAGTTTACCCTTCTGCACTACACCCAACATAAATTTGCAGGCCAAACAACCTACCACAAATGCCGAGATGAATCCTGCCAACATAGGCACAACGCCGATAGACGAGAACACAACCTCGCCCTTAACAAGATTAAGGAACATCTCGCCCAAGATAGGAGCAAGCACCAT
>JAFXIS010000044.1 GCA_017532885.1 Alistipes sp. | reverse complement strand
TATTGACTTTTTCTTCAGTTTTTTTTAATTTTGAAGGTTGATTCATTTTACCAGATTATAACTATGAAAGAGTGTACTGATAACAAAACGGCAAAGAAGAGTCTTGAGGTGCGATTCATACGCAACCTCGAACAACTCGGCGATAACGATTTGCGACTTGTCCTGCGTGACAAGATTACGCCCGAGAAGATTGAGTGTGTAAATTGGGCAGAGTTCCCTTACGCTCCGCGAGTGGAGTTTCGTGTGGCCCACTCGGACGATGCTATTGTCGTGATGTTTGATGTCGAGGAGGAGCACGTACGTGCTGTTGCTATGGAGAATAACGGCGCCGTTTGGGAGGATAGTTGTGTCGAGTTCTTCGTTGCCAATCCCGCAGGCGAGGGTTACTTCAACTTCGAGATTAACTGTGCAGGTACCGCATTGGCCGCCTTCCGTCGCTCACGTGAGGATGCCGACCATTTCGATGACGAGAAGATGAGTCAGATACGTCGTTTCGGCTCTCTGAAGCACGAGCCGCAGGATAGTCGTGGCGAGGGCCAGAAGTGGTGGTTGGCCGAGGTTATCCCCTTTAAGTTGCTTGGGTTGGATGAGGCTCCCAAGACTCTGCGTGCCAACTTCTATAAGTGTGGCGACAACTGCGACAAGACTCATTTCCTGAGTTGGTCGCCCATAGCGCTGGAGAAGCCCAACTTCCACTGCCCCGAGTTCTTCGGCGAACTGAAACTGATGTAATATAAATAAAACTATATAAAATTATCACCAGCAAGGTGTACCTCATTCGGAGCCTTGAAAAGGCGACCAAAGCCCCTGCCTGAGGCGGGGGATGGGGGGGTCAGACTTGTAAATGCGGCTAAAAGCCGCAACGTATGCATTCATTAGCAAGAAAGGCTACCTTATAGCGTGAAAACAAATACAAAACTATAATAACTTATGACACAGGAAAAACTTCAGGCCATCGCCGCACAGTTTGAGTTGGTGGGCGATATTGAATCAATCAAACCTCTGGGTGAGGGATTTATCAACGATACTTTTGTCGTAAAGACCGTAGGTGACAATCCCAACTACATCCTTCAGCGTAAGAACCACAACATCTTCCCCGATGTGCCGGGTATGATGGATAACATCAAGGCCGTTACCGAGCATATCAAGCAGAAGGTTGCCGACCCTATGCGCGAGACTTTGACCGTTATCCCCGCCAAAGATGGCAAGTTGTATGTTCAGGATGGCGAGAACTTCTGGGCCGTATGTCTGTTTATCGCCGATACAGCAAGTTATGACCGCGCCGACTCTCCCGCATTGGCCTATCAGGGCGGTGTAGGTATAGGTCGTTTTCAGGCTCTGCTTTCGGACTTCGATAAGCCGTTGAACGAGACCATCAAGGGTTTCCATAATATCCGTTGGCGTTTCCAGCAGTGGGACGAGACCATCGCCAAGGACCCCGTAGGTCGTGTTAAGGAGTTGCAGGAGGAGATTTCGTGGATTGAGTCACGCCGCGAGGAGATGCTCTCGTTCTGGTCGCTCGTTGAGGATGGTACAATCCCCACCCACGTTACTCACAACGATACCAAAATCAGCAACATCCTCTTCGACAAGCCCACAGGCAATGTATTGTGCGCTATCGACCTCGATACCGTTATGAGTTCTACATCGCTTAACGACTTTGGTGATGCTATCCGCTCTTACACCAATACAGGTGCCGAGGATGACAAGTGTCTGGATAATGTCGAGATGAGTATCGATATGTTCCGCGCCTATGCCGAGGGTTATCTTTCGGAGCAGCGTGCTACGATGACACAGAGCGAACTCGATTGGTTGGCATTTTCGGGCCGTTACATCACCTTCGAGCAGGTGTTGCGTTTCTTGATGGATTACATCGACGGCGATAACTATTACAAGACTGCTTATGCCGACCACAATCTGGTACGCACTCGCGCTCAATATAAACTCTTGCAGAGTATGGAGCGTCAGTACGACGAGATGTGCGCAATAGTTAAGGAATTGTCTGCAAAATAAGGTGTTTCACAATTTTTGTCTATCTTTGCAGACTGAAATATAGGAGTTGTCCCTAAAAAAATATTATATACGAAATTACACAACCTGCGGTAGTGCTTTTTAGGAGCCGCTTTTAGTGGCGACCAAAGCCCCTGCCTGAGGCGGGGGTTGGGGTGGGGCAGATTTGTAAATGCGGCTAAAAGCCACAACGTAGGCCTTCGCCAGCAGGAAAGACTACCCAATATAGTGTAAAAAGGGTGTATAAGCACTAAAATACGAAAGATATGAAAGAGATGGTATTG
>JAFXIS010000007.1 GCA_017532885.1 Alistipes sp. | reverse complement strand
GTGCGGTCAGCGCCGAGAAGGTTGTCGTATGAGCCTGCGTGTGCGTGTAGTGGCTCGCCCGTAATTACGGGGTAGAACAGTATGGCGAAGTCGGGACGTACAGTAGCGCGTGCGCTCTTGTCGCCATTTGCCTCCAATGCTCCCGTAGCGGTTGAGGCGGCCAAGTGACCACCTGCCGAGAATCCCATAATGCCGACACTCTTCAGCGCCTTGCATTCCCTATACTCCTCACGCATATATCGTAATGCCTCGGCGGCATCCTCCATAGGTACTTGTGGAGTGTGATTGGGCATACGATACTTCAGCACAGCCGCCGTTATACCCATCTGGGCAAACCAACGTGCAAAGTCGTGACCTTCGTGTCCCATAGCAAGTCGGGCATATCCTCCGCCGGGACAGATTATAACAGCCTGCCCTGTAGCCTTGCCCTCTGCGGCCTCATAGATGTAGAGGACAGTCTCGGTCACATTCGAGACTCTCTCACCGCCATCATCCTTCTCAGGACCTGATAGGTTGTTAGAGTGAGGAGCCGAAGAGTTATCCCAAAGTTTTATGGTTAAATCTTGTGCCTGCATAGTGGTAAACAATAGCGATAAGGCTATCGTTAATAAAATTCGACGCATCTATAATTTCGTTGCTTAATATTAGTTATGGTGCTTACATATAAAATTACACTACTATTAAGTCGTTTGCTTCTTTAAGTCTACGTTGCGGCTTTTAGCCGCATTTACAAGTCTGACCCACCCCCAACCCCCGCCTCAGGCAGGGGCTTTGGTCGCCTTTTCAAGGCTCCGAATGAGCTAGAACCGTAGGTTGTGTAATTATTATTTTATGTCGAGACGCTGCTTCAGGTAGTCACCTATGCGGTCAAGGAAAGTATAACTGCCTGTTCCGGGTGAGGCGGCACGCTGGAAGCAGTGGGGACGCAGGGCGAGCGTATGTAACTCACTCTGTATGCCCATACTGCGCATCTTCTCCCAAGTCTTCACCGAGTTCATCGAGGCCCAGCCGTCAGCATCGCCGTGAATGAAGAGCATAGGTGCTGTCTGCAGGTCGAAACTGAATTCGGGAACTAAAACCGCGCTGTCGGCATTACCGCCCGTAGTGTTGTTCTGGTCGGCTCCGTCGGTCAATGCGTATGCAGGATATATGCCTATACCCCATTGTACATTGCAGGGGAGTTTATCCACGTCATCTATGGCCAGATATGCACGATGCATCGAACTTGTCACGCCCATCAGCGTGAGGTGACCACCTGCCGATGAGCCCATAATACCAATCTTGTTGGGGTTGAGGCCTCGCTCGGTGGCCTTTGAGCGTACCAATCGTATGGCGCGCTGCAAATCCTGCCAAGCCGTCGTGTGCTTTGCCAGACCGCTCTCGGCTGCGGGGCGCGGTGTGCGATACTTCATCGTCACTACCGTGATACCCATCTCGTTGAGGTAGCGGCGTGCGGGAGCGACCTCGAAGCCGTCGGTGCCGTTGCCCATATAACTGCCACCTGAGTAGATAATCTGTATAGCATCGGTCTTCTTCTCCTTCGGGAAGTGCCACTCTATGTAGGGCTTGCATTGGTTCTCCTGCTTATCGGGCATCTTACCCTCAGGCCATACATCCTCCACGATAAGTTCTGCACGAGCATCGTCGTTGCCATAGCGTGACATCAACTCAACCTCTGGCTCCAACTCGCCCATATAACCCATCTGGCGCATAAACTCCACCGTACGCTCAAAGCCAAAGGCTCCGTGTCCCTGATTGGGATACAAGTGCAGTTCGGCGGGAATCTTCATCTCGCGCAGACGGCGATAGATGAGAGTCGAGCCATTAGGTGTATAGGGGTCCAAACCGCCGTGCTGAAGTGTCATCGGGCAGGTCTTCTCGTCAAACTTGAATACATCCGATAGTTTTACATCGATACCGTAGCCTTCACGTGTAGCGGGAGAGCCATTCTCGCCGTCGGTAGTCACATAGGCGGGAGCATTCACTACAGCCCAATTGATGTGGCAAGGCACATCGTCCAATTTGTCGATAGGCTCATAAGCCGCAGTCTGCGAACTTGTTGCCAGCAACAGGGCCAGATGCGAGCCTGCCGACATCGAAATCACGCCAATCTTTTCGGGAT
>JAFXIS010000043.1 GCA_017532885.1 Alistipes sp. | reverse complement strand
CTCTTCCGATCTCCGAGGGTGAGGGTGTTGTTGTGTCACAACTCAAGAACGGCACGATGCGTTACTTGATGGTGGTAAACCGCGACATCTACCAGCCGCAGCGCGTAACGGTAGAGTGCGCAGAGGAGGTGATGCGTTATCTGCCTACGGGCAAGGTCGTCGCAGCATCGACCTACTCTCCGTCGCTCTATGTCGAGCCGGGTGATATGTTGCTTTTCGGCTGGCAGGAGACAAAATAATTCAAAATTAAGAATTCAAAATTCATAATTAGATGGTTATACGTTTGTGTAAACGCTTGAACATTAGAGACTCCAATCCTCGCCTAACGGCTCGGTGGAGTGACGTAATACACTAATCAAAATTTTGAATTAAAATAAAAAACTCTCCCATTGAAAGTGGGAGAGTTTTTTATTTTCCTGTTTATAACGGAAATAATAAGAGGGATTTCAAGGCTTGCGAAATCCGAGAAACCGCAGTTTACTAAAGCGTAAATGAGGATTTCGAGGATGAGTATAACGCCGCGATTAAGCCGAGAGCAGAGTGAACTTTTGTTCGCTTTGCCGAGGCGGAGCGGTGAAAAGCCACCCTTGCGGTGGATTAACGTAGAAATCACCTTATTATTTACGTTATTCTACTCTGTCCAGCGGGCAGATGCAATAGAGCCTGCGGGGAGAGTCAGCGTAAACTCACGCTTTGTACCCTTCACAACAACCTCCTGCGCCTCCTTAGAGCGATTCACGGCTACGACTGCCAACGAGCCATCGAGATTAACAAAAGCCGACATCTCGACACCACGCGGCAACTCGGCCTCAACATCCACACACCACGCATCGGGCAAAATAACCTTCGAGCAGTGAGCAATATTATAGTAGTGGCTCTTGCGGTCAAGCGATGCATAGTCGTAGGTCTTTGACGAAATCTCAATCGCGCCAAAGCAGGTACGGCAACCCTTCGGGCGGTTGGGCGCGCCCTTGTCGTCAAGAATGAGATTCCACAAAGTCACGCCACGACCGTAGCGGTTGAGTGTACCGATAAAGATTGATGCAAAATCGTTTACGAGGCACTTGCTGAAGTCGTAGTTCCACGTACCGATTGATGCCTCGGTAAAGAAAATCTCCTTATCGGGATAGGCCTTGTAGATGCGGTCCAACTCCGACACGCGGCCACCATAGTTGTGCCAAGCCGAGCCTGCAATATACTTCGACGCCTCGCTGTCGGCAAAGATATTGAGGGGATAACCCTGCTGGTCGGGCACGTTATCGTAGTTGTAGTTGTGGTCGAAGGCCCAAATTTTGGCCTTGATATCGTGCTTCTCGAACTCGGGGCCGAGGTGGTCACGGATGAAATCACGCTGCTGCTCCCAACCCATATAGAGCGACATCGAGTTTCCGTGATTGAGTGGCTCATTCTGAACAGTGATAGCATAGATAGGAATACCCTCTGCCTCCATCTCGCCTATCCAGCGCACGAAATACTCGGCGTAGTCGGCATAATACTTGGGATTGAGGATGCCTGAAGTCCAACTATCAAATGGCTCGCCCGTCTCGTGGTGAATCTTCATCCACTTGGGGCAAGACCACGGAGAGCCCACGATACGCACCGCAGGGTTAATCTCCAAAATACGCTTCAAGATGGGGAGCAAATCGCGCTTATCGTACTCGTGCAACTCGAAGAACTCGATACCCTCCTTGTCGCAGCAGGTATATTCATCAAGCGAGAAATCCGACGCACCAATCGATATACGGATAAAACTCATAGCCATCTGCTCGGGCGAGAAGCACTCCTGCAAGATAGCCTCTCTATCCTCCTCGCTCATCTTCAACAGATTATAGCAGGTAGAGCCTGTAATGGCAGCACCAAAACCATATACGGGCTGGCGATGGCTTTCGGGCTTGAGTTGGATGAAATTGCCCTCCGATGGAGCAACTTTACGAAGTTCGGCATTGCCGAGTTGCGCGAAACGGAACTGCATATCGCCCTCGCCCGAAGTAACATATACTTCAGCCTTACGCGGCCCACACGATAACATAACAACAGATAGAAGTGCAGCACAGACTACGTGCATACTTTTGAGTAGATTTCTTTTCATAGTTTCTTTTATTTAAGGTTAGTATTATATCTATCATTTAGTGTTGTAACACTATTGTCACTACGAAGGAGCGTAGCGACTGTGGTAATCTCCTCCATCGAGAAACATAGGGGATTGCCACGTCGGACTAATGTCCTCCTCGCAATGACACAACACCTCCAAACCAATATATTTTATTTGACGGCAGCGGGGGCGGGTTGTGCATCTGAGGCAGGTGCAGGCTCCGGGGCGGCCACATCACG
>JAFXIS010000042.1 GCA_017532885.1 Alistipes sp. | reverse complement strand
TGCAAGTACTCTACCTTAGCGGCAACTGCCTCGTAAGTGATACCCAACTCCTCGGCCATCTCACGCTGCTCCTTCTCGGTGTTAGGAGCAAACTCATGCAAAGGTGGATCGAGCAGACGAACGATAACAGGATAGCCCTTCATAGCCTTGAACAAGCCCTCGAAGTCACCACGCTGCATAGGAAGCAACTTGTTAAGTGCTACGCGACGACCAGCCTCATCATCAGCCAAAATCATCTCGCGAACAGCCTTAATACGCTCGCCCTCGAAGAACATATGCTCTGTACGGCAAAGACCGATACCCTCAGCACCAAATGCGAATGCCTGCTCGGCATCACGAGGAGTATCAGCGTTAGCACGAACCTTCATAGTAGCATACTTGCCAGCCAACTCCATCAACTGACCGAAGTCACCGCTCAAATCAGCGTCCTTGGTAGCAACCTGACCGAGGTAAACCTCACCTGTTGAACCGTTGAGTGAAATCCAGTCACCCTCCTTAATCTCAAAGCCATTAACCTTGATTGTGCGAGTCTTATAGTCGATATTGAGCTCACCGGCACCTGATACGCAGCACTTACCCATACCACGAGCCACAACGGCAGCGTGTGAGGTCATACCACCGCGTGCAGTCAAAATACCGGCAGCATCCAACATACCCTTCAAATCCTCGGGAGATGTCTCGATACGAACCAAAACAGCCTTCTTGCCAGTCTCTGCCAAAACCTTCTCGGCATCCTCAGCGAAGAATACTACGGGACCTGTAGCAGCACCCGGAGATGCGGGCAGACCCTTAACGATAACCTTTGCATTCTTGATAGCGGTCTTATCGAATACGGGGTGCAACAACTCGTCCAACTTAGCGGGCTCGCAACGCAAGACAGCAGTCTTCTCGTCAATCAAACCCTCGCGCAACATATCCATTGCAATCTTAACCATTGCGGCACCGGTACGCTTACCGTTACGGCACTGCAACATCCAAAGCTTACCGTCCTGGATAGTAAACTCGATATCCTGCATATCCTTGAAGTAAGTCTCCAAGTGGTGCTGAATCTCGTTAAGCTCGGCATATACGGTAGGCATAACCTCCTCCAATGAAGGATACTTCGAAGCACGCTCCTCCTCTGAGATGTTCTGAGCCTTTGCCCAGCGGCGTGAACCCTCGATTGTAATCTGCTGAGGAGTACGGATACCTGCAACCACATCCTCACCCTGAGCGTTTACAAGGTACTCACCATTGAAGATGTTCTCACCTGTAGCAGCGTCACGAGAGAATGCAACACCTGTTGCTGAGTTCTCACCCATGTTACCGAATACCATTGCCTGAACTGATACGGCAGTACCCCACTCTGCGGGGATGTTGTTGAGCTTACGATAGAGAATAGCGCGCTCGTTCATCCAAGAGCCGAACACTGCGCAAACTGCGCCCCACAACTGCTCCCATGGGCATGCGGGGAAGTCCTTACCGGTCTGAGCCTTAACTGCAGCCTTGAACTTTGCAACCAACTCCTTCAAATCCTCAACAGTAAGGTCGGTATCCATCTTAACACCGCGCTTCTCCTTCTGCTCCTCGATGATAACCTCGAAAGGATCCTGATCCTCCTTTGATACGGGCTTCATACCCAATACTACATCACCGTACATCTGTACGAAACGGCGATAAGAGTCCCATGCGAAACGGGGGTTACCAGAGAGCTTTGATACAGCCTCAACAGCCTCGTCATTCATACCGAGGTTAAGGATTGTATCCATCATACCGGGCATTGAAGCACGAGCTCCTGAACGAACCGACACGAGCAAAGGAAGCTCCTTGTCGCCAAACTTGCGACCTGTGAGGTTCTCGATGTTTGCAATAGCCTTCTCAACCTCGGGCTTCAACAACTCGATAACCTTCTCCTTACCGTGCTTGTAGTACTCGGTACATACATCGGTAGTGATAGTGAATCCTGGAGGTACAGGAATACCGATGAGGTTCATCTCTGCAAGGTTTGCACCCTTACCACCGAGCAACTCTCTCATCTTACCATTACCCTCGGCCAACTTGTTACCGAAGGTGTAGACGCGTTTTACATCTGCCATAATTGTTCTGTTTTTTTAATGTTTTATTAATTGAATATCTTGTTATAAATTTTGTTTCACAATCGCTGCAACACCGCGCTTCAAAGTTTCATTTACTCACTTTCAAAACGACTTTTGTTACATTTTTTGTTAAAACCCTCTTTTTAACCCACAAATTTACAAAAAATTCCTCAATTTGCAAAGAATTAGCCTAATGGTTTACAAAATCTTCCATCCCCCTTGAAATCAAATAACGACTACAAGGGGGATGCAGCTCGCTCTACACGGCATTTGCGGGGAGAAAATATCTCTATTTCAACTCAAAAGTCACAGTAATGGGTTTGCCCGTACCATTGATTTCATACTCCTGGTCGGCATATAGCGTAGCCGTGGTATTCAGCGGAACAAGCACCTGCATAATAACCTTATCGCCCAAGCGACGCCATGAGGTGGCGATATAACCACTTACAGAGTGATAATCAGCTTTTGCCCACTCCAAACCCTCGGGGAAGGCAGGGCGTATTTCAAAGTGCTTGAATCCGGGATTTGTACTATCGTAACGAATACCTGCGATATGACTGTGCATCCATGCGGCAATATCGCCGAAGAATACATGGTTTGCCGACGAATCGCGGAAAGTATCGCGTATAGCCCAAGTCTCAAGTGGCGTGGTAAAGCCCTTCTCTATCCAATTACCCCACGAAGGACACTTGGTTTGCGTAGCCAAGCGATAAGCCGTATCTACATAGCCGTAATCAACCAACGCACGCAGCGTATATTTGCTACCCAGCAGACCGAAGTCGCAGACATAACCACTCTCCACAACCGCCTCATTTAGGCGTGCTGCGACCTTCGCCTCCACTCCCTTGGGAGCAAATCCCAACGCCAAAGGCAATGCCTGCGCCGTAATCTTTCCGATAGAGTAAACACCCGTCTTTTCATCGAGGAACTTATCGTTGATATACTTCTGCAACTCCTTCGCCTTCTTTGTATAGCGCTCGGCATCAGCCGTTTTACCCAAAATACGGGCAAAGCGCGACATGAGTTTATTGTCGTAATAATAGAACGCCGCTGCGGTGTAGTCATGAGGCGTTTGTGTCTGCCAGAAGCACCAATCGCTCAATCCATAGGCTATAACACCCTCGGCATTCTCGCGGCCCTTAAGATACTCCAAATAGCGCGCACAAGAGTTGTAAATTTTGCGAATTGCCCTATCGTCGCCATAGTAATTATAGAGCGCATCGGGGATAATAAACATCGCGGCATCCCACACCGGGCCAATCCAATCGGCAAAGCCCCACGCAGTACCGGGTATAACGCCCGAAATCGAGCCATCGGGGCGCTGATTATCCACAATGTCGTCAATCCACTTTTCGTATGCAAGAATAGCATCGAAATTCGTTAGGGCGATATCTATGCTGATATGAGCATCTGCCGTCCAGCCATTCTTCTCACGCTGCGGACAGTCGGTAGGTATGCCATACAGGTTGCTAAGGTAGGAGCGACGCACTGCGCGATAAAGTTTATTCCACATCTCGTTCGAACACTCAAAGCTGCCTATCGACCTCACATCGGTATGCAAGAAGTGTGCCGTAAGGCTCTCCTCATTAAGTTCGATAGGTCTATCCGCGCGCACCGTAACATACTGGAAACCATTATAGTGGAATCGCGGAGTAAACTCCTCAACCTCATCACCGCCTTTGAGCGTATAGATATCCGTTTGGAAGATTGCATCCCCTACCGGATGGGCATAAATTGCGATATTTGCCATCTCGACCGTACCATCCTGGCGCAACAGCTCGCCATGCTCCATGGAGATGCGTGTACCTGCCTCACCCTTAACCTTCAGGGTGCAGACACCTGCCATATTCTCGGCAAACGAAAAGACATATTCCCTATCCGAGAGCTTATTCACCTTCACAGGCTTGCAACTCTGAGTAGCACGAATCGGGGGCATTGACTGCGATACCAAGCGCGACGAGGGAGCATCCACCTCCACAGCCGCAGCATAGCCGCTATCGTCAAACGAGGCATCATCCCAGCGCTCAACCTCCAAACGCGCATCATAGACATCGCCGGCATATATAACATTTCCAATGGTAGCTCCCGTAGTGGTTTTCCAGCTCTTATCCGATAAGATAACATCTTTCTCGCCGGACGCATACTCAACATGCAACTCACATATCATGCGTGGGCGATTACGCCACGGAGCACTTTCATATTGCCAAACGGTCATGCCCGTATATTCATTATAGAAACCATTTCCAAGCGTTGCCGAGATAACATTACGCCCTGCGTGAAGCATTTCGGTGACATCATAGGTCATATAGAGGTTACGCTTATCATATTGCGTAAATCCGGGTGAGAGCCAATCGTCACCGACCTTCTCTCCATTGATTTTAGCATCGTAATAACCCGCAGCACTAATATAAAGCGACGCTCTTACAATCTCCTCGCCTCTAATATCGAAGCTCTTACGCAACATTGGCGCAGGGCGATGATTCTTATCGTGGGAATCGGTAATCCACTTCGCATCCCACGGTACGCTATGCAGTTTTGCGGTAGAGAACCACGCCACATCCGAGTGCATAATCTCGATACCCATGCCATTGAATATTTTCACCTGCCAGCAGTAACGCTGGTGAGGCTCAAGACTTACGGTGAGCATATCTATGCGCGAACGCGAAGTATTCACTCTGCCGCTTGTCGCCAAACAGGTATATACGGATTTTAACTCCTCCTCCGTCTTTGCGATACGCACCTCGGCAGTGAGTTGCTCGAAACCCTTATCGCGCTGGCTATTGTCGTAGGTCCAAGTAAAGCGAATGCGGTTTTGGTCTATCGAGATAGGCTCTTCGGTATACTCGCAACGCATATTTGTAATTGCGTCACGGCGATTTTGAGCCTCGACAGCATCTATCGAGAAGGCAAAAACAAGCAGCAATACCACACTGCACAAAACAAAACGAGAAACAAAGGATTTATTCATAGGTAAGATATTTTATTATAAACTCAACTGTTGTACGCGCGATAATTGTCCGCGCATCGTACATAGTACAAATATAATAAATAATTCAAAAATTAGGATTCAAAATTCAAAATTATTTGCTTGATATGAGGAAATTATCTCCACGAATAAAAGCACCGACACACAAGAACGAGGGTGTCCAAAAAAGTTTAAGACACCCTCGTTCCTAATATTATAACTTATAACAAGCGCTATTTTGTTGCGAACTTGAAGCCCTGAATCTTATTCCAATCACCGCGTGTAAAGTCGGGGAACTTAACGGGCATGCTGTTATGCTTGGCTGAAACTCCCGACAACTCACCGATACATGACCACTCGGCAGCATCGTAAACATCCTGGTCGAGAGGCAAACCATTCTGCAAGCAGTATACCAAGCGATAATCCATCACGAAGTCCATACCGCCATGACCTCCCACTCGGCGAGCCTTCTCCTCAATCTCCTGATGAATGGGGTGCTTGTAGTAGTTCATCGCAGCATCGAATACCTCGCGAGAAACAAAGCCGTGATAGCTGGTATGAGGCGCCTGAGGATGTACCTCGGCAGGAAGCTGACCTTCGTCGAATGTCAAGCCCTCAACAGGATACTTATTAGCAAAGCCCTTGCTACCCGTAATCTGATACAAGCGGTTATAGGGGCGCGGAGTATAGACATTGTGCTGAATCTCGATAGTCTGACCCAACTCGGTACGGATAAGGGTATGGGTATGGTCGCCATTGGCGAACTCCGTAGAGCCCATCTTCTTCTTTGCCAACTCCAGACCCACAACCGACTTGGTATCCATAGCTACAAGGTGAGTGAGGCGGTTACCACGGTGGATATTAAGCACCTGACATACGGGGCCGAAACCATGTGTAGCATAGTTATCGCCACGACGCTTCTGATTGAAGTCCAAACGCCAATTATTGTGGTAGATATCCCAATGTGGACGGAGATTATGAATATAAGCACCCTCAACATGCAGAATCTCACCAAACAAGCCCTGCTGTGCCATATTCAGAGCCGTCATCTCGAAGAAGTCGTAGCAGCAGTTCTCCAACATCATGCAGTGGCGACGAGTACGCTCCGAAGTATCGACCAACTGCCAGCACTCCTCGACACTTGTAGCCGCAGGAACCTCAACGGCCACATGTTTACCATGCTCCATTGCGTAAACAGCGATAGGTACATGTGTAACCCAATCGGTACAGATATATACAAGGTCCAAATCCTCGCGCTCACAAAGTGCTTTATAGCCCTCAGCGCCGGTATAAGCCTCAGCGCGTGGCAAACCTGCACGCTCCAGGATAGCCTGCGAAGCCTCTACTCTATCAGCCTCAAGGTCACAGAAGGCCTTAATCTCAACGCCCTCGATATGGATATAACGCTCCACAGCACCATAGCCACGACCTCCCAAGCCGACGAAACCAACTCTCACAACCTCGATAGGCTCGGCAGCAAAGCCCAACATTGACTCCTGGCCCTTAACACGCTCGGGCTCATCAAATACTATCATGCCGTCGCGGAACTCATAATTGTCGCCTGCAATCTTCACACTATGACTACCACAGCTCTGCAATGCCACAGCCGAAAGCAAAAAGGCGCAAACAAGGAAAAAACGATTGATTTTCATAATAGATTAGTATAGTTTAATTGATTATATTCTCCCCAAAACGGTTCGTGAGTCCAAATATAGGCGTTTTTTTTCTTTTTACCAAATTTTTACCCCATTACAACAACTTCTTCTTTGAAGGTATAACCACAAAATCCTTAAGATAGAAAGGCTCAAAGTAGGCAATATCCTCAACCTCACCACGCTGCAAGCGTTCCTCTGCCAAACGCGCCAAGCCTCGTGCCGAAGGGGTAATATTCACATACTCCACACCCTGCAAAGCCTCACAGCACTTCGCCGCTCCATTTCCAAAGATTATCATCTTGCGCTTCTCGCGCCACTCGGCAAAGCTGTTTTCATCAACAACCTCCGCCTTAACATCCGACAAAGGCTCTCCTGCGGCATTAAACACGCGAGTATAGACCTCCATGCGTCGAGCATCTATCATAGGTACTAAATAGGCATCACTCCACCCCTCCACCAGAAGGATTCCGGCCTCATAATCCTCACGCGCCACTTCGGCAAGGGCATCCAACGACCCCACGGCTACCAAAGGGATATTCAGTCCATAGCATAGGCCCTTGGCAAATGATACTCCAATGCGCAAACCGGTATATGAGCCGGGACCCATACCAACAGCCACAGCATCCAATTCATCGGGACTAACACCCGTTTCATGTAATAATTCATCCACGAACACCGCCACTTTTTTGGCATGGTCGCGTCCCTCATCACTCTCTCGCAACGACACGATTTCGCCATTGCGAGCAAGGCCTACCGAGCAAACATCGGTACCGGTTTCTATACAAAGTATCAGTGACATATATCTGTTAATTCAAAATTCATTTTTAAGGAATTTAGGGAGATTAAAGAATTTCGCGCTGCCGCACCCTAACTTCACTAAATCCCTTAAATTCCCTACCTTTTATTTTTGCTCTTTGCTCTTTTATCTTTGCTCTTTTATCTTGCTCTCGACTATATCAGTCCGTAGTGTCGCAGGGCATGTTCTACACCATCGTCATCCACCGAAAGCGTAATATAATCCGCCACGGCTTTCAACTCCTCACAAGCATTATACATAGCTACGCCCACGCCTGCATCGCGCACCATAGGGATATCGTTACCTCCATCGCCAAATGCCATAGCCTCCGACAGCGTAAAACCATAATACTCCATAACCTTACGAATACCCATCGACTTATCCACGCCACGCAGGTTTATATCCATAAAGGTCTTTATCCAACGGCTGGCAACGCATTCGGGCAACTGTGGCATAATCTCCGCCTCGACATCCGCATCAATATAAGGGCACATCTGCAACACAGGTTGCGTAGCCACAATATCCTCCAAATCTGCCACTTGGGGCTCTATGGCAATCATATCGGCAATAGTCCTGACGCGCTCGCCAATATGACTAACGAAAATATCCTCATGTGTCATCACTGCCGATTGGAAGGCGTATTTACGCTCCAAAGCCCACACCTTCTCAACAACCTCACGCGGAAAAGCCTTCTCGAAAATCACCTCGCCCTGCGCCGTTGTGCAGTAGCTGCCATTTACCGTTACATAGCCATCCACCTCGATATCCTCAACAACCTCGGTATGACGCATCAGGCGACCCGTAGCGATAAAGACCTTTATACCCTGCTCGCGGAGCTTCGCAATGGCTCGGCGTGCCGAAACAGGTACGGTATGCGTACGAAAACTTACCAGCGTGCCGTCAATATCGAAAAATACAGCCTTTATCTTACCATCGTAACTCATTCCGCAGCCTATTTATAGCGTTTCATCGCTTTATCCATCTCGCGTTTTGCGTCGTTCTCCTTGAGATATTCACGCTTATCGTATGCCTTACGACCTCGCGCCAAACCTATTACGACCTTTGCATAGCCTTTCTCGCTAAGGAACAGCCTTAGGCCCACGACCGTTAGGCCCTTATCCTGGAGTGAGCGTTGCAGTTTGTTAAGCTCCTTGCGCTGAAGAAGCAGCTTTCTATCGCGCTTCGGGGCGTGGTTGTTACATGTACCCCAACCATACTCCGCGACATTCATACCGCGCAACCATAGCTCTCCCTGCTCGAAGTAGCAGTAACTCTCGGTAAGCGACGCCTTGCCCAGGCGGATAGACTTTATCTCGGTACCCACCAACACAACGCCTGCCACATACTCCTCCAAAATCTCATAGTCGAATGTAGCTCGCTTATTGCGGATATTTATGTTTTTATAATCACCCATCGCTGTATAAGTTCAATCAGTAAAGAGCATCTTTTATCTTTGCTCTTTCACCTCGTTTCTGGCACTCTTTTTGCCCTTTTGTGGCATGGGCAGAACCGGATAAAGGTAACTAATTCTTTTATCTTTTGATTGTTTTACAACACATCTTTCTGTTTATTTTCTGTTTGCACACGGTATGCGCCCACACAGCGCATACGCCTCCGGCTCCTGCCCTTTTTAGCAAAAAGCCTTCCGCCTACAATATAAGTCGCTTGCTGCGCTTCGAGAGAGCCAATTTCGCACTATTCAGTTTATTGAGTATGCGTACTGCCTCGGCCTCCTCTTCCTCGCTCAAGCCGCTCTGCAAGCGTTGTTGTTGCACCTTCGCCAAGCGCTCCAACACCTTCGACTGATATAGCATAACAGCCTTCGGCACACCCGTAGAGAGCAACTCCTCCTCACTCTCGACATGGATATCTTTCTTGCTCCACAAAGCACTCGCCACATAGTTATCATCCGCCGTAAGGATATCCACCGCCACATTACACACCTCGGGCGAGGGATGATTCACAAAGTATTGCGCCGGAACTTCAACGCGCGAACCCAAAGCCTGCCACTGCTCACGATAAGTCTCATAGAGTGCCTTGTATTCGGGATTTTGAAGCTCTATACCGTCGGCGTCCAACAAATCGTAGATATACTCCGCGACATTTATCGCCACAAACTCCTTGCCCTCCTTCTGCTCGAAGTCGCAATGACCCGATTTTAGGAGATACTTCACAATCTCGCGCTCCAATGTAGCCTCACTGCTACCTGCCGAAATTGGGGCTGTGAGGTCTACCTCCACACCTTCGGCAGGAGTTACCGCATCACCTCCCTGCTCCACGCCCCTTTGGCGTGCGGCAATAGCCTGCTGGCGACGCACGAACTCCATAGCTTCACGGTCACCCGTCTGCGAAATACGCTTACGCGCAACCTCCGAAATGAGGACATTCTCGTCTACCTCCATGATGCGTGCGCACTCCTTGGTAAACACCGAGCGCTGAATGGCATCCTGAACGCAGATTATCGAGCCGACCATATCGCTAATAACCTCCGAGCGGCGTATCGGGTCACGACCCGCATCCTTCATCAGAAGCTTCGCCTTAAACGAGAGAAAATCCTCCTCATTTTCGCGAATATACGCCTGCAACTCCTCGGCCGTATGTTTGCGGGCAAATGAATCGGGGTCCTCATCCTCGGGCAGCAACACCACGCGTACATTCATGCCCTCTTTGAGGATAATGTCAATACCTCGGAGCGAGGCCTTTTGTCCTGCGGCATCACCATCGTAGATAACCGTAATATTGCGAGTGAAACGATGCAGAAGCTGCACCTGCTCAACGGTAAGGGATGTTCCCGACGAGGCTACGACATTCTCCACACCGGCTTGGTGCATCGAGATTACATCGGTGTAACCCTCAACCATAATTACGGCATCGTGCTGCTGAATGGCCTTCTTGGCAAAATAGAGGCCATAAAGCTCGCGTTTCTTGCTATATATCTCACTCTCGGGAGAGTTCTGGTACTTCGCAACCTGCTTATCGGTACGCAGCGTACGACCTCCGAAAGCCACTACGCGACCCGAAATATTATGCACAGGGAACATCACTCTGTCGCGGAAGCGGTCATACAAACGGCCATCCGACTCGCGCTTAAGCGACAGACCCGTAGAGAGCAAAAACTCCTCTTTATATCCAGATTGAAGTGCCGCCAACGACATTTCATCGCCCTTTTGAGGACAGAATCCCAAACCGAATTTACGAATTGTGGCATCGGTAAAACCGCGTTTCTGTGCAAAATACGACATACCCACCGAGCGACCCTCGACACTGCCCGCGAGGTAAGTCGAGAACCACTCCGCAGCCCACGAATTCAGGGCAAACATACTCTCGCGATTGTTGTTTCGCTCGACATCCTCTTTGGTAAGTTCTCGCTCCTCAACTGTGATGCCATAACGCTTGGCGACGATTTTCAACGCCTCGGGATAGGAGATGCCCTCCTGCTCCATGATGAAGGTTACGGCATTACCTCCCTTTCCGCAACCGAAGCATTTGTAGACGCCTTTTGTGGGCGATACCACAAACGACGGGGTTTTCTCCTGATGGAATGGACAACACGCCTGATAGTTCACACCCTTTTTCTTGAGCGTGACATAGTCGCCAATAATCTCGACGATATTGGCTGCGGCATAAATTCTATCTACGGTTTGTCTATCTATCATAGCCCACAAAGATACAATTCAAAATGCAAAATTCAAAATGCAAAATCAATTGGGCCTGTCTAATAAGGTTTTGAATACGCCCTTGTTGTGTCAGTATCGGTTGAATTTGGAATTTAGGATTGACTCCTCCCGACAAAACAGAAATGAGGATGTTCTCTGCGGAACACCCTCACATCTATCGTTTCAAAATTCGTATAGACTGATTCGATAATTACTTGATATTTGGCTCCTCCAAACCGTAATGGTTGCGCTTATCGTCGGCCTTCAACCAAAGGGCAAACATCAATGCCAAAACGCCCAACGATGCAAACAGCAACATAGGCACGGTGTAGTTATAAGCTACACCCTCAACACCTGCGGCAATCTGCTCGGCAACTCCGGGATTTGACTTCTCCAACGCATAGCCGATGATGATAGGAGTACCGCTAAGGCCGAAGTTCTGCACCCAGAAAATCAGCGAGTAGGCGCTACCCAGATAACGCTTATCCATAATCTTGGGTACTGAGGGCCACAACGCAGCGGGTACCAACGAGAACGAAATACCCAACAAAATAATTGCCGCAAAGGCGATAGCCTTACTTGGCACTGCGGGCAATACCAAAGCGAATGTCGAGTGGCATACAATCATCAACAAAGCACCCAAAATAAGCATTGTAGCACCCTTACCTCGGCGGTCAAGATACCAACCGAGCAACGGAGTGATACATGCCGCACCAATTGGGAACCAGCGGAAGATGTCGGCAGCTGCCGTAGCCGAGATACCCAAGTTGCTCTGCAACATATTGGCTGCGAACTTCTGGAAGGGGAAGATAGCCGAGTAATAGAGTACGCACAACATGGCAACAATCCAGAAAAGGCGTGATGAGAAGATTTTACCTATATCGCTCATCTTGAACTCCTCCTCGCTATCACCTGTAGCTGAAGCGCCTGTCTGCTGGTCAAGTTTCTTGTCCATTACACAGAATACGGTGAAGCACAACAAACCGATACAAAGCAATGCCGTACAGAATGCTACGGGACGCACAATTGAGGGGTCTGCACCGCCAATACCCGCAATACGGGGTGAAATTGTAAAGATGAAAAATACGCCGACACGCGCCAAAGCCATCTCCAAGCCCATAGCCAAAGCCATCTCCTTACCCTCGAACCACTTTGCCAAAGCCTTCGATGCGGTGATACCAGCCATCTCGCAACCGCAGCCGAAAATCATGAAGCCCAAAGATGCGAGTTTTGCACTTGCAGGCATTGCTACCCACCAAGAGTTAAGCCAAGCCTCCAAGCCTGTACCCATAAATGCCTCACTTACGGCGTAATACTTGATACACGCACCGCCGAGCATCAGAATGGCTGAAAGCTCTCCCGTGAAACGGATACCCATCTTATCGAGGATGATACCTGCGACAATCAGGAAGCCCCATACATTGAGCAGATACTCCGAGCCGGCATAGGTACCGAACACATCCGAAGTCCAGCCACGCTGCACCTGCACAAGCTCCTTAAGGGGCGAAATAACATCGACAAACATGTGGGCAAAGAGCATCATTAGTGCAATAAGCACCATAGCCGACCAGCGAGCCCACGCCTTGTCATTGAGTTTTTGCTGTAAAGTTTGAGTCATAATTTTATAAATTTATATTTGTGTATTTATTTTGAATTTTATTTTGTTGTGGTATTTATGTTATGGTGCGTCAGCCAATAATTTTGAATTTTGAATCTCTCCCCCTCCTACTCATTATAATACTTCAACGCCTCATAGGCCTGTTCGATGCCCAACTCTCCCGCCTTCGACAAATCAAGGCAGCCCTTGCGGGTATCCTTCATGAAAATCTGTATCAATCCGCGGTTATAATAAGCCTCGCCAAACTGCGGATTGAGCTCTATGGCGCGGGTATAGTCGTCATAAGCCTCGGGCAAGCGTCCCGAAATAGCATACAAGCCGGCACGATTGTAATAGCTATACGCAAAGTCGGGATATAGCTTTATAGCCTTGTTTATATCCTCTATGGCATCGTCGTAGTTGTAAATACGCGAAGATGTCTGCCTTAGCCTATTGGCAGGGTCCGAGTCGATAGCGATACGCTGGTAGGAGTTGTCTATCGACGAAATGAAGTCTATCATCTCGGCTCGCGTCGTCGAGCGATTTATATAGAGGAACGGATTTGCCGGATTCTCGGCAATGGCAAGCGTAAGGGTGCTTACAGCATTGGTATACTGCTTGATGAGTGACTGCGTAACGCCACGCTCAAAGTATATTAGCCACGAAGGATTCTCCTCCCTTTGTCGTTGCGCCACATGACGATCAAGCATAACCAACGAGTCGGGCGCTATATTGCTTTGGCGATGCGACAACACCAAGCGAGGTTCTCCGACCTTACGAACAAAGTCCTCCAAGCGCTGAGCGTGATATAGCGACTTACGCGCCAAAAGCGTAGAATCGGCATTCATAAGCGTAAACTTAAACAACGATAGCAGATTCATATTGGCATCCTGCGGAGCAACCGAGCCCTCCGAATTATGCTCGAAGCTACGCGTAAGTTTGGCATCGAACGACAGGAGTTTATCGAATTTCTGCGTCGTATCGGCATAGATCGAGTATGTCGTATCGCTCAAGCGGTGTTTATACTCGGCAATCTTGCGCTCGGCAGTGTCGTGGTCCGCCTTGGCACCCTTCATATCACCCATAAGCATGCGCACATGACTACGATTCAGGTAGGCATTTGCAAAGTCGGGATAGAGGGCTATGGCGCGCGAATAATCCTCTATCGAGCGCTCCAAATCGCCCAAATGGAGTTGCAGGTTAGCTCGATTGTAATAGACCAGGACATTATCGGGCGAGTATTGTGCCACGCGATTGTAATCCTCCAAAGCGCGATTGTAATCACCTATTTGTGAGCGCACTATGGCTCGATTAAAGTAAGTCAGCGAAGATGTGGAATCCAACTTCAACACTTGGTCGAAATCGCTCAAAGCCTTCATCGGGCGAGAGGTCGAGTTATAGACCAGCGCACGATTGAAGAACGAGAGCAGATAGGTCGAATCGTGGCGTATGGCGGTATCGAAATCCGCCTCGGCCTCGGCATAGCGCTCCTGCTCCATAAGCAGTACTCCGCGACGATTATAGCCATTCGGGTCCTCTCGATTGGTGCGTATTGCGGTATCGAAATTTTCGTACGCACGCACCGTATCCTTCAAATGGAGGTAGCAGACACCGCGATTGACATAAGCATCAGCCACCTTCTTTTCGTGGCGTATAAACATATCGAAATCCTCTATTGCCTCGGCAAACTGCTGATTCAGCAGACGCGTAACACCTCGGCTGTAATAGGGACTTGGCAGGTCGGGGCGCAGCTCGATGGCTTGATGAAAATCATTCAACGCATCGTCATAATTACCTAATCGCGAACGCGTTATGGCGCGATAAGTATAGGCGCGCGTAAATACGGGATTCTTCTCGATAGCGGTTGTAAAGTCGGCATCAGCACCCAACAAATCCTCAAGATTGTATTTGGCAATACCACGCAAGAAATAGCCCTCGTGAGCATCCTCATCGAAGCGCAACAACACATTCAGCACACGAATTGCCTGATAATAATCGTCATTAATCATGCAATGGCGGCCCATGTAATAGAAGTACTCCTTGTTGTACTGCGCCGAGATGCTACCCACAGAACATAACAACACAAGCGAGAGGATAACTCTCGCTGCGATGTGTCGTATGGTGTGTTTATGCTTCATCATCTAAAATAACGCACGAAATAGCAGAAAAGTACATTTGGGGAATTCAAAATTCCCCCTCCCTTTACTTCTGCTCGTATCCGAATCTCTGCAATTGGCGCATATTGTTACGCCAATCCTCCTGCACCTTAACGAAAAGCTGCAAAAAGACCTTCTTGCCGAGGAACTGCTCCATATCGATGCGGGCCTGCTGTCCCACACGCTTCAGGCGCTCGCCCTTATGACCGATAACGATACCCTTTTGCGATTGACGCGCCACATAAATCGTAGCCGAAATACGGTCGATGGTAGGCTCTTCCTTGTAGGTATCTATCTCTATCTCGCAGCAATAAGGGATCTCCTTGTCGTAGTTCAAAAGTATCTTCTCGCGGATAATCTCCGAAGCAAAGAATCGCAAAGTCTTATCCGTCAGCGTATCCTTATCATAGAATGGCTCACCCTCGGGCAGACGCTCCAAAATCGCCGTCAAAACGCCATTTATCCCCACCTTCTCCCTTGCCGAGCAGGGGATAATCACAGCCTCAGGCAGGCGCTCCTGCCAACGGGCAGCAATCTGCTCCAGCTTATCGGGAGTCGAGAGGTCTAACTTATTAATTACCACAATCGTAGGTATACCACTGCGCTCTATACGCTCGACTATCGACGCCTGACGCTCGCTATCCTCTACCGTATCTGTCACATAGAGTATCACATCAGCATCATCCACCGCACCCTCAACGAAGTTCATCATCGACTCCTGCAACTTATATGCAGGCTTCAAGATACCCGGAGTATCGGAGTATACAATCTGAAAATCCTCACCATTGACTATACCCATAATGCGGTGACGCGTGGTCTGTGCCTTCGAGGTGATAATCGACAAACGCTCCCCCACCAACGCATTCATAAGCGTCGATTTACCCACATTGGGGTTTCCTATGATATTAACAAATCCCGATTTATGCATTTTACATATATATAATAATATACTACTTCACCATGCCGGTGTAGTTGTGCGGAGTGATAACTCTCAGCTCGGCCTTCACTCTCTCCTCTACATCCAAACCCTCAACAAACTCCTTGATGGTCTGCTCGGTGATGTGTCCTCCGGTGCGGGTCAAAGCCTTCAACGCCTCATAAGGATTGGGGTATGCCTCGCGACGAAGAATAGTCTGCATAGCCTCGGCAACCACAGCCCAATTATCCTCCAAGTCGGCTGCCAACGCTGCCTCGTTCAAGATAACCTTACCCAAGCCCTTCTGCAACGAAGCGAAGGCGATAAGCGAGTGAGCCATAGGCACACCGATGTTTCGCAATACGGTTGAGTCGGTCAAGTCGCGCTGCATACGCGAAATTGGCAACTTTGCCGCCAAGAACTCGAAGGTTGCATTCGCAACACCGAAGTTACCCTCGGCATTCTCGAAGTCGATAGGATTAACCTTGTGAGGCATAGCCGATGAACCGACCTCACCCTTCTTAACCTGCTGGCGGAAGTACTCCATAGATATATAGGTCCACATATCGCGTGCAAGGTCAATCAAAATGTTATTGATACGCTTCAAAGCATCAAATGTTGCTGCAAGGTTGTCGTAATGCTCAATCTGGGTGGTGTATTGCGCACGCACCAAGCCGAGTGACTCGACAAACTGATTACCAAACTCCACCCAATCAATCTCGGGGTAAGCTACATGGTGCGCATTGAAACCTCCCGTAGCGCCGCCAAACTTAGCCATAGGCTCCACATCGTTCAAAAGGTCAATCTGGCGCTCCAAACGCTCAACAAAGACCTTAAACTCCTTGCCCAAGCGAGTAGGCGAAGCGGGCTGGCCATGCGTATGTGCCAACATGGGAACATCCTCCCACTGCTCTGCCAAAGCATAAATCTTATCCAGCAGCTCGTGCAATGCGGGCAGATAGACATCCGCCAAAGCCTCCTCCAACAAAAGCGGCGTTGCCGTATTGTTGATATCCTGCGAAGTAAGGCCGAAGTGTACAAACTCGCGGTACTCGTTCAAGCCCAGAGCCTCCAACTTCTCCTTAATGAGATACTCCACAGCCTTCACATCATGGTTTGTCACACTCTCAATCTCCTTGACATGCTGTGCATCCTCGACCGTAAACTCGGTATAGAGTTTGCGCAACTCATCGTACGCCGACTCGGGTACGCCTGCCAATTGGGGCAACGGAAGACGACACAACGCAATGAAATATTCAACCTCGACACGCACACGATAGCGAATAAGTGCATACTCAGAAAAATAATCCGACAAAGATTTCGTTACTCTGTTATAACGACCATCTACGGGCGAAATAGCTAAAAGTTGATGTGACATACTGAAATGTAAATTATTGTTTAAGTTTATTTGGCGTCAAAATTAACACTTTTTATCCACACTCGAAACATATATTTCGCAGAATGATGTTTTTTTTCTAAATTTGCAGAGGTTTTAGAGTGAAACCATACTTATTTGAGAATATGAATATTTTTTCGGCTATAATAGACTCGATAGTGAGTTTTGTAAAGGAGAATCCCCTGACGGTTATCATCATAGTGATGCTCATAGCCTTTGCTCCGCAGCTTGTCGGAGGTATGCTCATCGGGCTTCTCATCTTGTTGGGAATAATATTGCTTATCCCCGCGTTGATGTATTTCCGTCTGCGTCGCATGAGTCGCCGCATGGAGCAGGAATCACAGCAGGCTCGTCAAAATCAGCATAACACTTATCGTCAAAATCAGAACAATCGCGAGGGTGAAGTGAAGGTCTACACCACATCCAACCGCCCCCAGAAGCGAGTAAATGAGGATGTTGGCGACTATGTGGATTTTGAAGAGGTAAAGAACGACAACCACAAAAAGTAGTAAGATGTTCGCTATTTTTGAACATATCGGGCGTTATATGCTTCTTATGAAAAATGTCTTTTCGCGACCCGAAAAGATGCGCATCTATCGTGAGCGTATAATGTATGAAATGGAGGCTTTGGGACTTAACTCAATAGGTCTTACTGCCATTATTTCGGTATTTATAGGCAGTGCCGTAACCTTGCAGATGGCAATCACTCTGGAGTCACCTTTCATTCCTCAGTTTATGATTGGCTACGCCACTCGCGAGGTTATGATTTTGGAGTTTTCTTCCACGGTCGTGGCCCTGATTTTGGCAGGAAAGGTCGGCTCGAACATCGCCTCCGAGATAGGTACAATGCGCATCACCGAACAGATTGATGCTCTTGAGATTATGGGCGTAAATTCCGCCTCGTATCTTATTCTCCCAAAGGTTGTAGCTACGGTCTTTTTCTTCCCTTTCCTCGCTATCTTCAGCATGCTAATCGGTATAGGCGGAGGATATGGCATTGCGGTGCTTACCGGCATCATGAATCCAGTAGAGTATATCGACGGATTGATGTATTGCTTCTATGTAGACGAGATTTGGTATGCCTTAACAAAAATGGCATTTTTCGCATTTTTCATAACAAGCATATCGGCATACTTCGGCTATTATGCCAAAGGCAACTCGCTCGAAGTAGGTAAAGCCTCTACACAGGCTGTGGTGGTAAGTTCTATCGTTATTATGATTTGCAACTTGATATTAACACAACTTCTGCGCACATGATTAAGGCTCAAAATATTATCAAGTCGTTTGACGACCGCACGGTCCTAAACAACATCTCGGTAGAGTTCGGAACCGGACAAACCAACCTCATAATAGGTCGCAGTGGTTCGGGTAAAACCGTATTGCTCAAGAGCCTTGTAGGTCTGCACGAGGTGGATGAGGGCGCAATTTATTACGACGATGTGTGTTTCTCGACACTCGATTTCGCGGCGCGCAAAGCCATACGCAAGAATGTGGGCATGATTTTTCAGGGTGGAGCCCTACTCGACGCATCGACGGTTGCACAGAATGTGAAGTTGCCGTTGGACCTCTTTACCGACCAGTCGGAGGAGGAGAAGTTGGAGCGAGTGAACTATTGCCTAAAGCGCGTAAACCTGGAAAATGCTCATCATCTATACCCCTCGGAACTCAGTGGCGGTATGATTAAGCGTGCTGCCATAGCGCGAGCTATTGTGATGAATCCTCGTTACCTGTTCTGCGATGAGCCCAACTCGGGCTTGGACCCCCAAACCTCAATCGTTATCGACAATCTTATCAGCGATATTACCAAGGAGTACAACATCACTACAATTATCAATACCCACGATATGAATTCGGTGATGGAGATTGGCGAGAAGATTGTATTTATATACGAAGGTAACAAGTGGTGGGAAGGTTCGAAAGATGACATTCTTAGCGCTGATAATCGCGAGCTTAACGACTTTGTCTTTGCCTCGGCAATGGCAAAACGAGCCAAAGCATCCATCAGGTAAGCTTTTTGCAACAAAACCGAGCAAGATGATAAGAGACCCTGCTTTGCACCGAAAAAGTGCAAAATAGGCGATTTATTAACGATTTATTAATAAAAAAACTTATTATTTATTTGCTTTATATACATAAAGTATGTAATTTTGCAGCGGTAAAAAAGAAACAGAAGTTTTAACTAAATAACAACACAAAAATTATGGCACAGATTAAGATTGGTATCAACGGTTTCGGTCGTATCGGCCGTATGGTATTCCGTGCAGCTTGCACTCAGACAGAGAAGTATGATGTAGTAGGTATTAACGACCTTTGCCCCGTAGATTACTTGGCATACATGCTTAAGTATGATACAATGCACGGTCAGTTCCAGGGCACTATCGACTACGATGTAGAGAAGAGCCTTCTTATCGTAAACGGTAAGGCTATCCGCGTAACTGCAGAGCGCAATCCTGAGGATTTGAAGTGGAACGAGGTTGAGGCAGAGTATGTAGTTGAGTCTACAGGTTTGTTCCTCACAGCTGAGAAGGCTGAGGCTCACATCAAGGCTGGTGCTAAGTATGTAGTTATGTCAGCTCCTGCAAAGGATAAGACTCCTATGTTCGTATGCGGTGTTAACACCAACACTTACGCTGGTCAGACTATCGTTTCTAACGCTTCTTGTACTACCAACTGCTTGGCTCCTATCGCTAAG
>JAFXIS010000006.1 GCA_017532885.1 Alistipes sp. | reverse complement strand
ACATGTTGCATATATGCCTCCAACGGCTGTTGCTGTGATTGTTGTAGTACCTTCAGCTATGGCGACAACCTCTCCCTCTTCGCTTACCGTGGCGATAGCCGTATCGTCGGATTTCCATTCCAGAGTCTTATCCGTGGCATTCTCGGGTTGTATGATTGGCGAGAAAGTATATTCCTCAGAAATTGTCAGCTTGACACTCTTGACATTGAGCGATATGCTTTCAACAAGAATAGGTACATCTTCCTTCTTCTCTATATCCTCGGTGCAGGATGTTGCAAATGATAGAGCGACGAGTGAAAACAACAAAGATACAATGGTCAGATAAAAATTTTTGGCAGACATTGCTTATAGATTTAGGTGTTATGTATTCACAAAGATACAATTTTTTGCCAAAAAAAACATCGCTTGTCGCATAAAAAATACAAAAAAAGAGCCTCGCCGAAGCGAAGCTCTCGAATATCTAAAGTGTAATGATTACAACTGAGGGCCTGCAGCAACCAAAGCCTTACCCTCGTTGTTTAGTGGTGGGCAGTGTAAAAATTACTTCGTGCCAATCAACTCATCCATCTTCATTAGTCGAGCCTTGATGTAGCTTCGCACCACATCTACTTCGGCATCATAGCTGCCTAAAGCCTGGTAATTCTGGTGTACCATTGAGTTTAGTATATCCCAGCGCTTGAAGTTCAACTCCTGTGATTCATCTATCAATGCTGCAGTATCGTTAATGTATTGCACCAGAGCATTTTCTGTAAGAGTTGTTGAGCGCAGCTCGTTCCACATCTCGACAAGCTGGTCGTGTGCAGCAACATCCTCCTTTATGATGCGATTTACCATGTTGCGCACCTCCGCATGCGCTGCCGAGCTAAACCAATGTGTATAGATGAAATCTGTTTTGTCGTTTATGGGGTATGTACGATTGTCGTTCTCGAACGACAGGTCGTGGTCCCATATCGGGCCGGTGAAGAGTTTATCGTTATCGCGCTCCTTATACATATATACACTCCAATAGGTGTCGGTGTTACCTGCCAGCTCACCCACGATGAAATGCTTGAGGAAACTCTCCAAATCCAAGTATTTGCGATAGCCATTCTCTTTGTCGGTGAAGTTGGAAGCAAAAACCGCTGCCTCCATCTGATTGAAGTGGTTTCTGATGTAGCTCTTTTGAGCCTCGCCCTCCTCGGGTGATTTGATGGTTACGGGAATACCTTTGTTCGATGTAAACCAATAATCCTCACCCGATGCGTAGGCATCGATTTCGATAAGGTAGCCTCCACTGATATTCTCAGAATTGTCGTTATCCTCCATTTCGGTTACAGCTACGCGGTTTTTATTGACCTCGATTTGGTCGCAAAGCTGATAACAGCCCTTATACTCGCCATTGAGGATAACATCCACCGGATGGCTGAAGGGTGTATAGCTCAGCCCTACACGACGGCTTAACTCGAAGGCCAAAAGGTTACGCATAAGGGTTTTGTCGCCGTAGTTATTTATCAAAGTCCACTTCTTTGCTTTCGCAGGAGCATCGAGCGGAGAGCACTTTGAACTGAATTTCAGTCGGTATGGTTTCTTGGGGAAGGTCCATGAGGCATTTCCACGACCGCGCACGCCTGTTTCGGTGTCGGTGAGCAACGCTGTGCCATCCTCCGAAATGATATATACCGTACTTGTAATCTCATTTTCCTTCGATACGATATCCTGTGCTCCTTCGGTGTTTATCACCACCATTGGCAGGTTTGTCGCTTGATATAGGCGCGAGTCGTCGCCCTCCTTCTGTATGCCATAAAACTCCAGCTCGGCAATGTTGCAACGCGCATCGTTGGGTGTGACATAACGCACATAACGGAAGCCGCGCGAGCAATTGACCTCGGCATAGGTCATTTGGCCCTCGGGAGCACTCTCCTTTATGATGTGGATGGGCATGGCATCACTGAAATCTGCCTCGTTAGCGCCCTCAATAACCGCCAACTCTACGCGTCGGCTCTGCTCGCGACGCGGCGCGTAGCCAATTTTCGAGATAACATGCTTTGCTCCCAAATCTAAACCTACCCAAGTGCCTGAGCGGTCGTATGAGGCAAAGAAGGTGTCGAAATTACCATCGAATGCCATAGGCTTGGTGTTCGCAGTTGTAGATGCGGGATATCCGTTTTGTGAATAGTCCACCGAAAGCTCTGTACCTATAATTGTTCCCTTTAGTAGCTCTGCCTCGGGTTCGGGGTCTGGCTCTGGGTCTGGCTCCGGGTCGGGTTCTGGCTCAGGTTCTGCGGTCGGGTCTATTACAACAACGCTACATGTTGCATATATGCCTCCAACGGCTGTTGCTGTGATTGTTGTAGTACCTTCAGCTATGGCGACAACCTCTCCCTCTTCGCTTACCGTGGCGATAGCCGTATCGTCGGATTTCCATTCCAGAGTCTTATCCGTGGCATT
>JAFXIS010000005.1 GCA_017532885.1 Alistipes sp. | reverse complement strand
CTGTTCTATCCTGTGATTACGGGTGACCCTGCAACGGGACATCGTCCATCGCTCGACCACTTGTTGGGGCACACCGCTACCGACTATGACCGCGCAATGTATTCGCTCGACACACGTGTCACAAAGAACACTCCGCCAACGATGCTTCTGCTCTCGGACCACGATGATATAGTTCCGCCCACAGGTAGTGCCCTCTACTATGCTGCATTGAAGAAGCACGGCGTCGAGGCTTCGATACGCATCTACCCTGGTGGCTTTCACGGCTGGAGTATGCACCTCGACTTCCCCTATCTGGAGGATTGGCAGGGTGCTGTGATGGATTGGCTGAAAAAACGAAACAACGATTAATAGGGCCGACTCTCACACCCCGCACTGCACTCAACGATGATTGATAATTAATAAAAAATTATAGTATGAAACGTCTTTTGACATTCTTGATGATGGTGGCGGCGATGCCCCTCTGGGCGCAAGACTACCATCAGGACCGTACGGTAAAGATTTGGGATAACTCATCGGCACCGCACTCCAACGGCATCACCGATAAGGAGTATGAGCGCTCAAAGGGTATTATCACCTCGATTACCGAGGCTACGCTCTACATCTACGAGGCCGATAAGGAGAAGGCTACGGGACAGGCTATTGTAATCTGCCCCGGTGGCGGTTACATCAATGCCTGTATGGATTACGAGGGTTATATGATTGCCGAGTGGCTCAACACGCAGGGCATCACCTGCGGCGTACTGAAGTATCGTATGCCCAACGGCCATAAGGAGGTACCTTTGGAGGATGCTGTCGAGGCGCTCCGTACAATGCGCAAGATGTCGAAAGAACTCAACATCGACCCCGCGAAGGTGGGCATTATGGGATTTTCGGCGGGCGGTCACTTGGCGGCCTACACATCGAACTTCGCGCCCGAGGGCGAAAAGCCGGCATTCTCGATTCTCTTCTACCCCGTAATTACGGGCGAGTGGGGCCTCTGCCACAAAGGTTCGTTTGACAATCTGCTGGGTGCTGATGCCTCGGAGACGTTACGTGCCGAGTATTCGCTGGAGAACCGCATTACGAAGAGTACACCTCCTGCGCTGCTTCTGCTCTCGGACCACGACACCGTTGTGCCTACAATCAGCAGCATACGTTACTACAACGCCCTGAAGAAGCACGGCATTGAGGCTGCTATGCACATCTATCCCGAAGGTTATCACGGCTGGGGTATCCGCGAGGACTTCCCCTACATCAAGCAGTGGCAGGCGGCTATGGTCGATTGGCTGGCAGGACTAAACAAGAAATAAGGACAACATTGGTTAATGTAAGTTATCATTGCGAAGGAGCGTAGCGACTATGGTAATTTGCTACATACCAGAACGTTGCGGATTGCCACGTCGGGCGAAAGTCCTCATTGCAATGACATACAGATGATATACAGGATAAAGAATATAAAGGATTAATGAGAACTAATAAATATTAAAGAAAACTATGAAAAAACTACTTTTAACATTTGCGGCTATGACTATCGCTTTTTCGGCTGCAGCAGACGAGGGTATGTGGCTCTTACCCTATCTTCAGAAGATGAATATCAAGGATATGAAAGCCAAAGGTTTGCGCCTCTCGGCAGAGGATATTTATTCGATTAACCAATCATCATTGAAAGACGCTATCGTCATATTCGGTGGCGGCTGTACAGGCGAGATTGTGTCGGACAAGGGACTTATCTTCACCAACCACCACTGCGGCTACGGCTCTATTCAGGCGCTCTCTTCAGTCGAGCACGACTACCTGAAAAACGGCTTCTGGGCTAATTCTCACGCCGAGGAGTTGCCTTGCCCCGGATTGTCGGTACGTTTCGTACGCAAGATTGAGGATGTAACGGCACAGATTCTGGGCAATGTACCCTCAATCAGCGGCGAGGAGGAGCGTTCAAAAATTGTAAGCGCCAACATCAACGGCTTGAGCGAGGAGATGCGCAAGGATTTGGGCGAGGGCCAGACCGTACAGATTGTATCGTTCTTTGGCGGCAACCAATATTTTGCCTTCGTTTATGAGGTTTACAACGATGTGCGTCTGGTAGGTACACCACCCTCGTCAATCGGTAAGTTTGGCGGCGACACCGACAACTGGATGTGGCCTCGTCATACAGGCGACTTCTCAATCTTCCGCGTCTATGCCAACAAGGACAACAAGCCTGCGGCATACTCAAAGGATAATGTCCCCTACACCCCTGCACGCCACTTGGAGATTTCGCTCAACGGTGTGGATGAGGGCGACTTCACGATGATTATGGGCTTCCCCGGCTCTACAACACGTTATATGACCTCTTATGAGATTGACCAGATGCTGGAGGTGGACAACCCGCAGCGCATCTTCATCCGTGGCGAGCGTCAGGCGATTCTTTGGGAGGCTATGGAGGCAAGCGATGCCGTACGCATCAAGTACGCATCGAAGTATGCAGGCTCATCAAACTATTGGAAAAACTCTATCGGTATGTCACGCGGCATTCAGAAGTTGGGCGTAAAGGCTCAAAAGCAGGCTGAGGAGGCGGCTTTCCAGAAGTGGGCCAACGAGAACACGCTGCCCGAGGAGAAATATATTGATGCTCTGCCGCAGATGAAGCAGACCATTGAGGCTATCACCCCCATCGAGGGCTCGATGCAGTATCTTCAGGAGGCCTTCCTGCGCGGTATCGAGATTATCTCGGCAGCACGCACCGCTACGGCTCGTCTGGATGCTTTCTACAAGGATTATGAGGTTGAGTTGGACCGCAAGGTGGCAAAGCGTATGATGACCATCGCCAAAGAGAATATGGACCCGAAGTATCTGCCCTCAATTTATGCCGATGTTATCGACAAGGAGTTCGGTGGCGACATCGCAAAATATGTTGATTGGGTATATGACAATTCGGCATTCTACTCTTTGGAGAAGGCTAAGGCTATCGACGAGGAGGCCCGCAAGGCTGACCCCGCAATGCAGTTGGCGCAGTCGGTAATTGCAAGTTACAACTCGCTCGTTCCGGAGTATCAGAAACTCAACCCCCGCTACAACGAGGCTCACCGCCTCTATGTGGATGGCCGTATGAAGATGCAACCCGAAAAGGCGTGGTACTCGGATGCCAACTTCACAATCCGCCTCACCTACGGTAACGTATTGCCCTACAACCCCGCCGACGCCATCACCTACAACTACTACACTACACTTGAGGGTGTGATTGCCAAGGAGGATACATCCAACCCGTTGGAGTTCACCGTAGAGCCTAAGTTGAAGGAACTCTATGCCAAGAAGGACTATGGCCGCTATGCCGATAAGGATGGCCGCCTGAGAGTAGGTTTCCTCTGCAACCTCGATATCACAGGTGGTAATTCGGGTTCTCCCGTTTTGGACGGTAATGGTCGCTTGGTAGGTCTGGCATTCGACGGCAACTGGGAGGCTATGTCGGGCGACGTGGCATTTGAGCCCGAGTTGCAGCGTTGTATCGCGGTAGATATTCGCTATGTATTGTTCGTGGTGGATAAATTCGCCGGTTGCGACCATATTATGAGCGAACTCGACATCGTACAGGCTAAAGCCCCCAAAGCAAAACGTAAGTAACCAATATTGATAATTTAATGAAAAATTGAGGTTGCTAACATTTGAGTGTTTTCAACCTCATTTTTTTATACGATATTCAACCTTTTTGAGTAACTTTGTCAAGTAACGATTACACTTTATACTTTTGATGACTGTTTCGGCTGATAAACATATCACTCTTTCGCAACTGCAACAACGCATAAAAAGCGTTATAGAGCAGGGCCTGCCCCTGCCCTTATGGGTTGTGGCCGAGATAGCCGAATGCAAGGTAAACTATTCGGGGCACTGCTATCTGGAACTCATCGAGAAGGCCGAAACCACCGACAGTCGAGCCACTTCGAGCGTACCTCGCGCACAGGCTCGTGCCGTCATCTGGCGTTCACAATACGCTATGTTGTCGGCCTACTTCGAGAGTCAGACGGGCAGCCGCCTTGCCGCAGGAATGAAGATTCTGGCAAAGGTTACGGTCTCGTACCACGAACTCTACGGGCTCTCGTTGCAGATTACCGACCTCGACCCCTCCTACACATTAGGCGAGGTGGAGCGACAAAAACAACTCACAATCAGCCGTCTGCAAGCCGACGGAGTGTGGGATTGCAACCGCGAGGTGGAGATGCCTCTGCTGGTGCAACGGCTGGCTGTGGTGTCGAGTGCTACGGCTGCGGGCTATCGCGACTTCTGTCAGGAACTGCAACAAAGCCCCTATGCCTTCCGCCACGAACTCGTCGAGGCGGTTATGCAGGGCGCAGTAGCCGAAGAGAGCGTATGCGCGGCCCTGAGCGCCATAGCCGAGAGAGAGGATGAGTTCGATGCCGTCATCATCATCCGTGGCGGAGGCTCAACGAGCGACTTGAGTTGCTTCAATTCCTACCGCATCTGCTCCTATGTGGCACAATTTCCGCTGGCAGTGATTACGGGCATTGGTCACGACAAGGATGTGAGCGTAGCCGATATGGTAGCCCACACCCCGCTAAAGACTCCGACAGCCGTTGCCGCGTGGCTGAACGAGCGTATGGCCACTCTGGAAGGGAAAATAGAGGAAGCGGCACAACTTCTCACCGATGTGGCTCGCGCCAAGACATCAGCCGAGCAGTTACGCATAGAGCGTTGGGCGGGATATTTGAGAGAACTATCTCAACAGTTATGCGAGCGACACCGCTCACGAATGATGCTCCTGCACGAACAACTGCGCTCCGCAGCCGAGAGAGTCATCGAGAGAGAG
>JAFXIS010000041.1 GCA_017532885.1 Alistipes sp. | reverse complement strand
TTATAGGTACAGAGCTTTCGGTGGACTATTCACAAAACGGATATCCCGCATCTACAACTGCGAACACCAAGCCTATGGCATTCGATGGTAATTTCGACACCTTCTTTGCCTCATACGACCGTTCAGGCACATGGGTAGGCCTGGATTTGGGCGCAAAGCATGTTATCTCGAAAATTGGCTACGCGCCACGCCGCGAACAGAGCCGACGCGTAGAGTTGGCGGTTATTGAGGGCGCTAACGAGGCAGATTTCAGTGATGCCATGCCCATCCACATCATAAAGGAGAGTGCTTCTGAGGGTCAAATGACCTATGCCGAGGTGAACTGCTCGCGCGGCTTCCGCTATGTGCGCTACATGACGCCCAACGATGCGCGTTGCAATATTGCCGAGCTGGAGTTTTATGGCATACAGAAGGAGGGCGACGACTCGCGCCTATATCAAGCGACAAACCTGCCAATGGTGGTTATAAACACCGAAGGAGCACAGGATATCGTATCGAAGGAGAATGAGATTACAAGTACGGTATATATCATTTCGGAGGATGGCACAGCGTTGCTCACCGACACCGAAACAGGAGTGCGCGGTCGAGGAAATTCGAGCTGGACATTCGACAAAAAGCCATATCGCCTGAAGTTCAGCGAGAAGCGCTCGCCACTCGGCGCACCTGCCAAAGCAAAGAAATGGACTCTGATTAACAACCATAGCGACAAATCGTTGCTGCGCAACATCTTGGCATTTGAGATTAGCCGCCGCATGGGCATGGCTTACACGCCCTTCTGCCACCCGGTAGATGTCTTCCTCAATGGCGAATATAAGGGTTGCTATCAGCTCTGCGACCAAATCGAGGTCAATGAGAATCGAGTGAATGTAACCGAAATTGAGGCAGGCGACAGTGATATCTCGGGAGGCTACCTGATTGAAATTGACGGAAATTTGGATGTCTATCAAAACGAGGAGTTCTATTTCCACTCGAACAAGAGAATCCCCGTAACCATTAAATCGCCCGACGAAGGCGATGCCGAGAATGCCTACATTTCGGACTACTTCAATAAGATGGAGGCTGCCATTTTTGCCGAGAACTTCGATGACGAGGAGGAGGGCTACCGCAAATATCTCGACCTCGAGAGCTTCCTGCGCAACTTTATCATAGGCGAATTGGTGGGCAATCCCGATGCCTTCTGGAGCGTATATATGTATAAGGAGCGCGGGCAGGAGAAACTCTTCACGGGCCCTATCTGGGATAACGACTTGTCGTTCCACAACTCCTATTATGTCTATCCCGCAAGTGGCATGAACGACTTTTTGTATACCCACCATATAAACGATGGAACACCCTACGCATCATCCTCTGCCGGTCCGATGCGCGATGTTGTCAATCGTATTATAAAGGATGATGCGAAGGCGCGAGCGCAGTTAATCGAAATTTGGGAAGATGCGCGCAAAAACAGGAATATTACGGCACTCTCGCTCCTTGAGTACATCAACCAGACAAAGCGTCTTATCGATGAGTCGCAGGCTCTGAACTTCAAGCGCTGGAGCATCCTTAACGAGAAATTCCATCAAAATGTGAGCGCCCTTGGCTCGCACGATGCCGAGGTTAATGCCGTCAGAGATTATCTCTCCAACCGCCTCACCCAGATGGACAGACTCATTCGCGGGAATTAGGGGAACATCATTTTAGGCATACAGCAAGCGGACTTGTCGAAAAAATCAACAAGTCCGCTTCTTTACACCATTATCAGTTTAGTAATTAATAGATACGGAGTTCTACCATTTGTATTCATTCTGATTTTCGCCAAAAGTATATTGATTTGTATCACTCTCGGTAATATCATAATCCTCAAATGACAAAGATAGTGAACCATTACCCAAAACCTTATCTTCAGTCATATTAATACGAACAACCGTCTGCTTCAAACGATTAATTTGGATTTCCTTTCTTTTTAGTGCAATCTCTGTAGTATCATCCTTCTTCCATGTTATATCTATAAGCACATCTGCTTTCGCATCCAATAAGTTGGTCTGCCCGTACCAAAAAGAAGGGGAATAGTATAAATTTTTTACTTCAATCGTTCGAGACTCTGGAGAAAGACTATAGAATTTCCAGTGACCTCGTTGACTTTCATATTCACACTTAATCACCACCTCTCCTTTTGTAAGAAAATCATTTGCGATAAATTTTAGGCCGTATGTCATTCGCTCCATATTGATTGTTAATACCTCGCCATCTGCAGTCGGCACAAAAGATTTACCTCCATAATAACTCTCTACATTTTCAACCCAATAGCTTGCTCTTGAATCATTACAGAGTCTAACGCCGTTATGAAATGAATCAAAAGAAGTTTCTTCAGAATAAGTAAATGCATTATTAAGGACTCCAAACTCTGAATCTGATGTTTTGAACGGCTCCGCAAAACATCTATAAAGATTATCATCTATAAATGTAGAGTCGCTATAAATAACATTCTTTCCATCAACAATTAAATATACTGAAACATAATATTCATACCCATCTAAAAGTTCAATCTCGGCTTTAGATATATCATCAAAAAGACCATATGCGTAGGGTTTTGAATTAGAACTTGCTGATACGGGTTCATAAGAAACCTTAACCGCATACAAATCATTATCCGATAGAGTAATTCCGCGCAATGGTTGCTGCGTAACATCCAATTCTCCGGCACACGCAAGGCGTACCTTGTATCGTTTCTCAGTCGGATCTGTAATATCATCCAAATCGGTATTATTTGTTGTACAAGCACTCAAGCCCAATACTAAAAAGAGTGCCATCAAAAGCATTTTTTGTAGTTTCATAATGACTGTTTTTTAGATTTTTATAAATTTTAGTCCGCATACCATCAACCCGAGTGAGAACAAAACAAATAAAAAGTGCGGACATTATTGCCGATATCGGATTCTACGGTCTTCCACAACCTTGTCCCCAAATACGGAATAAAGCCCACACTAAATAGAGAGTGTGAGCGTCAAACTTTATTCCTCGGGGACTATTAATTTGTGGAAGTTTTAGAATCCCGAAATATAAGCTAACGCTTTTTATGTTTTATATGTTCCTATTACCTGTTATTTAATCATAGGCATTTATTTTTTATATCATATTATTTCACCGATACAAAATTAAAAAATATAATGAATATATCAAAACCCATTACGCAAAAATTGGACAGACTCATTCGCGGGAATTAGGTTTTAAGTCATGCAAGAGGGCTATAAGCCATAAAGAAAGAAATACGACGGGGATTTATTAGGGAGTTTAAGGAGATTAGAGAATTTAGGGTGCTGTTTTTTGCGGCAGCGCCAAACTCTTTAAGTTCATTAATTTCCCTAAATTCCTTAAACTCCTTAAAGAAACAAAAAAGTGTGCTCCACAAAGTTGTAGAGCACACTTTTTACTTAGATTCTATAACAAGCGCTTAGATAGCCTTTGTATCGTAAAGAATCTGGTTTACCTTACGAACGGCAGCAGCTGAAGCCTCAAACTTCTCCTGCTCCTCCTTAGTAAGCTCAACCTTAACAATCTTCTCGATACCCTTGCGACCGATGATAGCGGGAACGCCAATCATGATATCGCTCTGGCCATACTCACCCTCGAGGTAGCAACCGCAAGGAATCATACGCTTCTGGTCGCCCAAGATAGCCTCAACCATTGATGCAGCAGCTGCACCCGGAGCATACCAAGCCGATGTACCGAGCAAGCCTGTCAAAGTAGCACCACCTACCATAGTGTCAGCAGCAACCTGCTGGAGCTTCTTCTTTGAGAGGAACTGCGATGCAGGAACGCCCTTGATTGTAGCCTTAGATGTCAAAGGAATCATAGTTGTATCACCGTGACCGCCGATAACCATACCCTCGATGTCGTGGATGTTTGCGTTAGCAGCCTTTGCCAAGTAGCAACGGAAACGAGATGAATCCAATGCGCCACCCATACCGATTACGCGGTTCTTGGGAAGACCTGTTGATTTCAAAGTGAGGTAAGCCATAGTATCCATAGGGTTAGATACAATGAGGAAAATTGCGCGAGGCGAGTGAGCCAAAGCCTGAGATACAACGCTCTTTACGATGTTGGCGTTAGTACCAATCAACTCCTCACGAGTCATACCCGGCTTACGGGGAATACCTGATGTTACGACTACAACATCCGAGTTTGCAGTCTTCTTATAATCGTTTGTGCAACCTACGAGCTTGCTCTTTGAGTCGGTTGTAGCAGATGCCTGATACATATCGAGCATCTTACCCTCTGACAAACCCTCCTTAATGTCGATGAGGACAATCTCGTCAGCTACATTGCGCATTGCCAATACATTAGCGCAAGTTGCGCCCACCATACCGGCACCAATAACAGTTACTTTTGACATAATTTTCTTGGTTTATGATTTTTTGTTAAATACTGATTATCCAATAAGCTCGGCATAAGCCTCAGGCGAGAGCAAATCGTCATACTCCGCAGGATTGCTCATCTTTACCTTAATCATCCAACCCTCACCATAGGGGTCTGAGTTTACCAATGAAGGATCTGCGTCGATAGCGTCGTTGAACTCAACAACCTCACCACCTACGGGGATAAACGCATCGCTCACGGTCTTAACAGCCTCGATAGAGCCGAAAACCTCACCTGCAGCCAAATTCTCACCAACGGTGGGGACATCAACGAATACGATATCGCCCAACTGGCTCTGTGCAAAATCGGTAATGCCAATATAGGCAAACTCACCCTCGACACGACACCACTCGTGGTCGTTCGAGTACTTCAAATTTGAAGGAATGTTCATAGTATTTATCTTTTATAAATTGTTTGTTTCCGTCACACTCTACACACATATTGCGACCCAGCAAAGCGCTCTTCGCCAATATATCTCTACAAAGATAGGAGTTATTTTGCAATTCGCAATATAGTATGTTAGTTTTTTAACACAAATTCTATCTCCTTAAAGAGATAAGAGCCTGTTTTCCCGCTATTCTCCTCAACCGCAAGCGCTCCGGAAGGCTCCACACCCCGTATCGTACCACGAAAGCGACTACCATCGGGCAAGGCAAACCAATGTTCTTCGTTGAGGCGATACAAGCGCCCGCAATACTCCCTCTGAAGAGCCTCAATATCGCCCTCTCGCAGCTGCGCATAACGCATATTCAAATGCTCAACGACGCGCTCCAACACCTCAAGACGATTAAAACTTCGCCCCGCAATTTGAGCCATCGACACAGGATTCGGCAGGCTTGCATCAAACTCCATTTGATTGACATTTAGCCCTATACCTACAATCGAGCGGTTAATTTTCCCCTCCGACAATCGGTGTTCTATCAAAATCCCGACCAACTTCCTGTCGCCGACATAAATATCGTTGGTCCATTTGATTTTTGCCTCTATGCCCCACTCCTGCATCGCATCCACCAAAGCCAACGCCACAGCCTCCGAGAGCAAGAACTGCTTAACCGGAGGCAGGAACTGAGGCTCAAATACTGCCGTAAACATCAGGTTCTCACCCTCGCCGCCTATCCATTTATGTCCTCGCTGACCGCGCCCCTCGCTCTGCTGCTCTGCCCACACGACATCGCCCTCGCCATAGCGGGGGTTGAAAGCCTCATCATTCGTCGAGGTAAGGATATCGAAGCGATAAATCATTTAGAATGGATTTCGTAACATATATTTCCAAAGCGGAGCAGCATGCAGACACTGCATAATCTCATCGTCCGCCAACAACGCCTCAACCTCCTCGCGCGAGAAGAGATGCACCTCGATATCCTCGCCCGCCTCGGTATGTTGCTCCTCCAATTTCTCGACCCCCACAGCCAAGAAGGTGTAGACACGGTTATTATGATTCGACGGATTAGCCGAAGTTACCATAAATTGCTCCCAGCGGCCACCTCCGTAGCCCGTCTCCTCTAACAATTCGCGACGCGCGCTCTCCTCGGCGGTCTCGCCCTGCTCGCAGCAACCTGCAACCAACTCATAGCGCGTTTCCCCCAAGCCGTGACGATATTGGCTGATAAAGACAAACTTATCATCCTTCGTCAATGCGATAACATTTACCCAATCGGGAAATTCAAATATATACCACGCCGGCACGACAGCTCCGGTGGGTAACTCCACCCGCTCTCGACGGGGCGTAAACCACGCCTCATGCGCTAAATACTCGCTCTCCAGCACCTTATATGGGCGATGCTGCGGAGGCTCAGGCTTACAGCTTCTGTTTTTGACTTTTTTATGCGCCATACTTTCGCCACTATACCGCTCTCGCCACTATACACTCACACCGAAGTCGCGCAACGCATCGTTGAGCGAGGTTTTCTTGTCGGTAGACTCCTTGCGGCGACCTATAATCAACGCACACGACACGCCATACTCTCCGGCAGGGAATTTTTTGGTATATGTGCCGGGGACAACCACCGAGCGCGCAGGCACATAACCACGATACTCCACAGGCTCCTCTCCAGTAACATCTATGATATGAGTTGAGCCGGTAATCACCGTATTTGAGCCGAGAACAGACTCGCGGCAGATATGCGCACCCTCAACCACAATGGCACGCGAGCCGATAAAGCAGTTATCCTCAACAATTACGGGAGCAGCCTGCACGGGCTCCAACACGCCACCAATGCCTACGCCGCCGCTCAAATGCACACTCTTGCCAATCTGGGCGCACGAGCCTACCGTAGCCCAAGTATCGACCATTGTTCCCGTATCGACATAGGCTCCGATATTTACATACGACGGCATCAGGATAGCCCCCGGAGCGATATATGCGCCATAGCGTGCCACAGCCTGCGGAACAACCCTCACGCCCAACTTCTCGTAGTCGTGCTTCAGCTCCATCTTATCGTACCACTCCAACTCGCCACCTCGCATCGTGCGCATCTCCTGAATGGGGAAATACATAATTATCGCCTTCTTTACCCACTCATTCACCTGCCACTCGCTCTTCTCAACAGCAAGAGGCTCGGCGGTACGCAATTCGCCCTTATCTACGGCCTCAACCACCTCGCGGATAACCTCCTTTACTGCGGCATCCTGCAACATCTCGCGATGCTCCCACGCCTGCTCTATAATTGATTTTAATTCACTTATTTCTCGTTTCATACTTATATATTTTTACCTACCGACAAAGATAACGAAAATATTTGTATATTTGCATTGTCGTGTTGCTATTTACATCGCTATGCAATGCGACAGACATATTTTTGATGAAAGTGTATTAGCTTTTATCCTTGCGTAGAAATCTGGAAAATTTC
This sequence comes from Alistipes sp., assembly GCA_017532885.1. The sequence goes on along the minus strand of JAFXIS010000041.1, from coordinate 22,038 downwards.
AATGGAACAAGGAGAGCAACACACTCGTCACTTCGTATTGTTAAACCTGGAGCAAATATTGCTCCACACAATACGGGTGTGGGGTATTGTTTATTTGTTCCAAGGTATTCCAGAACCTCTACGCAGATAAACTAATCGGCTCCACACTTTCTTGTTTTTATAACCCACCGCCATAGAAGCCGAGACGGAAGAAAATTTATAACACTATGAAGAGATTTCTTCTATCCTTGTTGGCTGTAATGCTCTTTGCCGCTACGGCATCTGCACAGCAGCGCGTCGAACGAATCGAGTATCAGGAGTCTTCAGCCCGAAACCTCGAACCCGAACATTTGATGTTGCTCACTCCACTTGTTGCAGATTTGGAGGTTTCAGCAATCAAGGTGCAACACACCGAAACAAAGGCTTTTGAAAACATCGTTTTGACTCGCGAAGCCATCTCGATGATGCCTGAGCTAAAGAAAATTGCCCTCAGCCGCGCCGCAAAGGCTTTTAATGCCGATGTTATGGTTGGTACGACTATCGACATCACGACCAACGCAAACGGACGATTGGAGATTACCGTTACGGGATATCCTGCTGTATATCGTAACTTCAGGAATGCCAATGCCACCGACCTCGATATAATAAAACTCGGCAATTCGATTCCTATATCCAATCCCAACGAACGGGTAATACTAAATCCCGACAAAATCATAGAAACAGTCGAAGAGAAGAAAAATTAACCGCTAAAATTAACAATATGAAAAAATTACTTTTAACAATGGCAATGTTATTTTGCTTTGCATTGCCATCAACATGGGCTCAACGCCTCCCGGTCGGCTGGATAGATATTAAAATCGAGGAGAAGGAGAAGGTAAAGAATGACCACATCCAACATTTTGCCGAATTGGAAATAGGTATTCCTGTAGGTACAGGATTGGATAATAAAGATTCTGCCTTCGGAATAGGCGCTAACTACACCGTAGGATACCGATTTAATAAGATGGCCTTTTTAGGTGTCAGTCTTGGAGTAGGTCATCTCGATACAGATACTTCAGATGAGTTCTGGTGCGAGTACGAGTTGGGGCCTACATTCGAAGGTTTTTATGCAAAATTATTATTAAACGGCAAAATATACTTTACCAAGTCCAAAGTACAGCCATTTTTGGATTTAAGCGCCGGAGGAATATATTTTGATCAAGAATGTTCTCATTCTGACTATTCTTTTTATGACAAAAAATTTGGCGTAATCTTCAACCCTTCGATTGGAGTAAATTTCAACCTGCCAAAGAGAGGAGCAATCTTCGCCTCGCTCGGAGGTAATATTATGCCAAAATATGTTCCGGAAGGATATATGACGCTAAAAATAGGTTACAGATTCTAAAACTCCATACCTAAACCATCACAAAAGCTCGCAAGGTTGCGAGCTTTTGTGTTTCTCTAAACTTATACGATTAAAAAATCTGTCATGCCACAATTGGGCAAAATATTGATTGGTAGGTACGCATCCGCCCCCATTGCCCAATTGACTGACATCTACCTTTGGGAGGAGCACTTCGCAAGTTCGTACTTGGCAACAAAGACAAAGATAAAAGATAAGGAGATTAGGAAATTTAGGGGGATTAGAGAGTTTAGCGCTTTCTCCAACATTAAATCCCCTAAATTCTTTATTTTTAGATTCTCACGCAAAACAAGTTTTGCTCAGAATGACGGCTATCGCCCCGGATGGTGTGGGTAGTAAAATTACTACCCTGAATACCATTGGTAGGTGGAGAGAGATGAAGAGAGGTAAGGAGAGGAGCTACGCAAAGCAGGCGCGGGTAGTAAAATTACTACCCACGAGGCTTCGGGAGTTTTCGTCACTCTAAGGAAGCGAGAATGCTACCCCACCCGTCACTCTTTGCCGAGCGGGATGGGTGCAGCGCTATAATAATTGTGAATTTCATGGCACTTCATCAAAATAATTTTGAATTTTGCATTTTGAATTTTGCATTAAACCACCCTAATATGCACAACTTTAACACCTTTTTTATAACTTTGCAATCAGTTTTAACAATTTTTAGAGTTGGGTTATAAAAATGAAAGTCTATAAATTCGGTGGTGCATCGGTGAGAAATGCCGATGGCGTAAGAAATCTCGCTCACATCGTAGAGGGCGAGGAGAATCTCTTTATCATTGTGTCGGCCATGGGTAAGACAACAAATGCCTTGGAGCGAGTATTTACACACATGCAGAACAAGCGCAAAGAGGAGGCAAACGAGGAGATTCGCCAAATTCAGGCCTACCACGCCGAGATTATCAACGACCTGTGGGGTGAAAAGACCGAGATAAACGAGGTTACGCTACTCTTCGGGCAGTTACGCAATATCGTGAACGACATCACCTACCGTCAATCGGATGCCGAGCTGTGGTACGATACGATTGTGGCATTCGGAGAGTTGATTTCCACAACCATTATCTCGAAGTACCTCAACCACATAGGCACTCGCAACCGCTGGATTGACATGCGCACAACTTTTATCACTTCGCAGCGCCACAAGGACGCCAATGTCGATATCAAGGCTTCGAAGTTGCGCCTGCGTGCCGCGTTGGAGAATACCGGCGTGGGAGTATTCGTAGGTCAGGGATTTATTGGTGCAGCACCCGACGGCACAACCACCACACTCGGTCGCGAGGGCTCGGACTACTCGGCGGCTGTCGTGGCGCACATCCTCGGCGCAGAGTCGATGTCGGTATGGAAGGATGTGGACGGCGTGCTGAATGCCGACCCGAAGATTTTCCCCGATGCGGTGAAGATTGACTCGCTGAACTACCTCGACACCATCGAGTTGGCGTACAGCGGTGCGCAGATTATCCACCCCAAGACTATTAAGCCGCTGCAAAACAAGAATATACCGCTTTATGTTCGCCCATTCGGCGACAAGACCAAGCCTGGCACAGTGATAAATGGCGAGGCAGAGCGTGTGAAGCTGCCGATTATGATTTACAAGCGCGATCAGGTCTTTTTGATTATTCGTTCGCGCGACTTCTCGTTTGTTATGGAAGAGCAGTTTGGTGTGATTTTCTCACTGCTGGATAGCTACCGCATCAAGACGCATCTTATCCACAACTCGGCGGTCGATTTGGGCCTGTGCGTAGATTCGTCATGGCATATCGAGGAGCTGATAAAGGCACTTGAGGAGGAGGGCTTTGATGTCGAGAAACACGATAATGTGGGTCTGCTGACTATCCGCAACTACACCGACGAGCTCTATGCCCGCTACATCAAGGGCGGCAAACATATCGTTCGCCAGGTAAACCCCGAATCTGTCCGCGTAGTAATCCGCGACGAGGATTTTAGGTAAGAGGAAAAATGCAGCAGAGTAATAGTGAAGTTAGGGAAATTAGGGAATTTAGCGCAGATGCAACAAACAGTTCAGGCGCTTCTCTAAACTCCCTAATCTCCTTAAATTCCCTAATCTCCCTAATATCGCCCCACGCGTCACTCTGAGGGAGCGCATGCGACCGTGGGAGTCTATTCGTGGAAGTCTATCGCTCCACAAGAGATTCTCACGCAAAACAAGTTTTGCTCAGAATGACGGCTATCGCCCCCGGATGGTGCGGGTAGTAAAAATGCCACCCGCACCCCCAGCAACCGCTAAATAGCAGAGAAATAGCAACTTTTTGCATCAAAAAAAGGAAATTTTTGAATTCTTAATTTTGAATTTTGAATTATAAAAAGTACCTTTGTGCCCGAAATCCCCAAAAGTGTAGGGATGCGTTTAATATTAACTAATAAAATTTTATAGCAAATGGCTGTTAAAATTCGTTTGGCTCGTCATGGTAAGAAGGGTGCTCCTTTTTATCACATCGTTGCCGCAGATAGCAGAGCGCCACGAGATGGTAGATTTATCGAGAAGTTGGGTACTTATAACCCCAACACTAATCCTGCTACAATTGATCTGAAGTTCGATCGTGCTTTGGATTGGTTACTCAAGGGCGCACAACCTACCGATACTTGTCGAGCAATTCTCTCGTACAAGGGTGTATTATACAAGAAGCATTTGTTGGGTGGTGTAGCTAAGGGTGCTTTCTCTGAGAGCGACGCTGAGGCTAAGTTCAACAAGTGGCTTGGTGAGAAGGAGGGCAAGATTGTCGCTAAGACAAACAAACTCGCCGCTGATGCAAAGGCTGCCGAGAAGGCTGCTTTGGCTCAGGAGACCAAGATTAAGGAGGAGCGTGCTGCTGCAATCGCAGAGAAGAAGGCTGCAGCTGAGGCTGCCGCTGCTGAGGCTGCTGCAGAGCAGACTGAGGAGGTAGCAGAGGCTACCGAGGAGTAGTTCCTACCACTTCTTGAAAATTTGGAAGGCTGTCCTTCGGGGCAGCCTTCTTTTTATTAACAGCAAAGTCATTCACAACAATGGGTAAGCAAACCGTAGCGCGCGTAGGCAAATTATTCGGTGAGGCTAACAAAGGAGGCCTTTCCATCACTTTGTACGACACTTTTCCCGAGGATTTCGACTTCGAGGCAGAGCCTCTGATGGTGGAGATAGACTCACTCGATGTACCTCTATGGTGTGAGAGTTTCGAGCGCCGAGGTGTGTCGGGTGCAAATGTTCGTTTTGCCGATTTCGACACTACGCGCCGTGCCGAGGAGCTTCTCGGCAAGGAGCTCTTCATCGACCTCGAAGAGGAGGAGAGTGACGAGTTCTACATGGAGGATTTGATTGGTTTCAAAGTGCGCGCCGGTAAACTTAAGGGCGAAATTGTCGATTACTACGACAGCGAGCACAATCCTCTGTTCGGCATAGATTTTGGCGAGGGCGAACGCCTGATTCCCGCCACCGAGGAGTTTATCGCGGGTATAGACTTCGACAAAGAAACAATCAAGATGATTCTCCCCGAAGGATTGTTGGAGTTATAAAAAATATCCCCGAAGATTCTGCTCTTCGGGGATATTTTTATTATATTATAAGGTATAGCTACTTTACAAACTCTGCCGCGCGAAGATAGTCGGCACTCTGCTGCGCTGCATCGAAAGTAGCCTCAACAATCTGCTCGGCGCTATATGGCGAGCCATCCTCGTTGGTCTTCTCGCGCAACCAACCCGGAGTCTCAATCTCTACAACATAATCCTTCATGCCATTAGCATAGAATTGGTTAAAGATTGCCTCGAAATTAATTTCACCACTCTCGCCAATAACAAAATCATCCTTCACATGCAATAACTTGATACGCTCGGGATACTTTGCAAGATACTCCTCCGGGGCTTTGCCGCCCTTCGCACACCAATATACATCAAGCTCAAAGCATACATACTCAGGATTGGTATTTTCTACCAAATACTCCCACATAACCACCTCCGGAGCATCCTTCAGCGTAGAGAACTCGATTGAGTGGTTGTGGTATCCAAACTCAAGTCCATACTCATCTTTAGCCAACTTTCCAACCTTGTTGAAATACTCGCACATCTGGTTAAGACCCTCGGTTGTATACTCTACGCCATAGCCAGGAACGATAAAGTAGCTACCGCCACAAGCCTTCACCGAAGCAAAAGCCTCGCGCCAGCGATTCATCACCTCCTCTTCTTTCTCCTTATCCTCCTGAATACCGGAGTGTGTTGAGATAATCTCCACGCCATGAGCGTCACACAACGCCTTAAACTCCTCGGCCGTCATGCCGAACACCTTCGGGTCACCACCCCATTGCACCAACTCAACTTGGTTATAGCCCATACCGGCGAGGCGCTCAATGGTTACCGCAGGGTTATCAACGACCGATGACAATACCGAATAGAGCTGAATACCGATATTCTTCTGCTCGGCGCTCTTGCGCTCTGCACAACAGATACTGATTGCGGCAACAGCCAAAATCAGCACTCCAAAATTAAAAAGCTTTTTCATATACATCAGTTTTAAGGTTAAAGTCGTTTATTTATATCGTTTGCGCGACTGTACACCTCGGCTTTGAGATTTTCTCTCCTTCGGTCGGTCATCGCGGAAGAAATAAGCCTTCTGCTTGCGCTTATCCTCCTGCGAGCGCGCAACAAAGACCTTCTCGCCCGTATAGGGGTTTTCTCCCGTATAGAACATTACCGATGAGAGTGTCATTGGTGTAGGCGTAAGGTCCTGCACCTGCTCCAAGTCGAAATGCAGCTTGCCCAACACCTTATCTGCCAAAGCCTTCATATCGCATTCGCGGCAAGCGGGATGTGACGAGATAAAATAAGGTATAAGCTGATAGCGCAGGCCATTATCGTCGCAGATGCGGCGGAAATCGCGATTCAGCTTCTCGAACAGCGCAAACGAGGGCTTACGCATAGCATTCAGCACATGCTCCTCGGTATGCTCCGGAGCCACCTTCAAGCGGCCTGAAGTGTGATGCTTGATAACCGTTTCCAAATATGGCGAGTCGTCAAACAAATCGTAACGGATTCCACTGCCGATAAATGCCTTCTTGATGCCCTTAACGCCACGAATCTTCTCATACAGAGCCAACAAGCGCGCATGCGAATTATCCAGATTTGGGCACATCTTCGGATGCAGACACGACGGACGACGACACTTGCGACATGCCGCCAGATTCTTGCCGCCCATGCCATACATATTTGCCGACGGAGCTCCCACATCCGACAAGTAGCCCTTAAAATCGGGCATTGCCGCAACCTTCTCGACCTCGGCTAAAATGGAGCGTTCGCTACGCGAGTTGATAAACTTGCCCTGATGTGCCGAGATGGTGCAGAATGAGCAACCTCCGAAGCAGCCGCGATGGATATTTATCGAGTGTTTAATCATCTCCCACGCCGGAATGTCGCCCTTACCTCGATAACGGGGGTGTGGCGCCCGCTCATAAGGCAGGTCAAACGAATGGTCCAGCTCCTCGGTCGAGAGCGTAGGATTTGGCGGCGTAATGACGACATACTTATCGCCCACCTGCTCCACAAGTGTCGTATCGCACTCCATAAGGTTACTCAACTCCTCGACCTTTACAAAATTTTGCCCAAAGGCTCGTTTATCTCGGCAACACTCCTCAAAGGATTTAAGGTGCAGGGTTGTCTCGGGCTCCAAGCGTTCGACATAAGCGCGGTCGGCAATAAATGCCACCTGACGAATCTTGCGCAGGAGTTTGGCGTTATAGCCGTTACGCATGGCGCGTGCCACCTGCTGCACTACCCTCTCGCCCATGCCATATATCAATAGGTCGGCACCACTCTCCACCAAAACCGAGGGCTTCAGTTTATCGCTCCAATAATCGTAATGCGTCAATCGGCGAAGCGACGCCTCAATACCTCCAACCACAACAGGAACATGAGGATACAACTCCTTCAAAATACGCGTAGAGACCGTAACGGCATAATCGGGACGGAAACCCGCCTTACCGCCTGCAGTATAAGCATCGTTGCTACGCAGACGCAGATTTGCCGTATAGTGATTGACCATTGAGTCCATCGAGCCACCCGACACACCGAAAAACAGGCGTGGCGCGCCCAACTTCTTAAAATCACGCAGGTCATCACGCCAATTTGGTTGTGGAACGATAGCAACACGAAGACCCTCCGCCTCCAACAATCGGCCCACAACAGCAGCACCAAACGACGGGTGGTCGATATAGGCATCGGCGGTAAAGAGGATTACATCCAAGTAATCCCAGCCTAAGGCTCGCACCTCCTTTATCGTAGTTGGCAGAAACATATTTCGTGGAAATGTCTTTTATTACTTTATAGGTTACACTACCGATTCGTAAGAGTCCTCCTCCTTGCGCGAGGTGCTATAAACCTCCCACTTATCCAACACAGCCTTCAAATCGTCGGGCAGTTCGCTCTCGAACATCACCTCCTTACCCGTTGTGGGGTGCGTAAAGCCCAACGCGCGGGCATGCAAAGCCTGACGAGGCAGTAGCGTAAAGCAGTTCTCGATAAACTGCTTATATTTCGAAAAGGTTGTACCCTTCAATATTCTATCGCCACCATAACGGGCATCGTTAAACAGCGGATGCCCCTGCCATGACATATGAACTCGAATCTGATGCGTACGACCCGTTTCCAAACGGCACTCGACAAGTGTGACATAGCCATAGCGTCGCAGCACCTTGTAGTGCGTTACGGCATGCTTACCGTCCGAGCCATCGGCAAAGACATACATCTGCTGTCTATCTCGCGGATTACGGCCAATGTTTCCCGTAATCGTACCTTCATCCTCCTCAATATTACCCCACACCAAAGCGACATAACGACGGAAAATCGTATGGTCGAAGAACTGCTTGGCAAGGCGTGTATGTGCGCGTTCATTCTTCGCCACAACCAACAAGCCCGAAGTATCTTTGTCGATACGATGTACCAATCCGGCACGCATATCGCCCTCCTGAAACAAGGGTAAATCTTTCAGATGGAAGGTCAAAGCATTAACCAGCGTACCCGTATAATTTCCGCAACCCGGGTGTACAACCATACCCGCAGCCTTATTTACGATTATGATGTCGTCATCTTCGTAGACCACATCGAGCGGAATATCCTCGGGTATAATCTCAATTTCGCGCTTAGGATAGGGCATTACAAGGGTAATATGGTCCAAAGGCTTCACCTTATAGCTCGACTTTGCCGGCACGCCATTAACCAAGATATTACCATTGTCGGCAGCGGCCTGAATGCGGTTGCGCGAGCAATGTTCCATCCTATCGACCAGAAATTTATCCAATCGAAGCATCTTCTGACCCTTGTCTACCGTTATGGCAAAGTGTTCGAAGAGTTCCTCCCCCGCTTCACCATCCTCCGACGCAAGCAACTCATCGCCCTCTTCCAAAAGGTCTTGTTCGATATATTCGTTATTAGTAGGTATCATTCAATCACTCTAAATTTAGTCGAAAAATTCATCCACCTCGCTCTCCACTACCTCGGTTGCGGTCGAACTTCCCTGCTGGAGAATATCCTCAATCGAGCCACCCGCAGCCTCCATGCGAGCCAACGAATCAAGGCGCTCCTGCTCCAAACGCAAACGCTCCTCCTCCAACTTATGAGCAATCTTATCCGACTCCGCACTATTCTTCTCGACTTTCTCCATATCGAGCGTGAGCCACAGGCTTACCGCCGAGCCTAATCTGGTGGTGGTATTATGCCCCAAAGATTGGCGATATACCCTCGCATTCTTCTCGCTGAGCAAATCTATATCCTCGTCAAATATAATCTTACCGACATTCAAGCCCTGCTCCCACAAGCGACTCTTCGCCGCCTGCAGTCCGTGGCCAATTGCCTTTGGTACGATAGTGCTGTTCTTATCCTTCTCAACGCCCACCTTCAGCACAACGCCCGAGCCCATCTCCAACTCTATATCGCTCTCGGCATTCATCTCTATGCCATCGACAACCTCTGCCAAGACATAATTTGTAGCGATATCCTCCTCGTATACCAACTTTTCGATGCCCAAGCCGGCAACCTCAAGCATATTTTTTGCCTGACGCAACGAGCGACCTGCGACATAAGGCACTTTGACCATCTTCTCACGGAACGAGTTTATCGTGACATAAACCTTACGCCCCGCCTTCACCTCGGCGCCGCTCTTGGGAAGTTGGTCCAGCACAATACCACCCTCGTAAGCCGGAACAAACAACGAGTCATTAACAACAATCTCCAGGCCTCGGCGCTCCGCCTCCTGCATTACAACATCTAACTTCGAGCCCATAAATTCGGGCACGGTACGATGCGTACCATGACGAGTGATTATCATCATAAGGATGCTCGATGCCACAATCACAGCTACCAATGCCAGCACAATAAGCACCGCATGATATATAATGGGGCGACTCTTTAACTGCGCCCACAAGCCTTTTGAGCCACGCTTTGCCGAACTATTGCGGCGAGGTTTTGCAACTCTTCTCTGCTCCATATATAAAGTTCTATATTTCGTTATAAAATGTATCTCGCTCCACAGCCCTGAAGCCTACCCTTGCAACCATCGCACGCATATCCTCAACGCTCATGCGTGGGCGATTGTCCTCAGCTCCCGCCATAGAGTAAATCTTTGTCGAATCATCTATCGTTCCGTCGATATCATCAGCACCAAACGCCAATGCCATCTCGGTTGTCTGCTTACCGTACATCACCCAATAGGCCTTGATATGCGGCACATTATCGAGCACAAGACGGCTCATTGCAAGCGTACGCAAATCATCCACAATCGGCACCTCGCCAATCTTCGACATCGAGTTGCCGAAGTTGCGGTATTTGAGCGGTATAAAGGCATTCAAACCGCCCGTTTCATCCTGCAAAGCCCTCAAGCGCATCAAATGGTCGATGCGATGCTCTATACTCTCGATATGACCATAGAGCATCGTCGCATTACTCTTTATGCCGAGCCTATGTGCAGTGCGATGCACTTCAAACCACTCCGCCGTAGAACCTTTATCAGGGCATATCTTAGCGCGCAGTTCCTCGTCGAAAATCTCGGCTCCTCCACCCGGTATGGCCTCCATGCCGGCATCTATAAGTAGTCGCAAGCCCTCCTCGATGGTCAGGCCCGCCTTCCGAATCATATAGGCAAGTTCAATAGCCGTAAATGCCTTCACCGCAACCTGAGGCAATATCGCCTTCACGCGGCGTATCATATCGCAATAGTAGTAGATGTCGTGCTCGGGATGAACACCGCCAACGATATGTACCTCGGTAACACCACTCTCTCGGTATGCCGACACCTGCGCCTCAATCTCCTCCATCGTCTTATCCCACGCCTCGGGACTGCCTTTTGTACGGCGGAAAGAGCAGAACTTACAATTAAAGACACACAGATTCGTAGGCTCGATATGGAAATTGCGGTTGTAATAGACCTTATCACCACTCACTGCGCGTTTACGCGCCGTAGCCAACTCGCCCAAACGCCACAATGGAGCCTCCCTCCACAATGTGAGGGCATCCTCCGCCGAGAGCCTTGCGCCTTGCTCTACGCCATTTGCTATATCTTCCCAACTTCTCATTATTTCGGGGCCTTACGATAGAGATAAACCGCCACAATGGCAAATATTATATTCGGCATCCAAACAGCCAGCATAACCGGCAGTGAGCCGCTCTTGGCAAACTCCTCGAATACGCGGTTACACATGATATACGAGAAGCAGAGTGTAATACCGATTCCGATATGCAGACCTGTACCACCTCGAACCTTACGCGACGAGAGTGATACGCCGATAAGCGTTAAGATAAATGTCGCAAAGGGATACGCATAGCGGCAGTGGCGCTCCACCTCCATAATGTTGATTGCGTCCGAGCCCTTATGTCGTTGCTGCTGAATAAACTCGTTAAGTTCGCCAATCTTCATCGTAGAAACAACGCCATCAATCTTACCCAGCTCTCTGACATCGATATTCAGCAGGGTATCCAGGTCGCGATGTTGCTCGAAACTCTCCACGCCCAAGCTATCTACTTTGCGAACGATATATCGCTCACTGGTCCAACGGCCCGTCTTGGGATTCACCTTAACATTCGACGCCTCCAATGACTCGGCAATGCGGGTACCCTCGTGGCGCTCCAAAACGATATATGATGCCGAATTCGAGCGATTGAAATTCCTTACATAGAAGAACTCTCCGGGGCTCATTTGGCGATAGATGTTTCTATCGTATTGGATATTCTTCTTGCGCGGAATATACTCTTGACGGAACTCCTCACACTTGACCTGCGACTGAGGTATAACCCACAAATTGAGCGACAACGACAACGCCATAATAAAGAATGCACCCAAAAAGTAGGGCCACATCAAGCGTCTAAAGCTCATACCTCCCGACAACATGGCGATAATCTCGGTCTGGTATGCCATCTTCGAGGTGAAGAAGATAACCGAGATAAAGGTAAAGAGTCCACTGAATTGGTTGATAAAGTCGGGAATAAAGTTGATATAATAATCAAAGATGATTGCCGACATAGGCGCCTTTGTAGCCGTAAAGTCATCCACGCGCTCTGCATAGTCAAAGACTACGAGGATTACGGTAATCATCGCAAGAGCAAAGGCATAGGTACCCAAAAACTTCACCAGAATATAACGGTCAAGGATTTTGAACCCGGGCCAAGATATCTTAATCTTTTCACTCATATCTCTCATTCTTTTTTCTTTCTATGCTCGCCTATCTACAATCGTCTGCCCAACTTTGCAACCATTTGAGCCTTCCACTCCGACCAATCGCCTGCCAAGATGTGACGACGGGCCTCGCCTACCAGCCACAGGTAAAATGCCACATTATGCAGCGATGCAATCTGCGCACCCAGCATCTCCTTATTCACAACGAGGTGATGCACATACGCCTTCGAGTATTGCTTATCGACAAAGCTTACGCCATTAGGGTCGAGTGGCGAAAAGTCGTTCTCCCACTTCTTGTTACGAAGGTTGATTGTGCCCTCGCTTGTGAAAATCTGACCATTTCTACCGTTTCGCGTAGGCATAACGCAGTCGAACATATCAACTCCGCGGTCGATTCCCTCCAAGATGTTTGTCGGAGTACCCACGCCCATAAGGTAGCGAGGCTTATCTTCGGGTAATACAGCATTTACAACCTCAATCATCTCATACATCACCTCGGTAGGCTCACCCACAGCCAAACCGCCAATAGCATAGCCGTCAGCATCATACTGCTGAACATTGCGTGCCGCCTGCTCGCGAAGGTCAGGATAGGCGCAGCCCTGCACGATAGGGAACAACGACTGATAGTGTCCATACTTTGGCGAGGTTTGCGCATAGCGATTAAAGCACCTATCCAACCAGCGCTCCGTCAAAGCCAATGACTTTGCAGCATAATCCCTCGGTGCATCGCCCGGAGGACACTCGTCGAATGCCATCATAATATCGGCGCCAATCGTACGCTCGGTATCTATGACGCTTTCGGGCGTGAAGAGATGTTTCGAGCCGTCGATATGTGAGCGGAAGTGGCAACCCTCCTCCTTGAGTTTGCGGCACTCCGAGAGCGAAAAGACCTGAAAACCTCCGCTATCGGTGAGCATCGGGCCCTCCCAGGTCGAAAACTTATGCACACCTCCCGCCTGCTCGATAATCTCCATTCCGGGGCGGAGATAGAGGTGATAGGTGTTGGCAAGGATAATCTGCGCCTTGGCGTCCTCCTTCAAGTCACGATGGAAGATTCCCTTCATTGCCGCGGCAGTACCTACCGGCATAAAAATAGGGGTTTGGATTGTTCCGTGGTCGGTCACAATCTCTCCGGCACGCGCCTTCGACGAGGCAGCCTTATATTGAAGTGTAAATTTCATATTCTTCGCTATATCTCGACCACACAATGGTAGTCATAAGTACATAATTCGGACAAAGATACGCAAAAAAGTTCAAAGATGAAAGTTCAAAGATGAAAGAGTCTAAAGGGAATTTAGAGAATTTAGTGTCGGGGGCAGCATTAATTTCCCTAAACTCCTTATCTTTGCTCTTTCATCTTTGCTCTTTGCTCTTTTTCAGACTCTCACGGTCGCATGCGCGCCCTCAGAGTGACGCCATGTGGTAGGTAAATCCGTCATTCTGAGCAAAACACAGTTTTGCGTGAGAATCTCTTTGCTCTTTCCTCTTTGAACTTTGCTCTTTCACCTTTGCTCTTTCATCTCAACAAAAAAGCCGCCCGAAACGGACGGCTCAAATATCGAGTTAAAACAAGAATTAGCGTACCTTGAACTCGGGGTCTGCCTTCTGTGGAATAGGCATCGAAGCATAGTAGCCTGCATCGAACTTCTCGCGTACAGCCTTGAACGCCTCGATTGTGCGCTCAACATCCTCCATAGTGTGGGCAGCAGTAGGGATAATACGCAAGATAATCTCGCCCTTCGGAATAACGGGATAAATCACGATAGAGCAGAAGATACCATAGTTCTCTCGCAAATCGACGATAAGGTTGGTACCCTCCTCGTTACCGCCCTTCATATAGACGGGAGTAACGGGCGACTGTGTAACACCAATCTCAAAGCCATTCTCCTTGAAGCCGGTCTGAATAGCGCGGGTAATCTCCCACAACTTCTCCTGATACTCAGGGTGCTTGCGGATAAGGTCCAGACGCTTCAAAGCACCAATTACCATAGGCATAGGAAGTGACTTAGCGTAGAGCTGCGAACGCATGTTGTAACGGAACAGGTTAATCAACCAACGGGGACCGCTAACAAATGCACCGATACCTGCCATAGATTTTGCGAAGGTGTTAAACAACACATCCACGCCATCAACTACACCAAAGTGAGCCGCAGTACCACGACCACCGGGACCCATAGTACCAAAGCCGTGAGCATCATCAACCAACAAACGGAAGTTGAAGTCCTGCTTTGCCTTAACGATTACATCCAAGAAACCGAGGTCACCCTTCATACCGAATACACCCTCGGTGATAACCAAGACACCACCACGCTGCTCCTCGGCAAGCTCGGTTGCGTGCTTAAGCTGCAAACGCAATGACTCCTCGTCGTTGTGACCATATACGAAACGCTTACCCTTGTGCATACGCAGACCGTCGATGATACATGCGTGACACTCAGCATCATAAACCACTACATCGCGAGGCGAGAGCAAGCAGTCAATAATTGAAATCATACCCTGATAACCGAAGTTCAAAAGGAAAGCATCCTCCTTGCCTACGAACTCTGCCAACTCGCGCTCCAACTGCTCGTGATACTTCGTCTGACCACTCATCATACGAGCACCCATAGGCGCAGCCATACCGAACTGCTTTGCACCCTCGGCGTCAGCCTCGCGTACCTCGGGGTGGTTAGCCAAGCCAAGGTAGTTATTCAAACTCCAGTTAAGCATCTCCTTGCCGCGGAACTTCATGTGAGGACCAAGCTCACCCTCGAGCTTCGGGAATGCAAAATAACCATGTACCAACTGCATGTACTGACCAATTGGACCACCGGTATTCTTCTCTAATCTTTCAAAAATATCTACCATAATGTTTTAAGATATATTAAGTTTATCTCGTTATCTCATCGCAATATTCTGATTGCCAATATCATTGCGCAACACTTCGCTCTATGACTTGCGGCATTAAAGCCTGTCATAAAGCCCAAAGTGACCATTTAATAGAACAAAGATAGTAAATTTTCATTAAACCGATACTTACTAAATGTTGTTTGAGTCCGCAACCCGTCCAAAATAAGTATTTATACTTATGCCGTCATATCGCCATACCCGCCTATTTTCTCCTGCCATGGCGACTGCTGCTACGCGAAATAATGCGGCAGGGACCATCCTCGGATTTGAAAATTGCGAAGGTTTTGGTTATATTTGCCATCCGAATTACAAAAAACTGACAGGATGAAACGACTTTTTCTTTTGCCGCTGATTATAATGGCGCTTATAGCATTTGGTTGCACCGACGAGCATACCTCGGAGCCCTCGCCTGAAGATAAAAACGATATCGCTAACGGGCTATCCTACATCTTCGACATCGAGGCTCTGCCGGAAATTCACTTAGAAATACCGCTGGAACAGTGGAACTTACTACTGCAAGAGTTCGACAAAGACAAAGATACCGACAAATACATCCATTGTGATGCCAATTTCATAAAAAATGGAGAACTACATACCTTCGAGGATGCAGGACTTCGCCTGCGAGGGAACACCTCGCGTCGTCGCCCCGAAGGTGGCTTTGGCGAGATGCACAACGCCGAAAACCCCGATTGGCACCATGTACACTTCATGCTCAATCTGCGCAAATTCCAGAAAGACGATGCTCATGAGTTGGGTGGCGTCAGAAAAATACACCTCAAATGGTGTAAGGACGATGCTTCATATGTGCGCGAAATATATTGCTACAACCTATTCCGTCGCTACGGCATCGAAACAGGCATCCGTTGCTCGTATGGTCGTCTATGGCTCAAGGTCGAAGGCGACAAGAAAGAGAGCTATTTTGGTGTATATGAGATGCTGGAAGCTATCGATGAAGAGTACCTCGAAAACCGCACAGAGCTGTTTGGCGAGGGAGAATATAATCTTTGGAAGTGCGGATATGGCGCCGACCTACTCTCAACAGACGACGGCCGTTTCGTAAACGACGATGATGCCGGCACTGCAAATTGGCCTTATACACTCAAGACAAATTGCGACAATTACGAAGCAGCAAAGGCGCAGTTGATAGATTTCATCCTCAAACTCAACGGCAAGCAGGGCGAAAGCTTCACAACATGGATTGAACAGGTTACCGATGTTGAACTTTTGCTCAAAACCTATGCTGTGAATGTTGCCGTCGGCATGTGGGATGATTATTGGTGCAATCAAAACAATTATTACATCTACTTCACCTCAAACGACAAATATGACTATAAATTCTTCTTCATACCTTACGACTACGACAATACGCTCGGCACATCCAATATCATAGATGCGGGGCGCCAAGACCCCACCCGTTGGGGCGACAACTCCCGCAAATTGATAAGCAAATTGCTGGAGTTTCCGAAATATCGCAAAATATACCTCGATGCCCTGCACGAGCTATGCAACGACGATAATCTCTTCGGCATTAATGGCAGTATGCAGCGCATCGCCACATGGCAGAACCTAATTCGGCCCTATGTCGCCAACGACACAGGCGAAGATATGACCATCGAGGATAAACCGGCTTCTTGGGGTAATCACGCGGAGTATCGCATCATGAGCGATGGCGCAAACAACTTCTTCCGCGTCAAGAAAAACAGCATCCCTGCAAAATAGTGCATCCAACACACAAAGGGCTGACTAATATAACTTTAGCCGGCCCTTTGCGTATGAACACAGCAGCCGTATCCGTTCTTTATTCGACCACTTTTTTACATCTAAAAAGTCCTTGACTTTGATTTCTTCGAATTTTTGTATATCTTCGCAAAAGATAATACACTAAAAAAGATGAAATACAACAGAATATTACTCAAACTTAGCGGAGAATCTCTCCAGGGTGAGCAGGGTTTCGGCCTTTCGCCACAAGTTTTGCAATCGTATGCCGAGCAAATCAAGGCTGCCGCAGCTACGGGCGTTCAGATTGGCATCGTTATTGGTGGTGGCAATATATTCCGAGGTTTGCAGGGTGCAAAAAAGGGCTTTGACCGCGTAAAAGGCGACCAGATGGGTATGTTAGCGACGATTATCAACTCTTTGGCTCTGCATTCAGCATTGGAGGACAACGGCGTAAAAGCTAAGGTTTTAACCTCGATTCGCATGGAGCCCATTGGCGAGTATTACTCGAAGGCGAAGGCTATCGAGTACCTCGAGGCAGGCTATGTGGTGATTATCGGTGGCGGTACATCGAACCCCTACTTCTCGACCGACACAGCTTCGGCTCTGCGCGGTATCGAGATTGAGGCGGAGGTTATGTTCAAGGGTACGCGCGTAGATGGCGTCTATACGGCAGACCCCGAGAAGGACCCCACAGCTACAAAGTTCGACCGCATAACCTTCGACGAGGTATATATCCGCAACCTGAAGGTTATGGACATGACCGCTTTTACACTCTGCAAGGAGAACGGTTTGGACATTATTGTCTTTGACATGGATACTGTGGGCAATTTGCAGCGCGTTCTCAATGGCGAAAACATCGGAACATTGGTTTGCAAGGAGTAACATTTTTATAATTTAGGCTTATGAAAAACATCTGGATAATTGCGGCATTCTGCGCTCTTTTGTTCTGCGCGATGCCCACTTCGGCAAGCGCACAAAATCAGGATGCCGAGATTGCAGCTACGACACTCGTTAAGGCGGGCATGGAGGCTCCAAACTTTACCGTCACAATGTTCGACGGCAGCCAACTCACGCTCTCAGACTTGAAGGGCAAGGTTGTGCTTGTAAACTTTTGGGCTACATGGTGTCCTCCCTGTCGTGAGGAGCTAAAGCATGTCGAGAAGGATATCATCGACCGCTTTGCCGGAGAGCCCTTCGTCTTCCTCCCCATTTCGCGCGGCGAGAAGCACTCGACTGTAGAGGCTTTCCGTAAGAAGATGGGCTACACATTCCCGATGGGCTTGGATTCGGACCAATCTATCTTCCGCAAGTACGCATCGAACTACATACCTCGTAATTTCCTTATCGGCAAGGATGGCAAGGTCGTTTATGTTTCGGTGGGCTACGACGAGAAGGAGTTTGCCGAGCTTATTAAGGCTATCGACGAGGCGCTGAAGTAAGAGGAAAGAGAATTCAAAATTTAATTTTGAGCTCGTCACTCTGAGGGAGCGTAAGCGACCGTGAGAGTCTAAAACAGAGCATAAATAGATAAAAATTCAAATAAAAACTACTATGGATACTAAAACTATTATCAACGAAGCAACCGACCGCATGAAGCGTACGGTGGAGCACCTCGACGAGGAGCTTCTGAACATTCGCGCCGGCAAGGCCTCGACAAATGTCTTGAATAGCGTATTTTTGGACTACTACGGCTCGCAGACTCCCGTTTCGGGCGTAGCAAGCGTTACCGTACCCGATGCACGCACAATCCTTATTCAGCCATGGGATAAGAATATGATTCGCCCTATCGAGAAGGCTATTTTGGACTCAAATATCGGTCTTACACCCTCGAATAACGGCGAGACAATCCGCCTTACGATTCCGCCTCTCACCGAGGAGCGCCGTAAGGAGTTGGTAAAGCAGGTTAAGGGCGTGGGCGAGAATGCCCGCATCAGCTTGCGTAATGCGCGCCGCGATTGCGTCGAGGCATTCAAGAAGGCCCAGAAGGAGGGCATGCCCGAGGATGAGGCTAAGGATGGCGAGACACAGGCACAGAAGCTTTTGGAGAAGTTCTCGAAGAAGCTCGACGAGTTGATGGCCGCTAAGGAGAAGGAGATTATGACCGTATAATTTCGACCATCGTATTACATTTTGAGGGTTTTCCGAATTTCCGGGAAACCCTTTTTTGTGAATATAGCCCCACCCGTCACTCTGAGCGAGGGGGATAAAAAAAGTGCTGCGCCTTTGGCCGAGACGCAGCGATTAACATGAAAAAAATTAAAGATACCACCACAATCGACTCAAAAAAATGGCATCTTCGCCTTCGGGTGGCATGGTGCTACTCCATACCCTCCCGACGCCGCAGAGCTCCATCGGGTAAACGACCCAAAAGCGCCCTGCCACTTGTGAGTTGCACCCCACCCAAGGAGTGCAACTCTGTTTTTCAAACTGCGCCCCGAAGAGCGCAGTTAATAGTTAATTATATCTTAAGGATTAGAAAGTCTCTGAACCCTCACCGAAGTTACAGTTGGTCAAAACAACCTCCTTATGTGCATCAGAGAAGATAACTGTTTGTATCAACTGTACAATCTTGGCTATTAGTAAGCCTCAACTTTTTCATCATAAGTGCAATTATCAACGGTGATTGTATTTGCACCATTATGATCATGATTGAAAACAGCCTTGATAGTAGAGTTATAGTTATCTACACCCGAATACGAGAATGCGCAACCGCTAATATTGAGTGTATTGTTCTCTGAGTTATTTGTACCATCACCCTGCAATGCCACGCAATATGAGGTGTACATTGAAGATGTTGTGTAGTTGCAAATAAGGTTGCTGTTGGTCATAGTAATTGTGTTGTTGTCACCCCAGCACTGCACTGCAATAGCACCCTCAAGTGTACAACCATCAATTACCAAGTTCAAATTCTTAACGCTTGCAGGCAAATTTACTGCATACGCCCAGTCGGTATTACACATTCTGATCTCACAATTCTCCAATGAAATGGTCGTGCCTTGATAATCACCATTCTCAATCTTGAGACCTGCTGCATAAGTAATGTAGTTACCCTCAACAGTCATCTCAACTTTAGCATTCTTCAATGTGATGTTCTTGCCAGCTGTAACCTGAACACCATAGTTGCTCTCAGTTGTAATAGTCTTGCCGTTAGCATCAATTACAACATCATTTGTAAGATTTGTCAAATCAAGCTTTGTGATATCTATATTCTCTTGAAGGAAAACATTTCCACCCTCAGAGAGCGCTTGAGTAAACTCCTCAGCAGTCGAAACTACAGCACCCTCTTTCTTTTTTACAATCCAAGTGCCAGTCTCCTCAACAACCTCGTACTGAGCGGGAACATTGCCTGTCAAAACTGTTGACTCACCAACCAAAGCATCCGATGCAATCGATACCTCAACAGGCCACTCTTTTGAACCTGCAGTGACATAGAGGTAAACATTACCCTTAAGCTGAGCTGCAGCAGCTACAACGAGCTTACCAGGATTTGCCTTTGCATTCGCATCCTGCATCCAGATAGACTTGTTTGCACCCTCGATAACACCGCTGTTAACATAGAGCTCGTTATTAACGCCCTCGGCTGTGCTGTTAAGGAACTGGCGAATTGCACGATATGGAGACTTAACGGTTGCACCATTAATAGTGGCGATTGCCTTCTGACTACCAGTGTTTGTGAGGTTGTCGATACCATAAGCCATATCTGTACCACCAAGGTGCTCGATTACAACACCCTCGCCTACGGTAAGAGTACCACGCTGGTTAGAAACAACAGAAGAGAATGCATTCCAATTTCTGTTGTTAGTAGCTACTACGGTCAACTTACCATTCTCAGCTGCAGTATTGGTAATCTCAAAGTTTACATCTGGCTGTACCTCGATAAGAGCATAGCTACCTGTTATCTTGTCAGTACCCGCGATAGTGTGACCTGCAAGGTCGAGAACGATATCTTTTACTACCTTGAAAGAATCCTCTGTATTAATATCAGCAGCAAGAGTGATACCAACATAGTCCTTATCGGCCTTGAGTGCCTCAGTCAACTCCTCGGCAGTAGAAGCGGTATAATATACATCATATATACCAGCCTCAGCTGCAGTATTGTACTTCTGAACATAGGTAACATTATCAACAACAACCTTGCTACCTGCGCAACCGTTCAAAGTATAACCACGACCTACATAACCTGCATAGTCGAAAGTAGCGGCAACAGAGCCGTCAGCATTTGTACCAGAAAGAGTACCTGTGTATGAGCAATCGGTAAGAGTGCAAACATTCTTTGCACCATCAGCCCAACCACCTGCGATACCACCTACGCGGTAGTGGTCATGAGCGCGACCCTCGCGACCTGCTGTAACTGTAACATCACCTGTAGTGTGGCAGTTTGTAAATGTCTGATTACCAGCCGCCAAACCAATGATACCACCGGCGAAGAACTTGGTGCCGGTTACATCAATATTTGAAGAACAGTTCTCGAATACAGAAACACCCTGCAACTGACCGGCCAAAGCACCAACATTGTTATTTGCCTTGAGGTAGCTGCCCTCGTTAGCGATAACATGAACATTCTTCATTGTTACATTACCATAAGAGTTACCACCGGCAACAACAGCAACGCGACTTGCTCCGTTGGCAGTTACAGTAGCCTCAACCTTAACATCACCCTTAACGGTTACATTCTCGATTGTTGAAGTACCCTCCAATGAACCAGCAACAGCACCGATGTGGCCCTGGCTGTGGTCGATATCCAAGCAAGCGATGTTCAAGTTTACATTCTCAAATGTTACATTCTTGATAGTAGCATTCTTTGCATAGCCGAAGAAACCGATATATGCCTTACCCTCCTTTGCCTCGGTTACAACGATGTTAAGGTTCTTGATAGAGTAACCATTACCATTGAATGTACCTGTATAAGGCTCTTCTGATGTACCAATAGGAGTCCAATTTGAAGTAGCTGCACGAGTAGCCAAAGCTGCCAAGTCGATATCACCATCCAATACGATATCGATATCGCTATCAACCTTACCCTCTGCGATATCTGCTGCAAGCTGATCCAAACCGGCAGCTGTAGCAACAACGGCATTGCCATCCTGCACATAGTAAGCCTCCTCAAAGCCGGTAAAGCCGGGAACGGTTGTAACATTGAACTCGTTGGTAGTAGTAAGCAAGTTACCTACGATGTAAGTGCGGTAGTTGCGCTGTACGGGAACGGTTGTGTAGTTGCGCTCGATAGCGTTATCGCCAGCAGCAACCTCTGAAACCTCCATCTTTACATCTACCAACTCACGGTCATTTACCAATACATAGTTCATTGCCAACATATCGTAGCTCTGGCTACCTACGGTCGCAGTTGCAGGAGATGTAGGAAGAGCAGCCCACTTGTAAGTGAAAGTCTCGTAATCATCGGTAGCAACTACGC
>JAFXIS010000040.1 GCA_017532885.1 Alistipes sp. | reverse complement strand
GGGTGGAAGATGGGATTCGAACCCACGACCTTCGGAACCACAATCCGTCACTCTAACCGACTGAGCTACATCCACCATGTACGACTTGATCTCTCAAATCGGTGTGCAAATATAGAGGGTTTCGCTGTCTTTTCCAAATAAAATCGAAAAAAACTTTAAAAATAACGGATTATTTACGTTTTAGACCAAGATTCAATTTGGGAAACGAGAAACCTTTGCCTCGCTCCTCGGACAATGTAACCTCCATATCTACACTCTGGCCCGCCTTGAGTTGAAGAACAAATCCCACGCGGCGGAGATTCTGATCAACGATCTCAAAATCCTTATACTGATGATCGGGCCATATCTTAGCCTCTACCGTGCCTCGGCATTTGACCTTAAGATACATCGTCTTCCCATCCTGCGTCAGCATAATGGTATTGGGGGTGACAATCTGCGCTTCGGCATTTGTAGCCATACGCCACTCTACAGTAGCAGGCTTATCACCGCAAACTATATGGTCGATAATGGTCAGATTATCGTTCTTATCCAACTCGGCTGTACGTCTCACCTCGGTAGCGTCACCCTCAAATGCTGCCGACATATCGACAACGGCTCCCTTACGGCGAGGTGCGTCAAAGGTCTCAACAATCTCGGCCATACCATTGACCTTATGGCGTTTGCCGTTAAAGATGAGCGTATTGTGCGACTCTACGCCAATGCGGAAGATATCCCAGCGATCGCTATTTTGACCCATGTTCCAGAGATCAACGCCAGCCTGCTCCAAGCGGTTATAGTCGTGCATACCCAAATCGACAGCCCAGCGTACTCCCGCCTTTTCGTAGATGAATGAGCCTACGTCCATATGAGCGTGGTTGGAGCTTGCCTTGCCTCCCTTGATGGCGAAGTAAGTGTCGTCTGATCGCTCCCAGCCGCTACGATATACAAATACGGGAGCCTCGCCATGATTGAGCCACGTTTTGCTCTTGGGGAGTTGTAACTTGGTAAGGTTCAGCGATGAGCCAAAAACCATATAAATAGGCAACAATCTGTCATTAGGCACCTTGCCCTGCTTAATCAGCAACTCATCCACGGCGACAATCGAAGCATCGTTCATCTGACGTGCAAACCAATACTTTGACGGCACGCAAGCCATTGACGAACCCGAATCATAGAAGTTATAGCATTTACCCGACGGGGTAGTCATATAGGTCATAAACATTGCCGAACGCAGGAAACTCTGCTGCGCGGCAATGCCTGCATCTGTTCCCAAGGCCGATTGCAGGGCAGCAACCAACATTACCTCAAATCCTGTTCCGTAGTCCCAGTAGCTATATCCCTCGGGGTAACCACCATCGGGATCGTAGCACTTCTGTGCGAGCGGATTAGCCTCGAGACATTTAGCGATCAAAGCCTTGCAGTATTCGGGCGAACGCTCCATAGTAGCCAAAGCTCCATAAATCATGCCTGCGCAGCACACCTGATTCCAGTTATTTTTTGCCGTAAAGAACCAAGCCTGCTCATCATTCTCGGATGCTCGCAGACCTTTTTCGTAAATCGTCGTACCGATTATACTGCGCGAGTGTACGGGCAGATAGCGATACAGCCAATCATAACCGATGGCCAATGCCATAGTCATCTCTCCGACATCCAGGAAGTGCGCAGGATTCCAATCCTCGAATTCGCATATTGTCAGCATCTCACGCTCGGCACGAGCCGCATAACGCATATCATCGGTCATCAGATATGCGTAAGAGAGATAGAATATTCTTTTAAGCGCCTCACGAGATACCGAGAGCAGACGACGACCCGTCATTTTGCGGGTAAGAGGCTCCGCCGAGAGATAACCATCTGCCGTCGAGATTATACGGTTATGTATTTCGCGGGCATTTTCCGAGCGGTCACGGAACGCCTTCATTGCCGTAATGTCACCCTGCTTGAGCAACAAACGTGGGTGGGGAGCCAATTTATCGTAGTCGAGAGTCTGTGCAGAGGCCGCAACAGATGCAAAAAGAAAGGTAGAGAGAAGAATTAAAAAATATTTTTTCATGACAAATTCCGATTTTATCTTCAAAAATAAAAATAATTTTGCAAACTTTACACTTCGGATGGCAGAAACCTATATAAAAGGCAGAATTTTGCATCCGCGTATGACAAAATGGCACACCCAGCCATCTGGCGTGACAGAATTATATGCCAAATAGGGTTTGGCACATCTGTTGCTCATACAATAGCCAGAATTGGGACTCATAATAGTAAACAGAATACAAATTAACTAAAACATAAAGAGACTATGACAATTAAACCACTTTCAGACCGCGTATTGGTATTGCCCAATCCGGCAGAGGAGAAGACCGCAGGTGGTCTGTTCATCCCCGACACAGCAAAGGAGAAGCCCTTGATGGGTAAGGTAGTAGCCGTAGGCCCCGGCACGGCAGAGGTTAAGATGGAGGTTAAGGAGGGCGACACCGTACTCTACGGTAAGTACGCCGGCACCGAGATCAACATCGACGGCACCGATTATCTGATTATGAAGCAGAGCGACATCCTGGCTATCTGCTAATTCCTGATGCGTTTAACTCTTAATATTTAGAAGACAATGGCAAAAGATATCAAATACAATGTAGAGGCACGCGAGCTCCTCAAGGAGGGCGTTGATGCTTTGGCAAATGCTGTAAAGGTAACACTCGGCCCCAAGGGTCGCAACGTTATCATCGACAAGAAGTTCGGCGCTCCCCAGATCACCAAGGACGGTGTAACCGTAGCCAAGGAGGTTGAGCTGGAGGATCAGTTCGCAAATATGGGTGCCCGCATGGTTCGCGAGGTAGCATCGAAGACCAACGACGACGCTGGTGACGGTACTACAACTGCTACCGTATTGGCACAGGCCCTGATCGGTGTAGGCTTGAAGAATGTTACCGCAGGTGCTAATCCTATGGATCTGAAGCGCGGTATGGACAAGGCCGTAGGCGTTGTTATCGAGGAGTTGAAGAAGATCTCACAGGAGGTTGGCAACGACATCTCAAAGATCGAGCAGGTGGCTACAATCTCTGCCAACAACGACAAGAACATCGGTTC
>JAFXIS010000039.1 GCA_017532885.1 Alistipes sp. | reverse complement strand
TCCGCTCTTCGTCAGACTCTTACTCCCCGTATCGTAGCGGAAATGATGAGGATAGAGATTGGGACTCGGGTAGCTTCTCGGGCGGCAGTGGCAGCTCGGCAGGTGATAGATATCGCCGTCAGGATAGAGGTCAAACCGTGCGTGGTGGCAGTAGATGCTGTGCCAATTGTCAGCATCGTACAGCACGCGGATATTGTGATTTGTCGGATGTTCCGGTAAGTCGTTTGGATGTATGTGCGCAGTTCCGCTCCAAGTGGCTGGACTAATGTAGTACATATGCTCCTATGAAAAGAGAGGCTGTCGCAACACACTCATTGCGACAGCCTTATTTCTTTATCTGGAAGATGTCGGTATTAACTATTTTTCTTGTGATAGTTGCTTGCAGCCTCCTGCAAATCCTCACCCGAAGGCAGTTGGAAAATGTTGATGCCAAACTCGGGAGCTATGGCGTAGAGATACTCGAAAACTTGCGCCTGAATATCCTCATAATTAACCCACGCAGTATCATTCGAGAAGAAGTATAGCTGCATGGGCTGCCCATACTCTGTGGGGGCTAATAAACGCACCATCGACACAAAATCCTGGTTGCATGCCGGATGTGACTTTATGTAGCTCTGCATATAGTGACGCAGAAGCGTAAGATTGGTTATGCGCAATGAAGAGGCCAATGCTTCATCTCCCGCCTTCTTCGCTGATGCGATACGCTGCTCCGTCGCCTCGATAAATTGAGCTGCAAGAGGCTCTTTGAGCCAGCGCTGAAGCTCTTCGGCGGAGAGGAAACGGATGGAACGGATGTCGATATTTACTGCGCGAGCGATACGCCTTCCGCCCGATGCAAAGACATTCGACCAGTTTACAAACGAGCCATTTACCAATGCTTGTGGTTGGATTGTCGAAATAGTGTAATCCCAATTTCGTACCTTGACGGTCGTCAGCGTGATTTCAACGACTGTGCCGTCTATACCCTTATCTTTCACTACGACCCAATCGCCCACCTGCATCATCTTGTTTGCCGAAAGTTGAATACCGGCGACCAAACCGAGGATTAGGTCCTGAAAAACCAACATCAACACCGCAGCCGAAGCACCCAAGCCCGTGAGCAGATATTTGGGCGATTTATTTACTACGATGCTTATCATTATGATTAAAGCAAGCACTACGATCAGCACTTGCAGCATCTGCACAATTCCCCGTATCGGCTTATCCTTGTTGGACTCCTTTTTCTCCAAAATATGAGCCAAGGCAGAGAAGAATGAGAGTACAAAACGCAACAATATCGCTACCATATAGAGCCAGCAGAGGCGTTGCGTTATGATATAGACAGTCTCTTCCCCAACAAATACGAATGGTAACAAGACAATCAGCAGAATAGCCGGAATTATGGCTATCATGTTGCTTAGGACATTGCGGTCGAGCAGAACATCATCCCAAGAGGCCTTTGAGGCGCGTACTAAACGGCATAAGACCTTGTTGAGTATAAGTTGCGAGAGTTTGTTTACAATGGCAATGACTAATAGAATTATGCAGGCAAAAGCCAACTGCTCTAACCAACCGAGCCCGCTGATATCTATATTTAACCAATCTAAAAGTATTGTTCTCCAATTCTCCATATTCTCAATGCTATTTTCGCCCTTCGCCGAGGGGGTATGACCGCTCTATAAAACTCTACCCCGATATTAGGTCGGGGTAGTGTGTAGTGTAGTAGTATATCTGCTAATAATACTTTATTGGCTGACCTTCGATTGACGAGAGGATATTGTTTGCCGCAGATGAAGCTCCAATACGGAACAAATCGGTTGTAATCCACTCCTTGCCCAAAATTTCCTCTACGATGGTGTAGTAGAGTGCCGCATCCTCTGCTGTGCGAACACCACCTGCCGCCTTGAAGCCAACCTTGCGGCCTCTCTTCTCGTGATAATCCTTAATTGCGTGGCACATCACAACTGCCGCTTCGGGTGTAGCCGCCACATCAATCTTACCCGTCGAGGTCTTTATAAAATCAGAGCCTGCTTCCATCGAGAGCAACGATGCCTTGCGAATAAGGTCAGGTGTTTTCAGTGCGCCCGTTTCGAGAATGGTCTTTAGTACAGCGCCCTCCGACTCTGCGCGCAACACCTCCACCTCGTTTGCTGCCTCGTCGTAAGCTCCCGAGAGAATCTTGCCGACATTTATCACGATGTCAATCTCGTCGGCACCGTTCTCGATAGCCATAGCCACCTCCAGCATCTTAACCTCCAGGAAGGTCTGTGATGAAGGAAAACCTCCCGCTACGCTTGTAATGCGCATCGGAGTACCATCAACGGCCAAACCTACGGTCTCGACAAATGGTGGATAGACGCAAATTGACGCTACATTAGGGATGTGAGGGTAGTCCTGATAAAACTCGGCACAGCGACGCGCAAAAGCCGTAACCGACTCCGCCGAGTCGTTGCACGAGAGTGTTGTGAGGTCGATAGACGAGTAACAGAACTTATACACATCGGTGTTATAGTTCTTCCGGGCCAGCTGGTGCATCTTCTCAACCTCTGCATTCACCTGCTCCACAGTGGGCGCAGGCGCATAATCCTTCAAACAAGTAGCGTACTCCATAATTTCAGCGTTTATACTTTACTTTTGCAAATATACAAAATCAAACTCTACTTACAAAACAAATTATGTGCTGATATACCTATTTATTATATATAATAGCGCGATTTATTGACTATTTATGTAAAAAAACGAGGTTACCCCTATGAAAGGATAACCTCGTATGATGTTCGAAATCTAAACTACCTATTAGAGTGCGAAACCGCTTGCGAACAAGTTTGCAAGGTTCACATCCTTAGCAGCCTTCTCTGCCAAAGCAGCGTCCTTAGCAACTGCGCTCTTCAACTGAGCCTTTGCAGTCTCCAAGTCACCCTCCTTAGATGCGATAACTGCGCGGAGGTAGTCAGCCTTTGCAGTTGCGTCAGCAGCGATAGCCTTCTTAGCAGCTGTAAGGTCGTTGTTCATAACATTTGCGATAGCAGCGTTGTAACCCTCAACTGCAGTAGCTGCAGCGTTGTAGTTACCCTGAGCAGCCTCTACCATTGCCTTAGCGTCAGCCTCAGCGGCAGCAGCATACTGCTTAGCCTTCTCTACATTACCATTTGCAAGGTTTGCCAATGCAAGGTTGTCGTTGAGCTTGCTGTCAGCAAGACCCAAAGCAGCAGCCTTCTCGAATGCAACCAAAGACTTCTCAGCCTCACCCAACTTAGCGTAAGCTACACCCAAGTTGTTGTAAGCACGAGCGTCGTTGTACTTCTTAGCAGCGTAATCCAAAACGGTAGCCTCGCACTTTGCGCACTCCAAAACATTGTCAGCAACATAGAGCAACTCCTCCAAATCGAGTGCCTCAAGGTTACCAGCCTCAACCAAAGCCTTCATCTCAGCGTCAGTCTTACCCTTGATATCTGTGCTGTTTACAACCTGTGCACGACGCAACTGAGGAAGAATCTCCTTCTTCAAAGCTGTAAATACTGCAGACATGTTCTTAATCTCAGCCTCGCGCTGTACAGATGACTCGTAGCGGCTCAAAACCTGAAGGATAATCTCCTTATCCTCGATGTTAGAAGCAGCAACCAACTCCTTGAAGCCTTCCCAGTCCTCACCGTAAGATGCAGCGTCCAACTCCATGCCGGTCTCAGCCAAAAGCTTGCTTGCAGCCTTGTGACCAGACTCTGAACGAGCGTTAGAGAGCTTGTCGTTGAACTTCTCGGGACCATCGGGTGAAGCGTAACCGTTTACGAAGAGGTTCTGAGTTGCACGGTCGTTAGCGAGCTGTGCTACAACATTCTCAACAAATGCCTTCAAATCCTCAGTCTCGGTAGCCTTCTTTGTTACGCGTGAAGAGTTGATAGCGTAAACGATGTCAGCCTTAGTTACAACGGTAGTAACATTCTTGTAGTTGTTAGCAGTGTTGTCCATTACAGCTGAGTAGTCCAAATCGCTCTGGAGTGTGTTTACACCAACAGCTACAGTGTAACCGAATGCCTTCTTGATAGCAGCAGCCTCTGCGCCACCCTCTGCCAAAGCAGCCTTCTCCTCCTTTGTAGGAAGTGCGCCTGTGTTAGCATTTACCAAAGTGAACTCCTTGCACTTGCCTGAAGGGCACTTAACCTCAACCTGAAGCTGAAGCTCGCTCTTCGCCATGCGTGCGTCATAAGGGAACTCTACATGAAGAGTGTACTCACCACCCATAGATGAATCTACTACGGTGTAGTTCTCATCAACCTTTGAACCCTGGAAGTACTTAGTAGCGCCGGCAACCTCACCACCCTCGAATACGATAACGGGAGTAACCTTCAATACAGCCTTCTTGTTGTAGTACTCTACGGGGAACTTAACAGTTACATCAGCCTCAACTGTGCCATTGTTAAGTACGAGAACCTCAGGAGTGCAGCTGATGCTCACCTCATCCTGATTCTTGGCCATCTTGCCAAAGCAGTTACAGCCGGTCAAACCGAGTGCGAAAACTGCTACTGCGACAAATTTCAATGTGTTTTTCATAATTTTTTTGGTGTTAAATAGTGATTTTATTAAGTTTTTATTGTGTTTGTTTACTTCTTGTGAGACTCCTTGTCGTGGTTCTCGCGACGAGGACGACCACCCTCACGAGGCTTACGCTCACGCTCTACCCAACCCTCGGGCTTGGGCATCAAAGCCTTGTGTGAAAGCTTATACTTCTGAGTCTTGGGGTCGATGCCGATGAGCTTAACCTCAATCTTGTCACCCTCCTTCAGACCGGTCTCCTCCATAGTCTCGAAACGCTTGTAATCAATCTCCGAGATGTGCAACAGAGCCTCCTTACCGGGAAGAATCTCTACGAAAGCACCAAAAGCTACAATGCTCTTGATAGTACCATCGTAAACCTCGCCAACCTCAGGAACTGCTACGATACCCTTGATGCGTGCCAATGCGCCATCCAAAGCCTCCTTGTCTACGCCGAAGATATCTACTACGCCGCACTCGTCATTCTCGGTGATAGTGATTGTTGTACCGGTTGTCTTCTGGATATCCTGAATAACCTTACCACCGGGGCCGATAACAGCACCAATAAAGTCCTTCGGAATCTGAATCTGCACGATGCGGGGAACGAATGGACGGTAATCCTCGCGTGGCTCAGCGATGGTGTCGGTAATTTTACCCAAGATGTGCATACGACCTACGCGTGCCTGCTCCAAGGCCTTTGCCAATACCTCGTATGACAAACCATCTACCTTGATATCCATCTGTGTAGCGGTGATACCATCCTTTGTACCTGTTACCTTGAAGTCCATATCTCCCAAGTGGTCCTCATCGCCCAAGATATCCGACAACACAGCCCAACGACCTGTTGCAGAATCAGAGATAAGACCCATAGCGATACCTGATACGGGCTTCTTAATCTTAACACCGGCATCCATCAATGCCAATGTGCCGGCACAAACCGTAGCCATAGATGAAGAGCCGTTAGACTCCAAGATATCTGATACTACGCGCAATGCGTAAGGCATCTCCTCGCCTGTAGGAATCATGGGCTTCAATGCGCGCCATGCCAAGTGACCGTGACCAATCTCGCGACGGCTTACACCGCGTGCAGGGCGTGCCTCACCCGTAGAGAATGGAGGGAAGTTGTAGTGCAAGGTGAACTTCTCGGTACCCTGAACCAAAACCTCGTCAATCATCTTCTCGTCGAGCTTTGTACCCAAAGTAACGGTTGTGAGTGACTGTGTCTCACCACGCGTAAAGATTGCTGAACCATGAGCTGCGGGCAAATATCCTACCTCGCACCAGATGGGGCGAATCTCGTCGGTACGACGGCCATCCAAGCGCTTACCCTCGTCGAGAATCATATTGCGCATAGCCTTCTTCTGTACATCGTCGTGGAAATATTTGTGAATAAGGGGAGCTTTCTCCTCCAACTCCTCCTCTGTGAAGCGAGCTGCGAACTCTGCCTCCAAAGCCTCGAATGCCTCTGAACGCTCGTGCTTTGCAGTACCGCTTGTGGCGATAGCATAGGCTTTGTCGTAAAGTTCCTCGATAATCTGCTGACGCAACTCCTCGTCGTTATTTTCGTGGCAGTAAGTACGCTTAACATCCTTACCCAACTCCTTCGAGAGTTCAATCTGAACGGCGCAGTGCTTTTTAATCTCCTCGTGAGCAAACTTGATGGCACCGAGCATAACATCCTCCGATACCTCGTTCATCTCACCCTCGACCATCAAGATGTTGTCGATAGTACCACCCACCATGATATCCAAATCTACATCGGCCATCTGTGAGAAGTTGGGGTTGATGACATACTCACCATTGATACGAGCTACGCGAACCTCTGAAATAGGACCTCCGAATGGGATGTCCGACACTGCCAAAGCGGCTGAAGCGGCCAAACCAGCCAAAGCATCGGGCTGGATATCCTTATCGGCAGAGATGAGGTTTACCGTAACAAATACATCTGCGTGATAATCCGAGGGGAACAATGGGCGCAATGCGCGGTCGATTAATCGAGCAACCAAAATCTCGGCATCGCTTGCCTTACCCTCTCGTTTCATAAAGCCTCCGGGGAAGCGTCCGCATGAAGCGAACTTCTCCTTGTATTCCACCTGAAGAGGCATAAAATCTGTTCCTTCTTTTGCATCCTTTGCGGCTACAACCGTACCGAGCAACATTGTATCGCCCATCTTTACAACAACAGCACCGTCGGCCTGCTTTGCCAACTTGCCTGTCTCAATCGTGATAACACGACCATCGGCGAGTGTAATCTCTTTCTGTACGGCGTTGTACAACTTTGTTTCTTCCATAAAAATTTTAATTCGTCAAATATAAATCGTCCAATAAAAATGTCGTCCTAAAAATTTCCAAACAAAACAGGGGTTGTCGGTTGCTTTGACAGACAACCCCTTTTCACCCTCGTATTACTTACGGAGGTTAAGAGTCTTGATGATAGCGCGGTAACGCTCGATATCAACCTCCTTCAAGTACTCGAGCAACTGGCGACGCTTACCTACCAAACGCAAAAGTGCGCGCTGGGTACCGAAGTCGTGCTTGTTGTTCTTAAGGTGCTCAGTAAGGTGGCTGATACGGTACGAAAACAACGCGATCTGGCTCTCTGGAGAACCAGTATCAGTGTTAGACTTGCCGTACTGACCAAAAAGCTCTTGCTTTTTCTCTGCTGTTAAATAAGCCATAAAAAAATAAGATTTTATGGACCTCGCCGCTATCTTTCCAGAACGGCTTTGGCCCTGGTTCCACTCCACAATGCATTCCCCTTACCGTGAATAACACCGGAGCGTGCGACAAAAATAATCTTAATTTCATTAAGAGGCAAATTTTTAGAGCGAAAAACGATACTTTAAGGTCTCCTTTTTTGTCGTTTTGGTTACGAAGGGGTAGTTTTTGGCAAAAATATGTATCTTTGCCTATCTTTTCGTGGGTTTGACGACGGAAATTTGTATATTTGTCGAGTAGACGAATTTGGATATATTATCCTTTGGAAAATTGAATAAAAAAGAGATTTTTGTATGAAAAAATATCTATTTAATTTAATATTGTTGGGTGCTGTCGTAGGTGTGATTTCGGCATGCTCAAGGTCGCAAATCGAGTATCGCAGGGTGGAGGGTGCCATGCTCGGAACATTCCTGCAGGTGAGCGCCGCCACCGACCTGCCATCGTCAGATATTTATGCCCGCATGATGCGTATCGACAGCGTGGCAAAAGCCTCGATGTCGATATTTGACGGAAACTCGCTTTTGAATCGTGTGAATCGAGGCGAAACGGATAGTTTGGATGCTCATATAATATATAATTTGACACTTGCCGAGCGGATATATAAAATCTCGGGCGGAGTATATGATGTTACCGTAAAACCGCTTGTCGAGGCGTATGGATTTGCCGGCAAGAATCCTGACGCAAAGGTTAATGTAGACTCGATTATGGAGTTTGTTGGCTTTGAAAAGGTTCGCATAGCGGATAATAGATTGGTAAAATCCGATAGCCGAGTGCAGCTCGATTTTAACTCTATTGCCAAAGGGTATACCGTAGATTTGGCAGCCGAGGAACTTGAGAACTTGGGCATAGCGAATTATATGGTCGATATAGGTGGCGAGGTGCGTTGCCGAGGTGTGAATCCCAATGGTGGGGCTTGGCGCGTTGGTGTAGAGACTCCTTTTGAGGGTAATAATACTCCGGGAGCACATATCCAACAGGTCGTGTCGTTGAGCGATTGCGCTATGGCTACATCCGGAAATTACCGCCGATATTATATTGATTCTCAGGGCCGAAAGGTTGTCCATACGATAGACCCCCGTACGGGATATAGTGTTGATTCAGACCTATTGTCGGCTACGGTAGTCGCTGCGACATGTGCCGAGGCGGATGCGTTGTGTACGATGTTTATGGCGTTGGGAAAGGCGCGTGCTATTGAGGTCGCCAAGGAGTTGGCTTCGCAGGGCATAAAAGTCTATTTCATCGCAGCCGGAGAGGGTGATAATTTTGAGGTCTATTATTCTGAAAAGTTGGCTCCGGCGTTAAAGTATTTGGAGGGTTATCATTCTATATAATTAGTTATAGAATAGCATATTGCATCTTTGGTATGAAGCGAGCAATTCTATTATACAATACTCAGGCGGGCAAGGGAAAAATCGAACGCAATATAGCCCATATTGTTA
The DNA here is from genome assembly GCA_017532885.1 of Alistipes sp. The sequence goes on along the minus strand of JAFXIS010000039.1, from coordinate 124,369 downwards.
ATGTTTTTAACGATGTGGAGTATGATTTGACGCCTGTGCCGATTCAGTTTGGTCGTAATCCGTTCGATGGGCGTGAAAATGTCGATTTGGCAGTTATTGCGGGCGGTGACGGCACAATAAATTATGTGGTTAATGCCCTGATGAGTAAGGGCTTGAAAACGGTTTTAGCAGTGATTCCTGCCGGTACGGCCAACGACTTTGCCGGGGCTATCGGCATGTCGCAGGATGTTGTGAAGGCGGCACGACAGATTGTTTCGGGCGTTGTGGAGCAGATTGACTGCGGCAAGGTGGAACACATTGATAAAGAGGACGAAGATGTGTTATATTTTGTCAATATTTTTAGTTTCGGCATCTTTACGACTACTTCGCAGCATACCCCCGAGGAGTTAAAGCATCGCATTGGGCGTTTGGCGTATGCTGTGGCGGCAATTAAGGAGTTGCGGCGTTTCCATGGCATTCCGCTAACCATAACTACCGATACGGGCGTGTTTTATTATCCCACGCTTATGGGTTTGGTGTTTAACGGTGAAACAGCTGGACGAATGCCTTTGGCGCGAAGGTCGAGCTTGAGGGATGGGGTATTTGACTGCATATTTTTAAGGAAGCGGGACACGCTGTTTCAGTCGGCAATGGCTCTGTTGCTGCATATAATGGGTATTCGTACCAAATCGCTGAAATACCTGAAAACCAGCCAACTGAAGTTGGTTACTCCTTTGAGTGAGGAGACCGATGTGGATGGGCAGAGAGGTGGTCGTTTCCCGATGAAGGTTAGCTGTTTGCATGGGGCGTTGAATATTGTTTGCCCTCGCGAGGAGGTTATGGTGTGAGCAGCGAAACATCTTTGATGTCAATTAGATAGAATAATGAGAGTGAAAATATGGAGAATGCGCAATATAATAGGACGAGGGCGAATCGACGCTCGGTCGATGAACTTTGTGGGCAGGTTTACATCTCCGAGAACTATGCTTTGTTGCCATTTTCGGCTTTTGATGCGGAGCGTGACGCGGGGCATTTGCCATGCGGCATAGTTGTGGGTGTTGTTTGCAGCGGTACGGTAAAGCTTGTGATAAATGGTCGCAACTTTGAACTGCGTCGTGATGCTCTGTTTCTCTTGGAGGAGGATACTCGTTTGGATGCTATTAAATATAGTAAGGCGTGTGAAGGTTATGTGGTCTGTTTTTCGAACTCGTTTTTGGAGCGGATTGCAGTAAATCTTGATGGTTTTATCTCTATGCGTGCGATGTTAGGCTCTCAACCTTGTCGAGAGTTCACATCGCAAGATGTTGCCCATCTGCACAATATCACCGCAGCTCTTTCGAGGGCTGTCGGCAGGGCTGAAAATCCATATAACGGCAAGATTATATCGTCGTTGTTTTCGTCGCTTTTTTATGCGCTCATGTCGATTTTGAGTGGTGGTGTAGATGGTGCGAGCGACGATAAAAAGGTGCTGCGCAGCGAGTTACTGTTTCACTCATTTACTCGGCTTTTAGCTGAAGATTGCGTGAGGGAACGCAGCGTGGAATATTATGCTAAATGCTTGAATATCACGCCTAAATACTTGTCGGTAATATGTCGTAAACACGCGAATAAGAGTGCATCGACGATTATTGACGAGGCAGTTGTTCGCCGTGCAAAGGAGTTGCTGTCGCAGTCGGGGTTGAGTGTTCAGGAGGTAGCTGAAAAGATGAATTTTGCGTCACAATCTTTCTTTGGTAAATATTTTAAGCAGAGGGTGGGTATCTCGCCGTCGAGGTATAAGATTCAGGCGTGATAGGCTCTTTGGGTAGTATTAGAATAAAAAAAACTGCCGGTTTTTGCCGGCAGTTTTTTATTTGGTATTGCGCTTGGATTACTCCAAAACCTTAACCTTGATATTGCGGTACCATACATCGTCGCCATGGTCCTGGAAGCCGATGTAACCCTCATGGTTCTCGCCACCGCAGTTGTTCAAAAGGTCAAATGCCAAAGGCCAAGCAGCCTGTGAGAACTTTGACTTCTGAAGCATCTCGGTCCACTGGGGAGTCCACAAGTGATACTCCAATACGGGAACATCGTTCTGGTAGTGAACAACAGTACCCTTGTAGCATACAATCTTTGAAGTGTTCCACTCACCCCAACCCTTTGAGTTTTGGGGCTTTGCAGGAATCATATCGTAGAGTGAAGCCGACTTGCGGTTGCCATCTACGCCAAGACCTGCGTCGATGTGGTTCTCGTTGTCGAGAATCTGGTACTCGGGAGCAGAGATATAGATAGGCTGACCCTCAATCTCCTGTGCCAAGTAGAATACACCAGAGTTACCACCCTTAGAAATCTTCCACTCGAAAGTGAGCTCGAAGTTCTTGAACTTCTCATCAAAGATGATGTCACCACCCTCACCGGTCTGTGCCTCACCGCCACCAGAGCCGTTGAACTTCAAACAACCATCCTCGATAACCCAACGAGCGGGGACATGGTCCTTGCCATAACCTCTCCAGCCCTCGAGTGAAGTACCGTCGAACAAAACCTTTGTGTTGGGGTCTGCCTCCTGACCACCACAGCTTGCCAAAATTGCTGATGAAAGCATAGCTGCCATAAACAAAATCTTTTTCATCTTTTTATTGCGTTTTTTTATTAAAAATCAATTATTTGGGCATTTCAGGCAACAAGGTATTCCAGCCCTCGCGGTAGTTGTGCTTAATCATCTCGTTAGCAAACTCCAATGCATTCATCGGGTCGGTATATGTCTTGTTGAATGTCGGGTGACCATCCTTAATTGAGAAGCCGTCCTCAATCATGATGCGCATCTCCTCATTAGGATTGATGTTGGTGAACTTCATGTTCTGACCATCCCACTCCAAAACGCGATTCAATGACTGCAAGCGTACTGCCAATACACCCATTACGACCATCTCGTTGAAAGGACCTGCCTCCGAGAAGTCAGAGATAGAGTTAAGACGAGTAGCCTTGTCCTCCTTACATGCGCGAACCCAATCCTCGTAGTGAGTGAGCTCAACCTTGCGAGCGCGCTCGGGAGCCTTAGGTACACGACCTGATACGAGGTAAGGATTACGGCCATAGCAACCGCAGATAAGGGTATCCTTAGTACCATAGAAGATTGTGCAACCACCTGCGTCGTTGAGGTTCTTGCCTGCGGGCAATCCCTCGGGACGAGGAGGCATCAAACCACCATCATACCAATTTACAACTACCTCGGGAAGCTTAACCTTATCCTTCTTGCCGCGTGCGGGGAAAGTATACTTAACATGCTGTGCCTGTGGTGCGCAGTCGGTCAAAAGTGCTGTTGAAGAGCCCTCTACCTTTGTAGGTGAGCCTAACTGAAGAGCCTTGAATGCAGGGTGGAGGATGTGGCAAGCCATATCACCCAATGCACCTGTACCAAAGTCCCACCAGCCACGCCAGTTCCAAGGCTGGTAAACATTGTTATAAGGACGATACTTCGCCGGGCCGAGGAACAAATCCCAATTCAAAGTGTCGGGGATAGGATGTACCTCTGTGGGACGCATCAAACCCTGAGGCCAGATAGGACGGTCGGTAAAGGCATCTACGCGAGTAACCTCACCAATCTCACCATTCCAAATCCAGTCGCAAATGAGGCGTACGCCGTCATCTGAAGAGCCCTGGTTACCCATCTGTGTAGCAACACCATTCTTCTCGGCGAGCTTAGTCAAAAGACGAGATTCGTAAACCGAGTGTGTCAATGGCTTCTCGCAATATACATGCTTACCCATCTCCATTGCACATGCCGATACCAATGCGTGTGAGTGGTCGGCAGTTGCACACATTACGGCATCAATCTCGTTGCCAATCTTGTCGTACATCTCGCGCCAATCCCAGAAACGCTTTGCCTTAGCATAGCGATTAAATGTGCCCTGTGCATACTTCCAGTCGGTATCGCACAAAGCTACGATGTTCTCCTTCTCGAGGCCGCGCAATACACCTGCACCGCGACCGCCAATACCAACACCTGCGATGTTGAGTTTGTCAGATGGAGCCTTGTGTCCAAATGCTGCACCCATAACATTTGATGGGACAACAGTCATAGCTGCCAGACCTGTAGCTGAGGTCTTCAAAAAATCAGCTCTTGAAATTTTTTTAGACATAACTGTAATATTTAGGTTAATAAATAGTTTTTTAGATATTGTATATCTTATTTGCGTTTTCCTTTCTCTATATCTTTACGCTGTCCAACATCTCGACATTGCGTAGGCTGCGCTCGGCGCAGTTTTGAGGTGGCAGGGGAAAGCTCCTCACCTCGATGAAAATCTCTTCAATCTTGCTCTGCTCGGCTTGACTCATAATCTTATTAAAGTCAATCTCGCCACTCTCGCAAGTGATGTCGTAGTCGTGCAGATGCAGGGCTATAACTCTCTCGGCGTGGAGTTGTATTATTTTGCACAAATCCACTCCCGCTTTATGAGCCTCGAAAGAGTCCAGCTCAAACCATACCACATCCTTGCGGCATCGCTGCACCAGATTCTCGAATATCGAGCTCTCACCACGCGGTCGTAACTCCGCTTCTGAGGGGTGAAAACTGAATTTCAGACCTCGCTCTTGAGCCATCGCTCCAACAAGGTTGAAATATTCGGCATACTCCTCAATTGTCTGTTCCGACACCTCCTCGGGGAATTTTGACATCGTGACAAACTTGCAATTCATCGCTTGGGCACTATCCAATGCCTTCTCCCACCAGGCTTTAATCTTAGGGCCTAAAAATTCTGCTTTAGCTGCGACTGTGCTCTCTGCGGCTTGCCCTGCCGGCTCTATCTCTTGAGGCTGGTGCTCTTTTTCATAGAACTTGTTGAGGTGTAACCCCAAAATCTTCAATCCTGAAGATTTTGCCATTTTGAGCAACTCTTGAGGCTTCACGCCGTACGCTGCACCATTATAGTAGCAGCCGGCTTCAACCTTCGTGTAACCCATCTGCCCCACTTCGTAGAGTGTTCCGGAGGGTGAGTCGTACATCATTGCATCAATCGAAGGCAGGAACAATCCTAAACCGGGGGATACATCCCTTAGGGCGTCGTCTACCGCTTCGGTGAATGTTTCTGCGGCCTTTTTCAAACCAACTACGGCTTGCGCAGCCTCCATCATCGACGATAGCCCCTGTTTGAAAAATCCTAATCTATCCATAAATCAACGCCCTTCCGCCTTGTCCCTTTCTTCTATTTATAACTTTCGATAGGAAACAAAAATTTCAATTTTGACAACAAAATTAGACTCAGTATTCCTAATTTTTTGTCATAAATGTATCAAAAGCTATAATAAATATTTCAAATATTAAATCTATATTAGTCGCAAAGGTAGAGGCGTTTAATGTCTAAAACCTTGCTACTCTATCATTTAGCCTCTTTATTGTCGCTCGCTTCGGTAAATCGTAATGTAACCGAATGTGTTTCGACAATATCGTCTATTCAACTTCTGCTTTATCGTCAGTAGCCTCAATCTCGTTCCCCTCGTTGCTCGCTTCGGTATTGCTCGCGGTGCTATCCTCGTTGGCGTTATCTGCCTGAGATTGTGTCTGAGCTTGTGTCTGCTGCATGCGAGCCTGATACTCTGCCTCCTCCTTGGCCTTTTGCGCTTCAATCTTCATAGCTATGCGAATGCCATATTCATAGAGCGCGTAGCAAGGGAAGAAGATGAGCACCTGACTAACCACATCGGGCGGAGTGATGATTGCGGCAAAAATCAGCAACACTACAACGGCAATCTTGCGATATTGACGCATACCCTCCGAGGTCATAAGACCTATCGTCGCCAGCAGGCGAATCAACAGAGGAAGCTGGAACGCTATGGCGGCCGCAAACGACACGCTCATCACCGTAGACATGAAAGAACTAACCTCGATGATGTTGTTAATCTGCGAGCTTACCTCGTAGTTGCCGAGGAAGTTAATTGCGAGTGGCGCAATCACATAATAACCGAACATCAGACCCATCACAAACCATATGGGCGTCTCGATGACATAGCGGATGCTGCGACGACGCTGATGTGGCGGGATGGCAGGCTTTACAAATAACCACAACTCCCAAATCAGGTAGGGAAACGAGATGACAAAAGCTCCGATGATAGAACTCTTGATGTGGAGCATAAACTGCCCGGCCATCTTGTTATTGTAGAGGCCGATGTTCTCGGGATGAATATTCAGAGCCTCCGAATTGAGCACCTCGGCCAACCATGCAAAGAAGCGATTGGTCGGGAAACCCTCGCGGATAGGAGCAAATACCACATCGAGTACGATGCCCTTTATCGAGAACATCGCGATGGTCAAAACCACAAATACACCAATGACACGCATGAGAATCTTGCGCAGTTCGTCAAGATGCTCACCAAAGGTCATGTCGGCTTCGTCGTTTATTGGCTGGCTACTCATCGGGCAGTGTTACTCGTTATTCTCTTTTTTCTCCTCTTTCTTCTCGTCCGAAGTGGCTGTATTTACAGCATCTTTGAACTCGCGAATACCACGACCGGCGCCACGCATCAACTCAGGCAGTTTTTTGCCGCCAAACAGAAGCAAAAGTGCAAGTACGATAAGAAAAATTTCGGTTGCGCCCAATCCGCCGATAAATAATAGATTCATAGGTGATAATATGTTAAAATTTATTAATAAATTGGTTTTGTATATTTTCATTGCGAAGTTAGCAATAAAAAATGGTTTGACCAAAATGTATATACATTTTTTAGCACATTTTTTTGCCGATTATTGTGTCTGTTTTGAGGTAATGTATGTCGGAAATGATTGTGATGTAGGTATACAAAAGAAGCTGCCGGAATAGCACATTCCGGCAGCTTCTTTCGTTGAGATTCTTTCGAAAATGAATTACAGATTCTCCACGAAATACGAGGTTATCTTGTCGTAGAGATGCACCGCATCACGACCGAAGACATTGTGTTCGGCTGTGGGGTAGGGCATATAATCAACGGGGATATGATGTTTGATACACTCCTGAACGAAGCTCAACGAGTGCTGCCATACACAAGTGCTGTCGATGGCGCCCTGGCAGATAAGCAACTTACCCTTCAAATGCTTCGCCATATTAATGAGTGAGGTTTTCTCGAAGCCCTCGGGGTTGTTGTGGGTGTTGTCCATGTAGCGCTCGCCATACATCACCTCGTACCACTTCCAATCAATTACAGGACCTCCCGAAACGCCAACTTTGAACACCTCGGGGTAGTTTGTCATGAGCGAAATAGTCATAAATCCGCCATAGCTCCAGCCGTGAACACCTACGCGGTCGCGGTCGCACCACTCATGCGAAAGTAACCAATCGAGGCCTGCCATTTGGTCCTGCATCTCGCACTGACCGCACTGACGATGAATCGCCTTCTCGAAGTCGGCACCACGGTTCGATGTACCGCGATTATCCATCACGAAAACGACATAACCGCGCTGTGCCATAAGCATCTCCCAACGACGAAGCTGAGCTTGATAAGTATTCTTAACCATCTGAGAATGAGGACCTCCGTAAACATAAAGGATTACGGGGTATTTCTTTGTGGGGTCGAAATTCATCGGCTTGATAAGGCGATAGTAGTTGTCGTACTTGCCGTCGGCGCTCTTGACCGTACCGAGCTCGATAGGCAGGAAGTTATAACCCTCGGTCGGGTCGGGTGCGCGGAATAATTCGCGGGCGGGCTTACCGTCGGTGCGACCCAACTCAATCACGCGGGGAACATTGAGCGAAGAGTAGTTGTCGAGGAAATATTTTCCGCTCTTGCTCATCGAGATGTTGTGCCAACCCTCGGTTGGGGTGAGGCGTGTCTGCTTGCCGCTCTTCAAATCAACCTTGAAGAGGTGATTGTCCACAGGCGACACCTCAGCAGAGGTGTAGAATACATATTTCTCGTTTTGTCCGACATACTTCACATCGGCGTCGGTCTTTGTCAGGCGCTCCACATTGCCGCTGTCGTCGCAAAGGTAAAGATTGAAATAGCCGTCGCGGTTGTTTGTCGAGTAGATAAATCGACCGGAACCGTCGCTGAGCCATACAAGGTCGTGCTGCGGCTCTACATAAAGGTCGTTGTGCTCGGTGAGGATAGTTGCGATTTTCTCACCCGTTGAGGCGTCGTAAGAGTTGAGCGCAACATTCTCCTGCGCGCGGTCCAAAACCTGAATATATATGCGCTTTGAATCGGGCGACCAAGTGATGCATGTGAGGTAACGCTCCTGGTCAAACTCCGTCACATTCAAATAGATAGTCTTTCCGGTCGAGATATTGTAAACACCCAACTTTACATGCTCCGAAGCCATTCCGTTCATCGGATATTTTATGCTTTTGAGAGTGCCTGTGCGGCTTGTGATGTCAAGTAGCGGGAAATCGCTGACGCGCGACTCGTCTTTCTGGAAAAATGCCAACTGTGTTGCATCTGGCGAGAAGAAAATACCATGCGTAATGCCGAATTCGTTACGGCTCACGCTCTGTCCGCAGACGATATTCTTATCCTCGAACGATGTTACGGCGGTGTGCTTCTCGCCATCGAAGAGATATAGGTTGTTCTCGATTGTATAGGCGAACAATGGCCCGTTGTTGGGTTGCTGGGTCATATTTGCCAGCTTTGCATCCTCAACTTTGGGATATGCGTGCTGCGAAATAAGGCTGCGGCTCTCAAGGTCAATGGTGTAGAGCTTGCTAAATGATGTAACCACGAGGTTACCCTTCGCGTCGAAAGTGTAGCGAGGTATTGCCGAAAAACTCTCCTCGCCCATCAGTTCGCCAATCTCCTGCTTTGTAATGAGCGTGCGGCTCTTGCCTGTGCGGGCATCCGTTGCGATGATTTCATACTCCTGGGTTGTGGCGTAGCTATCGGTTGCGCCAATCCATTGGATGTGCATATTTTTTGGCGAAAGCTCGCGATTGAGTACAACATCCGAAGTTGTAAGTAGTTTGGTGGTTTGTTCCTGCTGGGCGGTTTGTTCCTGCGCCACCGACGATAGTGAAGTCATAATTGCTGTGGCGGTCAAAATTAAAAATAAGCGTTTCATTATATCTTTTTGGTTAATGTTTAATCTTCGGGTTAATGTTTAATTGGTTTATCGATGCGAAAATAGTAAAAAATGCCCGAATATACAATTCGAATAATATGTTTTTTGCTTTTGGCGAGGAGCTGTTATAACGCGCGGGGTTTGTGGTCGCAGGATAAAGTTTCGGTCGGAGGTTGCAATTATTGAAAATGATAGTTAAAATAGTTATTGAAATGTTGAATAGTTATTAATTTTTTATTAAATTTGCATAAAACTAATAGTCGAATGCCATGAGAAGAACCATACTGCTTTTTTGTGCCATCATAACCTCACTTTCGATTTATGCAAGGGGGGGGGTAAATGCTGATACTCTGTTAGTTACGCTCGATAAAGCTATTGCTGACCGAGCTGTGTATGTAGAGCGAAGAATCGCTGCTATAGAATCACTTAAGCAGCAACGCGCAAGTGCAGCATCGCTGGAAGATATATTCTTTTTGAATGAGCATATTATAGATTCATATACATCGTTTTTGTGCGATTCGGCAACGCGATATATCGTGGCAAATATTGCTATTGCCAAAGATTTGGGCGATAAGGAACGATTAATCAATAGCCAGTTGCGTTTGGCAGGCAATTACTCTACATCGGGACTATTTCTGCAGGCGGAGGAGATATTCTGTCAGATAGATTTTTGCTCGTTAAAAGATTATCAAAAATCGGCATATTGCTGGAATAAGATTCGCTATTATGAGCAGTTGCAGAAGTACTCGAATAATCAGCATCTGGCGGACGAATATGCAATAAAAATTGATAATGTCCGAGATACCTTAATGTCTGGATTGACACCCGATTCCGAGTTATACAAAACAGAGAAAATATTTAAGTTGCAACACGCCAAACGATATAACGAGGCGTTGGATTTGTCGTTGGCGCAATTTAAGCAGACCGAGCCCGATACACATGGTTACGCAATGAAGAGTATGCTTATTGCGAGTCTGTATCGCAGTTTGGGTAATAGAGAACAGGAAAACTATTATTTGCAGCTGGCAGCAATTACCGACATAAAACTTGCCGTGAAGGAGAACGAGGCGCTGTTGATTTTGGCATCAAACCTCTCGGAGGCGGGGGATGTCGCGCGCGCGTATAATTATATAAGGTCGGCTTTAGAGGATTCAAACTTCTATAATTCGCGTTTTAAGAGTACTGTTATTGCCCGTATGCAACCCATTATCGAGAGCAATTACATGAATCGCTTGGCTGTGCATCAGCGTATCTTGGCCATAGGTATTGCGGTGTTAAGTGTATTGGTTCTAGTGCTGATTGTTATGTCGTTTACGGTGCGTAAGCAGAAAAACGCCATAGCTTTGTCGCGTGAGAATATTAGTAAGATAAATGCGGAGTTGAGTGAGGCGAATTTTGTTAAAGAGCAGTATATCAGCTACTTTATGAAGCAATGTTCGGATTATATAAATAAGTTGCATCTTTATCGTAAGGAGGTTAATCATAAAATCAAAAATAAGCAGGCAGAGTCGCTATATAAGCCTTCAACCAAAGAGCTGGAGCATGATATCGAGGAGTTGATGCGCAACTTTGATGAGGCTTTCCTCAATATATGCCCGAAGTTTATCCAGCGATTTAATGCGCTGCTCATACCCGAGGCTCGCTATACGATTGAGGATAAGCGCCTGAATACAGAGTTGCGTATATTTGCTTTGATGCGTTTGGGTATTACCAACATTGCGCAGATTGCCGAATTTCTGCAATGTTCGTCACAGACGATATACAACTATAAGAGCAAAATTAAGAGCAAAACGCTTCCTCATATCACAAATATCGAAAAGGAAATCGCTAAAATGCGTTTATTGATTCCCCATTCGGCTACATCCGAATTTACCGAAAAGGAGTCTGCGGTGAAAGATAATGCTTAGATTATCATGCATTTAGGTATTTTGAAATTCTACTTTAGCTATTACTATATATTTAATGTAATAGCTTTTTCTTAACTATTTGGGTTATTTTGCATAAGCAAAAGAAAAACGACGAAACGCGTTACAATTTGGGCTTATGCGAACTACTAACCAACCTAAACGAAACCAACATTGCAATCTCGACACATTCCTCTCGCCGAGAACTATTCTCTGCGGCTTGAGGAGTGTGATGAGTGTGTTGGTTTTGTTGATTTGTGGTAGCGCCATGGCTCAAAAACCATATTTCGTGGACGGCTATCATGGTGGCGTTTATGGTCACTATCCTTTGGAGTGGAAAACCCGATTCATAACCTCATCTTTGGAGCAATACCCCGAGTGGAGAATATGCCTTGAGATTGAGCCCGAAACATGGGACAGCGTGGCAGTGCATACTCCGGCGGATTATGAGCAGATGAAGCGTTGGGCATCCTCTCCGCGAGTGGAGTTTACAAATCCCACTTATGCCCAGCCGTATTGCTATAACATCTCTGGAGAGAGTCTTATCCGTCAATTCTCGTATGGCATTCGTAAGGTGCATGAGCATTTCCCCGATGTGGAGTTTGTGACATATGCCGTCGAGGAGCCGTGCTTTACGAGTTGTTTGCCGCAGATTCTTAAACTTTTCGGCTATAAATATGCGACTTTGAAGTGCCCCAATACCTGTTGGGGTGGCTATGCTGCGCCTTATGGTGGCGAGACGGTAAATTGGATAGGTCCTGATGGTAGTTCGATTCTCACATCACCTCGTTATGAGTGTGAGCAGTTGGTGCAAAATTCGGTTTGGCAGACAACCGCGTGGGGTAATCAGGGCATCTACTTGAGGGCTTGTCGCGAGGCAGGTATTAAGCATCCCGTTGGAATGTGTTTCCAGGATGCAGGATGGCGTAACGGCCCGTGGCTCGGATATGGGGCTAATATGAGGCGTAAGTCGCAATATGTCACTTGGCGTGAGTATTTCGAGATTCTCGGCGTGGAAAAGGGTGCCGAGGATTACCATTTCACGCAGGAGGATGTCCGTCCGGCGTTGATGTGGGGAACTCAGGTGTTGCAGCGTATAGCTCAGCAGGTCCGACGCTCGGAGAATATTGTACCTGTGGCAGAGAAGTTTGCAACTATGGCATCTATGCTTGATGCGGAGTATGCAGCACCTCAGGCAGAAATTGATGAGGCGTGGCGTACGCTGATGTTGGCACAGCATCATGACTCTTGGATTGTCCCCTACAATGGTTTGCATCGTCAAGGTACATGGGCCAATTGGATTGCGCGATGGACTCAGGCGGCAGATAGTAATGCCGTAAATATTGTCAAAGGCGCGCAAAACGCCATTGCCGGTGAGGAGTGGAGTGACGGTGAGCAGGCTGTATTGCGTGTCTGGAATACACAAGGCGAGGAGCGTCATGAGGTTGTAAGCGTTGAGATTCCTGAGGCGTGGAGTGGCTACGATGTGGCTGTTGTGGATGATAAGGGTGTAAAAGTTGAGTCATATGCCGATGCTGCAACTCTGTGGTTTATGGCGGATGCTCCCGCTTTCGGATATGCTACATATCGTTTGGAGCGTCTTGACGAGAAGATTGCCGTAGAGGAAGATATTGAGGGCTGTAGCATCGAAAATGAACTATATCGCATTACGGTAGATGCTTCTCGTGGTGGAGTTATCAGCGAATTGGTTGTAAAACAACGAAATAAGGAGTTTGATTATGTCGATAAGTCGGCAGAATACAGCATGGGTGAGCTGCGAGGCCATTTTTATCATCAACGCGCATTCCGCTCTTCAACCGAGGAGCCTGCTCGCGTAAGTGTAGGTCGCCGAGGCGATTTTGAGCAGTGGCTGATTGTCGAGGGAACAATTGCATCGCATCCATTCAAGCAGCGTATAACGATTCGTAAGGGCTCTGCCGAAATAGATGTTGATTTGACGATAGATTGGCAACATAACGAGGGTATAGGTGAGTTCTTTCAGCGTAATGCACATACGGCTAATCGTCGAGCATGCTACGACGATAGATTTAAGCTTAATATGATGTTCCCAACGGTGCTGGATGATGTTGTGGTGGATAAGAATGCGCCATTTGATGTCTGCCGCAGTAGGTTGGAAAACACCTATTTCAATAGTTGGGATAGCATCAAACATAATGTGGTGCTGCATTGGGTAGATGTTGCCCAGCCAAAGAAGGGCGGTCGTGGCTTGGCGCTTATGACCGACCACACCACATCGTATCGTTATAGCGAGGAGGATGGTTTAGGTATTACCGTACAATACTCAGGTGCCGGACTGTGGGGGCGTCGATATCCTATCCGCAGCAAGACTGCGATGCGTTGCGCTTTGGTGCCACATATGGGAGAGTGGGATGTCGCCCAAATAGAGCAACTAAGGGCACATCGCAGCGAGCCTCTCTTGTGTTCGTTGCATGCCGATGCTGAGGTGGAGCGAAAATCATTGCTCAAGGTAGCAGATTCGGCTTATGAACTTGTCGCGGCCTATCCTGTTGAGCAGGGTGTGATAGCACGCCTTTATAATGCTTCGGGAGATGAGTCACCGTGCGAGGTTTGGTTTAACGGGGAGTGTGATAAGGTTGCAGAGATAGACCTCAATGGCAATATCCTGCAATATCACGCCTTGCAGAAGGATGCAGAAGGGTGTCGTTTCGACATTTCGGCTCCTCGTTTTGGTATAAAGACATTATTAATTTACAATCGAAAATAAGATGAAAAGAGCGTTGTCAGTAATAGCAATATTGGTGCTGTTGTCCGCATGTCGTTCGGTTGAGAAACCTCAGCCTGCTTCGTGGGTTAATCCTTTTATTGGTGCAAGCACAAGCACAGATGCTGCCGGAGTATATCACGGTTTGGGAAAGACCTTTCCCGGAGCTACAACGCCATTTGGTATGGTACAGGTGAGCCCTAATACTATTACCGGAGGTGATAATTCTCCCGGTTATAGCTCGGAGCATACCACTATCGAGGGCTTTGCCATGACTCAAATGAGTGGCGTGGGCTGGTTCGGTGAAATGGGCAACTTCCTGGTTATGCCGACAACGGGAGAGTTACATACCATCGCAGGACTTGAGGATGGCTCGGTTAAGGGTTGGCGCTCGAAATATGATAAGGCATCGGAGCGTGCCGAGGCCGGATGGTATGGAGTGCAACTCTCTGATTATGGTATTTATGTCGAGAGTTCGGCTACACCTCATTGCGGAGTGTTGCGTTTTACATACCCCGAGAGTGAGAAAGCGCGCGTGCAGGTAGATTTAGCGCGCCGCGTTGGAGGTAGTTCAGAGCGTCAATATGTTAAGATAGAGAGTGATAGCACATTTAGCGGTTGGATGCGCTGTACTCCCGAAACCGGTGGTTGGGGTAATGGCGAAGGTCAGGTGGCTTATACTCTATATTTCTATGCCGAGTTGAGCCGCAAGGTCGATAATTTCGGCTTCTGGAGTGCCGATATCCCCGATACTTGGGTGCGTAAGAAGGATGAGGTTGTATCGAAAGAATATCTCGACCATGTTGCTGCGGCAGAGATTATTTCAGGTGTAAAAGAGCTTGAAGGCGAGCATCTTGGAGTGTTTGGTGAGTTTGCGACAGAGGCAGGCGATGAGGTTGTGATGAAGGTCGGAATCTCGTATGTCGATGTGGAGGGCGCAAAGCGTAATTTTGCTGCCGAGATTGCCGATAAGAGCTTCGATGAGGTGCGTGCCGAGGCTTTTGATGCGTGGAACGACGCTTTGGGCAGCATCGAGATAGAGGGCGGTAGTGACACCGATAAGAGAATATTCTATACCTCACTCTATCATACAATGATAGAACCTCGTATTCATACCGATGTGGATGGCCGCTATGTTGGTGGTGATTTGCAGGTACATCAGAGCAAAGGCGACTTTGTGAAGCGTACCGTATTCAGCGGTTGGGATGTATTCCGAAGTCAAATGCCGCTGCAGACAATTATCAACCCTTCGATGGTCAATGATGTTATATGCTCGCTTATGGAGCAGGCCCGCACAAGCGGTCGTGAGTATTTCGAGCGCTGGGAGATATTCAATGCCTATTCGGGCTGTATGTTGGGTAATCCTGCAGTATCGGTGTTGGCTGATGCCTATGTGAAGGGTATTCGTAACTATGATGTTGAGGAGGCGTTGCGTTATGCGGTAAATTCATCGGCAAAGTTTGGTAACGACGAGTATGGTTACTCTCCAACCGACTTGTGTATCTCGCACACCTTGGAGTATGCCTATTTCGATTGGTGTGTAGCGCGCTTGGCAGAGGAACTCGGTAAAACGGATGTTGCTGCATCGTTTAAGCAGAAATCGGAGGCGTGGCGTAACATTTTTGATAGTGAAAAGGGTTGGTTCCGTCCTCGTAAGGCGAATGGGGAGTGGGTTGCATGGCCCGAAAATGCCCGCACTTTGGAGTGGTATGGTTGCATGGAGTCTACACCCTACCAGCAGGGATGGTTTGTGCCACATAATATTGAAGGTCTTGCCGATTTGTTGGGTGGCACAGAGAATATGGTTGCCGATTTGACCCATTTCTTCGAGTCTGCACCTCAGGATATGCATTGGAATGAGTTTTATAATCATGCCAACGAGCCGGTGCATCATGTGCCTTTCATGTTTAATCGTTTAGGATATCCCCATTTGACACAATATTGGAGTCGCTTTATATGTCGTCATGCGTATGCCGATAAGGTTGAGGGTATTGTCGGAAATGAGGATGCCGGACAGATGTCGGCGTGGTATGTCCTCGCTTCGATAGGATTCCATCCCGTGTGCCCCGGAGATGAGCGCATGGAGATTACTTCGCCGGTATTTGACTATGTAGATATCAAACTCGATAAGCGATATGCTCAGGGTGAGAAGTTCGTAGTTCGTGCGCATAATAATTCACCTGAAAATATCTATATCCAGCGTGCCGAATTAAACGGAAAACCTTATTCGAAGAGCTACATAAATTTCAGCGATATTGCCTCTGGTGGAGAATTGCAACTCTTTATGGGCTCAGAGCCAAACCTTGAGTGGGGCAAAGAGTAGAAAAGGTGGCGAAGAAAAAAGTAGAAAACGAGAAGATTTAGAAGAATAAAAACAAATTACTTAAACCAATTTAATATTAATTCCTAAAACTAACGCTTATGAAAAACAATTACTGTAAACGATTGCAGATGTTGTTGGCTTGTCTGTTGATGAGCTGCGTACTGCTGTCGTGTTCGGAAAGCGAAACTGATGGGGGCGTAAGGCACGATCCGAGCAAACCTATCACGCTTGATTCGTTCTGGCCTCAGAAGGGCCCGATTGCGACTCAGGTAATTATCGAGGGTAGTAACTTCGGCACCAATGTCGAGGATATTACCGTATTGTTTAACGAAAAACCGGCTACAATTATCTCGTCGAAGGGTGATCGTATGCTTGTTTTGGCTCCGAAGCTCCCGGGTGAGGAGTGTGTTATTACCGTGAAGGTGGGTAATAAGTCTGCTCAATTCAAGGAGATTTTCGACTACATTGTCCAGACTTCGGTATCAACCGTTGTGGGAGGTATTCAGGCTGCTCAGATGCCTACCGGTACAATGTCATTGGCTGCGGCTCAGTTCTCAAAGAAGGTAGACCGTAATTTGGTTATCGATAGCAATGATAACCTATTTATTTCGTTTGGTACACCTATAAATGGAGATGCAGATGGTATTTATATGCTGAATGCAGAGGCTGCAAGTATTAAATTGTGTACTACCATAGGTATTTTCTTGAACAATGTGATTATTGGCTACAATCTGAAAGATGATTGTTGTGTGTGGTACAATTCTAACATCGGAAATGACGATTATGGTATGTTGGACCCAATGTATGATTATGAGAATATTCCGGTTGGTAGAACAAGTTGGGAGAAGAAACTAAACTATACAGAAGGTATGGTAATGTGGGGTGCTCGCTCGTCAATAACGATGAATCCTGCAGATGGTAAATTCTACTTCTATACAAATGAGGGTACTGTAGCGCGATTTGATCCAATTAATGGAAAGGGTGATGACCTCACAAATGATAATTCAAAAGCCCTGACTGGTGATGTTATGGGTGTGGTATTTGACCCGCGTGATAATAATATTGCTTATGTAGCGGTCAAAGGTCAGCATTGTATTTATATGCACAATATTTCAGAGGGAACATTTGAAATATGGGCAGGTCGTAAGAACTCGGCAGGCCACCTCGACGGTGCGCGTACCGAGGCACAGTTTAATGAGCCTTGCCAGATGTGTTGTGATGGCGAGTATATCTATGTTGCCGACCGTAGCAACCATTGTATCCGCAAGATTAATCTTACAACCGGCTATGTAGTAACTCATGCCGGAGTGGCTCGCACGCCGGGTTATGTAAATGGTGAGGCAGATGAGTCTAAGTTCAACTATCCTGTGGGATGCGTTGTCGATTCGGAGGGTAACCTCTATGTCGGTGATAGCGAGAACTATGCTATTCGTCGTGTAGCTACCGAATAATGCTGATTATCAATAAAACAAAACCTAAATATGAAACGAATATTATTTATATGCGCCTTTCTGCTGTCGTTTATGGCAGTGGAAACTTACGCCCAAACATCTGAGCCGTTTACGCTGCAAGGTGTGGTCGTTGATACTAATGGCGAGCCTATCGTCGGCGCAATGGTCTATGTGAAGGATAAACCCGGTGTAGGTGCTTTGACCGATGCCGAGGGAGAATTCTCTATCAAGGTGGATATGTATAACACCATCGGTGTTTCGTTCGTGGGATATGACCCCGTAGAGCAGGTTATCACCGCAAAGACAAAGGTGGTAATTACCATGAAAGAGGGTATTGCAATGGATGAAGTCGTTGTCGTGGGTATGGGTACGCAGCGTAAGGTGAGTGTCACCGGTGCTATCGCTTCGGTTGATACCAAGTCGTTGGAGCGCCCTGCGATGAATATCGTAAATACCCTCGGTGGTCGAGTTCCCGGTGTGATTTCTATGCAGGCAAGTGGTGAGCCAGGCCGTAATATCTCAGAGTTCTGGGTGCGCGGTATCGGAACATTTGGTGCTAACAGCGGAGCTTTGGTGTTGATTGATGGTTTGGAGGGTACTTTGTCGCAGATTGACCCTGCCGATGTCGAGAACTTCTCGGTGTTGAAGGATGCTGCTGCAACAGCCGTTTATGGTAGCCGTGGTGCGAATGGTGTCGTTTTGGTTACAACAAAGCGCGGTCAGGAGCAGAAGTTGAACATCACCTTCCGTTCGAACTACACCGTATCGGAGTTGCGTCGTTTGCCGGATTATTTGGCAGCGCCCGAGTATGCCGAAATGGCAAATGAGGCTGCCGTAGCAAGTGGTATGGCTCCTTTGTACAACGATATTCAGATGGATATCATTCGCTATGGTTTGGACCCCGACCTCTATCCTAATGTTGATTGGCAGGATGCAATTCTTAATCCTGTGTCGTTCCAGCATACTCAGTACATCAGCGCACGCGGTGGTGGTAGTATTGCTCGTTACTTCGTCAGCTTGGGTATGTCGCAGGAGTCTTCGGCATATAAGAGCATGAATGACAGTAAGTACAATAAGGGCGTGGGTTACGATACTTATAACTATCGTATTAATGTGGATATCAACCTTACAAAGACTACTCAGCTCTATTTGGGTGCTACGGGTTATTTGTCGGTAAATAAGCGCCCGAGTATGGGTCAGGCTTACAGCCGCTTTAATCAGTCGCTGACCGACTGGATTTGGGAGTCGCAGTCAAAGACTACTCCTTTGATGTATCCGTTGCGTTATTCAAGTGGTGAGCTTCCATCAGCAGGTACTGCGGGTAATGATATTCCTCCTCATATATTGCTTAACTATACAGGTAATACGGTTGAAAACCATAGCCGCAATCTTGTAAATATTGGTATTACTCAGGAATTGGATATGATTACCAAGGGCTTGCAACTTAAGGTTAATGGCTCATGGGATGGTCAGAGCGTATTCGGTGAGAGCCGCTATACAATGCCAAGTTTGTGGTACGCGCGTGAGCGTAGCAACACCGGTAAGTTGATGCTTTCGGAGCAGGTTGTCGGCTCATCTGTACAATACAATTCTCAGGCATGGGCATGGCGTAAGCTCTACTTCGATGCACAGCTCAATTACGATAGAGCATTCGGTCATCATCGTGTTGGCGGTTTGTTGTTCTACTATTTGGAGTCTACAATCGAGTCAGGCGCAGGTGATAGTATGAATGCTATTGCGAAGCGTTATCAGAGCCTCTCTGGTCGTTTCACTTATGGCTATAAGGATACCTATTTCGTTGATTTGAACTTCGGTTTGAACGGATCGGAGAACTTCCAGACAGGTAAGCAATATGGCTTCTTCCCCGCTGTGGCTGTTGGTTGGGTTCCTACTCAGTATAAGTTCATGAAGAATCTCCGTTGGATTAACTTCTTGAAGTTCCGTGGCTCGTATGGAGTTGTAGGTAACGATAGAATCAGTAGCTTGCGCTTCCCATATTTGACAATAATCAAGGAGGATAATGGTGTGATTACAAATTGGGGTGGCGTAGGTACTTTGACCGAGGACCGCGTAGGTGCCGATAACTTGGCTTGGGAGAAGGCTAAGAAGTTTGATGTCGGTATGGACCTGCATCTCTTGGGTGACCGCTTCACGCTTACTATGGACTACTTCCGCGATAGACGCGAGGGTATCTTCCAGCAGCGTGCTCAGGTGCCCGACTATGTGGGTGTTATTACAATGCCTTATGGTAATGTCGGTAGCATGACAAGCTGGGGTGGTGATGGTAACTTCGAGTACTTCCAGCCTATAGGTAAGGATTTCCACATGACATTCCGAGGAAACTTCACTCTCTCGAAGAATAAGATTAATAACTGGGAGGAGGCCGAGCAGTTGTATCCTTACATGAATAAGACGGGTTACTCGAATGGCGTTCAGCGCGGATTCGTATCTTTGGGCTTGTTCAAGGATGAGCAGGATGTGGAGCTTAGCCCTGCACAGTTCGGTACAGTTCGCCCCGGTGATATCAAATATAAGGATGTTAATGGTGATGGCGTAATTACGGACGATGATCAGGTGCCTTTGTTCTCAAATTCGGGAGTTCCTCAGTTTATGTATGGCTTTGGTGGAGAGTTCCGCTATAAGAATTGGACTTTGAATGTGATGTTCAAGGGTATAGGTAACAACTACTTCTTGTATGGTGGTTCGGATGGCGGTCGTTTCGACGGTTACATGCCTTTCAACAACGGATATAAGGGTAATGTATTGACTTTGGCTTATGACCCGGCTAATCGCTGGACCGATGCAGAGTATTCAGGTAACTTGGCTACCGAGAATCCCGATGCTCGCTTCCCACGATTGTACTATGGTCACAATGTGAATAATACTAAACCTTCAACATTCTGGAAGGGTAATGCACGCTATCTTCGTTTGCAGGAGTTGAGCTTGAACTATAATTTGAGTACTCCGGGCATGAAACGAGCTTTGGGCTTGCAGTCTATCGATTTCCAGATTATGTGTGAGAATCTGGCTGTATGGGATAGCGTCGGATTGTTCGACCCCGAGCAGGCTGTATTTAATGGTCAGGCTTATCCTATTCCGCGTCGATTCTCGTTGCAGATTTACTTTAACTTCTAAGCCGAAATAATATGAAAAAGTTTTTTATAATACCCGTCGTCCTGCTGAGCGTACTGTTGAGTGCATGTAATTTCCTCAATGTAGATGACTATTTTGAGGATACATTCTCGGAGGATGAGATTTTTACCAGCCAATATAATATCGAGCGATATTTTAATGGCGCTGTTACCATGCTTCCTCGTGAGGGGCGTATCTACTATTGGTGCAGCGTTCCCGGTGCCACAGGCTCTGACGAGGCTGTAAGTTGCGGAACTTTCAACAATGGTTTCCTTGATGTGCAGTTCCCCGGAACAATGCTTACTACCAATAAAATCTCTTATACCAGCACCGGTGGCTGGGAGTGGAACTTCAATGTATGGCCCGATTGCTATAAGATTATCCGCAAGATTAACACCATCTTGCCTCATATTGATGATGTTCCCGATATGAACGCCTTTGATAAGATTGAGTTGCGTGCAAAGTCGCGTTTCTTGCGTGCTTATGCCTACTATCTTATCCTTATGAATCAAGGTCCGGCAATCCTTTTGGGTGATGCGGTTTTGGACACCAATGAATCTCCCGAATATTACAGCACCGAGCGTAATACATACGATGAGTGTGTAGATTACATCTGCTCGGAGTTGGAGGCCGCAGCCGAGGGTCTGCCATTGGAGCAGCCGGTGGATATGTTTGGTAGCCCCACAAAGGGTACTGCCTTGGCTTTGGTTGCGCGTTTGCGTTTGCAGGCCGCATCTCCTCTGTTCAATGGAGGCTCTGTTGCTAAGCGTTATTTCGGCGCATTTACCCGCTCAAGCGATGGTGTACACTATGTATCGCAGAAGTACGACGAGCGTAAGTGGGCTTTGGCTGCTGAGGCTGCCAAGAAGGTTATGGATTTGAATGTCTATAAGCTGCATACCGTACCGGCCGATGAGTATACATTACCTCTGCCGGCAAATGTTCCTTCGGCTCAGTTCCCCGACGGTGCAGGTGGTATCGACCCGTTCCGCTCTTATTCAGAGATGTTTACCGGTGAAACCGTAAACCTTCAGAATGAGGAGCTTATTTGGGGTACAACCTCGAATATTACCGACCAGATGGATGTTTGCTTCCCTATTGGTTTGGGTGGTACAAATGCAATCAGTATTCCACAGCATGTTATCGACGCATATCGCATGGCTGACGGTCGTGATATTACCAACTCAAGCGTTGAGTATCCTTATGAGAACCGTCCCTACGACTCATCATGTGTTACAGATGCCGATAAGCAACTTTCGAAGAACTATATCTTGAAGGGTGGTACCTATAAGGCTTATGAGAATCGCGAGCCTCGTTTCTATGCAAGTATCGGTTTCTCTGGTGCGCATTGGACTATGGAGTCTACCTCTTCAGAGGATATGAAGAATAAGATTGTGAAGTACTACAATGGTGCTGCGCAGGGTAAGAATGCTACACAGACTATGGGCGTGTATAACTTGACAGGTTATAGCTGCCGTAAGTATATACATCCTCGTGATGCTCGTAGCGGCTCGAATCCCCGTATGATTACCAAGACTTTCCCGATTATCCGTTATGCTGAGGTGCTGATGATTTATGCTGAGGCGTTGAACAACCTGACAAAGACTCACACCATTAACGGTAAGAGCTATTCGCGTGATGAGATTGCAATGGCTGCGGCATTTAATCAGATTCGCTATCGTGCCGGTTTGCCGGGTGCTACGGCTGAGGAGTTGGCAACTGCCGAGGCATTCAATGAGGTTATCAAGCGTGAGCGTTTGGTTGAGTTCCTGCATGAGAATCGCCGCTACTACGATATCTGTCGTTGGGGTATCTTCGAGGAGATTGAGCGCGAGCCTCTGATGGGTTTGAATGTTGATGCGGCCGAGTGGGAAGGCTTCTACTCTCCGGTAATGATTTCTCATCAGGCAATTCGTGAGCGTTCATTCAGCTCAAAGTATATGTTTATGCCGTTGCACCGCGACGAGTTGCGTAGAGTGCCCAGCTTGGATCAGAACCCTGGTTGGGAGAAATAATAACTTCAAAACTTACTAACGATGAAAACATTTAGTAAAATAATAATGCTTGCCACGATTGCTATTAATGCAGTAGCATGGTTGAGTTCTTGTGAGCTGGAGTATTACCAAGAGGAGCTCTACCGCAAGGAGATATCTTTCGTAAGTGGCGAAAATAATGTTATCGGACAGGAGTTCGAGTATGGTGGCGATGAGGGCCTTTTGGCGTTGTATGCGAGTGGAACCACTCCTTTGGAGAAGGATGTAACCGTGAAGGTCGCATTTGACAAGGAGGCTATCGGAAACTACAACCGTGTGAATTTCGATACGCAGTTTGACAGCTATGCTCAACAGCTCCCCGACGATAATTTCCAGATTAAGAATATGGAGGTTGTGATGAAGGCGGGTGAGAATACTGCATTCTTGCCTATCGAGGTAGATATCGATGACCTTTTGGTTGATCAGACCTACTTTGTACCTCTGCGCATAGAGTCGGTATCGGCTTATATGCCATCGATGACACGCAATTATGTATTGTTCGAGGTGTATCGCAAGAATGAGTTTGCTACAACTAAGGATGCTACATATTATACGATGAATGGAACTACTCAGGAGGGTTGGCTGACAGATAATGTATTCGGCTCTGCAGCTCGCCGTCAGGTGATTAATTCATCGAAATTGGTTGTACCATGCGGTGAGAACTCAATTCTTATCCTGCCGGCAGCAAAGGTGTCGAGCGATAAGCGAGCTTCTCGTAATATGGGTATCAAGGTAACCGTATCTAAGGATGAGTGGGTAGATGTTCCCGTATATGTTGAGGGCATTTTGACCGACAAGTTTGAGCAGATGCGTAAGGTCACCATTGAGCCATATATGGATAGCGTAGATGCTTTGCAGGTTAGAACTTCGCCTGTCGATGTATCAGGATACGACCCCAAAACACAGACTTTCCACCTCTATTATCGCTATAAACTTGCTACCGAGAATAGCTGGTATGATGTCCGTGAAACGATGGTTAAAACCCAGTACTAAAATTTTATTCAGATTATGATTATGAAAAAGCAATTGTTATCATTATACATTGTCGCCTTGTGTGCAATGGGTTTGGTGGCTTGTAACGATTTTGACAATCCATCAGTCCCCTATGAGGATGGTCCGGAGGCTCCTGTGGCTGTGACACCTCCAACTATCGAGGCGGATTGGAACCTGGTGCTTATGCCTAATGAGGGTACTCAGGATGCAAATGTATTTGTATATAAGGATAAGAAGTATGATGCCATGTTTACCCGTACTTTGGGCTGGAATGGTGGCGATGGCGTTTTAACCACTGCACTTCCCGATGGCAATATCTATTGGACATTCAACGACAGCTTCTATGGTGTTGTGGATGGCCCAACCCGTACGCGTTACAGCTCAAAGTCGAGCTTCCCGCGTAACAGCATTATGATTCAGACCGGCGAGCAGAGCGACGAGAATCTTGTATGGCTCAATGAGTTTGTGCAGACCGAGAATCCCGATGCCGAGCGTTATTATCAGGCTCGCACACATATCCGTCACCCTTATGCAACATTGTCTGAGGAGGATATTCAGCGTGGCGTTATCGACCAGGACTTCGTATATTGGGCAGGCGATGCTACCGTTTACGAGGACCCCGCTCGCGGTAATGTGCTTCAGATGTTGTGGACCGGAGTAGACCTTACACAGGGTAATGGTGCCATGATTAATATCGATGGCATTGTACGCGAGTACAGCCTTGAGGGTACTCCCGGCGATGGCACTTATATGTCGGTGTTGAGCAATGGAAATACCAAGACCATCAGCGACGGCTATGGCTATGGCTCTACAATGTTCGAGGATAAGGAGGAGGGTCATATCTACCTCTATACTACAAAGCAGGAGGGCTTCTCGTGTCGCGTTTTGGTTGCTCGTACAGCTACTTTGGACCTCACAAGCGAGTGGAGCTATTATATCCGTAATGTGAATGGCGAGTATGAGTGGCAGACAACCGTTCCCACCGAGGAGGAGCAGATTCGCTCATACATTTCGACATATTCAGGCTCGATGCCTTGGGTTATTGAGAAGGATGGTACATATTACATGTTCATGGAGGGCTTCCCCTTCGGTCGTGATGTCTATATGTACCGCAGTGAGACTCCTTATGGTCCTTTCGTAGACCAGAAGTTGTTGTTCACATTGCCTGCAACGCTTGATAAGTTGGGTAGCCCATATCATCAGCGTTGGTATATGATTAACCTCCATCCTGCACTTTCGCGTACCGGAGAGTTGGTATTCTCAACCAATAGTGACCCCAATAATTTCTGGGATAACTTCGACCGCGTAGGTAGTGCCGATTTCTATCGCCCATATTTCTTCAGAGTATTTAATTGGGAGAATGCCTATTCTGAGGATTTGTAATAAATCCATTTGTATGTACTCCGCTCTTAAGCGGGGCGGAGTACATTTTTTATAAAATTTTGATGTTTCAGTATTGAAATAGTAGAGGTTACCTGAAATAATATAGGTTGTATGAGAAAATTATTCACTTTATTCCTAATGCTTTCGATATGTAATATCGTCGAGGCGCAGGAGCGAGTTTCGTTGTCGAGCAGTAGCGGTAACATCAAATGGGAGGTAGAGCCTATCTCTTCGGAGCCTGCATTGCAAAGAGTTGCGGCAGTTGTTCCCGGATGTGTATTTACATCTTATGTTGAGGCAGGCGTTGAGGCGGACCCGAATTTCGGTGATAATGTACATCGCGTAGATAAGGCGCGTTATGACCGAGATTTTCTTTATACGGGAGTATTTGCTACCCCTGCGACGAAACAAGGCGAGCGTTTATGGCTCAATTTCGAGGGCGTAAACCGCAAGGCAAAGGTCTATCTGAATGATAAATTCTTGGGTAAACTCGATGGATTTATGCATCGTGGTGCATATGATATTACGGATGTGGTCAAAGCTGATGCCGACAATATTCTAAAAGTCGAGGTTGAGTGGGTGGGTCACCCTGTACCCAATTTCCGTAGTCCGACATATATTTCAAGTGCAAGTTGGGATTGGATGCCATATGTTCCGGGCTTGTTGAGTGGTATTACCGATGATGTTTACCTCACGAGGTCGGGAGATGTAAAATTTGTGGACCCCTGGATTCGTACCAAGGTGCATCGCAATGATGAGGCTTCGATAAGCGTGCAGACCGAAGTCGAAAATGTTTCTAACAAAGAGTGGAAGGGCGTTTTGCGCGGAGAAATCATGCCCGAGGGTATTGCATTCGAGCAGGAGATAACACTTGGCGCAGGCGAGAAGCGCGAAGTGGTGTTCAATCCTGGGAATACAAAAGAGTTGCGCGTTAGAAATCCGCGCTTGTGGTGGCCAAACGGTATGGGTGAGCAGGCTTTGTATACTTGCCAACTCACATTGTCTAAAGACGATACGGTGTCGGATGAGCGTGCCGTGCGATTCGGTATCCGCGAGTACGACTATGAGTGGATAGATGGAATTTTCCACCTCAAGATAAATGGTGAGCCGGTATATGTCAAGGGTGGAAATTGGGGCATGAGTGAGTGGCTGGTGCGCTCGCGAGGTGAGGAGTATGACCTCCGCATAGCCCTGCATAAGCATATGAATTACAATATGATTCGTAATTGGATAGGCTCTGTTACCGACGAGGAGTTCTACGATGCTTGTGATATGTATGGTATAATGGTTTGGGATGATTTCTGGCTCAATTCGCATCGTAATTTACCGCATGATTTGAATGCTTTCCATCAGAATGCCATAGAGAAGATTAAGCGCCTTCGTAACCACGCCTGCATAGCTGTGTGGTGCGGTGATAATGAGGGTGTTCCCGAAAAACCTTTGGATGATTGGATGCGTGGTAGTGTAGCCTATTACGATGGTGGCGACCGCCATTACCAATCTATCTCTAATTCGCAAGGTTTGTCGGGTAGTGGCCCGTGGTGTAATATGCATCCGAGCTGGTATTTTACGCCATATCCAATGATGTATGGTTATAAGGGACGACCCGAGTGGGGTTTCCGCACCGAGATAGGAACAGCCGTATTTACAACCTTCGAGAGTTTCAAGAAGTTTATGCCCGAGGAGCATTGGTGGCCACGCAACGAGATGTGGAATAAGCACTACTTTGGTCCTTTGGCAGCGAATGCCGCCCCCGACCGCTATGTTGAGGCTATAAATAAAAATTACGGCGAGGCAACCGATATCGAGGATTTCTGCCGTAAGGCTCAGCTCGTGAATATCGAGGTGAATAAGGCGATGTATGAGGGCTGGCAGCACCATATGTGGGATAATGCAACGGGTATAATGACATGGATGAGCCAATCGGCATATCCCTCGTTTGTATGGCAGACATATGATTATTACTTTGACCCTACGGGAGCATATTGGGGTGTGCGTAAGGCTTGTGAGCATGTTCACATCCAGTGGAGCCATGCCGACGATACGGTTAAGGCGATAAACTCTACTCGTATGGGCTTGGATGGTGTTGTGGCTACGGCAAAGGTCTACGATCTCAGTGGCCGCGAGTTGCAGCAGTATGGCCAGAGCGTGAAGGCTTCGTTGGATCCCAACTCTACACACTATCTGTTTAAGCTCAACTTCTCGGTGGGTAATTTGGCGCGCAATTGCAAGGCTGTGGCATCGTCTGTTTCGCGTGATGCAGCCGGAGCGATGGCGGTAACAGATGGTAATGGCGGTAGTCGTTGGGCAAGCGAGTACCACGATAATGAGTGGATATATATCGATTTGGGTCGCCCAACATCTTTTAACGAGGTGGTTTTGAAGTGGGAGGATGCCCATGCAAAGCACTTTAAGTTGCAGGTATCAAACGATGCCGAAAAGTGGCACGATGTCTACGAGGAGAAGGATAGCAAGGGCGGCGAGATAGCAGTTGCCTTGCCCCAGCAGCAGGCGCGTTATGTGCGTGTTGAGGGTTCGGAGCGCGCTTCGATGTGGGGATATTCACTCTTCGAAATAGAAGTATATAATCGCGATAAGTGTACACCGCAATTGACTCCTGTACATTTTATTCGCCTCGCTTTGACCGATATGGCGGGCAATCTCTTGTCGGAAAACTTCTATTGGCGCTCGGTGGAGCGTGGTAATTATCAGGCCTTGAATAGCTTGGCGCCGGCAAAACTTAAAACACAGACCACGCTTGTAAAGAATGGCGATAAATATATCATTCACGCCGCGGTAAAGAATGTGGGTCGCTCGGTAGCATTTGCTGTGCATATGCAACCTTATCGTCAGAGCGACGGAGAGCGTATATTGCCCATTTTCTCGGATGATAATTATATAACCCTGATGCCCGGAGAGAGTCGCACGCTCGATTTCGAGTTTGATGCCGACCTATTGCCTGATGGTAAGTATCTCTTTAAGGCTGAGGCTTACAATAGATAGTTAAACCTAAAATTTATACCTTATGAAGAAGTTTATTATTTGTTTGACAGCATTGGTGGCTGTACTTGGAGCGCAAGCACAGCAAGTTACCCCATTCAAGGATGGCGATCGTGCCGTTTTCCTTGGTAATAGCATTACCGACGGAGGACACTACCACTCTTACATATGGCTCTATTATATGACCCGCTTCCCGTATATGGATGTTAAGGTCTTTAATGCCGGAATCGGAGGCGATACAGCTGCCGATATGTTCGATAGATTGGATGGCGATGTGTTCGATAAGAAACCTACCGTTTTGATGGTTACATTCGGTATGAACGATACGGGCTATTTCGAGTTTGGGTGGGATAATGCCGCAGAGGCTACCGAAAAGAAGTTCCAGCAGTGCTACGAGAACTTCAAACTCATTGAGGCCCGCCTAAAGACGCTGAAAAATGTGCGTATAGTGATGGTTGGAGGCTCACCCTTCGACGAAACAAGTGAGCAGCAGAGCAACTCATGGAAAAACAAGAATAAAGTGATGCAGCGTATCTCGGAGTTCCAGCGTGTAGCTGCCGAGCAGAATGGCTGGGAGTTTGTCGATTTCAATGCTCCGATGACCGCTATTAATGAGCGTGAGCAGGCCGTAAATCCCAAGTTTACATTGTGCGGAACAGACCGCATTCATCCCGGAAATGATGGTCATATGGTCATGGCATACCTCTATTTGAAGGCTCAAGGTTTCGCAGGTAAGCCCGTGGCAGAGTTTGAGGTGGATGCTGCAAAGCTTAAGGCTTTGCGCGAGGATAACTGCTCGATTAGCAATATCGAGGGTAATCGTCGCGAGATAAAGTTCGACTATTTGGCCGAGGCGTTGCCTTATCCTATGGATACCATTACTCGAGGTTGGGGTGCTATCGGTACTCAGGCGGGTGCTGCAAAGGTGGTACCATTTGTCGAGGATATGAATCGTGAGATTATTTCTGTGAAGGGTCTTAAGTCGGGTACTTATGGCCTATATATCGACGGCGAGGAGTGTGGTGATTTCGATGCCAAGGAGTTAGCCGAGGGCGTAAATCTTGCTGTGATAGACCGTACACCTCAATATCAGCAGGCACTTGCCGTTATGCACCTTAACGAGATTCGCTGGGAGGTGGAGCGCAAGTTCCGCGAGATAGCTTGGGTGCAGTGGGGATTCCTGCAACCCTACGGCTTAGCCGAGGCTTTTGACCGTCGCGCTATTGAAGCTATCGATAGCGAGAAGGAGAAGAATGGCTGGGTAAATGCTCAACGCGGCAACTACTCAACGATGATGTATGAGGCTGTTCGTGATGCTCGCAATGAGCAGATGAAGGTGTTGATAGATAAAATCTACGATGTAAATAAACCTCAGGTACGCAAAATTGAGTTGCGTCAGAGATAGAGCATAAGATAGAGCGTAGCAAAATAAGCATTGCGAGGAATTAAAACCACTATTTAACCGCATGAAAAAGAGTTTTATACTGCTTTTTGCAGCTGTGTTGAGCATATTGCCGAGTGTGGCAGCATCGAGAGCGGAAGTCGTGAATTTGACCTGCGAGCATCTCGTGTGTCCACTTGCTATTGATAGCGCAACGCCTCACTTCAGTTGGCAAATCGCGTCGTCGCAGCGCAATGATTATCAGCGCAGCTATCGTATTCAGGTGGCAACGGATAGTCTGAAGTTGGCGGCGGGAGTAGCAGATTTATGGGACTCGGGAGTCGTAGAATCTGCGGAGTCGGTTTTAATTCCATATCAGGGTGAGAAGCTCGCTTCCCTAAAGCAGTGTTGGTGGCGCGTTACGGTGAATGTTGCGAGCCGTCGAGATGTTATTGTTTCCCAAATCGCGCGTTTTGGCATAGGTTTGATTGATGATTCGGCTATCGAGGGTGAGTTTATAGGAATGGAAAATTCCGGTGCTACGGCAGCTATGCTGCGTCAGCGTTTTGATGTTGAAAAACTTGGCACGCAGGTGCACCTGCATGTCAATTCGTTAGGTTATCATGAGATTTGGATTAATGGCAGCAAGGTGGGCGATGCCTGCCTTGCTCCGGCAATCTCGCAGTTGAATAAACGCTCTTTGTGGGTAGCATATGATGTGAAGCCTTATCTGAATGAGGGCAAAAACGACATTGTTATTTGGTTGGGGCAAGGCTGGTATAAGCGCCATACATTTGGCAGATGGCAACCCGAAGATCCCTACACCGAGCCTTTGGTAAGGGCACAGGTTGTGAACTATGTCGAGGGAGAGCCTAAAATATGCTGTAAGACCGATTCTTCATGGCGTGCCGCGTTGAGCGGTTATCGCGATACGGGCTCTTGGAATGCCTTGGACTTTGGCGGTGAGGAACTCGATGCACGCCGTAATCCACGGTCTATGCAGGCTGCGGAACTTGATAAACTTTCGTGGCAGCTGGTCGTCGTGCGAGAGAAGGAAAACCATAAGGCGACGCCTCAAATGGTTGAGCCCGATTACATCGCCGAGCGCCTGTCTGCTAAAACTATCGTAAGGCGCGAAAATGGCGATTGGCAGTTGGATTTTGGTAAGGTCATTACCGGTTGGTTTGAACTGAGAATGCGAGGTCTTGATGCCGACGACAGGGTCGTGATAGAGTATAGTGACGAGGTCGATGGTGATGGCAATCTGTTGGAGCAGAAACAGCTCGATACTTATATTGCACGCGGTGAGGAGGATAAGTTCTGCAATAAGTTTAATCATCATGCTTTTCGATATGTCCGTATCTCCGGCCTGAAAGATACACCGATTGCGGAGGATGCTCATGCTCTGATGATTCACACCCGTTATAGCGACGATGTGGAGTTTGTATGCTCAGATGAGGATTTGAATGCCATACATGATATGATTGAACATACGATGCGTTGTTTGGCATATAATGGTTATATGGTGGATTGTCCGCATTTGGAGCGTGCAGGATATGGTGGCGATGGTAACTCTTCGACACAAATCTTGCAGACTATGTGCGGCACAGCGCCCTTGTTCCGTAATTGGATTCAGTCGTGGGCGGATGCTATGCGTGAGGGTGGTAGTCTGCCGCATGTTGCACCGAATGCAGGTGCCGGTGGAGGAGGCCCATATTGGTGCGGATTTATGGTTATGGCTCCATGGCATACATACCTCAATTATCGTGACTTAACAGTCGTGGAACGCTACTATGCTCACATGAAGGAGTGGTTGGGTTATGCAGAAAAACACTTCAAGGATGGACTTAAAGAGCGTTGGCCCGACACCCCGTATCGCGATTGGTATTTGGGCGATTGGTTGGCTCCTTGGGGAGTGGATGCCGGAAATGGAGAGTCGGTGCAGCTGGTAAATAATTGCTTTATAAGTGATTGCTATGCCAAAATGACGGATATGGCGCTTCTGCTTAACCGACAGGAGGATGCCGAGGTGTTTAAGGCTCGTCGAGAGGCGTTGAATAGGGCAATTCATGAGCGTTTTTATAACGAGGCGACATGCTCTTATGCCACAGGTTCGCAGCTCGATATGGTCTATCCGATGTTGGTGGGTGCTACCCCTGCGGATGTAAGACAGGAGGTGAGAAATCGACTTATGGAGTATAGTCGAGAGGTGATGAAGAACCATATCGGTGGAGGTTTGGTGGGTGTACCGCTTATCACCCGTTGGGCAGTTGAGGCTAAAGGGCCTGACTTTATGTACCAGATGCTCAAGCAGAGGGACTATCCGGGTTACCTCCATATGATTGATAATGGTGCGACTGCCACTTGGGAGTATTGGAGTGGCGAAAGAAGCCGCGTGCATAACTGTTATAATGGCATCGGAGTGTGGTTCTATCAGGCTTTGGGAGGCTTGACTCCGGAGTATCTAAGCCGCGAGGATAAAGTGGTGCCCGGAGCGGGATATCGTCGAGTGATTATTGAACCGCAAATTCCGCATGGAGTGGAGTGGTGCAAATTATCGAAGCGTACGCCTTATGGCGAGATACAACTTGCTTGGAGATTGGCGGATGACGATTTGTGCATGGATGTCGTGTTGCCGGTGGGTGTAAGTGCTACGGTGCCTGTTCCCGACAATACGAAGCGTGTACGATATAATGGTAAAAAAGTGGATTATTGCCGAGAAATAACCATTGGTAGTGGTAGGCATACCATCGTATGTGAAATGTAGATAAAAATTTTAATGATATGATTAGCAGAGGAGATTTTATACGCCGTGCGTCGGTTGTAGCAGTGGCTTTGCTTGTTTGCATAGTGTCAAGCCACAGCGTTTATGCGACGGAGCGAAATAAGAAAAACTATGTCGATTATGTCGATACCCGTCAGGGTACCGATTCGCACTTCGGCTTGAGTTATGGCAATACCTATCCTATTACGGCAATGCCGTTTGCTATGCACGCGTGGTCGCCGCATACAGGTCCTAATGGCGAGGGTTTTAAGTACCAATATTTCCTCGATAAAATCCGCGGTTTTCAGCAGGTGCATCAGTGCAGCCCGTGGGTGAGCGATTATGCTGTCTATACGCTTATGCCCGTTGTTGGAGAGTTAAAGGTTGGACACGAGGAGCGTGCATCGCAGTTCAGCCACGATAATGAGGTTGCCAAACCGCACTATTATAGCGTAAAATTCGATAATGGCATACTTACCGAGATAGCACCTACAACGCGAGGCGTGCATTTGCGTTTTACCTATCCTAAAAAGGGCGGCAATGCCTACTTGGTGCTGGATGGATACAACGGAATGAGTGAGGTGAAGATTGACCCTGTGAAGCAGGAGATTTCAGGCTGGGTGAATAATCATCGTTTTGTGAACAATGCGAAAACCTTCCGTTGCTACTTCGTTATTCGTTTTGACAAGCCTTTCGAGGAGTGGGGCATTTGGGAGAACGAGAAAAACACCACCGAGGCAAATGCAACCGAGGGCGCAGGCAAGGGCTATGGCGCTTATATCCGCTTCAAGGCGGGATGTAAGGTCGAGGCGAAGGCTGCCTCGTCGTATATAAGTCCGGAGCAGGCGGTTATAACCTTAGAGCGAGAGTTAGGCGAGAATAAGACTTTTGAGGTCACAAAGCAGCAGGGAACCGACATCTGGAATGCGCTTTTGGGGCGTGTGGATGTGGAAGGAGGAACGGATGAGCAGATGCGCACATTCTATTCGTGCCTATATCGCTCGAACCTCTTCTCGCGTAAGTTCTATGAGATTAATGAGCAGGGAGAGCCCTACTATTATAGCCCGTATGACGGAAAGATTTATGACGGATATATGTTTACGGATAACGGTTTTTGGGATACTTTCCGTTCGCAGTTCCCCTTGACCAATATTCTTCATCCTACGCAGCAAGGTCGCTACATGAATGCTTTGTTGGCAGCTCAGGAGCAGTGTGGATGGTTGCCATCGTGGTCATGCCCCGGTGAAACGGGAGGTATGATTGGCAATCACTCGATTTCGCTCCTTACGGATGCGTGGGTAAAGGGCATTCGTTCGTTTGACCCCGAAAAAGCTTTGGAGGCATATGCTCACGAAGCGATGAACAAGGGCCCTTGGGGCGGAGCAAATGGTCGCGCCGGATGGAAGGAGTATTGGCAGTTGGGCTATGTGTCATATCCCGAATCACTTGGCTCTACGGCGCAGACCTTGGAGTATGCTTACGACGATTTTTGTGCATGGCAGTTGGCGCGCATGACCGGAAATAGCTTCTATGAGGAGATTTTCGGCCGTGTGATGTATAACTATCGCAATGTTTTTGATAAGCAGACAGGCTTCATGCGTGGTCGCCTGAAGAGTGGCAAATGGGTTGAGCCGTTTGATGCGTTGGAGTGGGGTGGAGCCTACTGCGAGGGTAACGCATGGCACTACAATTGGTCGGTGTTCCACGATGTGCAGGGCCTTATAAACCTTTACGGCGATGATGAAACCTTCACTGCGAAAATTGACTCGGTGTTTACGCGTCCCAATACCATTAAGCCCGGAACTTATGGATATGTTATTCACGAGATGAAGGAGATGGAGTTGGCTGGTATGGGGCAGTATGCACATGGTAATCAGCCCATTCAGCATTTGATATACATGTATAGCTATGCCGGTCAGCCCTGGAAAACACAATATTGGGCACGCCAGATTATGCATCGCTTGTATAACTCTTCTCCGCGAGGATTCCCCGGTGATGAGGATCAGGGCGGTATGTCGTCGTGGTATGTGTTGAGTGCTTTAGGTATCTATGCCGTATGCCCGGGTACGGACCAATATGTTCTGGGTAGCCCAATCTTCCGCAAGGCGACAATCACTATGGAGAGTGGCGAGAAGTTCGTGATAGAAGCCGAGGATAACTCGTTGGATAATGTCTATATCGAGTCGGCGCAACTTAATGGCGAGGCCCTGGAGCGTAACTGGATTTCATATGATGAGATTATAAAGGGAGGCAAACTGAGGTTTAAGATGTCGGCAGAGCCTAACAAAAAGCGATGCACTGGCAAAGATGCAGCTCCATTTTCGCTGTCAAAACCGTTGTAATGAGGCTTGAAAGAATCAATTTTGTTTACCAAAATAAGTTTATGCAAGGGCGCAAGTGTTTGATTAATAGCAAGATAATAAAATTTTAATTTACTCGGATATACTTTGATTCTAATGTGCGCCCGCGCGCGTGACAAAAAAGTTAATTTTGTAATAGTTGGCTAATGTCCTCAATGCGGGAGGACGAAAATGAAACCTAAGAGAGAAATATTATTGACTTAAAAACTATAAACACAATGAAAAAACTAACCTTAATTTTAGCAATGGCGTTTGTCGCTGCGACATTCAGTTCATGTAAGGAGGAGTCGGAATTCCCGTATATCCCTTACGAAAAAGAGGAGCAGGAGATTCCGACAGATGGAGAAGATGTCCAATCTCAAACTATCAACTACCGACTTGGTAAGGTGCTTTTGTGTGAGCCTGCAAATCCTGCCGGCATTGACCTTGTGAATAAGCTTGATTTCTTCAACTCTGTGTCAATGACTATTACCCAGTCACCTACCGGCGTGAAGGCAACAATTAATCAGGGTAATGTCCCATTCTCTGCTTGGAATTTTGAGATTCCTG
The DNA here is from genome assembly GCA_017532885.1 of Alistipes sp. The sequence goes on along the minus strand of JAFXIS010000039.1, from coordinate 89,373 downwards.
CCGAGGAGTTCGAGTGCGATTTTGATACAGATGTTGTACCTAACGAGTTGCGCATTAAGGGCACAAAGAGTGTTGTCGCTACATATGAGAATGATGGTTTCACCGTAACATTCCAACTCGATAGCGACCAGCTGACTTACAAGTATAAATTCCAGAGCTTCTAAGAGCTGTTTGAATTTTATTTCGCCAAAATCCGAGATACGGACCGAAAATAATTTTTACAGCAACGAATTGAATAGATTTAATAAAATTCAAAACAGATTCTAATACTATTGAATTATGAAATTTACAAAACAACATAGAGCGCTTAAAGCGATTGTAGCTGCGGTAGTTGTAGCTATCATCTCTTGTACATTTATTGACAATGTGAATCAGCCCGAAGAGGTTTATACCGAAACTCCGATTGATGTTACCGTAGATATCCGAGTTGTGCCCGAGGAGAACGAAAATGGCTGTATTCTTGTGTTTGGTATGGCTGCACCGAAATCGTTGAATTTAGCGGCTAATGCTACCTTGACTCTCAAGACTCTCAACTATGGCGAGCTGTTGGGTATTACCGACCTTAACGAGAAATTGACTGTGATGCCGGCTGATGAGATGGCACCCATTAAAGATCAGCCTTTAGATAAGACTTGGGTGCAGGCATTTACCGACCATTATGGTTTTGGTGCCGAAAATGAGGCATTGGGTTGGAATACCGATAATATGGAGTGGGTCATATGGCAATCTTCAACAGCGGTAGATATTATTGATGACAAAGTTGGTGATAATGCGTTGAATGCACAGGTAACTATCTCATTCTCTTCTGGAGAGGAGGAGTTGGAGTGCTATATTGGCTATGCCATGACAAGTAAACTGAAGGGATTTGATGATGAGCGTCCGACCGAGCAGCTTGTGTTGAAGCCTCTGACTATCGAGAAGTATGTAGCGCCTTCGATTCCCGCAATGGTTACCGTCCCTTCGGTATTCCGCTATGGCGATATCATCGGATTTGAGTTCTCGGGCTTGGCAACAGATTTGGAGGGTGTAGAAGATGTATATCTCTGCGCCAAGGCGGTTTACGATGGTGGTCAGGAGGTCGAGGTTTCGACTTGCACCGATGCAAATAAGATGACTCCGTTTGTACGCACCATGTTGGATGGTACGAAATACGATATGCAAGAGAAGTATATCTATCCAAAGCATTTCTTCGGCTTGGAGCAGGATGATGTTATCGAGGCTATCTATGTATGGTTCAGCAATGCTGATGGTACAAAGGTGGTAAAGGATGGTGATGAGCCCTACTTTATCGCACAGGCTGAGGGTACAATCATTGTTCCCGATGAGCCGGAGGATGACGACACTACCGGGGATGACGGCACTGAGGATGACGGCACTACTGAGGGTGACGGCACCGAGGAGGGTGGCGACGACACTAATACTGAGGAGTAGACCCCATCTCAATCAAAATTAATAATAAAGGAGGCATGCTATCGGGAATTTTCTCGGTAGCATGTTTTTTTATGGGGTAATGATGATGTCTGAGGTCTATTCCGTCATCATCATTCATCGTCTTTCATTGTGGGATTATCTTTTGCCCCATTTGGGGGTTATGCCGAGGAAGATTTCGAAGTTTATGCCGGGCATGGGGCGCGAGAGGACTGAAATATACTCCTCGTCAAAGAGATTGTTGATAGAGCCCTTTACAGAGAGGTCGGCCCATGGGAGGGAAAAACCCTTTTCGAGCGAAATATTGCTCATGTAGTAGTCGGGGAGGCGGCCCGTGAGCGATATGTCGTTGCTCGACATGGTGTAGCGCTGGCTGTAATAGCACCACTTATAGTGGAATGCCCAGCGTCGCCACATAAGGCGTGCCGAGAGGGTAGATGATAGCTGCGGAATGTATGGCAACTGCTTGCCCACCGATTTGTCGGCCTCGGTCATCGGCTCGCCCTCGTTGATTGAGGGTGTCCACGAAAAGGTGCCCGAAGCATCAAATTTCCAATGACGATTAAAGGCAACGGCCAAGTCCGCCTTGAGTTCCACGCCATAGGCGTGCACCTGCTTTACATTGCGAGGCGAGAGGAAACCTTTGGGTGTTGCGAGCCATAAAATCCAATCCTTGACATATGAGTCAAACCACGAAGCCGAGCCCGAGAGTGTGTAGACATCGGATTTCCCAACGGCAAACGATACTCCGGCGTCGTAGGTCCAGCCACGCTCTTTCTTTAGGTCGGGATTACCGCCCGGCAGGAAGTAGAGGTCGTTGAGCGTCGGGAAACGGAAATTTCTTGACACCGAGCCTTTGAGTATGATGTTACCTTGTCGGGAGAGCTCGTATTCGGCAAAAAATGCAGGTATGATGGGTGAAAACTCCTCGCCATACATCTCTTCGCGCACGATAAGCGAAAGCCCCAATTTTTCGTATGGGCGCCACTTTGCCGACACTGCGCCCGACAGCTCTACGCGACTCTGGTCATAGCCGACAATAGCCTTGTTGCCGTCTTGGCGGATGATATTCTTGTCGCGGCTCTCGACGAAGTGCTGATGTGCCGTCAAGTTGGCCGTAAAGAGCCATTTATTGCCGATATAATACTCGCCCTCGGCCTGCCCGAAGAGGGTGTTTGTGAGGCTGCGGGAGCGCGTCATAACCTCCATAATGCCATTGCCGGGGTCACGCTTGAAGTCGTATGCAGTCCATGAATAGACATAACCCGCTTTTGCTCCGACCTTCCAATTATGTCGCAGATGATTCCACTCCAAAACCGAGCGCAGAGTATGCTCTCGCTGTCGGTTGTCGAAGTCGCCCTCGTCGCCATAGTCGGTGGTGAGCATTGCCAACTCGCGATTGGAGTCCACATACCACGCCTTCAGTGCAAAACTATCGCCTCGCCCAGCGTTGAACGATATCTCCTGCAAGATGTGCAAATCCTTGTAGGCACCGCTGCGGTTGCGCTCTATGGGGTAGTAGCGACCGATGATGTTTTTATCTTCGTCGTAGATGTTTTCGCGTTTGTCGCGGTTACGATACTTAAAGTCGTTGGGCGATGAGGAGTATGCCGCGCGAGTCGAAAATTGCCACTTGCGCGAGCCATATGTAAGGCGCAGGAACTCGTCGAAGGTGCGGAACGAGCCCACACCCTGAATATATTGCATGCCAAAGCCATCGGCTTGCAGAGGTTTGGTTGCAAGGCGTACCGAGCCTCCAAGACCGCCGCCCGTATCGTTCACCGACGATGTGCCGTGAAGCAGCGACGCCTCGTCGATAAAGTAGGAGGGAATCATCGAAAAATCGGTCATTCCGAGCATAGGGCTGTTTATCCTGAGGCCGTTCCAGCTAACCTGCGTATGTGCCGGAGATGTGCCTCGGAATGATACGGTTGAGAGAGTCGCGCGACCGTAGCTTTTGACAAAAATCGAGGAGTTGAAGGTCAAAACATCCGCCATCGACAGTGCAATGCTCTCCTTCAGGACCGATTCGCTGAAAGTGGTCTTTTGTGAGCCTATATCCTTCATTGGTTTCTCGCCCAGCACAGCCACTTCGGGGATTGAAAGACCATCGTCAATCCAATTCTCGGTCGTCTGTGCCTTGGCTGTATAGGCTGCAAAGACTACGAACAGTATGGTAAAAAATCTCCTCATAGACTTTACTTCCAACAAAATGCACCGGGGATAACTCCCGCATAAAATTCATCTATTTTTTCGCCCGACTGCGTATAGCGATAAATCTTGCCGGGTTGCTGATAATCAATGGCATCGGCTATGTAGACATCGCCCGACAAAGGACAAATCGTAAGGCCGTAATATATCGTTTCGGCGGCCTCTAAAAATGGTCGCACGGGTAGGCGCTCATCCTCGATATTCATAGCCCAAATATCGTCATTTATCCAATAAAGGCGGTCGCGTGTGCCGTTTAACTGCACCTCCGAAGGAGCATCGCCGCGATTGAAGCGGAACTCCTTTTCAATCGAGAATGTCTCGGCGTCGATGCGATAGAGTGCAGGGGCTTCGTAGCCATAAGGACTACCCTCATAGCCGCCATCGGTTATGGTCCATAATTTTCCGTTCCTATCCAGCACGATTGAGGTGGGTTGTATGCCGACCTTTAGTTCGGCTACCACCTTGTCGGTGCGAGTATCAATTTTCAAGATGCGATTCTGATACGACCAGCAATTGACAAACAGATAGTCGCCCCATCGAACCATCTGCTCTGTCGAGCCGCTCTCCATAGTCATTGCAGGGCACTCAATATAGCCCGTAATCTCGTATCGCTTGGGATTTACTATGGCTATGCGGTTATCCCAAATTTGTGTCACATAGGCCTTCTCGTCGGAGATGAAATGTATATATCGGGGCGAAGTGAAGCCCTCGATGCGTCCCACCTCCTGGAAGGTGTCGGGATTTATGGCGAAGATGACATGCGAATTATTCACAACAACCCAACCTTTGCCGTCGTACAAGGTCATCGACTGCGCCACATCGCCCAAGCGCATAGCGTTGGCGCGATAGAAAATCTCGTTTTCGACCTCTTTTGTTGCGGGGTTGTAGTATGAGAGTGTTGCGTTGCCGTAGTTGAAGTTTCCCTCGTTTATAATAAACAGCCCCTTGTCCGACGCCGAGAACTCCTCCTCCACGCCGTACTCCCACTCCATGCAACCCGTAAATGCCAACATTATCGCCAGCATCCACAATCGCATATATGTCGAAAACACTTTCATTATTTCATCATTAACCTATAATCGTAAAAACCTGTAACCTCGGTTGAAAGTTCGCCCAACCAGCCGCTCTTGGCGTTTACGGCAGTCTGCACCTTTACAAAATCTATATATTTCAACTCCTTTGCCTTGCCCTCGCTGTCGATGGCGTTCGCTATGTCGAATAAGTTCATGTTTCCACCCTCCAAGGTGTGGTCCTCGTCGCTGAAATTATCGGCATAACCCCAACCGTAGGCGGGCTGTACCCACATCGAACCGTTGCCCGAACTATCGTAGTTGCGAGCTTCGAGGCGTGTGCCCGATAGAGTGTAACTATCCTCCTTAATCCATTGCGGATAGTATGACTCCTGCTGATGATAGGCTGCCAAATAGTCAATCTCCCCCTCTGCGCCTTCGCTGTCGCTCCACCTGACGGGTTGTCCTGCTACGGTGGGGCGGTAGTAGGTTACGGAGTACTCTTTTATGGTTGTTTCGGCATTGCTCTCGCTGCCTTGCAGCTCATACCAAGTGTCGTTTGGCTCTCCGTCGCCATTTTCGTCCTGCATAACCCATACAACGCCCGGCTCCGATGAGCCTTTGAAGGCATTGCCGCCAATGGCGATATCGTAGCCAACACTGTTATCTATGCTGTGGTCGAAGCCTACAATCACATAACCACCAAAGCCGCCAAGCGAGATAAATTTACTCTCCGACAGACGCATTTCGGCGTAGCTTACGGCATCTGCGGATGTAAGTTCCTCGCCAGAAAAACCTCCCGTTTTGGTCTCTCCGATAAACTGCCCCGGAGCAGGTGTATATTCAAAGACCTTTGAGAACTCCGCTTTTGACTCTTCGGTTGCGGCGCGGTAGTAGTCGTCATCAAATGTGACTGTAATCACATCGTCCTTATTGCAGGACGATGCGACTACAATCATCAACATACACATAAATCTAAAAAGTTTCATCTTCGGCAGTTGTTACTCCTTGTCAAATCGTACTGCAACATCGTCGTAGGCGAAATAACCTGCCACGCCAAGTCCATACTCGCCATAGAGGTCGTCGCTACCTACGAGATTGAACTTAACCTGCACAACCTTGCCAAGTGATGACAAATCCCACTTTGTCCACTCCTGAACGCCTTGACGGCCCTCATTCCAAAGCGTGAACTCCGCCTCGCCGCACTTTTCGCCATTTAGGTCGTAGCCGTACGCCACAATCTTATACCAGCTCTCCTCGCCAGCTCCTGTCGGCACTTGCCAACCGTCACCATTTTCGAGCAGATTATATACATAGGTGGTGTTGGTAACATACATATGGTCAATAACGCGAGCCTCACCATCGCCAAACTCAAAATAGACCATTTCGTTCTGCATACCATACTCCGACTCATCAGTATAGCCGAAATGAACGCAGAAATTCTCCGAGCCGTTAGCTCCACCCTCGACATTGTAGGCTTGCAGGTCGTGCGTATAGTCGCCTTGTGAGAGGTCGCTACCCACATAATTCGACAACGCGTGACCTCCGTAGCCGGGGTACAACGCAGTCTCGGAGGGCGTGAACGAGAGGAAGGTATTGCCCTCGTCATACCAAGCATAGCGACCGTTACCGTCGCCGTACTCGCTGTCGGTGGGGATAAAATCGCTCCAATATGAGGCAGCATTGCTCTCATTTCCGCGATAATCGGCATCTTCGAATGTAAGAATGCGCAGTTCATAGGTTTTGTAATCGGTCGTCGGAATCTCTATTACGCTGCCGTCGGCCATGGTGATAACGACCATGCCATCTACCACTTCGACATTTTCAAAGAACGAGTCGCCGTCGTTGCCGTTTGTGCCATTCTTTCCGTTTGTGATTTCGATGCTGCTACCATCGTTAAACACAAGGCGATAGCCGTTTTCGGTCTGCTCGGTTGAGGTGATGATTTTACCCTTGTTCAAAGCATCCACTAACGCCGTGAGGGTGGCAATATCCTCGGTGTTGGTGTCGATTTGCTGCTGCATTTCATCAACCTTCTGCCACAAATCACTGTCGTCAAACTCGCAAGAGGCGAGCGCCATAGCACTTACGCAAAGTGCTGCAAAAATGAAAAATCTCTTCATAACGCATAAATATTTTAAGTTAATAAAAAAGTTGCGCCACAAAGCAGAACTCAAATTAACTCAAAACATTTTTGCCGTCAAAAATCGACTCTTCGGAATGAGTAACCGTAGCTACTACACCTCCTAAAAATCGCGCTTCACCACCTACTACGGGGCAAAACCTAAAATTTTACTGCTAAAAATTAGTTTTGATTCGTCCCGTAGTCCTGCAGGCCAAAAATCCAAAATGCAAAGGCAGGTCTTCTGACTTATCCCTATCTGTGCGCCTTCCCAGGTCATAGCCCAGTGGCAAAGAGTGCAACAGAATAAAAATTCCCTTAATGAGAATGGGATTTACAGCAACAGGTATTGTTCCGGATTTGCACCGGATTTCCTTTTCACTCCTTAGGTTATAGAACTGCCGGAGAACCATTTGCAACAGCAAAAGTAGAGAATAAAATTGAAAATGCAAAAAATAGATGAAAAATTCTTGAAAATTATCACTATCTTTGCCCGCAAATAAAAAGTAAAAAGATTATGGCAGACAATTCTATACTTATGCGCCTTGATGGCCTTAAACTTAAATACGAGGAGACGGGACAGAAACTCACCGACCCTGAGGTAATTGCCGATGTTAAGCAGTTCGTGCAGCTTACCAAGGAGTATAAGGAGTTGGAGCCTATTATCGAGACTTCGGAGCGTTATCGTACAGCCCTTGCAAATTTGGCGGAGGCAAAGGATATCCTTGCCAACGATAAGGACGAGGAGATGCGCGAAATGGCGCGTATGGAGATTGCGGAGTTGGAGCCTTCGTTGGAGAAGATGGAGGAGGATATTAAGCTCTTGCTTATCCCTAAAGACCCGCAGGATGATAAGAATGCCATTCTTGAGATTCGTGGCGGTACTGGTGGCGACGAGGCTGCAATCTTTGCAGGCGACTTGTTGCGTATGTACACCAAGTATATCGAGTCAAAGGGCTGGCGTTATGAGATTACCTCGTTCTCGGATGGTGCCGTAGGTGGTTACAAGGAGGTTGTGCTGAAGGTTACGGGTCAGAGCGTATATGGTACGCTGAAGTATGAGTCGGGTGTTCACCGCGTGCAGCGCGTGCCGCAGACCGAGACTCAGGGCCGTGTGCATACTTCTGCTGCTTCGGTGGCTGTATTGCCTGAGGCTGAGGAGTTTGATGTTGAGATTTCGATGAACGATATCCGCAAGGATATCTTCTGTGCTTCGGGTCCCGGTGGTCAGTCGGTAAATACTACCTATTCGGCTATTCGTCTTACGCACATCCCTACGGGTATCGTTGTGCAGTGTCAGGACCAGAAGTCGCAGCTTAAGAACTTCGATAAGGCATTCGAGGAGTTGCGTACGCGAGTTTTCAACCTCGAGTACTCGAAGTACCTGGACGAAATCGCCTCGAAGCGTAAGACTATGGTTTCGACAGGTGATCGTTCGGCAAAGATTCGTACCTACAACTATCCGCAGGGCCGTATTACCGATCACCGTATAAACTATACGATTTATAACCTGTCGGCATTTATGGATGGTGAGATTCAGGATTGCATTGACCACCTGATTGTAGCGGAGAACGCCGAGCGATTGAAGGAGAGCGAGTTGTAAGAGTAATAATTCCAAACCACAAAGAGGGTATCTCCCCGTAAGAGGCAGATGCCCTTTTTATATATTAAGAGTATGAAAATCGGAGATATAGATTTGGGTTTGCAGCCATTGTTTTTGGCTCCTATGGAGGATGTCACCGACCCGTCGTTTCGCTATATGTGTAAACGCATGGGTGCTGATGTAGTGACTACGGAGTTTATATCGTCCGATGGGCTGATTCGCGATGCGTGGAAGTCGCGCGCAAAACTCAATATCGACGAGGCGGAGCGTCCCGTAGGTATTCAGATTTATGGACACTTAATCGAGCCGATGGTTGAGGCTGCCCGCATAGCCGAGACGGCACATCCCGACTTTATTGATATCAACTTTGGCTGCCCCGTTAAGAAAATTGCAGGCCGTGGAGCGGGCTCGGGTATGATGCGCGATGTGCCACTTATGGTCGAGATGACGCGCCAGATTGTCGAAGCGGTCGAAACTCCCGTAACAGTTAAAACACGCCTCGGTTGGGACGAGGATAATAAGAACATTCTGGATATCGCACTCCGTTTGCAGGATGTGGGTATTAAGGCTCTGACTATTCACGGTCGCACACGCTCGCAGATGTATCGTGGCGAGGCGGATTGGACCTTGATTGGCGAGGTGAAGCACCATCCTTCGATTGAGATTCCAATTATCGGCAATGGCGATGTGGATTCAGGCCCGAAGGCGAAGCAGATGTTCGATACCTATGGCGTCGATGGAGTGATGATAGGTCGTGCGACATATGGTCGTCCGTGGATTTTCCGCGAGGTGAAACACTTTATGGCTACGGGCGAGGTTATGCCGCAACCCTCGGTTGTGGAGCGAGTGGCTATTGCGAAGGAGCATCTGGCGAAGTCGTTGGAGATTAAGGGCGAGAGAGTCGGCATTTTGGAGATGCGTCGCCATTTGTCGAACTATTTTAAGGGTTTGCCCGACTTCAAATCAACACGCCTGACACTTGTTACATCGAACGACATAGAAGAGTTATACTCTACGCTTGATATGATTGCCGAGCGTTGGGGCGATATAGATATGAGTGGTGCTGTGCCACCCTCACTCTCGCATGAAATTTAAGTGGAATTACACTCCACTAAAAGTGGTAGTCGCCGTGGTGTCCGCCATGCCCTCGGAACATGCCGTTTACGCCACCGTCATCAATCTGTTTGCCGCCACGAGTTTGCCCATAGCGACGCAGATTGTATGTAAAGCGTATGCCGAAGTAGCGACCTATAACATTCTGTTTGTTGTTGCTCATTGATGTGGCGCTCCAATGACGATAGAATCCGTCGGAGTCGTTGAACAGGTCACGAACAATAAATTCCACTTCGCCCAATTTCTTTAGCACTTTGTAGCCCAAGCCGATGTTGCAGATAAACTCGGTATTATTCAGACGGCTGCTGATTGCGTTTAAGCCTGCATATTGCATAAGTCGTGCATCGGCCGAGAAGGTGAGTCCAAAGTTGGCCACATAACGGAAATCTGCCACAGCAAATTGTTGAATATATTCGTTGTCGCCACTCGACGACATCGAGTTAATCACGCTATTATAGTTCAAGGCGTAGAAGGCGTGAAAATCAATGTTTTTACTGAAATTGCTTCCTATGGTGGCATAAAGTCCCAGCGAGCGGTTGCGCGAATAGTTGGCGTTGTTGTTTATCATTGCCAATCGCTGTTCGTAGGTGCCATTTGCCCCTAAGAGGAAGTTGCATCCCAAAAACTTTATCGGGAATCCGTATCCTATGTTGGCATGATAATGCCATGCGCCGTTCATATTTATAGGTTTAGTGAAGATGCCGGTTGATGATAATGTTGTCAGAAGTTCTCCATCCGGAGAGAAAATCTCATACCCCGGAGAGTTGTTTATAATCGAGTGTACAATCTCTCGCTGCGTGATGTTGCCTTGTAACGAAACGGAGAAATTTGTACCCTTTTCGATGCCTGTATAATAGTATTGCAGATACATGCGATGAGTATACGACGGACGCAGTGAGGGGTTACCCGAGAATATGAAATTTACATTCGAAATATCGACAACATTCTGCAAATCATTTACGCTCGGATTGCGTGTCTGTGAGTTGATGCGAACATTCAGATGGTTTTGCTTGTTGATTTTCACATGAGATGATATGGCATAGGTGACATCGCCGAAATACTTTGTCGGCAGAATATATTTCGAGGGATATACCCTGTCGCTATTCATCGTGACATATTGATATTCGGCTTTTGCCGATATGTTCGAGCCCTCCTTGCCCCAGCGAAATCCGGGGCCTATGCGCTGAGTAAAGAAATTGTTTTGGTATATATTGGAATACTCCGGGCTGATGTTGGTGACAAACTCCTCCTTCTCGAAGTCGTAAAGATGCGTAAGACGCTCGGCATCGGAGTGGTTATATCGCACATTATAGTTGGCAGTGAGCTGTGAGTGTTTGCTCAGAGGCTCGGCATAGGTTATATTGCCATTAATATTATACGATGCAGAGTTATTATCACCCTTTTGGCGAATGGCAATATTATTGTCGTATTCCGAGTAGCTGTTGCTGAAGCCATCGCCTGAATTATACCCTCCATTAAAAGAGAAATGTAGCGTACGCCCCTTCTTTTCGCCGAGTTGTATGTGGTAGTTACCGTTGAGGGAGAAACTCATGTTGTCATTATTGCTATTGCTCCAATTGCTGCGCGATTGCTCATTAAGTCCACTTACAGGGAAGTAATGGCTTAGCGTGTTATTGTGGCTTTTGCCGTCGGATATGTTGAACGACGCGCGCAACATAAGTCGTTGCTTGGGCGATATTCGATATTCGAATCGAGAAGAGAATTGATGATTTAACGAGGTGTTGTTGGAGCGGGAATAGCTCTCTGTTCGCTTGTAGATGTCATCGGCATTTGACTCGATTTGCTCTTCTGAGAGGAAATAATCCACCTCATTCCAATTACGAGATACCGAGTTATTGCCACGGAATGAGTAGCTGCCCTCCAACTTTATCTCATCCTTCTTGCCCCAAGCGTTGATGTAGTTTAGGGCTCCCATACCTACGCGAGAGTCCGCATTGCCGTTTGTATTGTTGGCATTCAGGCGGATTGTGGTCTTGGATTTTTCGCGGAAGAAGTTTAAGTTTGCATCAGCATCCACATAGTGTTGCCAATTCTCGCGACGACGCGGCTCGGTGCCATACATGCCATTCATTTTACCGAATACGGCAGTTTTCATCTTGTTGTGTGTCACCAAATTGATGGCCTTGTAGCTGTTGCCGTCGTCAATGCCCGAGAACTCTGCCTCGTCGCTTAACTTATCGAATACCTCTACCGATTTTATCGCCTCGGCAGGTATTGTCTTGAGTGCTGTTGCGACATCGTTGCCGAAGAACTCGCGTCCGTCAATCAAAACCTTCTGTACCGTCTCTCCGTGCGCTTCAACCGTGCCGCCATCGACCTTTATGCCGGGCATTTTCGAGAGCAGTTTATCAGCGTCGGCATCGGCTAATACCTTGTAAGCCGCAGCATTATAGACAACCGTATCACCATTTATCGTGGTGCGCACGGCTTGTGCTTCAATATTAATGGTCTCAATGAGTGTGGGATCCTCCTTCAGTTCCCAATTCTGGATATTCAACTCCCCACCTCGCTCGACTTCAATTTCGCGCGTGGCAGGTTTGTAACCTAAAAATTCGGCTTTAAGTCGATATTTACCGGCCTTCACACCTTTGAATTGCCATGCTCCTCTCACAGCCGTTACGGTGTGCTGCTTTTGCAGAGTATCGGCAAGTGATTGAAGCTCGACGGTTGCACCTACAACGCCCTCCATACCCTCTTCGGGATGTTCCGCAACGATGGTGCCCATAACGGTTGCGCCATTACGCGATTGAGCCATGATAGTCGTCATGGCACAGAGCAAAAATATGAAGAGTAGCGTAAAGCGTTTCATCGTTATAACCTTATTGATTCTGAAATAGCTCTTTGCGGAATTATATCTTTTACAAAGATATCTATTTTGGGAGGTAGTTCATACCCCCAAGGGTGTGAAATGACAATAAAAGTAGGTGAATGGATAGCGATAGAGTGCGAATGATACGGCTATTTATCGCATTCCACACTCCAAAAACAGCCTCTCGTATTGCTCTGCCTTCTTTTTCATGGCCAAGGGGTATGCGCGCGAAGAGGAGGGCATGCGGTAGAAGCGAAGTATACGATTTGCAATATTTATCTCGGTGTAATCGCCAATTTTGGGCTTTTCGCAGCCGAATTGTTCAACGATGATTTCTGTGGCCTTCTCGCCCGTTGTTACGATGATATCGCATTGCGGTGCCTGCTCAAGCAGAGCCATGATATCGGTTGATTCCACGACCTCTAAGAACTTATCGGAGGCGTTGCCCTCTAAGCGTCTTACTTTGGTGGCGGTGTCATATAGTCCGATATGCTTTGCGCGACAAAATTGTTCTATTCTGTCGCGGTCGAATCGTTTCTCGTCGGGTAGCTCAAAATGGTGCGCATCACCATAAAATATTGTACCCATTATTCGCCACATATCGTTTATCCAATTGGGATAGAAAAACTCCATCGACCACTTGTTGCGTGGTGGCGGGAAACTGCCAAACATCATAATCCGACACCCCTCGGGTATAAAGGGTTGCAGTGGATGTTGTTCTATTTGTAGTGGCGCATTCATCGTCGGTTATAACTCCATTTTATAGACATTTGTGCAGCGCTGCTCGAATCCCTCCGAGCGATAGAGAGCATTTGCCTCCGTGCGCGCGGGGTTGGATGTGAGCATTATGGTTATGGGCGATAGCTCCCGCGTATAATTAATTGCATGTTGCACCAACAGTCGTCCAAGGCCCTTGCCGCGATGTTTTTTGTCTACAACGACATCCTCTATCCAAGCCTTGCGAGAGGTGGGCGAGGAGTAGATGCCAAGCGAGAGCATACCGGCAACCTCTTGTCCGCAGTAGATGATAAACAGACGGCACGCGTCATTCTCGATAATCTGACGCAATGAGCTCTCGGTTAGCGCTATCTCGCGCGATGTGAGCTGTCGCAAAAGCGAATTTATAGGAGAAATGAGCGCATTATCCATCTCGACAATGCGCTCAATGTGAATATTTTCCATCTCAGAACGATTTTCTAATATCCCTCTAACGAGTTGCAGACGCTTTGGTTGATGTCGCGAATACGCTCCGCCTCCATCTTTATCTGCTTACGGTCGTAGGTCATAAGACCATTTACCTCGGTCTCAACATCGGTAGTTTGAGTATATACCGCTCCGGCAAATGCGACCCTGATTAGCTCTTTAAGCATATTTGCATACTGCTCGTATTGGTCGGTAACCTCCTTTGCCGAGTTTAGACGAATGTAGCCCCAATTGCGGTCGGGCTCCCAAAGATGCTCCTTCACGACATAGCCGATACCTCCATACTCGCCCAAAACGGTTGCTCGAGAAGAGTCCATAAGCATCAATTTCGGGTGAGGGTAGTGGTGAGTGTCAATCATATCACCCGTCATGTAGTGGTTACCTCCACTTGCGGGATTTACCAGACGAGAGGGGTCGTAGCTCTTTGTCCACTCCACAATCTCCTTGGTCTTGAACTGTCCCCAAGCCTCGTTAAACGGCACCCAAACACCAATCGAGGGGTGCGAGTAGAGTAGGTCGATAATCTCCTTCCACTCTCGGCGATAATTCGCCTCCGACTCTGCTGAACGCTCGACCTCGGTGCCGGTGAAGTAGTTGTATATCTGCCAATGAGGTGTCGGGCCTCCGCTGGGCATATCCTGCCAAACAATCATGCCGATTTTGTCGCAATGGTAGTACCAGCGTGACGGTTCAACCTTCACATGCTTGCGAATCATATTGTAACCCATCTCTTTGGTCTTTAGGATGTCGAAAGCCAAAGCTTCGTCAGTCGGAGCGGTGTAGAGTCCGTCGGGCCACCAACCCTGGTCAAGCGGACCGAAGTGGAACAACGGCTTGTTGTTGAGCATCATGCGCACCGTACCCCATCTGTCCTTGCCGATTGAGAACTTACGCATTGCAGTGTAGCTCTCCACCGAATCAATCGCCTTGCCGCCTCGTGTCAAGGTGATTTTCACATCGTAGAGGAATGGTGTGTCGGGGCTCCAAAGCTTAGGCTCTGCGACTTTCACATTCAGTGCGGCATTAGCCAATCCGCGCACCGATGCTACCGGCTGCTCGCCATCATAAACCTCCACCTCGACAATCTCATCGCCCTTGCATCCTGCGATAGCGGTAGTGATGTTGAATAGCTCCTTATCCAAGTCGGGAACGATTCGTACGCTTTCGATATGGCTCTCGGCAACAGGCTCCAACCATACGGTCTGCCAAATGCCTGTTACGGGTGTATACCAGATACCGCTTGGGTTGTCGTGCTGCTTACCGCGAGGTTGCTCACCCTTGGTCGTTGGGTCCCAAACCTTTACGGTAAGGGTGTTTTCGCCCTTTTTGTTTAGCACGGCTGTAATATCCATGCTGAAAGGCGAGTAACCACCCTTATGTGAGCCAACGCTGATGCCGTTTACCCAGACATCCGCCTGCCAATCCACTGCGCCGAAGTTAAGCAAGATATGCTTCTTGCTCCAAGCTGCCGGAATAGAGAATGTGCGTTGATACCATAACTCATTCTGTTCACCTACGCGCTTGCCAACACCCGAGAGTGCCGACTCAACAGCAAAGGGGACTAAAATCTGACCATCAAAGGCTTCGGGCATTGTGCCAACGGGAAGGATGGCGTAGTCCCAAAGGCCATTGAGGTTTTGCCACTCTGAGCGTACCATTTGCGGACGAGGATACTCCGTAAGAGCATTCTCGGGCGATACCTGCTCCGCCCAAGGGGTCATAATACGCCCCTCGACGGGTTTCCATTGCGCTACTACCGATAATGTGGTTAGGAGTAGAGCGCAGCTCAATAAGATTCTCTTCATGTGATGTTTTTTTTGGTTGGTTGTGTTGGCAAAGTTTATACAAATGGATATTTCACGACCTCAGCCTTGAGCAAACGGTCGCGAATAACCACAGCTACAACGGTGCCAACTGCGGCATACTCGCTCTTTACATAACCGAGTGCGATGCCGACTTTCAACATTGGCGACATTGTACCTGATGTAACATGGCCAATCTCCTCGCCCTCGAGGTTTGCAATATTATATCCATGGCGTGGAATACCGCGATCAATCATCTTCAGGCCTACCAATTTGCGCTGTACGCCCTCAGCCTTCTGCTTTGCTAAGAACTCACGGTCGATGAAATCCTTGCCCTCAACAAACTTTGTTACCCAGCCCAAGCCGGCTTCCAACGGAGAGGTAGTGTCGTCGATGTCGTTGCCATAGAGAGCAAAACCCTTCTCCAAACGCAATGTGTCGCGAGCTCCCAAGCCGATATTCTTCAAACCGAACTCCTCGCCGGCCTTCCACATAGCCTCCCAAATGGTGTCGGCATCCGAGTTGTACATGTAAATCTCGCAACCGCCCGAACCTGTATAGCCCGTAGCCGAGAGAATTACATCGCAACCTGCCAATTTCGTCTGCTTGAAGGTGTAGTATACCATATCCTCAACAGGCTCGTCGCACATCTTCTGCACAAGCTTCATTGCCAAAGGACCCTGAATTGCCAACTGTGCGATGTTGTCCGAAGAGTTCTCCAGCTCCACACCCGGCTTCATGCCGAACTTCTCGCCCTCGGCGCAGATGTGTGCCCAATCCTTGTCGGTGTTGGCGGCATTTACGCAGAGCATATACTTCGTGTCGCTGAACTTGTAGATAAGGATATCATCGACGATGCCGCCCTTGCCGTTAGGCATTGTAGCGTACTGCACTTTGCCGTCGAAGAGCTTTGAAACATCGTTTGAGGCGATGTGCTGCAACAAATCGAGAGCCTTCTCGCCCTTAATCCAAATCTCACCCATGTGGCTTACATCGAATACGCCACACTTCTCTCTTACGGTCATATGCTCGTCGTTGATGCCCGAAAATTCGATGGGCATGTTATATCCTGCGAACTCGGCCATCTTGGCACCGGCAGCGATATGATACTTTGTAAATGCTGTAGTTTTCATGTTGTTATGTGGTTTTAGTTTGTTTCTTGATTTTTCTTAATTCGGCTGTTTATTTATCGTTTTTCTTGATACCCAATCGCGGACAGCGTGTAAAGGGCTTCTCGCGGTCGAACAGATAACGATATGTGGTGTGCATCTTGTGGCGTACGGCACCGACATAATTCTGAATCATGCGGTTCATTACGGGGTTGAAGTCGCCAATCCATGCGAACTCCACGGTCTTGTATTTTACATTTGGAACGCAGAAATAGGTGTTGTAGATATGCTGAATCATGCCCGACTCAACGCCCTTACCCTGAAATTCGGGCGTTACGGCGAAGATTATACCGAAGATGCGGTCACAAGACTTTTTAACCTTCAAATCCCACATGAAACGCAACTTGTTCAGAAGTCCGAACTTACCGTTATACTTACCGATGAGGCGGTTGATGTCGGGAACCATAATGAAGAAACCGACAGGCTTGCCTTCGAAATATGTGAAGAATATGATGTTGTCATCGACGATTGGACGAAGCTTCTGCATAATCTGCTGTGCCTCCTCCTTAGGCATAGGCTTTACACCCGTAAAGAGCGACCACGCCTTGTTGTAGATGACACGGAAATCCTCGGCAACCTCTTCCAACTTGCGGCCCTTGATATTGGCAAAGCTATATCCCGGAGTGTTCATCAAACGCTTTGCACGCTCGTGGATTGAAGGGTTGATTTCGTCGTCATATACTCGCCACAGATAGGTGTTCTGGTTGAAGTAATTCTGGAATCCGTAATTTTCGAACAACTCCTTATAGTAGGGGTGATTATAGGGGTTGGCATAGAGTGGCTGGTAATCAAAGCCATCGACCAAAAGTCCCCACCACGAATCGCGAGGACCGAAGTTTACAGGGCCATCCATCGCCTCCATGCCACGACTTACAAGCCACATGCGCGCAGCATCGAAGAGCTGATTTGCCAGTTCCTGGTCGTTTATTGCCTCGAAGAATCCGCATCCGCCCGTAGGTTGCTCGTAAGAGTAGGCGTGCTCATTATCGTAGAATGCCGCGATACGACCTACAACCTCACCTTCGGCGTTGTAGGCTACCCAACGGATAGCTTCACCGTCGGCATAGAGTTTATTGCGTTTGGGGTCGAATACCGCTTTGATATCATCGTCAAACGGACATACCCAATACTCGTGACCTTTGTAAAGGCGTTTGTGCAGGTCGATAAACTCCTGCTCTAAAGCCGGAGTAGTAACCTCGCGTAAAGTGTATTTAGAATTACTCATAATATGATGATTTTGTTTATCTTCCTAAATAAATTTTATAAATCTCTCAAAGTTACGAAAAAAATGGAAAAGATATTTGAAAAACTCTATTTCTTGCGATTTTTTAGCAAAATTCGACTCATGTTTTCCAATAATTCGACTCTCAAGCAACAAAGGAGCAGCTTTCGCCCGCTCCTTTGACTGTGTTGTATGTAGAATTATCCTATAATACGGGATAATTTGCGACCCTGCTAATTTGGCTCGTAGACATTGAGGTTTATTATTTCACCAGTTTCCGGATCGGCATCGTGAATAACGGCATGCCTATTGAATAATTTGTAAGCATCGTTATAGTCGGTTGTAAATGATAAATTTACGAGTGTTTCCCAAAGTTCTTTGTTGCAAATAACATGACCGTTACCATCCGGATCAGCTATATCAATTCGATAAATACCCTCTTCGTAGTCTGATATACGCTTATCCGTTTTCAGAGTAAATGCAATTACTGATGTCACGCGATGTCGAATTGAACCATCTTTATTGACAATAGATACTACTTCGAAATTTTTATCATTGTCATCGGTGTTGTGCATGTATACGCGATAAGGTCCATCCTCTGTGTCGATGTCGCCAGCGCTGTAAATCTTTCCATATTTGGCGGTATAGCTCCCCTGGGTACTCTCCATCCAACCCAAACGGGTGAGTGAATTTCTCAAATCATTATGATGTGATAGTTGCCCAAAATAATAATGATCCTCTATTTCAATGTTGGTATCATATTTTATCAGTAGTTGTTCTACATAATTGCATACGGGCGAATACAACACACTAAAGAATACCTCTTTACCATCTTTCTTTGTTGCCAATCCTATCTGTTTGTAGTTTAGTTGAGTAGCTACTTTCCCTGTGTCGTCACATATATCGTAATGCACCTTGTTGAAGGCTACGACAATCGCTGCATAGTTTTTATCATTGATAGCGGCGTCAAACAATATAGTGATGTACGGTTTATCGTGAATAAATATATCCTCCTCTAATATGACATCAAATTTACCAAATTCTGAGTCAAAAGTCTTTGATTCGATTATCTTAGCCTGTATTACATCTGTAGACATTACTATCAACGATAATAGCAGGAGTAAGGTCCTTATCGGATGAAATGCCAAGAAACTGCTTGTTTGTGATTGTTTGTGTCGGCCCATAACGATTTCGATAAAAGGTTTAAGTAATATTATGAATATAAGCGTATTACAAATATACAAAAAATATTGAAGAAACAAATTCTATATGAAAATAATCACAGACACAAAAGGGCCTGTCCAAGACTTATTGGACAGACCCCGAATAGATATAGCTGCATTGCAGATTATTTCTTGTCAGCCTCCTGCGTGTAGTGGTAAGCATTCTGGTTGCGGCGACGGTCGGTAGGTGGCTGCATGCGCTCACCTCGCTGGGGCTTCATCTGATTGGGAGATTTGAAGCTCACTGCGTTCTCTTTTTTCTGGCAATCTTTGCAATCTTTACAATCCTCGCACTTCTTGCCATTGTCTGCCGGCTGCTCGGGGCGTGCGGGTGCGCCATTGCGATGAGAGAACTGACCATGACGCGGAGCCTGCTGCATCTTCTCATAACGCTCATACTGCGTCTCGTTCAAGATACCCTTCATCTCGGCTGAAACCTTCTCGCGCTCGGCTTTGTACTGCTTCATGCGCTCTACATCATTCTCTGCCTGCTTGAGGCAAATCTGGTATACCTTGTCGTACTGCTCCTGGCTCAATAGCAACTGCTGCTTCAGGCGCTCCGCCTTGCGTTTTGCAATCTGCTCAACGGTGGGCATCTCGCGGCCCTCAGGCTGTGCAGCAGCATTTGTCTGTGCAAAAGATGCCATGCTGAAGAACATTGCAACTAAAGTGATAATGATTGACTTTTTCATAACTCAAAATGTTTTTAAGTGTGATACTTTTATCTGTTTTCCTGTTGCAAAGTTAGCGCCAAATGGCGTACAGAGGCGCCGAACGATGGGTGAAAGACCCTTTTCGGGGCGTGAACTTTCAAAACCCGAGGGGTGAAATACCTCTTTTACCAGCACTCTATGCTCTCGTCGTCGGCTATTTCGGCGATATCCGCTTTGTGGAATACAGGATTTTTACCGTTACGACGCTGATGATTATAATCCTCAAGTAACAACATGGCGCGACGCCCAAGCAGGGCAATTGCTACCAAATTGCAGAGCGTCATAAGTCCCATGGTTATATCGGCTAAGCTCCATACCATTTTTAGGCTCATAAGCGAGCCGCACATCACAATTGCAACGACGGTGAGGCGATAGAGTGTTAATATGGTTGAAGATTTTGTTATGAAGCGGATATTTGCCTCGCCGTAATAGTAGTTGCCGAAAATTGAACTGAATGCAAAAAATAGAATAGCCAATGCTACAAAAATGCGACCTACGCCACCAATCTCGGCGGTCAGAGCCTCCTGCGTGAGTTGCACACCATCCAAAGTTGAGGTGTCTACACCGCTAATGAGAATGATGAATGCCGTACATGAGCATATTACCAATGTATCGGTAAATACGCCGAGTGTTTGAATAAGTCCCTGCTTTACGGGGTGCGATGTTGAGGCGGTTGCTGCGGCATTGGGAGCTGAGCCCATGCCTGCTTCGTTGCTGAATAATCCTCGTTTTATACCTTGCATAACAGCGGCTCCCATACCTCCACCTACAACCTGTTCGGCTCCAAAGGCGCTCCTTACGATTGTTGCGATAACTTCGGGTAGATGCGAGATGTTGATCATAACGACGACGATAGCCAAGAATAGGTATCCTAATGCCATTATAGGCACAACCACCGAGCTAACCTTGGCAATACGCTGAATGCCTCCGAAGATGATAACTAAGGTTGCGATAGTGAGGATAACCCCCATCACGGCATGGTCAATCCCAAAGGCATTGTTCATCGCGTCGCAGATGGTGTTGCTCTGAACGGTATTGAAGGCGTATCCAAATGTAAGAATTGTGAGTATGCTGAACAGAATTGCCATGGGGCGGCACTTCAATCCCTTTAGTATGTAATATGCCGGGCCTCCGATGTAAGAGTCAGCGATACGCTGTTTATAAAGTTGTGCCAAAGTACTCTCCACGAAGGCATTTGCTGCCCCGACAATAGCGATAATCCACATCCAGAATACTGCTCCCGGGCCTCCTACCGCGATAGCCGTGGCAACACCAGCCAAATTTCCCGTACCTACGCGGCTGGCAAGCGACACCAAGAAGGCTTGTAGGGGAGATATATGGCGTGTGCCGTCGTCTAAATGTCGCTCACTCGAACTTACCAGCTGGCGACACATCTCGCCAATCATACGGAACTGTACAAAACGACTGCGAATGGTGAAGTATATGGCGCAAGCGAGCAATGCCGCTATCATGATATAGCTCCACAAAAGATTGTTGGCAGTGTCGATTATGTTTTGTATCAGCTCCATGTATAATCTGTTTATCGCTTTTTGCGTCCCAGGAGGTTCATCACTCCGTCAATGAATGTCATGGGGTGCGTTGGTGCTCCCGGAAGCCATAAATCGACATGGTGCTGCTTGAGCCACTCGCGATTTACCGCCTTGCTCTCAGCAAACAGACCTCCCGAACAAGCCTCCGAGCCGCACACCATCAGTACCTTAGGGCTGGGCACAGCATCGTAGCATATCTGCAAAGGCTCTGCCATATTTTGCGAAATGGGACCTGTGATAACAACTCCATCGGCGTGACGCGGTGAGGCGGTGAAATCTACACCATAGCGGCCAAAGTCGAAATTGACATTGCCCGTAGCATTTAGCTCCATCTCCACCGAGTTATCGCCTCCGGCCGACACCTGACGCAACTTCAATGCTTTGCCGAAGAGCTTCGGAATTTCTGTGCGTACATTTTCGGGGTGAAACTCAACCTTTGTATCGCCGGGTTTTATGATAAGCGCCTCGCGCGAGGTTGAGGCTATGTGGTAATCATTCGTGAAGCGTATGTTCTTCGGCGCTCGGCGTGCGCACTCGCCGCAAAACAGGCATCGGCCTATGTCGAGTGTAAATGGCGCTACCGAGATGGCCTTTGTAGGGCATAATGCCGCTGCAGCCTCAACATCTGCCATATCTGTTGTTGTGGTGAGTTCGGGGCGACCACGAAACTCCTCGGTAAGTTCAACCGCGTTTAGATCGGGAATGTATTGCCAGCCGTGGCTGCGCAAGACCTTTATCTTTGGAAATATCATAATCTTTTCGTTTGTCGGTTATAAATCGTAGCCGCAATATGAGAGGTTGAAGCTCTTGTTGCAGATTGGGAAGTCGGAGATACCCTCGCCTCTTACGGCAAGTGCCAATGCGAGCCAATTATGCAGACTCGGGTCTTTGACTTTATAGGTGCTGATTGCGCCATTCTCGTCTGTGATGGCGACATGGCAAATCTCGCCTCGCCACCCCTCGGTAAGCGATACAGCCAACGAAGATGCAGCCAACGCCTTCTCGTAGTCGGGGTGCGGAATGCTCTTTGAGGGTTTGTAATTCTCTAACAGCAGCTGGATATACTCTGCCGATTGCAACACCTCATTGCTGCGAACCATCAATCGCGCCATCACATCGCCTTGACGCTTTACGACGCTTTCGTGCTTGATGGCATCTGTAAATACGCCATAAGGGTGCGAAGTACGGATGTCGCGTTTTACACCACTTGCGCGTGCCGCCATGCCGACACCGCCTATGCGCTGCATCTCTTGACGCTCGACAATGCCACACTGCTCAAATCGAGCCAAAAGCGACGGCGAACTCTTAATATCCTCCTTTACTTCGCCGTATCGGCGTGCAATCTCCTTGACATTGCTTAAAATCATATCTCGCTTGGCCTCGGTGAGCGGGAAATTACTACCCGCAGGGCGAATCACACCCTTGCCAAAGCGGTTGCCGCACCATGCTTGCGTGGTGTTGATAGTCATGGTTCGCAGGGCCTCACATGCAACCTGCCCCAACTGATAACCTACATCTGTCGAGAGTGCTGCCGTGTCGGCAATATGCAGAGCCATGCGCTCCAACTCCAAAGCTACGGCGCGTTCCAACTCCAAATCCCTTGTCGGAGTGACATTAGAAAGTTTTTCGATATTATGTGCAAATGTCACACCGTGCGACACTGCGCTATCGCCGGCAATGCTCTCGGCGAGAAGCATTTGACGCAGACGATTGTCGGTCGCCGCAAACTCATGCTCCACACCTCGGTGCTGGTAACCCAACGCAATCTCCAAATGCAGGACATTCTCTCCATTGCAGATAAAACGGAAAGCTCCGGGTTCGATGATGCCGGCATGTATGGGGCCGACATTTACCTCATGCAGCGAATCTCCCTCGATAGTATAGAATGGGTAGTTGTCGATAGTTGAGTTGCGGTTACGCCTATCAAACGAGAAACGCACGGGTTTATTCCACGGCATAGAGTCAAACTCCACATTGTAGAGTTCGGTAATCTCTCTTTCGTAGATGTGCATGGCGGGATGTATTGCCGTGAGTGACGGTAGCGCCACATCGTCGTAATACTCCATCGTGAATGTTGCCAGCATAACCTTATGCTCTGTATCGTCTAACACGACGATATAGAATCGTAGGCGATTGGCATCGGGTGTAGCGAAGTAGTGAGCAACATGGTAGCGGCTACTCTTTAGTCGCTCCTTCAAATCCTCGTACAACTCGGCATACTCCACCTCGGGAATATCCTTCAGTGCAACAGCGGTTGCGATGTTGTCAATAATATGATAGTTCATAACTAAAGCGATGCAATTTTATCAATTAAACCGACTAAAGCCTGAGGCTGCCACAATCCCAAAACGATAGCGCCGATAAGCAACACAAGTGCGCTGTAAGACAAGCGGCGATTAATGTTTGAGAGGTGCAGCTCATCCTGGTTGGGATGATAACATAGGCGAATAATGCGCTGGCAGATAGTATAAATCACGATGCAGAGCAGCAGCAAAATAATAGCTACCAACCACCAGCCCTGCGAAGTAATAGCCTCCGAGAGAATCATCAACTCCGACACGAAGAGTGGAGAGGGTGGGAATGCCAATATCATAATCATGCCGACGATAAGACCTATGGCGCCAACTTTGTTGATGTTGATGTAGTCGCCGATACGATTTATTCGATAGCCGTTGTAGACTTGTCTTACGACTGCAATCTGCAAGAAGAGGCTACTCTTAATTAAGGTATGGCATATTACATGGAACAGAGCTGCCCAAACGCCTATTCCGCCAATTCCCAAGCCTATGGCTACGATACCCATATTCTCAACCGTTGAGTACGAGAGGAAACGCTTGTAGTTGTTTGTACGGCGCAGGAACAATGCTCCGACCAAAAGGCTCATTACGCCGATGATTATCATCACATGGCGCACCCAATCAAAGACTGCGGTCTCGGCAAAGAGTTTATATACGCGGAAGATTGCCAAAAATCCGGCATTTACCAATCCCGTTGAAAGCAGGGCCGAAGCGGGTGCCGGAGCGGCAAAGTTGGCATCTACGCCAATGGTGTAGAGCGGGAAAATCTCCATTTTACAGCTGTAACCCGTCAGAATAAGCAGGAATGCAACCTTCAGGTAAAGTGGGTTGCCCTGCGAAATGAGGCCCTGCAAGTCTGTGTAGCTGAGTGAGTTGTTTGATGCCGCGGCGCATAAAAGAAGTATTCCCAAATAGGCTATGGCGATACCCGTAGAACATACAAACAGATATTTCCATGTTGCCTCCAAGGTCTGCTCCGAATGGCGGTGATAGAGGATTCCGGCGCTACACAAGGTTGTAGTTTCAAGCAAAATCCATGTTACGGCAATGTTGTTGGCGAAATAGACTCCCGTAATTGCCGTTATGAGCAGCATCAGCAGAGCGAAGTATTTGCGATAGTTGCCAAAATCGTCATCCTTGAGGTACTCCTGCGAGTGAAGAAGGACAAATCCGCCCACAATGACCAAGAGCATATAGAATAGCGTACCCGCCTGGTCGAAGGTGAAGAATAATCCCGAAGTGGCAAGGTACTCGCCGCCGAATAACAACCTACCGGCAAAAATCATGTGTGCGGCAATATATAGTCCGCACAATAGATGTACTTCGCGGCGTGAGCGCACGAAAAATGTACATGCGGCGATTGCCAACCATAGTATGAAGTATAGATATATCATAGGGCTAATCTTTTACATGGGTTAAAGAGTCGCTATCGTCGGTGTGGATTTGGTGGTCCACCTTTGTCATAAACATACCGAGCATCAATACCGAAATCAAGATGTCGAGCATGATAGCCGAGTTGATAAGTATGGGCATCTCAACGCCAATAGCCATCGAGAAGAGGAACACTCCGTTCTCAATAACCAAAAAACCAACCATGTGAGTAAAAATGCGTGAGCGCAACACGATAAGTATAAGGCCGCTTAATAGAGCATACAACGCTACGCCGAAGAATATCATATGCGTAGAGGAGTCGGCCACAAAATAGGTTGTTATGGCGCTTATTGCGAGTGCCAAGAAAGAGAGCATCAAGGAGTTGAATTGTGAACTGCCCGATGAACCCACGCGATTGATTTTCGTCTGATTTATTACTCGCATCAGGATTTTGGGAACGATTATCGCCTTGAAAATCAATGTTTCGGTAACGATAAACGACAATTCAATCCAATCCAGGGTATGTAGACGCAAAAGAGCTATGCCAAGCAATAACCAGCCTTGAATGGCGATAAGTGAGGCATAGTTGCGGAATCGCTCAACGATTGACAGATAGATGAGCGATAGGATGTATAATATGATGAGAGATAGCAACATAGCTTAAATATTGATATTGAGTTGAAGTAAATAGCCAATGAAGAATATCAACGCTGCGAGTGCCGACACCGTAACGATGAAAGTGGTGTTGCGCTGGAGTTTGTTGCGTGCCTGAGTAGACTCGACAACGCCGACCGACACTCCGGTAAGCAGGATTGCCAAAGGTACAGCGAACCACCAATGGAAGCAGCATGTTGCAGCGATAGCATTTGCGGCAATCATCGAGAAACATGCCGTCTTGAGCCAGCCGGCAATCTGAATCATTGCCAAATCAACCCCCGAATAATCTAAGCACATAACCTCGTGAATCATCGTAAGCTCAAGGTGTGTGCGAGGGTCATCCACCGGTACGCGACCCGCCTCGACGAAGGTTACCTTAACGAAGAGGTATGCCGTCAGGAACATCACCAGGGTGTAGTGCAGGTCAAAGGTCTGCTCATGCTCGAAGATATCGGCGAGTGAGGTGTAGCCGCAGAACATGGCAAGTGTGGCAAAGCCAATCATCAATGCCGGCTCGATTAATGCTCCGTACAAAGCCTCGCGTGCAGCACCCATACCCTCGAAAGAGCTGCCCGTATCCATCGCGGCAAGGATTATCATAACGCGAGATAGGGCGAGCGTATAAGCTAAACAGATGACATCACCCTCGAAGGAGATTAGTGGGTAGAGGTCCGCCACGGGAATCATCAGCATGGCAACAATAGCCGCAGCGAGATAGATTGTGGGAGCTATGCGGAACAACGCAGAGGTTGTTGATGAGTAGACGGAGCCTTTTCGAAGCAATAGGCGCACATTGTAGATATGCTGCAGGAAGGGTAATCCTTTGCGACCTGCCAATAGTGCGCGCGTGCGGTTTATGACGCCCGTAATCGAGAGCGCCACAACTATCATCAGTAGTGTATTGAGAAGTATTGCCATGTCTAAATGATGTTAAAGAGTGAAAGGAGGAAGATAACCACAAGGAACACCAATGCAAAGAGTATGTAGTGGTTGATTTTTCCTGTGCGCAAGCGCATGATTCGCTTGTTTATGATGCGCAGCATCTCCATCCACCAAGCCGCGAATAGTCGGTCCACCTTATCCTTGTGCTTGACATTATAGTTGTGAGCCGAGGGGAATATCTCGCTCTTATCGACGGTGCGACCCTCGACGGTGTTCTGCGTCAGAGATGTGGCAATCGATTCGAATCCTTCGGCGAATGACTCTCCGGTATATTGCATGCGGATATTGGGTGATGTGAATCCGCATCCCCAAGTCGGACCTTGCTCGATTTGGCGCGAGGCCTGTGCGCGACGCTTAAGCAGATACAAAAGCGATGCAATGATAACAAGAGCCAATGCTACGAGTGAAATATTTACAAGTGCCGAGTTGGCATAAATCTCTATGATGGGAGCTGCGAAATGGGTGAATTGCGCAGCTACACGCTCGGTAATCTTAACGGCAAATTGGGGTAGAATACCTATCAGCAAGATGCCCGCCATAGGTATGCCCATAGCCGCGATGCGGAAACTGTCTACTTCGGTAGCCTCTGCTACATGGTGGTCGCGTGGCGAGCCGAGGAATACCGTGCTGTAAAGTTTTGTGAATGCCAAGACCACAATACCGCCAATCAGCGCCAACGAAAACAATCCTCCGGCAGCGGCGAGTGTATTTACTCCGTCGCGCACGCTGCTAAACATGCCGAGGTAGATTAAAAACTCTCCGACAAAACCATTCAGCGGAGGCAGGGCGCAGATTGCAACTGTCGCGATAAGGAACAGGATTGCTGTCATCGGCATGCTCTTTCCCACACCGCCAAAGCGGTCGAGCTGCGTGGTGTGCATCTGTGAATAGAGATTTCCGGCACCAAAGAATAACAGACTCTTGAAGAGTGAGTGGTTGAGCATATGCATCAACGCACCACACAATGCGAGTGTTGCTACTATGCTGTTACCTGCCGCCTGTCCGAGTGCCGCAACGCCCAAACCGATAAATATAACACCGATATTTTCGATACTCGAATATGCCAATATGCGTTTTACATCGTTCTGTACGGCAGCGAGAATTACGCCCCACAAACCCGTAACGATGCCGACTACGAGGATTATGGCTCCCGTAATCTGAAGTTCGGTAGGAGATGTGATGTTCATCGCAACACGCATCACTCCGTAGACACCCGTTTTAATCATCACGCCCGACATGATTGCCGACACATGCGACGGTGCTGCGGGGTGCGCCTCGGGTAACCATACATGCATAGGGAAGAGTCCCGCCTTCATGCCGAATCCCAAAAGGAAGAGGATAAATATTGGGAGTGTTTTGCCTGCTGCGAAGCATTGTGGCAGGAGAGAAAAGTTTGCTGAGCCACAAATAGAGTGCATTACGGCAAATCCTGCAACAAGGAAGATAAATCCGATGTGCATCATCACCAAATATGCCAATGCGGCACGCATAACCTCGGCGCGCTGGGCATCGAACAAGATAAGGATGAATGACGCAATGGTCATCATCTCCCATGCGAGCAGGAATGAGAATCCGCCGCTCGATATAACGACTAGCATCATCGAGATAATCATCACTACCAAAGCTAAATAGTGTAGCGATATGTGTGCCGATGATTTTTCTTTAAGATAATGCTCCAAATATCCACGCGAATACAGAATGGTAGCGATTCCCGAAATGCCGATAATCAGAAGCATGAACGCCGACAGAGAGTCAATCGAGAGGCTCTCGATACCGAATATTGGCGATTGCATCTGCATTATCACAATCTCGGAAGCACCCATCAATACTCCTATCGAGGGAGCTATCGTCGCTATGGTTGCTACGCCCACAGCTACGAGTGCAGTCCACACCTTTGCGCGCAGTGGTGCCGAGAAGAGCGCCACAGTCAAAAGTGCCAATGCAAGTAGAAAATAGAGATAGAACATTTTGCAGTAAATGTTTGTTTTGTTTTTCTGTTTGTTTAATTCATCAACCTAACCGAACGACGCTGCGCTATAATGTGTTACAAACTGCACACATTACCGTAGCGACCACTGCGGCAGTCTCGGTGCGCAGTCGTTGCTCGCCGAGCGTGATAGGTTGAAATCCGTTTTCGAGCGCAAAATTAATCTCTTCGGGCGAAAAATCACCCTCCGGACCGATTAAAATTAAAATATTTTCATTTTTTTTAATAATTGCCGGCAGATACTCCCTCTTGAAACCCTTTTCGTCGAACGACGAGTCGCAGTGAGCGATAAATTTCTGTCCCTCGAAATCCGTCGCTATAAGTTTGCGCAACGGAGTGAGCTCATCCAATGTGGGATGATAAGCCTTGAGCGATTGTTTTACGGCTGATGTTATTACGCGCTCTTCGCGTTCGGGTTTGATGATGCGGCGCTCGCTATGGTCGCATACGATTGGCACAAAGCGTGTTACGCCCACTTCGGTGGCCTTCTCCAAAAACCATTCGAAGCGCTCGATATTCTTTGTGGGAGCTACCGCCATTGTCAGTTGGTATGGCATTTTTTCGAACTCTTCGTGAGTCTCGACCACCTCAATCGAGCAGCGTCGCGCATCAGCTATGGTTATGCGACATAGGTATAAATTACCCTTGCCGTCGGTTACATGCAGCGTGTCGCCTACCGCTAAACGCAAAACTTTGATGCAGTGTTTTGACTCCTCCTCACACAGGGTGTAGACAGGAGGTGTAATATCAGGTGCGTAAAATAGTTGCATAACTTTAGACTAAATATTATCTTTGCAAAGATATTAATTAAATATAAGTATTGAAATACGACGGATAATAATTTAATGCAAAATCTATGAAATATATGTTTAGAGTGCTAATTTTTGTACTGCTCGCCTTTTGTTTGAGCGGTTGCGGCGATAAGGCAAAGATGGGTGAAAATCCATTCTTCGAGGAGAGTTGGGATACTCCATATGGAGCTCCTCCATTTGACCGTATCGATATCTCGCACTTCAAACCTGCTCTGGAGGAGGGTATGGTGCGCCATAAAGCCGATATCGAAGCGATTGTAAACTCCGCAGAGGAGCCTACATTCGAGAATGTTATCTTGGCGTATAATAATTCGGGAAATATGCTGTGGCGCGTTGGCAGAGTCTTCAGCCTGCTTAATTCGGCACATACCTCCGACGAGTTGCAGGCACTCTCGAGTGAGATGATGCCCCTGCTTGCAGCACATGGCGATGCTATTACGATGAACGATGCCCTTTTTGCTAAGATTCAGACGGTTTACAACCTGCGTTTCAGCCTTAATCTGAATGCCGTGCAGATGCGCCTTACCGAGCAGATTTACGATGATTTTGTTCGCTCGGGCGCGTTGCTGTCGCCTGCGGATAAGAGCCGCTTGAAGCAGATAAACGAGCGCCTTTCGATGTTGAGTGTTAGCTTTGCGAATAACCTGCTCGCCGAGACCAATGCCTTTGTTTTGGAGGTCCCTCGCGCTCGCCTGAATGGTGTTCCGCAGTCGGTGCGTGATGCCGCCGAGGCGCAGGCAAAGGAGATGGAGAAGAAGGGCTTTGTCTTTACGCTGCATACACCGAGTATGATTCCGTTGCTTACTTATGCCGACGACAGGTCGTTGCGTGAGGAGATTTATAAGGCATATATTTCGCGTGGCGATAATGGTAACGAGTACGATAACAATGCCATTATCACCGAGATAGTAAGTCTGCGTGCGGAGAAGGCTAAATTGCTTGGCTTTAAGTCGTTTGCGCATTATGTTACGGCTCGTCAAATGGCCGGCTCGCCCGATGCTGTGTATGAATTGTTGGAGGGTGTTTGGACTCCGGCGTTGGAGACCGCCAAGGATGAATTGGAGCGCATGAAGCAGCTCTTTAAGAAGGATAATGGCACTGACGCCGAATTTGCTTCGTGGGATTGGTGGTATTATGCCGAGAAGGTGCGCCAGCGTGATTATCAGTTGGAGGAGGCGAGTGTCAGGGAGTATTTATCATTGGATAATGTCAAGGGTGGAGTATTTTTCCTTGCCAATCGCCTGTATGGAATCTCGTTCCGACCTATTTCGGCACCTCTTTATCATGAGGAGTGTGAGGTTTACGAAGTAAAGGATAGCAATGACGAGGTGTTGGGTCTGATATATTTCGATTTCCATCCCCGAGCGAGCAAGCGAGGTGGTGCATGGTGCGGAACATATACTCCGCAGCGTTACGATAATGGCAAGCGTATCGCGCCTGTCGTTACGGTTGTCTGCAACTTCACCCGACCGACCGAGTCGCGTCCTGCATTGCTGTCGTTGGATGAGGCGGAAACTCTGTTCCATGAGTTTGGACATGCCCTGCATGTTCTGTTTGCCGAGGTGCCATATCGTGGTTTGTCGGAGGTTGAGGGCGACTTTGTGGAGCTTCCGTCGCAGATTATGGAGAATTGGGCATTCTCGAAGGAGATGCTTAAGAAATATGCTATCCATTATCGTCGTAGCGAGGTTATGCCCGACTCTATGATTGAGAAGATTCATCGTGCTGCGAAGTTCAACGAGGGCTTTGCTACAACGGAGTTGGTTGCTGCAGCATTGTCGGATTTGGATATCCACTCGTTGGAGAGCGTGGATGAGTCGTTCAACCTCTCGGAGTTCCAGGATAAGGTGCTCAGAGAGAAGCGTGGACTTATTCCGCAAATCGAGCCTCGTTATCGTTATACCTATTTCAACCATATTTTCAATGGCAGTTATTCTGCGGGATATTATTTCTACATCTGGGCAGAGGTGCTGGATAAGGATGCCTTCGAGGCTTTTGTCGAGAGTGGTGATTTGTTCAATACCGAAATTGCGCAGCGTTTCCGCAAGGAGATACTCTCGAAGGGCGGTACACGCCCGGGCATGGAGATGTATCGCGCATTCCGCGGTGCAGATCCCGATAAAGATGCCTTGTTGCGCGCCCGAGGCTTTATCGAGGAGGATGTTCAGCCGATAGACTCTTTGCCTGCGCCGGAGATAGAGGTTGAGCGCATAGATACGCGAGAGCTGGCGCGTCAGCGTGCCGAGAAGTCGCGCCGTGAGCGTGAAGCCGCAGAGGCGGCAGAAGCGGCTGCGAAAGTGGGAACTTCGAATGTCGCAGAGAAAACAGAGGCAGTAGAAACTGTCGAAAAGGTCGAAAATATTGAAAATATTGAGAAGATTGAAGAGGTCGAAGAAATCGAAAAGGTAGAGCAGGCGGAGGTTGTCGGAAATATCGAAGCACAGGCAACTGCCAATGTTGCAGCCGCCACAGAAATTATAGATGTGAATGATGCTACAAAGGTAACCGAGTCTGCAAAGACCTCAGAGATAGAAAAATCAGCGACAGAAATAGAAAAGTCTACGACAGAGGTTGAGGAATCAATCAAGGAGATAAAAGATAGCCTCGCAATGTAACTGATACATTGATTTGCAGGAGAAAAACCAAATTATGAAGAAACCGAAAAAAGAGTTGGAAAATATGAAAAAACTATTATTTGCTATGACATTTAGTGCTTTGGTTGCCTCATGTGGCAACGATATGCCTCAGGTTGTGTTACCGGAGATTGACACAACGAATCCTTTGTTGGCAGAGTGGGATACTCCGCATGCCACACCTCCTTTTGACAAGATTAAAATTTCGGACTATGAGCCCGCAATCGAAACAGCTATTGCTGTGTCGCGTGCCGAGGTAGATGCTATCATCAATAACCCCGCAAAGCCCTCATTTGCCAATACTATCGAGGCTTTGGAGCGTCAGGGCGAGTTGCTCGGTCGCATTTTGGGTATCTTCTTCAATTTGCGCGAGGCGGATACTTCTGACGAGATGGATGCTATCGCATTGCGCATTCAGCCTAAGCTCACCGAGCTGAGCAACGATGTGTCGCTCAATCCGCAACTTTTCGAGCGCGTGAAGGCGGTATACGAGGGTTCGCAGTTGCTGCTTTCGAAGGAGCAGAAGCAACTTTTGGAGGATACCTATAAGAGTTTTGCCCGCTCGGGAGCGGCCCTCTCGGATGAGGATAAGGAGTTGTATCGTAAATATACAGCCGAGCTCTCGGAGGCAACATTGCTCTTTGCGCAGAACTCACTCTCGGCAACAAATGCCTTCTCGATTAATATTACCGATGAGAAGAAGGTGGCCGAGTTGCCCGCATTTGTCAAGGAGGGTATGGCTGCCGAGGCAAAGGCCCGAGGCGAGAAGGGTTGGACCGTTACATTGCAGGCTCCGAGCTATGTGCCTTTTGTTACATACTCTTCACAGCGCGACCTTAAAGAGAAGCTTTATCGTGCCTATAATACACGCGCCTATAATGGTGAGTTCGATAATACCGAGTTGGTAAAGCGCATCGCTACGCTGCGTATGAATATTGCCAAGTTGTTGGGCTATAACACCTATGCCGACTATGTTTTGGAGGAGGCTATGGCGCAGAATGCTACGACCGTAAATTCGTTCCTTGCAGAGTTGCGCGACAAGACTATCGAGCATGGTCATAAGGACTACGCGATGATTAACGACTATGCCAAGACTTTGGGCCATACGGGTGATGTTATGCCTTGGGATTGGGCTTATTATTCAGAGAAGTACAAGAATGAGAAGTATGCCATCAACGACGAGCAGGTGAAGCCTTACCTGAAGCTCGACAATGTTATCAATGGCGTATTTATGGTTGCCGAGAAACTCTATGGCTTGCAGTTTGAGGCAAACGATAAAATCGCGGTCTATCATCCCGATGTGATGGCCTACGAGGTTAAGGATGCCAATGGAGAGTTCCTCTCGGTGCTATATCTTGATTTCTTCCCTCGCGCATCGAAGCGTTCGGGTGCATGGATGACCGAGTTCCGCGGTGCAAAGGTGGTTGAAGGTGTCGAGACGCGTCCTTTGGTGTCGCTTGTGATGAACTTTACCAAGCCGACCGAAACAACACCTTCGTTGCTTACTTTCGATGAGCTTACCACCTTCCTGCATGAGTTCGGACACGCTCTGCACGGCATGTTGGCAAAGGGTAAGTATGAGTCGTTGAATGGCACAAGCGTATATCGCGACTTTGTTGAGCTCCCGTCGCAGATTTTGGAGAATTGGGCTACCGAGAAGGAGTACCTCGATATGTGGGCAGTGCATTACCAGAGCGGAGAGGCTATCCCTGAGGAGTTGGTTGAGAAGATTGTCGCTGCGAAGAACTATTTGGCAGCCTACGGCAATCTGCGTCAGCTGTCGTTCGGTATGAGCGACATGGCATGGCACACCTTGACCGAGCCTTTTGCGGGTGATGTCGAGTCATTTGAGCGTGAGGCTATGTCGTCGGTGCAGATTACTCCCGTAGTTGAGGGTACATCGCTCTCTACATCGTTTAACCACATTTTCGCCGGAGGTTATGCCGCAGGATATTATGGATATAAGTGGGCAGAGGTTTTGGCTGCCGATGCCTTCTCGCTCTTTAAGGAGAAGGGCATCTTCGATGCCAAGACTGCCGCTTCGTTCCGCCATTTGCTTGAGCAGGGTGGTCAGCGTCATCCGATGGATATCTATGTCGAGTTCCGTGGTCATGAGCCCCAGGTCGATGCACTTATCAAGTCGATGAACTTGGAGTAGGGATTTGTGATTTTTGTGTAATGAAATAAAATTAGGCTATCCATCGGATAGCCTAATTTTATTTCTTCACCTCTCTCTCGGGATTTTGGCGGATAAAGGCCTCCCACGACGATGAGCCTTTGGCGGCTTTCTTTCCTCCGCCCAGACCTTTGACGCGTTCGCTACCCATAGCCAAATTTATAGGTGTGCGGGCTGTGAAGTAGTGGCACATCGCGACAGCCATACCATCCGTAGCATCCAATCTCCGAGGTGTATAGTCCAACTTCAGCATACGCTTGATAATTGCTGCAACCTGCTCTTTTGAAGCTGCTCCCGAGCCGGCAATTGCCTGCTTGATGCGCGTAGGAGCATACTCAAAGACCTCCTTGTCGTGTTGCAGGGCGGCAGCCATAGCCACACCCTGCGCGCGACCAAGCTTGAGCATACTCTGCACATTTGTGCCGAAGAATGGCGACTCCAATGCCACTTCGCGAGGTTCGTAGTCCTCGATAAGACGGCTCACGCGGTCAAAGATATAGCGCAACTTACGATACGGGTCGCTCATCGTGTGCAGGTCGATATCACCCATCACAACCGAGCGCAGAGTGCGACCCTCGACCTCGATGATGCCGTAGCCCATATAGTTCGTGCCGGGGTCGATGCCCATAATACGATATGTCGTCTGCTCGTCTGCCATTCTACATGAAACGCTTTTGGTCTATAAGATTCTGCACCTACCCTGTCGGATAAGTGCAGATATTAAGCTAAATTTCTATTCGCTATCCTTAGTAGCCTTGCTCCTTCTTCTCTTTGGCTCGGTATCTCCATTTGCAGCCTTCTCTGCCATGCGGGCCTGAGAGCGGATTTTCAAAGGAGTCTTCCCCCAGAATTTCTTACAGAAGGCACTGAGGTGTCCGGGATTCGAGAAATTGAAGTTTTCGGCAACCTCATGGATTGGCATGTCGGTCTTCTCCAAGCATCGCAGAATGCTTACGCTGCGTTGCTGCTGCATCCATGCGTAGGGTGTGATATCCTTGAAATGGCGACGGAAAACGACATTGAAGGTCGAGATATCGTAGCCGCATATTGCTGCGAGTTCGTTGAGTGTATGGACCTTCTCGACATTATTCTCGATAAGGGCGGTAAACGACGAATCGTAGCTGAGCAGGTTGTAAAAGAACTTCAGCAATGCCTTGGGTGGATAATAGAATCGAAGCAATACAAACAATACCTGAATCGAGGGGTAGTGTAAGTGCTTACACTCGATGCCGTCATGCAAGTAACGAATTATTGTGCCCAAAAAATCGCGTATAGGCTCGTTAAACGGCAATGACTTAAACTCATAATGCATATTTTTGTTTGCGCGGAAAAGTTGCGAAAGCATGCTTGTGTCGCAAGCACCTCCCAGCGAGGTGAAATATGCAACGATATACTCGGTGTTGTTCTTTGCCGTTATATGGTAATCGTACTCCTTATAACAAAGTATCATATTCTTCTCTTCCACCTCGTAATTTTCTCGTTCTTTTGAGTTTACGACCACGGAGCCATAGGTGATGAATATTATTCGATTTGTGGAACTCGCTTCGATGATGGTGGTTTCACCTTCCATGCAACGACCCACATAGAATCCGGCTTCTGGATGTTGCAATGCAGCACAAGAGGGGGGACATGATAGTTTCATAAAAGAAGGTTTCAAATAATGGTTAAAATAGTTATCTGCTTAGTCTAATAATGCAAAAATATAAATTTATAATTATAAAAACAAATTTTATACTGATTTTTTGTAGATTCAAGGGCCTAATAACAACAAAGCTCTATGCGCAGGCATAGAGCTTTGTTATGTTGTGACTTATAATGATTTACTTCAACAGCTCCTCCATCTTTGCCTTAACCTCCTCGCCGCGCAAGCCTGTTGCGATAATCTCGCCTGTTGAGCAGTCGATAAGGAAGTTTGCAGGAATTGAGTTTACTGCATAATCGTTGCGAGCCTGATTATCCCACATCTTCAGTGCGCTTACATGCAACCAATCGAGTTTCTTCTCCTTGATAGCCTTCAACCAAGCCTCCTCCGAGCGGTCGAACGATACACCATAAATCTCGAAGCCCTTCTTGTGGAAAGCCTTGTAAGTCTCGATAAGGTAGGGAACCTCCTGCATGCAAGGACCGCACCATGATGCCCAGAAATCCAACAAGACATACTTGTTCTTGCCATTCTCTACAACGCTCTTCAACGAAAGTTCCTTGCCTGCGGGAGTCTTATCCACTACATCAATATAAGGATTGCCGGGCTGCACCTTCAAAGCCTTCTCGGCGCTCTCCTTCATCTTAGCAAACTCCTCGGCATTCTCGGTGGGGATAAGCGCTATGATGTCCAAAACCTCCTGAGGCTCAAACTGATAATAGAATTGCTTCAACTGCTGACGACCCAAAGGATTTACGATGTTCTCCTTGATGAAGCCCTTTACATAATCCATCATCTCGTTGTAGACAATCTCTGCCGTAGCGCTGTCGCCAACATTTGTCAATTCGTTCTGGTCCTTGCTGAACTTTTGCATATTCTCGTTGAACTCGTTGAGCTTGTTGTTCAACGGAGTACCTGTAACGGCGAATTTACCTGTTACGGGGTCCACATCCGCAACCACAATCTTACCTGCCTCCCAGCATACGGGGATAAACATATAGTCGTTAATGGTGATATAACGATATAGCTGTTCGTTGTCGGCAGCAATTTCACCCTTGAATTGGAATGCACCGTTTACGACCGTTGTAGAGTCGATAACCTCCAAATTGCGGCTATCTACGGGAGCCTGAAGATAAACAACCGAGCCATCCTCGAATCCGATGTTAGTACCGGTGATTGTGTACTTTGTACCGCCTGTGCATGCAGCCATTGCCGCAGCTACAAACATAATTGCAAAAATCTTTTTCATAATTCTATTTGAGTTAAATACTTTATTTCTTAATCTCCTTCTCCAGGGCTGCTACACGCTTCTGCAACTCGGGCAGGGTCTTAAATACCGCGAATGAGCGATGGAAGCCCATGCCGGGGAGTGCAGGCGTACCCAAGCGAATCTCGCCATCGGCAACATCCTTGTCGATACCCGATTGAGAGCCAATCTTTACATAGTTGCCAATCGTAACATGGTCGGCGATACCTACCTGACCCGCGAGGAAACAGTTGCGACCCACCTTCGATGTGCCGGCAATACCCATCTGTGCCGAAGATACCGTGTTCTCGCCAATCTCGACATTGTGTCCCACCTGAATGAGGTTGTCGAGCTTCACACCCTTGCGGATGATTGTAGAATCGGTCTTTGCGCGGTCGATACAGGTGTTAGCACCAATCTCCACATTATCTTCGATAATAACATTTCCGAGCTGGGGAATCTTGTCGAAAGTGCCGTCGGGCTTGGGCAGGAAACCGAATCCGTCGGCTCCGATAACGGCACCTGCGTGGATAATGCAGTTCGCGCCTATGCGGCAACCCTCGTAAATCTTTACTCCGGGGTGGAGCGTTGTGCCGGCACCTACCTTAACGCCATCGCCCACATATACCTGAGGATAAATCTTTGCTCCGTCGCCAATCACTGCACCGGCCTCGATAACGGCAAAGTCGCCAATGTAGCAATTCTCACCTACTGAAGCCTTCTCCGAGATAGATGCCAACTTGCTAATACCCTTCTTCTGGGGTTTCATGGCGTTGTACATCTCCAAAAGCTTCAGAACGGCAGCTCCTACATCGGGCAATTTGATGAGTGTAGCTTCGACGGGTGCCGAGGGCTCGAAACCTTCGTTTACCAAGACGATTGAGGCCTCGGTTGTGTATATGTATTGCTCGTATTTGGGGTTGGTGAGGTATGCCAAAGCTCCCTTCTTACCTCCGTCAATCGACGATACGGTATGTACGGCGGTGTTTTTATCGCCTACCACAGTACCTCCCAAAAGGCCGGCAATCATTTCTGCTGTAAATTCCATAAATATTCTGTTTAATTAGTTATCGTACAAATATAATTATCTTTCCTATTTTCTGCAAGTTGTATCCTCTATTTTGATTTTTCGATATAAGGCTCAATACTAATGCCTGCGGGTAACATCTCCTCGACGCTATGACCAAATGCGAGTAGCTCACGCACCGCCGAAGAGGATATATCCGATAGCTGTGGCGGCGTTAAGAGCATTACGGTTGCAATGTCGGGTGATATGCGGCGATTGATATCGGCCAAAGTGCGCTCATATTCGAAGTCTATGGTGTTGCGTATGCCGCGAATTATAGCCGTAGCACCCACCTTTGCCGCTACATCTACGGTTAAAGATGAGTATACAATACACTCTACGCGCGAATTACCGCTATACACCGCCTCGATTAAGCGGCGACGATTCTCGGCCGTTAAGAGCGTTTTTTTCTGAATATTCTCGCCTATGGCTATGACCACCCGGTCGAAGAGTTTCAATGCCTCCTCGACTATCGCTTCGTGACCGCGTGTAAAGGGGTCAAACGAACCCGGAAATAGAGCTATCTTCATATATCCCTTACTATTTGGGGCAAAGATACTCATAAAAGATGAAAGATAAAAGAGCTGAGAGCAAAGATAGGGAGGGTAAGGATGAAAGAGCAGAGGGCAAAGATAGGGAGATTAAAGAATTTAGGGAATTTAAGTATGTGTTGTGCTAAACTCCCTAAATTCCCTAAATTCCCTAAACTTTAACTACTAAAACTTCACCGTCACATTTGCCAAGGCGTGCATGGGAGCTTGTGGGAAGTAGAAAGCTTCGTCGTAGCGCACTCCGTCCCACATATAGGAGTATCCGTAGCCGTGACTGCAATACTTCTGATTGAAGAGATTATAGAGTGTAATGCCAAAGCGTACGCGATTTCTGGTGTTGCTCGGCATGGTGTAGCTAAGGTCGAGAGTGGTGAAGTTATACGCCTCGAGCGAGAGTGCCTCCACCTCGTTGTTGGTGAAATATTGCTTGCCGACAAAGGTCGTTGAGAGCATAGCCTCAAAACCGCCCGCCTTAAAGTCAATAAATGTGCGACCCATAGCCTCGGGCGAGTAGGATATATCCTTGTCGCCGAGATTCTGCCCATATGTGGGACTGTCGGCGAGCATATCGACATAGTCGCGAATCTTATTGCGGCTGAGCGTTAAGTTACCACCCAGCGAGAGATGGCGTGTAGCGCGCCATGTGGCTAAAAGTTCCACTCCGCAACGATAGCTGTCGGGGACATTTACATTTAGCGCATCGGAGCCGTCGTTTACCAGACCCGTATGAACCAATTGGTCGCTGTAGAGCATGTAGTAGAGATTTGCCCCCAATGTCAGGCGTGGCGATGAGTAGCTATATCCCAATTCAAAGTCGTGGAGCCTCTCCGACTTGGGTTGGCTATCGTCTACGGAGAACATATATCGGTCGGTGAAGTCCGAGCGCGTAGGCTCTTTGTTGGCTATCGCAGCCGAGAGGAAGAGGTTGTTGTAGCGTCCGAAATCGTAGCTCAGGCCGATGCGGGGATTGAAGAAGTGGTAATCTTCGCCAATGTCGATGGGCTGCATCTGCATAGTGTTCCAATCGAAATTGTCGTTCACGCCCCACGCCTTATAATATACATGGCGATATTGCAAATCGGCTATAAGGTTAAGTCCCTCGGCGACGCTCCAATCGGCTTTTACGAACAGATTGCCGTCCTGCTTGCGTACATCGTTGTCGTACCAACGACCTGCGTAGTCGCGCTTCTCGAGTCCATCAACCCAATCCAACTCGCCCCAATGCGGGCAGGCATAGGTGCTCCATGAGCCTCCAACGATAAACGACAGGTGGTCGGAGTGGTATGCTGCGGCGATGTTTGCTCCGCCCGTATGGTTTTTCATCACCTTGCGACGAATCATATCGGCCTCGATGTCGTAGTCGTCGATACCGAGATTCAGATACTCGGCCAAGGTGCGGTCCGCCTTATACTGCTTGTAAAATCCGTAGCCGTAGGTATAAAATCCCGTGAAGTTAAGCTGCCAGTTATCCGACAAACGATGATTTACGATGAACTGATTATTCAGTTGCAGATAGTTGTCGGTGTGGTCGTCATAGTAATCGACATGCGTACCATCCTCCAATACATATGGGCCATTGCTTGTTTCGTACTGTCCCTCGGTGTGATAACGACGCCCGTAGAGTTCCATATCCTCTTTCGATACTCCCGTATATGTCAGGTAGGTCTTTGCCTTACCTCCGAACGATAGCAACTTTACCGAGGTGCGCTTGCCGTAATAAGCCCCTTGCAACATGTAGGAGCAGAGGTCGGTAGCTCCGCGGTCGATGTAACCATCCGAGGCGATGTGCGTAAGGCGCGCATCAACGGCCCATCGTCCACCCATCAATCCCGACGAGAACTGCACACCCTGCTTCTGCGTGTTATACGAGCCATAGGAGAGTGTAGCTTCGCCTCCGAGCGATGTCGGCGGTGTTGCCGTTGTCATGCTTACGGCTCCACCGAATGCCGCTGTTCCGTTTGTCGATGTTCCTGCGCCACGCTGCACCTGAACATCGCCTACTGCCGAGATAAGGTCGGGCGTGTCGTACCAATACATCGAGTGGGAGTCGGGGTTGTTCATCGCCACGCCATTAATCGTCACATTGAGGCGTGTGGCATCTGTGCCGCGAATCTTGAACGATGTACCACCAATGCCGATGCCTGTTTCGTTGGTCGCAATGACCGAGGGCGTAAGCGCCAGCACCGAGGGGAAATCCAATCCGTAACGGTTGCGCTCGACCTCCTCTTCCGAAAGGTTGGAATGCGCTACGGCAGATGATTTTTGGGCGCGAACCGCCACTACTTCGATAGGCTCTACGGAGAGAGTGAGTAGAGAATCTTGCGACATTCTGTTTGTCGCATTTGCAACTGTAAGGCACTGTGCCACAGCTGCCAGCAAAATAAAAATCCTTTTCATTTAGCTTTTAATTTTTAAGTTAAAAACACTGAAAAGGGGATAATATAAGATTGTAGCATCTTTCCCGGTCTCGGCATTACCCGTATCCGGTACAATGGGTATAATCTCAGCCTGATAGTAAGGCACCCCTTTGAAATGTCGTGGCAAAGATAGGCGTTGGAATTCAAAATTCAAAATTAAGAATTCAAAATTATTTTTTTCGTCATTCTGAGGAGGCTTTTGCCGACGCGAGAATCTGAAAAAAATAATTGCTCAGAATGACAAGGTAGTTCAATTAAGGAAATTAGTGAATTTAAGGAATTTAGGGGAATTAGGTATAGTGTTAGCATCGGCGCTAAATTCCCTAAACTCATTAAAAAAACGATTTCGACGATTTGGGCTAACTATTTGGCAATGCGCTCCAATCCTTTGGCGATATTATGCGCCAAAATATCCATATAGGGGCGATTGGCAATCTCGGATATGGCACTTACGCCTTGCCAATCGACCACGATAACCTCATCGGCATCGCGTAGGTCGGCAATCGTAAGTCGGCGATGCTCGATTTGTAGACCGGCGAGCATAGCTGCCTTCTCCGTAAGGTCAAACTCCACAGAGCGATACCCCTCGGCAGAAAACATCGTATACTCCTTTATAATAAAGAGGGGCGCGCAAGGCTCTATGGCAATGCCTCCGTCGCGCTCGGCGATTATGGCTGTGTGATAACCTTTTGTGCGAGCTATGGCGTCGGCAAAGAGGCGTGTGGCAATTGTTGCGGATGTGGGGTGGGGTGATAGTGGCATATTTGCCGGTACGCAAACTGCCGTAGGACGCAGGCTGCGCATAGCATATCCTGCATAGATTGTTCCCTCGCCGCATCGTAAGGTGTAATCGCCCGAAGCATCTAAGGCAAGCTCTACCTTTATTGTCGCGTTGCGCGTGAGGCGATTGGCGGCTAAAAGTTGGGCTACTTGTGCCTCAAGCTGTTGCACAGAAAGAGGTAGTGTTACGCCGAAAAGCTCTTCTGCCGAATGATTCAGATATGCTATGTGTTGTGCGGCGAAACGCGCTTTATGATTTATAGTGTGGATGTTTTGGTAAATATATGGCACCGCTTGGGGATACTCCATAATGAGTTCTCCATTCAGAATCATATATCTGTCGGTTATCCGCTCTGCCATTTCTATAATGTGAATATTTTAAGGAGTAGCTCGCGCAACAACTCTCCGTCGCTCATACCTCCCGTGTCGATACCTTTGCTCTTGCCGTCGTACTCGCGCAGAAGCCCTAAAATCTTAAATAATTTCGGTGTGGGCCAGCGTGTGGATTGTTGCTTAAGCTCACCTATGGCGTAAAGATTACTCTTCTTCAGGATGCGCATCAGCTCCATGTCGTTAGGAAATGCAGTGTTTTTTCGCTGTGACTGCCAACGCAGGTAATTTATGATAAACATGTCGCGGAACAATCCGAACAATGCCATGATTGTAACCAAGAGAGGATTATCCTTAGGGTTTCGGGCAAAATGGTCGGCAATGGCCATGGCGCGAGCCACATCGCGCACCGCAATTGCATTGCAAAGTTCGAAGTTGTTGAAGTCCTTCGAGATACCGACATTATTCTCTATGTCGCGGTCGGTAATTTCGGTTGTGCCAACGGGTAGGCCGACCAAAAGTTTATCTACCTCGTTCGATATCTTCGAGATGTCGCAGCCGAGGTGGTCGGTGAGCATCTGCACCGCCTTGTTGCCGATGCGCAGCCCCTTTGTGGCGATGAATTGTGTGAGCCACGGGCCTATCTCGTAGTCGCGAGGGCGCAACGATTCAAATACAACTCCCGAGGCGTTGCACTGCTTGTAAAATGCCGAGCGTTTATCGACCGACTTCTCCTTGTGACAGACGATTAGAATTGTCGTAGGCTGGGGCTTGGAGGTGTAGTGCGACAGCTTCTCAATCTGTCGTAATTGTTGTGCCTCCTTGACGATTATAACCTCGTAAGAGCCCATCATCGGCATCTGGCGGCAGAGGTTTACAATCTGTCCTGCCTCGCTATCCTTGCCATAGACGGTAATCTGGTTGAAAGCCTGCTCTGCGGGGTCAAGGATGCTGCTGGCAAGCAACGAACAGAGCTCGTCGATAAAGTAGCTCTCCTCACCCATCAAAAGATATATGGGTGCAAATTTTCGGCTCTTTATCTGTTTCTTCAGCTCCTCGAACTGAGCTACGCAATCCTTGAATTTTATGGTCGATTTTGCCATTTTGCTCCAAAACTTTCCCTGTTAATAATTGTTCTCGCATACGATGCGAAGTACCTTGTCGGTGTTGTCCGTCAGACGGAAATCATCGCCCGTACGACGCCCTACAACCCATGCAATCTCGTCGCCCGAAAGCAATACGAATTGACGCGACTTCTCCGCCATCGACACCTTGTGGTCGATAAGGTAATCGCTCACCTTCTTGCGCCCATTCATGCCGAATGGCTGGAAACTATCGCCCTCCTGCCAACGCCTTAATGTGAGCGGGAAGGTGATTTTCGAAAGGTCTAAAAGGGCGACATTGTCAGGTGTGTGATATGTGTCAAGACTATCGGCGTCACACTCGTCGAAATATAGCACCGAAGCTCCGCAATATGCGCGATGCTGCCCCTTTGCTATTGTTATTTCGCAGAGGTCGCTGTCGTCAATCGTTGTGATTGATATGTTTCCGCGGTCGATATACGCCACATGGCTGCGCGAATAGAATCGTTTACCGACTTTCCCCGAATCGAGGGCTTTGCAGAGATTATCTACCGTATCGCCTTTGAAGCCGAAACGCGAGTTTAGAATCTCATATATCACAAAGTCGCGCGACGAAGAGTCGGCAATCTTGTCGATATGAAGCGTACAAATCTCTCCGTCGATAACAGCTATATCGCTGAAGATGTTGTCGATGGCTCCGTCGATAAATTGCTGAGCTGCGGTTAATCGCTCGATGTTACGATGCATCAGGAACGAGAAACGCGGATTTATCTCCCTCATGCGGGGAATAATGCCGAGTCGAATCTTGTTGCGCAGGTATTTTGTCGAGAGGTTTGACGAGTCCTCGCGAAATATGATATGCTTCGCATGGGCATACTCCAAAATCTCTTTGCGCGTAGCGAACATCAGCGGTCGCACGATGCGTCCCACCTGCTTGCTTATGCCCGTAAGACCTCGCAATCCTGTACCGCGTAACATATTGATAAAGAAGGTCTCGATTGAGTCGTCAATATGGTGGGCTATGGCAATTACCGTGTAGCCATGTTCGTCGCATAACTTGTGAAACCACTCATAGCGTAGGCGTCGGGCTGCCATCTCCATCGATTCTCCCGTGCGTTCCATCTCGGCAGGGGTGTCAAAACGGATATTATAACACTCTATTCCGTAGCGTCGGGCGCTCTCCTGAACCATTATCTCATCTTCGTCGCTCTCGTGCCCGCGCAATGAAAAATTACAATGGGCGATGCCGACATTGTAACCGCTGTTTACGCATAACGACATCAGCACCATCGAATCCACACCCCCCGACACCGTAAGCAGAATCTTATCCTGCTTGGTGAAGAGCTGATGCTCTTTGACATACTCTTGAAATCTATCTATCAACATATTCGTGGAATCAAAATCTCTATAAAATATTCACTTCGGGCTCTATCTCTATGCCGAACTTCTCGCGTACGGCATTCTGCACCTGCTTTGCCAAGGCTATAACCTCATTACCCGTTGCGCCGCCAAAATTTACCAAAACTAATGCCTGACGCTCGTGTACGCCCACTTTGCCATTTCGAAAACCCTTCATTCCGGCGCGGTCGATAAGCCAACCGGCCGCCAATTTGCGTTTGCCTTCCGGTGCCGGATATAACGGCATATCGGGATGCCTTGCAGCTAAATTCTCAGCAATAGCACTCTCGACAATGGGGTTTTTGAAAAAACTTCCGGCGTTGCCCAACTCTGCCGTGTCGGGGAGTTTGCTGCGA
Source organism: Alistipes sp. (assembly GCA_017532885.1). The sequence continues at coordinate 44,431 of JAFXIS010000039.1, read as the reverse complement.
CGAATCGCACAGACTGCTTCGCGGATATTTTTCAGCGTAGCACCTCCTCTTGCCTCCACTTCGCGGCTTAAATCGCCATAGCCGAGGTTGGGTCGAGCCTCTTTGTGAAGTGTAAATTCTACGGCAGTGATAATTGCTTTGCCGCGCAACTCCTGCTTGAATATACTGTCACGATAGGCGAATCGGCACTCCTCGTTAAGCAATGTGCGAAGCGTGAGGGTGTCAATATCGAAAAAGTGTACTTTCGAAATTATGTCTTTGGCCTCCGCGCCGTATGCTCCGATATTCTGTACGGGCGAAGCACCCACCGAGCCGGGTATGAGAGAGAGGTTTTCAGCCCCCCATAATCCGCGCTCGACGCACCATGCGACCATGTCGTCCCACTCCATACCCGCCTCCACAAGGATTGTCAGCGTGCGCTCGTCCTCTGCAACGACCTTTAACTGCTTACCTGTGGGGTGAATGAGTGTGCCGTCATAACGCTGCGTGAAGAGGATATTGTTTCCTCCTCCGAGAATAAACCACTTTTGTGGCGCGTTCTCAGGGGCGAAAATCTCTTTCAAATCCTCCGCACAGTCGAACTCTATGATGTGAGCAGCGACCTCATCGACATGGAAACTATTGAGTTGTACGAGCGGATGCTCGGCGTAGCGTTTAATCATAACTAAATTTGAATTATCCTCTTCCTGACTGAATTACCATCGTCTGTTTTGCACCAATATTGTAATATTGTCACTCCGTAGCCACAAAGTTAAAAAATATTTTCGTATTTTTGCGGAACTTTTTTCAAGTTCTACATATGTAGAGTGCAAATTGAGATAATGACTTATTGTAAAAGCCTTTATTGTTGATTATGTTTAGTAATGAAGATTTGCGGCAGATTGCCGCTCATGGACTCTCGCAGCAGAGTGTTGAGCAACAGATAGATAATTTCAAAAAGGGTTTTCCCTTCCTTAAAGTGGTGCGAGCAGCTTCGGTCGGTGATGGCGTGAAGGTGCTGGGTGGCGAGGAGATGACACGCGCCACTGCGCGTTACGATGCCGAGTCGGCAACCAAGAAGGTTGTTAAGTTTGTACCGGCTTCGGGCGCTGCAACCCGCATGTTCAAAGAGTTGTTTGAGTTTGTGAATGAGGGCCGTCGCGGCAAGGGCATAGATACACTGTTGGAGAATATCGAAAAGTTCGCTTTCTGGCCTGAGTTAGAGCATTTTATTAACGAAAAATCTACCGACGAGGAGGTTGTGGCGGCTATCGTAAAGCATGGCTTGGCGTATGGTTCAAAGCCAAAGGGTTTGGTTACATTCCACGCCTATGAGGATGGCAATCGCAAAGCCGTGGAGGAGCATATGGTCGAGGGTGCTGCTTATGCTCGCTCAGGCGACGATGTCTTTATCCATTTCACTGTTTCGGAGGAGCATATGGGAGGCTTTTGGGATGTGTTGGGCTCTACTCAACCCTTCTATGAGGAGCAGTATGGTGTGAAGTATAATGTGTCGTTCTCGGTGCAGAAACCTTCGACCGATACTATCGCTGTAAATCCCGATAATACACCATTTAGGACCGATGAAGGTAAGTTGCTTTTCCGCCCTGCGGGACATGGAGCGCTAATCGAAAATCTCAATGATATTGATGCCGATATTATCTTTGTGAAGAATATTGATAATGTTACAACCGACTCGCGTCGTGGCGATACGATTCGCTACAAAAAGGCTCTTGCCGGAGTGCTGTTGGAACTTCAGGAGCAGGCTTTTGCTTATATCAAAGCTATCGACTCGGGAGTTGCCGATATCGAGGCTATCGCGGCGTTTGTTGAGCAGAAACTGTGCGTGAAATTGCCCGAGGATTGGGATTTTCATACTCTGCGCGAGTTGCTCGATAGACCTATTAGAGTGTGTGGCGTGGTGCGCAATCAGGGTGAGCCGGGTGGTGGCCCGTTCTGGGTTGAGGCTCAGGATGGTATGCAGTCGTTGCAGATTGCCGAGTCGAGCCAAATTGCCCCCGAGGATTTGCATCTTATGCAGTCGGCGACACACTTCAACCCCGTGGATTTGGTATGCGGTGTGAAGCGTTTTGATGGTACGAAGTTCGATTTGCGAGAGTATACCGACCCCTCTACCGGATTTATATCGTCGAAGTCAAGCGGCGGAAGAGAGTTGCGTGCGCAGGAGTTACCGGGATTGTGGAATGGTGCTATGGCTAACTGGAATACTGTTTTGGTGGAGGTACCTATTACTACATTCTCACCCGTGAAGGTCGTTCTGGACTTGTTGCGCCCGGAGCATCAGTCGGAGTAGGAAATTATTGAAAATATAGCCGTTATAAGGCGGGGATGTATGCTCGGAATGGTACATCTCCGCTTTTTTTTGTTGTACCGGATGAGGTGTGAAATTTTGTGCCGATTGTAGCTAAATATGTCCCGAAAGTATTGTGGGATAGATAGTTGTGTTTAGCTTAAAATTGGACATTCTGTCAGCATTTTACATCAATAGGTGCGGTAGGAGTTTTTATGCGAGAAAAAGTAGTGATTAAATTTTGTTTAAGCCAATAATTTAAGTAACTTTGCGACGCTTTTTTATATATATGTATATAAGCGAGGTTGCTCAATAATCAAAAGTGCCAATAAACAATTAACAAACAAATATATAATTATGGAAAATACAAAACTTCAGCAATTGACCGACAAACTCTATCAGCAGGGTTTGGAGAAGGGCCGTGCCGAGGCAGACAATCTTGTGGCTGCGGCAAAGAGCGAAGCTCAGAAAATTGTGGCTGACGCCGAGGCGCGTGCTGCTAAAATCATCGCCGATGCCGAGAATAAGGCTGCCGATGTTGAGAAGAATGCCATGACCGAGATTTCATTGGCAGGTAAGCAGGCTGTTGCCAAGATTAAGGCCGAGATTGAGAACCTCGTAGTAGCAAAGGCTACATCTGAGGGAGTTAAGAAGGCAAACCTTGATGTTGCATTTATCAAGGATATGTTGTTGGCTGTTGCCAAGAATTGGAACAATGGTGCAAAGGTAGAGCTTTCAGCTTTGCTGCCCGAGGCTAAGAAGGCAGAGCTCAATAAGGAGTTCGAGGCTGTTGCTAAGGCTTTGCTTGCAGAGGGTGTGGAGCTCGGCTTCGCAGCTGATGTTAAGAGCGGCTTCAAGGTAGGCGAGAAGAAGGGTGGTTATTACATCTCATTCTCTGACGAGGCTTTCGAGGCATTGCTCGGTGGTTATTTGCGCGAGAAGGTTGCAAAACTTCTTTTTTAGCATAGAGAGTTATGTTTGAGAAAAATTACTATTCGTTAGTTGCCGGACTCAAGGAGTATACGCTCGATGCCGATACCAAAGGTTTCGACGCAACAGAGATTGTTGCCGAGATTATGGAGGGGATTTCGGCTTCGGATGCCAATGCGGTACGCCTAATGTATGGTTACTACGATTGTGAGAATATCATTGCGCTGCGTGCTGCCCGCTCGGCCTATAATCCTTTGGGAAATATCTCTAAGGAGGAGTTGGCAGAGGAGCTTACCGCACCTAAGCAGTTGCCCGAGGCTGTGGCTCGCGTTGTTAGAGCCTATGCAGACCCGGAGGGTGAGGATGCTGAGGGGTTGGATATGACGCGCAGCTTTGAGAAGGCTCTGCTTACTGCCTACTATGAGGAGTGTGCAAAGTCGAAGTGCCGTTTCTTGCGTGAGTGGTCGGAGTTCGACCGCACTTTGCGCAATGTGTCGGCTGCGGCTGTTGCTCGCACTGCCAATCGCCCTGTGGAGAGTGTGACTATTGGTGGCGGAGATGTTGTTGAGCAGTTGCAGCGTTCGTCGGCAGCCGATTTCGGCTTGCGTGGCGAGGTGGCATATATTGATGCTGTCATTACGGCTGTCAATGATGAGCAGAACCTTGTGGAGAAGGAGCATAAGATTGACCTTGTGCGCTGGGAGCAGGCGAATGAACTCGCAGGCTTCGACTATTTTAATATCAACGCCATCCTGTCGTATTTGGCAAAAATCAATATCGTGGCTCGCTGGGCATTGCTTGATGCGAAGCGTGGTCGTGAGATGTTTGAGCGCATTATTGCTGAACTCGACGGCAAAGATTTGGTAAATAAACAATAAAAACAAGATAAATGAAAACTTTAGGACGAGTAAACGGTATCATCTCAAACATCGTGATTGTCAAGGCTGACGGTGCGGTGGGACAGAACGAGATATGTTATGTCTATTGTGGTGAGACCCGTATGATGGCGGAGGTCATCAAGGTCATAGGCGATGACGCCTATGTTCAGGTGTACGATAGTACCCGAGGCTTGAAGATTGGCGACAAGGTTGAGTTTATGGGCCATATGTTGGAGGCAACATTGGCACCGGGCCTTTTGTCGCGTAACTACGATGGTTTGCAGAACGACTTGGAGAAGATGGACGGTCTGTTCATCAATCGTGGTTCAATCACCGAGCCTATCGATTTTGAGCGCAAGTGGGAGTTCTCTCCTTTGGCAAAGACTGGTGATAAGGTTACAGCCGGTGATTGGTTGGGCCAGGTGAAGGAGCAGTGGGTAGACCACAAGATTATGGTTCCTTTCATTATGCAGGCTACATATACCGTAAAGAGCGTAGCGAAGGCAGGTGAGTACAAGGTTACCGATACTATCGCAGTTGTAGCAGATAAGGATGGCAACGAGTATAACATCACAATGGTGCAGAAGTGGCCCGTTAAGCAGGCTATCCGTTGCTATACCGAGAAACCGCGTCCTTCACGCGTTATGGAGACCGGTGTTCGCGCTATCGATACATTCAATCCCTTGGCTGAGGGTGGTACCGGTTTTATCCCCGGACCCTTCGGCGCAGGTAAGACCGTGCTTCAGCACGCTATCTCAAAGCAGGCGGATGCCGATGTAATCATCATCGTTGCGTGTGGTGAGCGTGCAAATGAGGTTGTGGAGATTTTCGCCGAGTTCCCCGAACTCATCGACTCTCGTACAGGCCATAAGCTCATGGAGCGTACAATCATCATCTGTAACACCTCAAACATGCCCGTTGCGGCTCGTGAGGCGTCGGTATATACCGGTATGACTATCGGTGAGTACTATCGTGCTATGGGCTTGAAGGTGTTGGTTATGGCGGACTCTACATCGCGTTGGGCTCAGGCTTTGCGTGAGATGTCAAACCGTTTGGAGGAGTTGCCCGGTCAGGACGCCTTCCCTATGGACTTGTCAGCCGTTATCTCTAACTTCTATGCGCGTGCCGGTTTGGTTAAACTGAATAATGGCCAGACAGGTTCTGTTACATTCCTCGGTACGGTGTCGCCTGCGGGTGGTAACTTGAAGGAGCCCGTTACAGAGTCTACAAAGAAGGCTGCGCGTTGTTTCTACGCTTTGTCACAGGGTCGTGCCGACTCAAAGCGTTATCCTGCTATCGACCCATTGGATTCTTACTCTAAGTATTTGGAGTATCCCGAGGTTGCCGAGTATTTGGATGGCCACATCGGTAAGAATTGGGTATCGGAGGTGTATGAGGGTAAGACTATCGTACAGCGCGGTAAGGAGGCTAACGACCAGATTAACATCTTGGGTGATGACGGTGTACCCGTAGCATACCACGAGCGTTTCTGGAAGTCGGAGCTTATCGACTTCGTGATTTTGCAGCAGGACGCATTTGATGATATTGATGCAAACTGTCCTATCGAGCGTCAGAAGATGATGTATGAGATGGTTCTTGATGTATGCCACAAATCATTTGATTTCAGTGATTTCGAGGCATGTTCAAAGTTCTTCAAGGGCCTTATCAACCTCTTCCGTCAGATGAACTACTCGGAGTGGCAGAGCGAAAAGTTCTTCGATTATAAGCGTCAAATCGAGGAGACAGTGAATAATCAACTCTCAAAATAGGGCAGCGATGACAACAAGAGCATTTCAGAAAGTATATACAAAGATTGATAACATCACCAAGGCTACCATTACGCTTCGTGCTACGGGCGTAGGTAACGACGAGTTGGCTACCGTAGGCGGTAAGTTGGCACAGGTGGTGAAGATTATGGGCGAGAATGTTACCTTGCAGGTATTTGCAGGTACCGAGGGCTTGGCTACCGACTCTGAGGTAGTATTCCATGGCGAGGCGCCCAAGTTGCGTGTTTCGGATAATTTGGCAGGTCGTTTCTTCAACGCCTATGGTGAGCCTTTGGAGGGTGGTGAGCCTATCGAGGGTGAGGCGCGCGAGATTGGTGGTCCTACCGTAAACCCCTTCCGTCGTATTCAGCCTTCGGAGCTTATTGCTACGGGTATCGCAGGTATCGACCTTAACAACACCATCGTATCAGGTCAGAAGATTCCCTTCTTCGCTGACCCCGACCAGCCTTACAACGCCGTTATGGCAAATGTGGCATTGCGTGCTAAGGCCGACAAGATTATCTTGGGTGGTATGGGACTTACCAATGACGACTTCCTCTACTTTAAGCAGGTGTTCGAGAACGCCGGTGCGTTGGACCGTATCGTGTCGTTCGTAAATACTACGGAGAATCCTCCCGTAGAGCGTCTGTTGGTTCCCGATATGGCATTGACTGCCGCTGAGTACTTTGCAGTAGATAAGGGCGAGAAGGTATTGGTGCTTTTGACCGATATGACCTTGTATGCTGATGCACTCGCTATCGTGTCAAATCGTATGGACCAGATTCCTTCAAAGGACTCTATGCCGGGTTCTCTCTATTCGGATTTGGCAAAGATTTACGAGAAGGCCGTTCAGTTGCCTAATGGCGGTTCAATTACCATTATCGCCGTTACAACCTTGTCGGGAGGTGATATTACTCACGCTATTCCCGATAATACGGGTTATATCACCGAGGGTCAGCTCTTCCTTCGTAACGACTCTGACACAGGTAAGGTTATCGTAGACCCCTTCCGTTCATTGTCGCGTTTGAAGCAGCTCGTAATCGGCAAGAAGACTCGTGAGGACCATCCTCAGGTAATGAACGCCTGCGTGCGTTTGTATGCCGATGCAGCTAACGCAAAGACTAAGTTGGAGAATGGTTTCGACCTCTCGGATTACGACGAGCGTGCGCTTAAGTTTGCTCACGACTATTCGGAGAAGTTGTTGGCTATCGATGTAAATATCGAGATTGAGCAGATGCTTGATACCGCATGGGAACTCTTCGCAGAGAACTTCTCAAAGGAGGAGGTTGCTATCAAGGCAGAACTTATTGCAAAGTATTGGAAAGCATAATTAAGCTATGGCTATTAAATTTCAGTATAACAAAACTTCGCTCGGCGAACTCGGCAAACAGCTGAAAATGCGCCAGACAGCGCTCCCTACAATCAAGAGTAAGGAGTCGGCGTTGCGTTCCGAGGTTAAGAAGGCGAAGGATACCGCTCGCGACTACCGTCGTAGGTTGGATGCTTTGGCAGCCGAGTACGACTATATGGTAGCTCTGTGGGGAGAGTTCGATACGACGCTTTTGCGAGTTGTCGAGGTGAACCTCTCGGAGCAGAAAATCGCGGGTGTGCGCACACCGCTGTTGGAGGATGTACGCTTCGAGGAGAAGGAGTACGACCTCTTTTCTTCACCGGTGTGGTATGCTGACGGCATAGATTTGCTTAAGCGCTTGGCAAAGCTGGGCATCGAGTATGAGGTTTACAATCGCAAGATGGAGTTGCTGGATTATGCACGCCGCAAGACCACGCAGAAGGTAAATCTTTACGAGAAGGTTCAAATCCCCGGCTATGAGGATGCCATTCGTAAGATTAAGCGATTTATGGAGGACGAGGAGAACCTCTCGAAGTCGGCACAGAAGATTGTTAAAACCCGTCAACAACAGGCCGCGGAGGGGTCTATGCTATGATAGTTAAGATGTCACGATATGACTTTGTGTTGCTGGCAACACAGAGTGACGATTTTATCGCTCGTTTGCGCGAGCTTGGATTGGTCGATATCACAACTACAGGCTGGGAGCCTAAGGAGCAGGACCGTCAGTTGGTTAGCGACATCGAGCGTTGCACAAAGGCTGTCGAGCAACTTAAGGAGTTTGCCGAGAGCGAGCAGATGCAGTCGGATGCGAAACCTTATCCTACGGGAGAGGAGGCATTTGACGCATATGTTGATGTAATGCAGCGTAAGAGTGCGCTTATGGGTGATATTGCACGCTTGGAGAAGATGTCGGAGGAGCTGGAGCCGTGGGGAGAGTTCTCTGCGGAGCTTCGCGATAAGTTGTCGGCTCAAGGCGTTGTTTTGCGCTATTTCATCGCTTCAACAGGCGATTTTGATGAGAATGCTGCATCGTGGGGCGAGGCTCATACTTTGGTGGAGATTGCCCGCACCTCTACTTCGGTATATTTCGTGGTTGTAGCGACCGGAAATGAGGAGGTTGCACTTGATGCTCAGGAGATTAAGATGCCGGCTATGGACTACCGTGCGGCTGCTGCCGAGGCTGCTGAGTTGCAACAGCAGGTTGAGGCGTTGAATTCGGAGTTGTCACGCTGCGCCAAGAGCCTTGCGCTTGTTGAGAAGGAGCTCTCGAAGCTCTCTTGCCGCTTGCAGGAGGTTAAGATTCTCGGCTCGGCAGGTGAAGCTGCGGATGGCTCACTCGTTATTATGGAGGGTTGGGCCGAGGCAGACCGCTCAAAGGAGGTAGACGCTTTGCTGGAGGAGTATCCGGGTGTAGTATATCTTAAGAGCGACCCTACCGAGGAGGATGATACTCCGGTTAAGTTGAAGAATAATCGCTTTGCGCGTTTGTTCGAGCTTATCGGAGGTATGTATGCCTTGCCGAAGTATGGTACTCTGGATTTGACACCTTTCTTTGCTCCGTTCTATATGTTGTTCTTTGCAATATGTTTGAATGATGCAGGTTATGGAGCAATCCTCTTTGCTTTGGGTACAGCGCTCTTTGTGAAGGGTGGCAAGTCAATGCGTCAGGCGGCATCGCTTACAATGATTTGCGGAGGTGCTACTACTCTGTTCGGATTGTATACCGGTTCTTTGTTTGGAATGAGTATTCCCGATATGTTGGGCTATGAGAGTATCGCCGAGTCGCCGTTCCTCGATTTCCATAACCAGTTCTTTACATTGGCTTTGGCGTTGGGAGTTGTTCAGATTCTGTTCGGTATGTTCCTAAACATCTGCTTCAAGGCTAAGTATTTCGGTATTACTACGGTGTTTGCTCAATTGGGCTGGTTTATCATCCTGCTTTCGGCTTGTCTTGCGGGTGGTTTGCAGATGTTGAACCCTGCGTGGGTTATCCCCGGCTTTACTACTTCATCTACGGCGTTCTATGTCGTGTTGGGCATAGGTGCTGTGTTGATGTTGTTCTTGAGCGATATCAAGCGTAATCCGATTATTAACTTCGCCGGAGGATTGTGGGATACCTATAACAATATAACGGGTCTGTTGAGTGATGTGCTTTCATATATCCGACTCTTCGCTATCGGTCTTTCGGGAGGCGTTCTGGCTCAGGTGTTCAACTCTTTGGCACTTGGTCTTACGGGCCTTTCTGAAGGTATTGGCGATTTCGGTGTAGGTACTATCTTCCAGATTTTGGGTGCTACCGTAATTCTGTTGATTGGTCACGGTATCAACCTCTTTATGTCGTCAATTTCATCGTTCGTACACCCTATGCGACTCACATTTGTGGAGTTCTATAAGAATGCGGGCTTTGAGATGACAACACGCGCTTTTGAGCCATTGAAAAATGACGAAAAATAGATAACAAACAATAAAAACAAAAACTAAAAAAACAAAACAATTATGAATTCAGCTTTGATTTTGGCCTATGTAGGTGTAGCACTTATGGTAGGTTTGGCAGGTATCGCTTCAGCGGTAGGTACTTCTATTTGCGGTCAGGCCGCAGTAGGTGCAATGAAGAAGAATGGTAGCGCATTCGGTAGCTACATGATTCTTTCAGCTCTTCCCGGTTCACAGGGTCTTTACGGTTTCGTATGTTTCTTTATGGTTCAGGGCCTTTTGACAGCCGATATTACTATGTTCCAGGCTGCTGCCGTATTTGGTGCAGGTGTATTGGTAGGTATCGTTAATTTGGCTGCTGCTATCTTCCAGGGTAAGGTTTGTGCTAACGGTATCGCTGCAATCGGTAATGGTCACGATGTTATGGGTAAGACCCTTATCTTGGGAGCGTTCCCCGAGTTGTACGCTATCTTGACCGTAGCTGCTACATTCCTTATCTCTAACGCCGTAGCTTAATTAGAACAGTTTAGTGAGGATATTTCGGCGTCTGTTCGCTTTGAAATACCTCTTAATAAACAATTTTAATACATTTTATAAAATAGAGTCTGCTTGATTATTCTGGCAGACTCTGTTTTTTTTGCGGGGGCGGGGTGTATGTCGCCCTCTTTTGTGCCGATTTGAGCCGTATATATGTCGCTGAAAAAACTCTCGAGCGAAAGTTGAACAATGTTTGCAGAATTTTTACTAAATTTGTTTCCAAATATGCTTTTTGTTATGAAGAATTTTTTGTTGGCAATAATATTTCTCCTGACGGTTGTGAGTTGTGGCTCTCAGACCAAGAGAAAGAGTTCGGTGCAAGTGCCCGTAGAACCTGTGCGTTACGGCTATAATATCAAGGCGGTATATCCTCATTTGCGCAGCAGCTATACACAGGGTCTGCAATTTGTCGATGGCGAGTTGTGGGAAGGTACCGGCGAGTGGGGTGAGTCGCAGTTGCAAAAAGTCGATTTGGAGAGTGGCAAGGCGGAGGTTTTGGTGCGCCTGCCGAAGTCGGAATTTGGCGAGGGTATAACTGTTTTGGGCGATAAGGTATATCAACTCACCTGGACCAATAATACGGTGCATATCTATAATCGTGGGGGCGAGAAGTTGAAGGATCTCCGTTACCCGGGTGAAGGCTGGGGCCTTACGAGTGATGGCGAGAATCTCTATATGTCGGATGGTACGGAGCGTATCTTCCGCATCGACCCTGAGACTTTTAAGCGCGAGGCAACGCTCGTTGTGACGATGCGTGGCGAGGCTGTGCAGTACCTCAATGAGTTGGAGTGGATTGATGGCAAAATCTGGGCAAATGTCTATACTACGGATTATGTTGTCATTATAAATCCCACGACAGGCGTTGTTGAGGGTATGGTGAATTTTCAAGGCCTGCTGCCGCGCGAAGATGAAAATCGCGACACCGATGTCTTTAACGGCATAGCCTATGATGAGGCTACGGGGCGCATATTTGTGACGGGTAAGCGCTGGCCCAAATTGTTTGAAGTAGAAATTGTAAAGGAGTAGCGTTATGGAGTTTTTGAAGGCTCTCGAGCAGCGAATATTAACCCTTGACGGGGCTATGGGTACGGAACTTATAGCAAAAGGTGCAAAGGGTGCATTGGAGCTATGTAATGTCGATAATCCGGCCGTGGTTGAGGCGCTGCATGAGGCATATTTGGATGCTGGTGCCGATATTATTACGACCAACACAACCTGCGCCGATGCTTTGTGCTTGGAGCAATATGGTTTGAAGGCTCGCTCGTATGAGTTGGCGCGTGCCGGAGCCGAGATAGCCCGCCGCGTGGCAGACAAATACTCTACGGCGGAGCGTCGTCGTTATGTAGCAGGTTCAGTGGGGCCTACTTCGCGTAACCTGACACTTGCCAACGATATCAAACGCGAGGATGTTGAAGCGGCATATGCTAATGTGGTAAGAGGGTTGCTTGATGGTGGCGTAGATGTGATTTTGATTGAAACGGTTACCGACTCGTTAAATGCCACAATTGCCATAGAGCAGGTGCGCCGCCAAAATGCGGAGATACCCATTATACTCTCGGCTGTCCTTGCCCGAATGGAGGGGCGTGTAGCGTCGGGTGCTACGATTGCAAAATTCTTGGAGCAGATACCTCTTGACGAGGTGTCGGTTGTTGGATTTAATTGTACGAATGGCGTAAAACCGTTAGAGAGTGCACTGAGAGTGTTGGCTGCGACTACAAAAAAGCCTATCATAGCATACCCTTCGGTTGGGCAGCCTCCGATGCCGATGACGCGCTATGTGAAGGATATGGATCAGTTGTGCCGTGCGGCGATGCTGAATATTGCAGGCGGTTGTTGTGGTACTACGCCGGCGCATATTGCAGGCATTGCGAAGGCGGCAGCGCGTTGGCGTGGGCGTAAGTTTGAGAAGTAAGATAAAAATATAAACGACTATGACTACAAAGGAGTTTCGCCGAGAATTACATCGCTACCCCGAACTTTCGTTCGAGGAGCATCGTACAGCAGAGTTTATCTCCGAGCAGCTTGCGGCGTTGGGCATCGAGCATCAACCGATAGCTTCGACGGGTGTATTGGCGCGTATTGAGGGCCGTAGAGGTAATCCGAAGCGATGTGTCGTGCTACGGGCCGATATAGATGCTTTGCCGGTGTGCGAACGAACGGGCGCGGAGTTTGCTTCGCAGAATGAGGGGGTTATGCACGCTTGCGGCCACGACTGCCATGCCGCCATATTGTTTGGCGTACTGAAACGCTTGAGCGAAAATCCCGATTTCGAGGGTACGCTCTTCGGTGTGTTTCAACCCGGTGAGGAGTTGAATCCCGGGGGCGCGAGAAAGGTGTTGGCTGAAAATCCCTTTGAGGGTTATAATGTCGCGGCAGTGATTGGCGAGCATGTCGATGCCGACTTGGAGGTTGGCGAAATAGGCTTCTGCCCCGGAAAATTTATGGCCTCGGCGGATGAACTTCACTTCAAGGTTAAGGGTGTTGGAGGTCACGCGGCTATGCGTGAGAGAATTAAAGACCCCGTGGTGGCGATTTCGGACCTCATCTTGCGCCTAAATGCCTTTAACAGCGATGTGTGCGTAGTATCGATAGGCAATGTTGTGGCCGAGGGTGCTACGAATGTTATTCCCGAAGTGACCTCGTGTGACGGCACGATGCGTACCTATGACGAGAAACTGCGCCAAAGGGTTAAGGAGATGATTGCGGGTGTCGTGGAGGAGATTGAGTATAAACACGATGTCGAGATAGAGATGAATCTCGGCGATGGTTATCCTTGTGTCGAGAATGATAAGCCGCTGACCTATGAGGCGATGTTGCTGGCAGGTAGCAATGGCTTTAAGGTTGTCGATTTGGACCGCAGACCTACGGCGGAGGATTTCGGATTTTATACCCACATCTACCCCTCGCTATTCTATCGCTTGGGAGTGGGAAAGGATTCAGGACGAGCGCATACTTCTACCTTCCTGCCCGACGAGAGGGCGTTGGAGGTTGGTGAGGAGTTTATGACGATGCTCGCACTTAATATTTTGAACAAATGAAAGCAAGAAAAAGAGATACACGACAAAACAGAGGCTCCTCACGCGATGCAATGAGTGTGCGTGCGGCATTTGTCGTGAATATGTTTAGGGAGTTTCCCGAGAGAATTTTTTCGATAAAGCAGTTGGTGGCGGCATCGGGTGGTAATTTCCGTGATGCACGCTATATGGTGCGTGATATAGTCGAGGCGTTGGTCGAGGGTGGCGTTGTAGTGCGCCATGGTCATGATAAATACCAACTTTCGATGGAGCAACTGCCTCATTATGAGGGCGTAGTTGATATGATAGGCTCGGGCGCGGCATATGTCCGCGTTGAGGAGTTGGATGGCGACATATATGTTCCGCAACGCAATATGAACTATGCTTTGGATGGCGATAGGGTCGAGGTGGTGTTGCACCGCCCTTCGCAGCGTGAGGGTGATAATCCCGAAGGTGCTATCGTCAAGGTTTTGGAGCGTAGCCACAAACAGTATGTTGGCGTGGCGGAGGTGAGCCGCGCGGCAATTTTTGTGCAGCCCGATTCGCGAAAGCTGCCTATGGATATATTTTTTTCGCGCAAGGAGTATCCTAAAGTAAACGATGGCGATAAGGTGGTGTTCCGTATTACCGATTGGCGCGAGGGCGACAAGAGTCCGCGTGGTGTTATAACCGATGTCTTAGGCCCTGTGGGCGATAACGATACCGAGATGCACGCCATATTGGCGGAGTACGACTTGCCGTATAAGTTTGAAAAAGAGGTTGAGGCTGCCGCCAACGCGATAGATAGCACAATTACGATGGAGGATTATGCCTCGCGAAGGGATTTTCGTGATGTTACGACCTTTACTGTGGATCCAGCCGATGCCAAGGATTTCGACGATGCCTTGTCTATCAGAAAGACCGATGACGGTTTTTGGGAAGTGGGTGTGCATATTGCAGATGTTACGCATTATGTTCGTCCGGGCTCGGTGGTTGATTGTGAGGCGCAGGAGCGAGGCACTTCGGTCTATTTGGTTGATAGAACTGTGCCAATGCTCCCGGAAAGACTTTGTAACGACCTCTGCTCGTTGCGACCCAATGAGGAGAAATTGGCTTTTTCGGCAGTCTTTAAGTTAAACGATAATGCCGATGTCTTGGAGGAGTGGTTCGGCCGTACGGTAATCTACTCCGACAGACGCTTTACATATGCTGAGGCGCAGGCTCGTATCGAAACGGGTGTGGGTGACTATGCCGAGGAGATTGGAGTGATGAATCGCCTGGCACAAACGCTGCGCAAGGAGCGTTTTAAGGCGGGTGCTGTCAGCTTCGAGCGCGAGGAGTTTAAGTTTATCCTCGACGAGAAGGGTAAGCCGTTAGGTGTCTATACCAAGGAGCAGCAGGAGGCAAATCAGATGATTGAGGAGTTTATGCTCTTGGCGAATCGTCGTGTTGCGGAGTTCTGCTCATCGCGCGAGGAGCGCGGTCGCAAGGTGCCACGCACGATGGTTTATCGCGTGCATGATGAACCCAACGAGGAGAAGTTGGGGCGTTTCCGCGATTTTGTAATGCGCTTTGGGTATCAGTTCCGCGCTACGAAGGGCCGCTCGGTGGCTAAGGCAATCAATAAACTTATCGCAGAAGTGAAGGGCCTGCCCGAGGAGAATGCCATCTCGAATTTGGCGGTGCGCAGTATGGCAAAGGCGTTTTACACAACCGATAATGTGGGGCATTATGGTCTTGCCTTTAAGTATTATACCCATTTCACTTCGCCCATACGCCGCTATCCAGATATGATGGTGCATCGTCTGTTGGCGCGTTATCTGGCAGAGGGTAAGTCGGTCGATAAACGCGAGGTCGAGGCGCAGTGTGTGCATGCTTCGGAGCGCGAAATCGTAGCTTCGGATGCCGAACGCGCATCTATCAAATATAAGATGGTGGAGTTTATGCAGGACAAGATTGGCGAGATGTTCAAGGGCCATGTGTCGGGCATGAGCGAGTGGGGTATTTATGTCGAACTAAACGACACGCACATCGAGGGTATGGCATATCTAAGAGATATCGAGGGCGACTATTACGCCTATGATGATGCTCGTTTCGAGGTTGTGGGGCGTCGTACGGGTCGCCGTATAGCCTTTGGCGACGAGGTGTGGATTCGTGTTAAGGGAGTCGATTTAAGGCGCCGAACTTTGGATTTTGAACTTATAGTGAGCAATAGATAATGCGTGCAGAGGAGATTTTTGCAAAGGCTCGTGATAGAGCTACGCTATCGCGCGAGGAGGCTTATTGGCTGTGGGAGGAGGCTCGGTTGGAGCGCTTGGCTGCGGTTGCCGATGAGGTGCGACGCGCCGTTGTGCCGGATGAACGAGTGGTTACTTGGCAGATAGACCGCAATGTGAATATTACGAATGTCTGCATTTCGGGTTGTAAGTTCTGTAATTTTCATTGTAAACCACATCAGACGGAGCGCGCGTTTATAACTACGATTGAGGAGTATCGTCAGAAGATAGATAGAATGCTGGAATTGGGTGGTGACCAATTGCTGTTGCAGGGAGGTTTGCACCCGAAGTTGGGCATAGAGTTTTATGAGGAGTTGTTCTCGTCGTTGAAGGCGATGTATCCGCAGGTGCGCCTGCATGCTCTTGGAGCGCCCGAAGTGGCTCATATTGCGAAGATTAGCGGTTTGTCGTCGCGTGAGGCGCTGGAAAGGTTGGTGGCAGCGGGCTTGGACTCTCTGCCGGGTGCCGGAGCCGAGATTTTGAATGAGGAGGTGCGCCGAGCAATTTCGCCCGCCAAGCCCTCGGTAAGGGAGTGGTTGGAGGTTATGCATGAGGCTCACTTGATGAATCTGCCGACCTCGGCGACGATGATGTATGGCCATATCGAAACCCCGCGTCAAAGGGTGGAACATTTGCTCGCGATTCGTGATTTGCAGGCGGAGTGCCCCGAAGGAAATTGGGGATTTATAGCCTTTATTCCGTGGATTTTCCGCTCGACGGGTACTCGATTGGAGAAGGAGGGCGTAAGGTCGCAATTCTCGCCTTTGGAATATATTCGCATAATTGCCGTTAGTCGTTTGATTCTGAGTAATATACGCAATATTCAGGCATCGTGGCTTACAGTCGGTAAGCCTACGGCGCAAATGGCTTTGCATAGCGGTGCGAACGATATGGGTTCGATAATGATTGAGGAGAATGTGGTGTCGAGTGCCGGAGCGCATAATGAGTTCGATGCCGAAGGTATCCAAAAAGCTATTCGCGAGGCGGGATTTACGCCGCAACTTCGCGACCAACTCTACCGCAAAAGAGAGTATCATGCGAAGGCAAACGAATAAATTTGCACCGAATGCATGTTAATTAATTAAAATTAATTACCTTTGCACTCCGAAAATAGAGAAAAAGAGATTGAAAAAATAATAAATTAACCACAAACTATGAAAATTACAAGAGAACAGCGTGAGGTAGGTACCTCGGTATTGAAGGTTGTTGTTGGCGAGGCTGACTACGCCGAAAGTGTAGATAAGGCTCTGCGTGAGTATAAGCGCAAGGCTAATATTCCCGGTTTCCGTCCTGGTATGGTACCTATGGGCGTAGTTCGCAAGATGTTTGGTAAGGGTGTTGTTGCCGAGCAGGCTTACAAGTTGGCCTCAAACTCTGTATTTGAGTACTTGCAGAAGGAGAATATCGACTATGTAGGTGATGTAATTCCCTCAGACGAGCAGGGCGATTTCGATTTCGAGAACAATACAGAGCATGAGTTTATGTTCGAGATTGGCGAGGCTCCAAAGGTAGAGGTTGAGCTCTCGGCAAAGGATAAGCTTGTTTACAACACTATCAAGGTTGATAAGAAGATGCTTGAGGGTTACAAGGAGAACTACTTGCGTCGCTATGGCCGTTTGGTAGAGGTTAAGAAGGTTAAGAAGGATGAGGCTTTGACCGTTATCCTTGATAATGGCGACATGCGCATTGAGGATGCTTATGTTGGACTTATCTCAATGACAGACGAGGAGCGTAAGCCTTTCATCGGTAAGAAGGTAGGTGACAAGATGGATGTAAATATCAACGAACTTTATAAGTCGGCTACGCAGCGTGCATCTATTCTTCAGGTTAAGGAGGATGAGTTGGAGAGCGTAAATCCCGCTTTCTCGTTGGAGATTACACAAATTCGTCAGTTTGCAAATCCTGAGCTTAACGAGGAGTTCTTCAAGATGGCATTCCCCGCAGGTGATGTGAAGAGCGAGGAGGAGTTGAACGCATTCCTTTCAGCAGAGATTGAGAAGGAACTCGCTCGCGAGGCAGACTACTTGTTCACTATTCGTGTTCGCAACTTCCTTATGGAGAAGGCTGCATTGCAGATGCCTGAGGAGTTCTTGAAGCGTTGGTTGTATGTAATCAACGAGGGCAAGTTCTCAAAGGAGGAGATTGAGAAGGATTTTGCAGGTTTCGTTCAGATGTTTACTTGGAATTACCTCCAGAAGCACTATATACAGAGTGCAAATCTCACAGTTTCAGCTGAGGAGGCAGAGGCAGAGGCTAAGGAGTTTGCAAAGGCTCAGTTTGCACAGTATGGCATGCCTTCAGCTCCCGAGGAGATGATTGCAAACTTCTCAAAGCAGATTTTGGAGAACAAGGAGCAGGCACAGAAGATTTACGAGAAGCTCTACGAGGTAAAGGTTGTGGAGTATGTTAAGTCGCAGGTTAAGGTTACCACAAAGGCTGTTTCGGCTGACGAGTTCGCCAAGCTTGCACAGGAGAACTAATCTACGAGCGATGATTTCGGCTTTTGAGGGGCTTTCTTGTGTGAAGGTTGCAGCTTAAGGTCGAAATAGTATAACAATTATGAAAAGTTGGACTCTGGGCGTAATGTTTGCAGAGTCCAATTTTTGGTTAGACAAACAGCAATATTAATATTGACAGTATATGAGCGAATTTGAAAAATATGCACGCGGTTATTGCGGCATCAGCAGCCTGCGTTTGCACGATTTTCAATCGTTGCAGGCTTCATATGTGTCGCCTACGATTATCGAGGAGCGCCAGTTGAATGTTGCAACTATGGATGTCTTTTCGCGTTTGATGATGGATAGAATTATCTTCTTGGGAGCCCCGATTTATGAAGATGCAGCCAATATCATTCAGGCGCAATTGCTCTTCTTGGAGTCGGTAGATCCTTCAAGAGATATTCAAATATATATCAACTCTCCTGGTGGCTCGGTGTCGGCTGGTTTGGGTATCTACGATACTATGCAGCTCGTGGCGTGTGATGTAGCGACGATTTGCACCGGTTTGGCTGCGTCGATGGGAGCTGTGCTTCTTACGGCGGGAACTGAGGGTAAGCGCTCGGCGTTGCCTCATTCGCGCATTATGATTCATCAGCCTTTGGGTGGCGTGCAGGGTCAAGCGTCGGATATCGAGATTACGGCTCGAGAGATTTTGAAGGTTAAGCAGGAACTCTATGAGATTCTGTCGAAGCATTCGGGTGTGAAGATTGCAAAAATAGCCAAAGATGCCGACCGCGATTATTGGATGAGCGCAGTGGAGGCGAAGAATTATGGTTTGATTGACTCTGTGTTGGAGCGACGAAAAATTAATAAGAAGGAAGATGGCGCAGAAATATAAAGGCTCAAATGGCGGAAATGAAGATAGCTGTGCATTCTGCGGTGCAAAACGCAGGGATGTAGCATTGCTGTTTCAGGGTGCCGGAGGTGTGAATATATGCAATAATTGCGTCGAGCGAGGTTATCAGATGCTTGTGGAGAGCGAACTCGCTGAAGGTAGCAAGAAGAGCGTTAGGAGTAAGAAATTCAAGATGGAAGAGTTGCTTAAGCCCCAGCAGATTAAGGCTATATTGGATGAGTATGTTATAGGTCAGGACGATGCAAAGCGATATATGTCGGTTGCTGTGTATAACCACTATAAGCGCTTGATGAGCCGCGCAGAAGGCCCAAAGGATGATGTGGAGATTGATAAGTCGAATATCGTTTTGGTAGGCCCTACGGGTACGGGAAAGACCTTGATGGCTCGCACAATTGCGCGTGTGCTGAATGTTCCATTTACTATCGTGGATGCAACGGTGCTGACCGAGGCAGGATATGTCGGAGAGGATGTTGAGAGTATCTTGTCGCGATTGTTGCAGGTTGCCGATTACGATGTCGATGCCGCCGAGCGAGGCATCGTCTTTATTGATGAGATAGATAAGATTGCGCGCAAGGGCGATAATCCGAGCATTACGCGAGATGTTTCGGGTGAGGGTGTGCAGCAGGCTCTGTTGAAGATTTTGGAGGGTACAACGGTGAATGTTCCCCCTCAGGGCGGTCGTAAGCACCCTGACCAGAAGTTTATTCAGGTGAATACCAAAGATATACTCTTTATTTGCGGTGGCGCATTCGACGGCATCGAGAAGAAGATTGCCCAGCGTTTGAATACACGCGCGATTGGCTATGGCGTGCAACTCTCGCAGCAGGTAGATAGGGATAACCTGATGAAGTACATCATGCCGCAGGATTTGAAGTCTTTTGGACTTATTCCGGAGCTGGTGGGCCGCTTGCCTGTATTGACATATATGCAACCCTTGAACAAATCGGCTCTGCGCAAGATTCTCACCGAACCTAAGAATGCAATCGTGAAACAATATGAGCGATTGTTGGCGATGGACGGTGTTAAACTTCGATTCGAGGACGAGGTGTTGGATTACATCGTGTCGAAGGCCGATGAATATAAATTGGGAGCGCGCGGTTTGCGCTCGATTTGCGAGGCGATAATGATGGATGCCATGTATGAGGTCCCGACGACGGGTGTTGCGGAGTTTACCGTGGGGCTTGAATATGCAAAACGAAAACTCGAAGGCTCAAATTTTGTTGCGCTTAAACAGGTGGTATAGAGTTAGTTGCGGTTTGTGTAGAATTATTCTTGCAAACCGCAACTAATTTTATGGTCCAAAATGTGTCCCTTGTCGAAAAAAATACTTATATTTGTATACTTACAACTGCTATAATACAGACAAATCAACAATAATAAGATATGTTTGCTAACTCTAAACTCAACAAAGCGGCTGATAACATTCGTATTTTGGCTGCAGCTATGGTAGAAAAGGCTAAATCGGGTCACCCCGGAGGTGCTATGGGTGGTGCGGATTTTATAAATCTGCTCTATACCGAGTTCTTGCGCTATGACCCCGAAAATGCGGCGTATCCATTCCGCGACAGATTGTTCCTTGACCCCGGTCATATGTCTCCGATGCTCTATTCGGTACTTATGTTGTCGGGCTATTACACTATGGAGGACTTGCAGCAGTTCCGCCAGTGGGGTAGCGTCACCCCGGGTCACCCCGAGGCAGATGTTATGCATGGTGTGGAGAACACCTCAGGACCTCTTGGCCAGGGACACGCTATGGCGTTGGGTGCTGCTATTGCCGAGCGCTTTTTGGTTGCCCGCTTTGGTGAGTGGATGGCACACAAAACCTATGCCTTTATCTCGGATGGCGCTGTTCAGGAGGAGATTTCACAGGGCGTAGGCCGTATTGCAGGACACCTCGGATTGTCGAACCTGATTATGTATTACGACGCCAATAATGTTCAGCTCTCTACCAAGGTGGATGAGATTGACTCGGAGGATGTTGCTGCGAAGTATCGCGCATGGGGTTGGTTTGTTGTAGAGGTTGATGGTAATGATGTTGAGCAGTTGCGCGAGGCTTTGATTAAGGCAAATGCCCAGACCGAGATGCCGTCACTTATTATCGGCCACTCTATCATGGCAAAGGGTGCTATGGGTGCTGATGGCGAGAGCTTCGAGGGTAAGGTTTCAACTCATGGTCAGCCTTTGTCGGGTGCCGGAGCCGATTTGGCAGCTACGGTGCGTAACTTGGGTGGTGATGCAGAGAATCCTTTCCAGCTCTTCGCTGAAACTGAGGAGATTTATGCTGCTCGTCGTGAGGAACTTAAACAGTGGATGGTGGAGCGCAAGCAGGTTGAGGCCGATTGGCGCTCGGAGCATCGTGACCTTTCACGCAAGTTGAATCAATTCCTTTCGGGAGAGCTTCCTGAAATAGATTATCATAAGATTGAGATAAAACCCGATACAGCAACTCGTGTGGCATCGGCTACAATGCTTGGTGTATATGCCGAGAAGGTCGAGAATATGATTGTATCGTCGGCCGACTTGAGCAATTCGGATAAAACCGATGGATTCTTGAAGAAAACCAAGGCTTTCGAGAAGGGCGATTTTACGGGTCAATTCTTCCAGGCAGGTGTTGCCGAGCTTACTATGGCATGTGTCATGAATGGTATGGCGTTGCATGGTGGTGTGATTCCTGCATGTGGTACCTTCTTCGTGTTCTCGGATTATATGAAACCGGCAATTCGTATGTCGGCATTGATGCGCTTGAAGGTCATCTATGTGTGGTCGCATGACTCGTTCCGCGTAGGTGAGGATGGTCCTACA
This sequence comes from Alistipes sp., assembly GCA_017532885.1. Next base: position 22,821 of record JAFXIS010000039.1, on the reverse strand, counting down.
CATCAGCCTATCGAGCATGAGATGCAGATTCGCCTGATGGAGCATCTGCATAACCATCAGGGTGAGCGTTCGATGGTCGTTTTGCGTCCTGCTGATGCTGAGGAGACTGCCGTTGCATGGCAGTTGGCGATGGAGGAGAAGCGCCCCGTGGCTCTTATCCTCTCGCGTCAGAATGTAAAGAGCCTTCCGGCGTTGAGTTGCAGCCGTCGTGATGAGGCTAAGCAGGCGGTTAAGGGTGCTTACATTGTTTTGGACTCTGCAAAACCGCAGGTTGTAATGGTTGCTTCGGGCTCGGAGGTTTCGACTTTGGTTGAGGGTGCCGAACTCTTGCAGAAGGAGGGTATTCCGGTGCGCGTTGTGAGTGTTCCGAGCGAGGGATTGTTCCGTGACCAGCCTAAGTCTTATCAGGATGGAATCTTGTTGCAGGGCGTTACGCGTTATGGTATGACCTCTGGTTTGTCGATTAACTTACGAGGTTTGGTCGGCGAAAATGGTACTATTCATGGTTGTGACCATTTCGGCTATTCGGCTCCGTTTAAGGTTTTGGATGAGAAGTTCGGCTATAACGGACAGACGGTTTACGAAGAGGTTAAATCGTTGATTAATAAATAAGAGCATTAAACGAGCGGGCTATGGAAACCCGCTCGTTTGAAAATAGAGTTTTTCAAGCATTTCATTAATACCTGAACGAAGTGATGGCAGATAAGGTAACTTTGCAGGATAAGACTTTTAAGGTTATGATTCCTGCTCAAGAGATTCAGAATGAGATTGGGCGCGTTGCATTGCAACTCAATGAGAGATATCAGGGCAAGACCCCCGTATTCTTGGGCGTATTGAGTGGCTCTTTTCTCTTTTTGGCTGATTTGGTTCGTAAGACAGACTTCGATAGCCGCTTGGCGTTTGTTAAGCTTTCGTCATACGAAGGTACGCAGTCTACCGGAGAGGTGAAGCAACACCTTGGCGTAGATTTCGATATCGAGGGTCAAGATATCATCATCGTGGAGGATATCGTTGAGACGGGCCATAGTATGAATCACTTACTGCAGTATTTGAAAGAGAAGAATCCTGCGAGCATCGCAATTTGTACGCTCTTCTATAAGCCTGAGAAATTCTTGTATGATTTCCCCATAGATTATAAAGTCTTTACTATCGGTAACGAATTTATCGTGGGCTATGGTTTGGATTATAATCAGTTGGGGCGTAATTTGAGCGATATATATGTTATTGACGAATAACGAACTGCTGGATGGAGGGCGTAAGCTCCCTTTGGTTGAGGACTTTTATACTATTCAGGGAGAGGGCTTCCATACGGGTAAGCCGGCATATTTTATTCGCTTGGGAGGCTGTGATGTCGGTTGCCGTTGGTGTGATGCCAAGTATACATGGAATCCAAAGGTTTTCCCTCCGGTAGATGTTGATGTTGTCGTTGAGCGAGCTGTCGGATGTGCTGCGCAGGCGATTGTCATCACGGGAGGAGAGCCGTTGCTATATCCTTTGGCGGAGCTTACGGGTAAGTTGCGCGAGAGGGGTCTTGAAATATTCCTCGAAACATCGGGTACACACCCATTTAGTGGAGAGTTTGATTGGGTGTGTCTGTCGCCAAAGCGCCAGATGCCTCCTTTGGCAGAGGCCTTCGGACGCGCGCATGAACTGAAAGTGATAATCCAAACAGCAGATGATTTTGCTTGGGCTGAGGAGAATGCCCGCCGAGTAGGTCGCTATTGCCGTCTATATCTGCAACCCGAGTGGAGCGTATTCGATGAGATTATGCCCGAAATTGTGGAGTATGCCAAGGCTAATCCTCGGTGGAGTATCTCGGTGCAAACCCATAAATTTATGAAAATTCCTTAGTGGTTGTTAGCCCCTATTTCGATATGTCAAAACAGTGGAGTAAGAAGATATGGTTTGGAGTTACTGCCGTTATATTTATATATACGGCAGTTCTTACTATGCGCAATCTTGTTACATTTTTCAAAACGGAGCATCGTATCGGTAAGTTGGAGGAGCAGCGCGACTACTTCTTGTATCGCATTCGTGAGGATAGTACTATGTTGGAACAACTTAAGTACGATGAATATCTCGAGCAATATGCTCGTGAGCGATATCATATGCAACGCGCAAATGAATATATCTATATCGTGGAGTAGGGGTATGTTCTGTGAGCGACACAATAAAATGGCGACCTTGATTCAAGGTCGCCATTTTTTCTGCTTTGAACTATGCAAAAACTGCTTCGGCTCTACAAAATATTCGCCAACTGAGGGAATAAGTGCGTTAATGCGTCGATTATGTCATCGTGGTTGGCTCCCTCTCTCAAAACCATCAATATGGTGTTGTCGCCGGCTATTGTACCCAAAATATCGGGGTGGTCCAGCAGGTCGATAGGTACCGATACCGCACTTGCGTAACCCGATTTGGTACGCATTACCGCGAGGTTGCCCGAGAAATTTAGTCGTGTGATGTTGTCCGAAATGTTTGCCGAAACATCTAAATCGTGATTCTCGCTGTTGGGTAGTACATATATATACCCCTTGTGTCGATTGGGGATTTTAGCCACATGCATGTATTTCAAATCGCGCGATAGAGTACTCTGGGTAACATTCAATCCGCATTCATGCAGGCGCTTTATAAGTTCTTCTTGAGAGCCAATCAGTTCGTTACGGATAATCTTGCGAATCGTAGCGAATCTCATGGATTTTTGATTCATTGTCATCTTTAAGTTGTTTTAAGGTTTGTCTACATATTTATGCGAAAGTAATGCATATTTGCTTATTTTGCAAATAAAATGCGATAAAATTTCGCTTTTTTACAACTAATCAACCCCAAGTTGCAATCAATAAATTTTATTTTCAATCGCGACGGCTATTGTTTCTATAAATTTTGCTTTGGCCGTTGGTTTTTGTTTTTAGCGCAATGTGTGCTGTTTCTATTTCAAGAAAATCCACTATTATTGCATATATATGCAAATATTTTGCAAATATGCAGGTATTTTACTTTATATATAAAGATACGATGCAAAAAATTTGCATATTGCGGATTTATATGCAATCTTTGCGGTCGCAAAGAGATAAGTGGGTCACCTTTGGGATTTGAGGCTTTAATAAGATTCTCATGCGTTTGTTTTTTTTGTCACCCCCTGGGAGCATAAGCTACCGTGAGAGTCTAAAACAAATACTCGGAATGACTCCACAAATCCGGACAATGTAACATTGAAAAAATATATAATTTTTAATAGACAATGAAGATAGATGTAATGGTAGCCACTAAGGAGCATTTGCGTTTTGTGACGCAGATTAACGACTCTATCGACGAGGCTGCCAAAAGTCGTGGAACGGGTATTGCACGCCGTACCGACGAATATATCGTCGACAAAATTAATTCAGGAAAGGCTATAATCGCAGTTAATCGCGATGAGTTTGTAGGTTTCTGCTATATCGAGACTTGGGGCCATGGTGAGTTTGTTGCCAACTCGGGACTTATCGTTCGTCCGCAGTATCGCGGCATGGGCGTAGCGAAGCGCATCAAGAAGGCGGCATTCGACCTCTCGCGCAAGCGTTTCCCCGAGGCGAAGTTGTTTGGACTTACGACGGGTGAGGCTGTGATGCGTATCAACACAGAGTTGGGTTATGAGCCTGTGACCTTTGCCAAGCTTACCGACGATGAGCAGTTCTGGGCGGGTTGTCAGTCGTGTGTCAATTACGATGTATTGCAGCGTACGAATATGACAAAGTGCCTATGTACGGGTATGATTTACGACCCCGAGAAGATTGCTCGTCGCAAGGAGATGGAGGCAAAGCGTGCTAAGGTAGCAAAGCGTGCATGGTGGAAAAAATTGTTCGGAATCAAATAAAAACAAAAGATATGAAAAAGGTTGTATTGGCATATAGCGGAGGTTTGGATACCTCGTTTTGCGTGAAGTACCTCACCAAGGAGTTGGGTTACGAGGTTTATACTGCATTGGCAAATACGGGAGGTTTCTCTCAGGAGGAGTTGCAGGTTGTTGAGGAGCGTGCATACGCTTTGGGCGCAAAGAAGCATGTGACTTTGGATGTCACAGCGGATTACTATTCGAAGTGTATCAAGTATATGGTCTATGGCAATGTGTTGCGTAATAAGACCTATCCCATTTCGGTTAGCTCGGAGCGTACTTTCCAGGCTTTGGCCATTGTGAACTATGCCAACGAGATTGGTGCAGATGCCATTGCTCATGGCTCTACGGGTGCCGGTAACGACCAGGTGCGCTTTGACCTTACATTCGAGGTGTTTGCTCCGCAGGTGGAGATTATTACTCCGACTCGCGACATGAAACTCTCGCGTGAGTACGAGATTAACTACCTCAAGGAGAACGGTTTTGAGGCCGACTTTACCAAGATGGAGTACTCTATCAACAAGGGTGTTTGGGGTACTTCGGTTGGCGGAAAGGAGACCCTTTGCTCGGCTACAAACCTGCCCGAGAAGGCATATCCTTCGCAGCTCAAGAAGGAGGGTACCGAGTCTTTGGAGATTGAGTTCGAGAAGGGCGAGGTTGTCGGCGTAAATGGCGAGAAGTTGAGCGGTATTGCAGCTATCAACAAGTTGGAGGCTATCGGTTCGCAGTGGGCCATCGGTCGCGATACACATGTGGGCGATACGATTGTCGGCATTAAAGGTCGCGTAGGCTTTGAGGCGGCTGCTCCGATGCTTATCATCAAGTCGCATGAGTTGTTGGAGAAGCATACTTTGACAAAGTGGCAGCAGTATTGGAAGGACCAGGTGGGTACTTGGTACGGTATGTTTATGCACGAGGCGATGTACTCCGAGCCCGTTATGCGCGATATCGAGGCTATGCTTTCGAGCACGCAGCGCAATGTGTCGGGTAAGGTATTCCTGACTTTGCGACCTTATACATTCACTTTGGTGGGCATTGAGTCGAAGCACGATTTGATGAATGCCAAGTTTGCCGAGTATGGTGAGATGAACAACGCGTGGACGGCCGATGATGTTAAGGGCTTTACGAAGATTGCGTCGATGCCGCTTAAGATATATCACGCAGTAAACGACGAAGAGTAGAGTTTGCCTAAAAAGGTAATTTCGGCGTTATGCTCACCCTCGAAATCCTCATTTACGAAACGTAAACTGCGGTTTCTCAGGTCTCGCAAGCCTTGAAATTCCTCTTTTTATACAAACTCTGATAAATGATTTTTAATCAAAGTAATAAATAATAATGATTAGAGTAGGCATTGCCGGCGGTGCGGGCTATACCGCCGGCGAACTTATCCGCATTTTGGCGAATCATTCGGCTGTTGAGTTGCGATATATCCAAAGCGAATCGCACAAAGGCGAGGCTATCTCGTCGGTACACGGCGATTTGCTCTATCTGCCAATATCGTTCAGCGATATAGATTTCAGCGACATAGATGTGCTGTTCCTTTGCTTGGGACATGGTAATTCGGCAAAGTTTTTGGCCGAGAATCCTGTGCCGGAGAGTGTGAAAATTATCGATTTGAGCAACGATTTTCGTTTGAAGGCAGATGCGGGTGAGTTTGTGTATGGCGCACCGGAGCTTAATCGCGAGCAGATTCGTAAGGCGCGTTGTGTGGCTAATCCGGGTTGTTTCGCCACCTCGATAAACCTTGCGCTTTTGCCTTTGGCGGCAGCAGGAATACTTCCCGAAGAGGTAACCATTACGGGCATCACCGGCTCGACGGGTGCGGGTCAGAAGCCTACGCAGGATACACATTTCAGCAATCGCTCGGCAAATTTGTCAAACTATAAAGTCTTTACACATCAGCATCTTGGCGAGATTGGCGAGACGGTAGTGGCGGCAGGTGGCTCTGCGATGACGGATATTGCATTTGTACCCGTTCGTGGTTGCCATACGCGCGGCATTATGAGCGATGTGGTGGTGCGTCTGGATGAGAGTTTGGAGCAGATTGCTGAGATTTTCAAGAATTATTACGCTGCCCACCCATTTGTTTGCGTGAGCGATAAACCGGTCTATATGAAGCAGGTCGTGAATACCAATTATTGCTTCCTCTCGCTTCAGAAGGAGGGTCGAAAACTGCTCATTACTTCGGTTGTCGATAACCTCTTGAAGGGCGCTTCGGGTCAGGCGGTGCAGAATATGAACTTGATGTTCGGTCTTGACGAGATGGAGGGCCTTCGTTTGAAGGCATCCTATTTTTAGTATAAACTCTGTGAAAGATGAAACTCTTTGATGTATACTCGTTGCTCGATATGGAGCCTGTAAAGGCTGAGGGTGCTTATCTGTGGGATAAAAATGGTGTGGAGTACCTCGATTTTTATGGCGGTCACGCTGTGATTTCGATTGGACACTCGCATCCTCATTATGTGAAGCGCATAACCGAGCAACTTTCAAATATAGGATTTTATTCAAATGCCGTTATTAACTCGTTGCAGGCGGAGTTGGCGGAGAAGATTGGCGTGCTTGCCGAGGGGTACGAGGATTATTCGCTGTTCCTATGTAATAGCGGCGCCGAGGCTAACGAAAATGCTTTGAAGTTGGCATCATTTACTACGGGCCGTGAGCGTGTGTTGGCTATAAAGGGGGCTTTCCATGGTCGTACAAGTATGGCTGTGGCGGTAACGGATAACCCCGCAATTCAGGCTCCCGTAAATCAGACAGATAAGGTGTCGTTTATTGCGCTAAACGATTGTGAGGCTTTGAAGTCGGAGTTGCAAAAGGGCGAATATGCTGCCGTAATTATCGAGCCTATTCAGGGCGTGGGCGGTATTCAGATGGCAAGTGATGAGTTTCTGCTTACGGCGCGCGAGGTGTGCGACGCTACGGGAACGCTGCTCATAATGGACGAGGTGCAGTCGGGCTATGGTCGTAGCGGCCGCTTCTTTGCACATCAGTGGTCGGGTGTTAAGGCGGATATTGTTTCGATGGCAAAGGGTATTGCCAATGGTTTTCCGGTTGGTGCAATCGTTATCTCGCCCGAAATTCCGGCAAAGAAGGGTATGCTCGGTACAACTTTCGGAGGTAGTCATTTGGCGTGTGCTGCGGCTATTGCTGTGGCAGAGGTAGTCAGGAGTGAGGGCTTGATTGAAAATGCTCGCAAGATGGGCGAGAAGATTGTCGAGGGCATTCAGGGCGTGAGTGGCGTAGAGGATGTGCGCGGTCGCGGTTTGATGATTGGCATCGATTTGAGTGTTCCGCAGGCCGATTTCCGCAAGCTATTGCGCGAGAAGCATCATATAATGACGGGTTTGAGCGGTAAATATACCCTTCGCTTATTGCCACCGCTTATGATTGGCGAAAAGGAGGTAGCGCGCTTTGTGGAGGCCTTTAAGGCAACGGCACAGGAACTTGGAATGTAGTGATATGAAGGTAAAAGTTATAAAAATAGGCGGCAAACTTATCGAGAATGGCGAGGTGCTATCATCGCTTTGCGATAGCCTCGCTTCGCTTGACGAGAAGTTTGTTTTGGTGCATGGCGGAGGCGTTATGGGTTCTCGTTTGGCAGAGCAGTTAGGCGTTGAGGTCAAGATGCACGAGGGGCGCCGCATAACCGACAAAGCTACACTCGATATTGCCGTTATGGCTTATGCCGGCTTGGCAAATAAGCGGGTTGTTGTGGCTTTGCAGGCGCGTGGTGTAAATGCGTGCGGACTGTCGGGTTGCGATATGGCGATTGTGGAGTCGAAGCGTCGCGAGGTGAAGGATATCGATTGGGGTTTTGTGGGCGATGTCGATAAAGCCAATGGCGAGGTGCTGGCGATGCTCATCGAAAAAGACATTACGCCCGTAGTGTCGCCCATAACCTTCTCAAAGGAGGGCGAGCTACTCAACACAAATGCCGATAGTGTCGCCTCGGCTGTGGCTGTCGGCTTGTCGGACTTTGCCGATGTGGAGTTGGTCTTTACGCTCGATAAGGCGGGCGTACTGATGGATGTAGATGACCCGCAGTCGCTTATTAAGAAGATTACACCTACGCTTTACGCTGAGCTAAAGGCTGAAAATAAAATACATTCGGGAATGATTCCCAAGATTGATAACGCCTATAAAACTATTGACGCAGGTGTTGGTGCTGTGCGTATCACTTCCCCTGAAAATCTTTCGGGTGGAACAGTTGTCGTTAAGGAGTAACTATGCAGACAGAGAGAGCTATATCGCTATTAAAGCAGATGATTACCACCCCTTCGCCGTCGCGCGAGGAGGGCAGGGTTGCTGATATCATCGAGGCAGAGTTGCGTGCATTGGGCTTTGAACCTCAGCGTAAGGGTAATAATGTCTGGGCAGAGGCATGGGCGCACGATACGGCAAAACCGACAATTCTGCTCGATGCTCATATCGATACCGTAAAACCCAATTCGGCGTGGGTGCGTAATCCGTTTGAGGCTGTGGTTGAGAATGGTCGCTTGTACGGCTTGGGCAGCAATGACGATGGCGGCAGTGTGGTGGCGTTGTTGGCCACATTTGTTCGTTTGGCTACTACCGAGCAGCCCTATAACCTTATTTTCCTTGCCTCGGCAGAGGAAGAGGTTACGGGCGTGAATGGCGTGCGAGCTGTTTTGCCCGCGTTGGGAGAGATTGATTTTGCTATCGTTGGAGAGCCTACATCTCTGCAACCGGCTGTGGCTGAGCGCGGTCTTTTGGTGTTGGATTGTGTGGCACGCGGAAAATCGGGACATGCAGCACGCGAGGAGGGCGAGAATGCCATATATAAGGCTCTGCGTGATATCGAATGGTTTAGGAATTACCATTTCGAGCGAGTATCGCCCCTGCTTGGCGATGTGAAGATGTCGGTTACTGTTATCGAAGCGGGTACACAGCATAATGTAGTGCCTGCGGAGTGTAGGTTTGTGGTCGATGTCAGGGTAAATGAGTGTTATACGAATCAAGAGGTCGTGGAGGAGATTGCGCGCCATGTGGAGTGCGATGTGAAGCCTCGCTCTACTCATTTGAACTCTTCGGCTTTGTCGGTTGAGCATCCTGCGGTCAAGCGACTTATGGCTATGGGCAGAGTGCCTTTTGGCTCGCCTACGCTTTCAAATCAGGCGGTTATGCCATTTCCTACGCTGAAAATCGGCCCGGGCGATAGTGCCCGCTCGCATACGGCTGACGAATATATATTGCTGTCGGAGGTTGAGGAGGCGATGGCGCTCTATCGGGCATTGCTCGATGGACTGAAATTGAAACATAATTTATAGTTTAATGTTGTACCTCAAAAATGAATTGAGATTCTCACGCATTTGTTTTTCCGTCACTCTGAGGGAGCGAATGCGACCGCGAGAGTCTAAAAACAAATGCTCAGAATGACGCTTAACAACATTAAGCTATATAATTCCGAAATTGAAATAAAAATTTTTACACGATATGAAACTTTGGGATAAAGGTTTTGCGACCGATGCGTTTGTAGAGGAGTTTACCGTAGGGCGCGACCGCGAGTTGGATTTATATCTTGCCGAGGCGGATGTACTTGGTAATATGGCCCATATGAAGATGTTGCATTCGATAGGCCTGCTTTCGACCGAAGATGCCGAGGCACTTTCGAAGGGACTGAAAGAGATATATGCCGAGGTGCAGCGTGGCGAGTTCGCAATCGAGGAGGGTGTCGAAGATGTTCATTCGCAGGTGGAGTTTATGCTCACCGAGCGATGTGGCGATGCCGGAAAGCGTATCCATACAGGCCGTTCGCGTAACGACCAGGTAATGGTCGATTTGAAACTCTTTTCGCGTAGCGCACTTATTGCCCTGCAAGAGGGCGTGGAGGCGTTGTTTAAGGCTTTGATGGCAAAAGCCGAGGAGTATAAGGATGTGCTGATGCCGGGCTACACTCATCAGCAGGTGGCTATGCCTTCGTCGTTTGGTATGTGGCTCAGTGCCTATGCCGAGGCTTTAGCAGATGATTTGTTGATGCTTCGCGTAGCCTACGATTTGGTGAATACAAATCCTTTAGGCTCGGGTGCAGGCTATGGCTCGTCGGTGCCGCTGAATCGCACGATGACAACCCGTCTGCTCGGCTTCGAGGATTTGGCATATAACTCGATGTATGCCCAGATGCAGCGTGGAAAGACCGAGCGTACTGTCTTGACTGCAATTGCTGCCGTAGCTGCTACCGTAGGTCGCTTGGCGCAAGATGTATGCCTCTATTCGTGTGCGAACTTCGGTTTTGTGAAGCTGCCCGACGCCTTTACTACGGGCTCAAGTATCATGCCTCACAAGAAGAATCCCGATATTTTTGAGTTGATTCGTGCCAAGTGTAACCGCATGCAGGCGCAGCCTATGGAGGTGACGCTCATTATGACCAACCTGCCGTCGGGATATTTCCGCGATATGCAGCTCACAAAAGAGATTTATGTGCCGGCATTTAAGGAGATTGCCGATGTTTTGCGTATGGCTGAGGCAGGTATTTCGCAGATGTGGATTAATCGCGATATTCTCGCGGATGAGAAGTATAAATACCTCTTTACGGTCGAGGATGTGAATGATGCCGTAGCGCAGGGTGTGCCGTTCCGTGATGCCTATCGCGAGGTTGGTATGCGCGTGCAGAATGGCACCTACGAGCATGACGGGCGTGAACTGAATCATACTCATGAGGGTAGTATTGGTAACTTATGCTTGAATCAGATTGTGGCAAAATTTGAGCGTCACAAGTTCGATTATGCCGAGGCTCTGGAGGCAGAACACCGCTTGATGGAATAGATAGTCGGTGAGATAAAAAAACAGCCAAGTACCGCGGTACTTGGCTGTTTTTTTATTGCATAATTCTCCCTATCCCAACAAAGCCTCGACGCCCAAACGATATGAGTCCAGGCCGAAGCCCATAATCGAGCCTTTGGCTACGGGGGCTATCATCGAGATATGGCGGAACTCCTCGCGCGCCAATATCGATGATATATGTACCTCGACAACGGGTGTCGCAACGGCCGAAATGGCGTCGCGCAAAGCAACCGAGGTGTGGGTATAACCTCCGGCATTGAGCACAATACCATCGTAACGACCGACACTTTGATGTATGGCGTTAATCAGTTCGCCCTCGATATTCGACTGGAAATAGTCGAACTCTACGCGGCCGATATAACGCTCGGCGAGAGTGGCGATATACTCCTCGAAAGTGGTTGAACCATATATGTTTACATCGCGTTTGCCCTGCAAATTGAGGTTGGGGCCGTTGAGAATAAGAAACTTCTTCATCATTAATAGTTTTTAGCGGTCATCTCGCCGCGTAATACTCTAAGGGCATTCATAGCCAAGGCTTGCAACTCGTTCTCGCCCGGATATACCTCGATGGGGGCCAAGAAACGGCAATAGTCGCTGATAGCCTCGGTGATGACCTTGCTGTGTGCAATACCTCCCGTAAGGAGTATGGCATCGACCTCGCCATGCAGGCTTACGGCCATCTGGCCAATCTGCTTTGCCACGGTATATATCATGGCATCAATAGCCGATTTTGCCTCTGCGTCACCCGCTTCGGCGCGTTGCATAATATCCTTTACCGAGTTGCTGCCCGTAAGTGCTACAAGTCCACCCTTGCCAACCAATAGCGCACGCGCCTCCTTCTTTGAGTATTGCCCCGAATAGCAGAGGTCTATCAAAGCTCCGGCAGGAATTGTTCCGGCGCGCTCCGGTGCAATTGGACCCTCGCCGTCGAGTGCATTATTGCAGTCGATAACAAGACCTTTGCGATGAGCCGCAACCGAAATACCTCCACCCAAATGTGCAACCACAAGGTTTAACTCCTCGTAGGGGGTGCCAATCTGCTCGGCATAGAGTCGTGCTGTAGCCTTTTGGTTCAGGGCGTGGAAGATTGAACAACGCGGAATCTGCTTTATGCCGCTAAGGCGCGCTACATCCATCAACTCATCTACAACAACGGGGTCGGCAATATATGCCATAACACCGCCCATTGCAGCAATTTGGGCTGCAATGGGGGCGCTAAGATTTGAGGCGTGCTGCTGAGATGTTGTACGCAACTCCTCAACCATCGCATCGGTAACGATATATACGCCACTTTCGATTGGGCGCAGCAATCCTCCACGACCTATGACTGCCGAAAGAGTGTCGATTGCGATGTTGTTCTCCTCCAAAGCCTTCAGGATAACCTCCTTGCGCCACTCGGCTTGTGCCGGTATCGACTCAAATTGAGCCAACTCCTCGGTAGAGTGTGATAACGAAATCTCCATAGCCGGTGTATCGTCATGATAGACAGCTATTTTAGTGGAGGTTGAGCCTGTGTTTATCGCCAATATTGTAAAGCGATGTACAAGGCTTGTGTCGAATGTCAAAGCATTCTCCTCCTTGCCCGGTTTTGTCGTTAGCGTAAGGTTAATTCCCATATTGTGGTTGATAAATGGTTTTTCAAACTATTTTTTAGTGTGTAGCTAATTTTTAGCGTGCCGCCAAGCAAGCCAATGCGATAGAGTACTTCTTGCTCAATGCAGAGTCACCGCGTGAGGTGAGAACGCATGGAACCTTAGCACCCTTAACGATAGCAGCCAACTCGCCACCGCCGATATGTGTCGCAGCCTTGAAGAATACATTTCCTGACTCGATATTGGGGAAGAGCAAGCAATCTGCATCTCCGGCAACTGATGAACCCTTAACCTTCTTATGCTCGGCAACCTCTTTATAGAGAGCTACATCCAATGAAAGAGGTCCGTCTATGGTAACATTACCCAACTGTCCGCGGTCGCCCATCTTTGCTAAGATAGCGCTCTCGAGGTTCGAAGGAACAGTAGGCAATACCTGCTCCGAAGCTGAGATACATGCAATCTTCGGATTGTCAATGCCCAACAATTTGGCAGTCTCTGCCAAGAACTTGATTTGCTGCTGCTTCTGCTTGAAGTCGGGAGCAGGAATAATGGCAACATCCGAAATTGTGAGCAACTTGTGGTAGCTGGGCAACTCAATGATGGATACATGGGTCAAGATACCCTTAGGAGGTACCAAGCCTGCCTCTTTGTTCAAAATGCCACGCATATATTTGTCGGTTGATACCAAGCCCTTCATCAAAACATCGGCATCGCCTGCAACCACTGAAGCTACAGCCATACGAACGCAATTTACATCAACCTTCTCGTCGATAATACGGAAGGCGTTGATGTCGATATTGCACTCGGCGCAAACCTTCTCGATAATATCCTTGTCACCATATATAGTAGGCTCAACCAAACCCTCCTTATAAGCATCATATACAGCCTCAAGGGTGTGAGAATCCTGACCATATGCTACTGCAAGGCGTTTCTTACCGCGAGCTACGGCGGCAGAAACTATCTCTGTCAAATGAGTAATCATAATCTTATTTCTATTTAGCTTTAATTATAAATTCTTTGTCAAATTGTAAGTGTCGGTAGCGATTACCAACTCCTCGTTTGTAGCAATTACAGCTACCTTCACCTTTGAGTCTGCGGTTGAGAGGATGGTATTTGTGCCGCGTGTAACCTTGTTAATCGCGTCATCAACCTTAATGCCCATAAACTCCATGTTGCGGCATACATATTCGCGCAAATCGTAAGAGTTTTCGCCAACACCGCCGGTGAAGATTACGAGGTCTACACCTCCCATCTCGGCAGCATACTCGCCAACGAATTTCTTGACGCGGTTGTAGTACATGTCGCGTGCTACGATAGCCTTCTCGTTACCGGCCTCATAAGCATCGTCGATATCACGCATGTCGCTCGAAAGACCTGTCATACCCAATACGCCCGACTTCTTGTTCATCATCGCATTGAGCTCGGCATAGTTCATGCCCTCATGCTCACCGATGAAGGTGATTGCGCTGGCATCAACCTGACCGCAACGAGTACCCATTACGAGTCCATCGAGCGGAGAGAAGCCCATAGAGGTGTCGAATGACTTACCATTCAAAATCGCGGTTACAGAGCCTCCGTTACCGATGTGGCAAGTGATGATTTTTGAAGCATTGATATCCAAGCCAACCAACTCGGCGCCCACCTTGGCAACATACTTATGGCTGGTACCGTGGAAACCATACTTACGCACGCGATATTTCTTGTAATACTCCTCGGGCAATGCGTAGAGATAGTTGATTGCGGGAATTGTCTGGTGGAATGATGTGTCGAACACCGCTACCTGAGGAACGCCCGGCAAAACCTTGTCGATAGAGAGAATACCCTCAAGGTTAGCAGGGTTGTGCAGAGGTGCAATCTCGAAGAGTGAGCGGATGTTAGCCTTAGCCTCATCATCGACCACAACGCTCTGGTTGAAGAACTCGCCACCATGAGCTACGCGGTGACCTACGGCCTTAACCTCCGATAGGTCGGCGATAACGCCATGCTCGGCGTTGGTCAAAGCCTCCAATACCATGCTGATACCCTCGGTGTGGTTGGGGATACTCTTTACACACTCATAATTTGCTTTTCCTACGGGTTTGTGTGTAAGGCTGCCCTCGGGAAGTCCGATGCGGTCTACCAAACCTTTAGCCAACAATGCGTTGCTGCTCTCGTTGATGTCAATTACCTGATACTTGATTGACGATGAGCCGCAATTAAGAACCAATACAATCATAATGTTTGTTTTTATTTTTTAGTTTAAGTTTATGTCGCTTTAACTTTTGTCCTTAGGTGTTTTTCTCTCCTTAATCTATAAGTATTGTGCCAACTTGCATGCCACAACAAACCGGACATACTTTTTGAGGGCATGTCGGGTTTGAAAATGTGAAATTTGCTTGCACCAAACAAAGATACAAAATAAAGTTGAAACTTATGCTTGAAATGCGAAAAATAGTAACAAAATGTCCGCGAAACGATTGTTTTGCGGACATTTTATCCTTTTGAGGCCGTAAAGTCGTGTAAAACCTACTTCTGCTGTTCGACATGAAAGCGTATTATGCGCTCTATGGCGCGTTGGCAAACGGGGCAGAATTGTGTAGCCACATTGTCACGCATGCGACATATAACGGCAGGACGATACATGCCTTTGGTGATGTAGCCGCCACCTTCGTATACGCCGACCGTATAATTTGCCTTTCGCTCATCGGTGGGCTCGGTTGGAACGGTATATCCTGCGGGGAGCATATCCTCCCACTTCGACTTAAAATCGACTAACGATGTGATGTTCTGCTCCCATGGCTCGTAGCTCAGGTCGTAAGTGCCCTCGGTGTGGTCGATTTGCTCGTAGAAATATTCGTCGCCCAAGCCGGCAAAAGAGTGCCCGAACTCATGTACAACGACTGGCTTAAACATGGGGTTGTGTGCTGTTGTGAGGGTGTATGAATTATAGATGCCTCCGCCACCATAAGTTGTTGTGTTGGCGAGAATTATAATATGCTCGCAGGGAATGCCCGAAATCAGGTCGTGCATCTGGTGAACATTGTTTGTTGTGAGGTAGCGAGGCGAGTAGAATGTCATAAAATTTGAGCCGAGAGCAGTGCTTTTCCATACACCATCTTGGGGAACGCTTACTCCGCTATCCTGCGAGGGTAGCATGACGGCGATAAAGTTAAATCGCTCTTTTAGGGTGTTGAATGGCGCATAGCTTAAGATTTCGTCACAAGCGGTGCGCGCATCGCTTAAGAATGTATCCATCTCCTGAGAGGTGTAACCCTCCGAGAGAATCACTACATCGATACACTCCTCGTCGGTGCCGCTTTGGAGCAGATATTGATGCTGCGGAGTGGTGGCGCTGGTGTGTTTTGTGCGTCGAATAAGCTTATCTTCGGGGTTTACAGTGTGTCGAAGATTGGCTGTAATTACTCCTTTGTTGTCGAATAACGAAATCTCGATATCGACACTTTTATGTGGGTAGGGGATTAACATTGTAGCCTCGAAACTCTTTGTCAGCAGTTCGGCTTCGTCGGTTATAACCCACTCCTGAAAGAGGGTCGAAAATGAGTTTCGGTAGATGGTTGCGCCGCTCTGCGAATCCGAGACTTTAATCTCTCCATTGCCTCGAACCGGCACTTTGTCGAGGTTTACTCTGCGACCTGCCCAACCTTCGATTTCGACAATCTCATTCAGCGCAATCGTTTGCTGTCGGGCGTTGCCGATAAGGTTATAATCCAAACGCATTGTGCTGTCGGTAAAATATGTCGAAAACTCCTGCGCTGAAGCGGTCGAAATGGTTAAAATCAGCGAGAGAATAAAAAATATTTGTTTCATTGCTTTGAGTGTTGGTGTATTGTGTAATATATTGGTGTGCAATATGTTGTGGATTGGGTGCTACTCTTCGCCGTCGGGTGTCCCGTCCTCGAATTTATATCCCATGCCCTTGACTGTGATAATATGATTTTCGCCGATTTTTTGGCGTAATTTTCTGATGTGAACATCTATTGTGCGGTCACCAACGATAACCTTGTCGCCCCAAACTTCGCGGTAGATTTCATCGCGTGTAAAGAGCTTCCCGGGGTGGGAGTGTAGCAGACTCAAGAGCTTGAATTCCTTACGCGGAAGGACTAAAATTTCGTCGCCGCGATACACCTTGTAATGCTCCGTGTCGATGATGAGTTTGTTGCTATTTTCGGGAAGGACAATACGCTTTAGAATTGCCTTTACGCGACTGCGTAAAATGTTCATCCTGATGGGTTTATTGATATAATCATCGGCCCCGGCGTTGTAGCCTTGCAACTGCGTATCTTCGCTGCCGACAGCCGAGAGAAATACCACCATGACATTGCTCAATTCGGGCGATTTGCGAATGGCTTGGCAGGTTTCGATTCCGTCCATGATAGGCATCATCATGTCGAGCAGAATCAAGTGCGGTTTCACCTCCAAAGCTCGTTCTATTCCGGCAGCTCCGTCGGGCGCAGTGAATACTTCGTAGCCGTCACGCTCAAGGTTGTATTTTACAAATTCCAGAATATCAACCTCGTCATCAATGAGTAATATGCGGTATCCCATAGCTCAAAAAGAGATTATGATGTTAATTTTTTACAAATATAGTAAAAATCCCCGCAAAAAAGCAGATAACTACACGATAATTTTCGTATATTTGCACATCTGTATGCATTAGCATACGGCAACCGTAAAAACAAATAATGATGACTACTGAAAATTCTAACCTTACGACTCCCGTGGAGTCAGTCGGCAATGCCGAGGATGTGCAAAATGTAACTTCCGTAGAATCTGCAACCGTGGAGGCTGTTGCAGAGAGTGAATCTCAAACAGAAAATCTTAATGTAGCAGAGGAGGCTCAACCTGTCGAGGTTGTGGACTTTGCTGAGGAGGATGCTGCGTTGGATGCCCAGCAGGCGGGTTTGTCACTCGATGATGAGACTGCCGAGGAGCAGGCTGCAGAGGATGTGAATCTGCAGGATTTGAATTCGTTGAACAAAGAGCAGTTGGTGGAGTTGTTTGCTTCGCAATTGGAGAGCGAGCCTATTCACACCTTGCGTAAGAGCGTTGAGGCGATTAAGATTGCGTTCTATAAACTGCATCGCGCCGAGGTGGATGCTGCGCGTAAGGCATTTGAGGCCACAGCTGCCGAGGGTGAGGAGTTCTCACCGGCGGTTGATGCTGTAGAGGTGCGCCTGAAGGATTTGTTCAAGGAGTATCGTCGTCGTCGCGACGAGTATATCGCCGATTTGGATAAGCACAAGGAGGAGAACTTGAAGGTTAAGTTGGAGATTATCGAGGAGTTGAAGGAGTTGGTGAACTCTGATGAAACCTTGAATAATACATTCGCCAAGTTCCGCGAGTTGCAGCAACGCTGGAAGGATACCGGCATTGTACCGCAGGCGAAGGTGAAGGATTTGTGGGAGACTTACAACCTTCATGTTGAGAATTTTTACAATTTCATCAAGATAAATAAAGAGCTTCGCGATTTGGACCTCAAGAAGAACTATGAGCAGAAGGTCGCGTTGTGTGAGCAGGCCGAGGCGCTGGTTATGGAGCCTTCGATTGTGGATGCGTTCCATAAGTTGCAGAAACTGCATGACGAGTGGCGCGAGACAGGCCCTGTGGCAAATGAGTATAAGGAGGCTTTGTGGGAGCGCTTCAAGGCTGCCTCAAGCCGTATAAATAAGCAGCATCAGGACCACTTCGAGTCTATCAAGCAGGAGCAGATGAAAAATCTGCAGCTCAAGACCGAGCTTTGCGAGAAGACCGAGGCTTTGATTGAGCAACCTTACACTTCACATAAGGAGTGGAACAAGGTGAGCGAGAATCTTTTGGAGATTCAGAAGGTATGGCACACAATTGGTTTTGCCCCCAAGAAAGATAACACATTGATTTATGAGCGTTTCCGCTCGGCATGCGACCGCTTCTTTGAGGCTAAGCGCGAGTTCTATGCCGGTGTGAAGAGTGAGATGGAGCATAATCTCCAACTCAAGCAGGAGATTTGTGAGGCTGCCGAGGCATTGCAGGCGAGCGAGGATTGGAAGCACGCAACAGACGAACTCATAGCTTTGCAGGCAAAGTGGAAGGGTATCGGAACCGTTCCTCGTCGCTATTCGGATCAAGTGTGGAAGCGTTTCCGTGCAGCATGTGACAAGTTCTTCGAGCGCAAGGCGCAGCACTTCGCAGGTGTAGAGAATGAGCATGCGGCAAATCTGGAGCGTAAGTTGGCTCTGATAGAGGAGATGCAGGCTGCCGATATCAAGACTGGTGGCTACGATATGATTAAGGAGTTCCAGCGTCGTTGGAGCGAGATTGGTTATGTGCCTATCAAGCAGAAGGACGCCGTGCAGAAGAAATATAAGGAGGCTGTCGATGTAATGTTCGCAACATTGCGCGGCTCGGAGCGTGACCGTTCGATGAATCGCTTCAAGGAGCGTTTGCAGAGCATGAAGGGCAGTGGCGACAAGCGTTTGCGCTCGGAGCGTGAGCGTCTGTATAACAAAGTGCGCCAGATGGAGCAGGATATCGCTCTGTTGGAGAATAATATCGGATTCTTCTCGAAGTCGAAGAATGCCGAGGCTATGATTGCCGATATTCGCGAGAAGATAGCCAAGGCTAAGCGCGAGTTGCAGGATACGATTGAGAAGGTACGCCTGATTGATAGCCAGAGTGCCGAGTAGAGGATGACGCTCGCAGAATAGGTTAGAGAAAGACTAAGCCGACAGGTTAATGAGATAAAGTTTTAACAGTAATATTTTGAAACTATGAAATTGGATAAGCCAAAATACATCTTCGTTACGGGAGGTGTGGCATCATCGTTAGGTAAGGGTATTATCTCGGCAACAGTAGCACGATTGCTTCAGGCAAGAGGCTATGCCGTGACGGTACAGAAGTTTGACCCCTATATCAATGCGGATCCGGGTCGTTTGAATCCTTACGAGCATGGCGAGAGCTATGTGACTGAAGATGGTACGGAGTGTGACTTGGATTTGGGCCACTATGAGCGATTCACATCTATCACCACAACAAAGAATAATACGGTTACTACGGGTAAAATCTATAAGGAGGTTTTGGAGAAGGAGAGCCGTGGAGAATATCTCGGAAAGACCGTGCAGGTTATTCCCCATATCACCGATGAGATTAAGCGCCGCATACAGTTGCTGGGCGCAACCAAGAAGTATGATGTGATTATTTCGGAGATTGGTGGTACGGTAGGAGATATCGAGTCATTGCCTTATATCGAGTCGGTTCGTCAGTTGCGCAATGAACTCGGTTATCAGAACTCACTTTTGATTCATTTGGCATGGGTGCCTTATATGGCTGCTGCATGCGAGATGAAGACAAAACCTACACAGCACTCCGTAAAGGAACTTCAGTCGGAGGGTGTGCAGCCCGATGTTTTGGTGTTGCGTGCCGAGCATAGCTTGGCGGAGGATGTGCGCCGCAAGGTCGCATTGTTCTGTAATGTTACGCCCGATGCCGTTGTGGAGTCGATTGATGTCCCCACGATTTATGAGGTGCCGTTGCGTATGCACGCCCAGCATTTGGACGATGTTATCTTGCGCAAGTTGGGCATTGCGGAGAGCGTAGAGCCCGATTTGAAGGCTTGGAGCGAGTTTGTTGAGAAGGTAAAGAATCCGAAGTATAAGGTAGAGGTTGCGTTGGTCGGAAAGTATACCGAGTTGCCCGATGCTTATAAGTCAATTAACGAGTCGTTTATACATGCCGGAGCAATGAATCACTGCAAAGTGAAGGTTACCTATGTTGCTGCCGAGGAGGTTACGGCGGCAAGTGTCGCCGAGAAACTTGGTGGCGTATCGGGTGTGTTTATCGCTCCGGGTGCAGGGACTCGCGGATTTGACGGAAAGATGATGGCTGCGCAGTTTGCTCGTGAGAATAATATTCCGCTCTTTGGCGTGGGCTTGGGCTTGCAGGCCGCAGTTGTGGAGTTTGCCCGCAATGTTTTGGGTATAAAGAATGCTCATTCGAAGGATTTGGATGCCAAGGCGAAGAATCCCGTTATAGATTTGATGGACGAGCAGAAGAAGGTTTCGGAGAAGGGCGGTTCGATGCGTTTGGGCGGTTATGCCTGCACATTGAGCAAGGGCTCGAAGGCCTATGAGGCGTATGGCAAGGAGAATATTGTTGAGCGCCATCGTCATCGCTATGAGTTTAACTCGGCTTATCAGGCACAGTATGAGGCTGCAGGTATGTTTGTGACGGGTGTAAATCCCGAAACGGGCCTTGCCGAGGTGATAGAGTTGAAGAACCATCCGTGGTATGTATGTGTGCAGTATAATCCGGAGTACAAGAGTACGGTATCTACTCCTGCACCTTTGTTTGTAGCCTTTGTCGATGCGGCATTGAAATATCAGCAGGAGAAGAAGGCAGATAAGAAAAGCGAGTAAGAAATTTTAACAATAAGTAATGGATAAGAAAACGATTATCGGAGTTGTGCTCATGGCGGCCATTTTTATTGGCTATGTGATGTATAGCTCTAAACAACAAGCAGAATATCAGGCATATTTAGAACAGGCGCAGACCGAGCAGGCGGCCATAGAGGCAGCTGAGGCTGAGGCCGCAGCTGCCGAAGCAGAGCAGAAAGCCTCAATGTCGGAGGCGGAGTTGGTGCAGATGGAGTTGCAGCGCCAGACCGAGTTGTTTGGTGAGAGTTTGGTCGCCGCGCGCCAGGCAGAGGTCAAGGAGTTTACGATGAGCAACGATTACCTCACGGTAGACTTTACTACGCGTGGAGGTATGATGTCGAAGGTTACGCTTGAGGAGTATACGAAGTATGCTCCGAAGGGAGAGCGCAACGAGAAGGTTGTTCTGTATGAGCCCGAGTCGGCAATGTTCGATATGGAGTTCTATGTAAAGAAGGACCTGAAGAATGTGCCGGTAAATACTGCGGAGTATGTCTTTACATCGAATGGCGTTGAGCGCGGTGAGGGCTTCCAGCGTTTGGTTATGAGCCTTGAGGTTTCGGCAGGTGCCTATCTTCACTATGAGTATGTGTTGTATGACGAGAAGAGCCCTGCGCGAGATTATATGCTCGACTTTAATGTTAAGTTGGAGAACCTCTCGCCCATTATGGCATCGCAATCGACTTTGGGTATGGAGTGGGTTACCAAGACATACCAGAACGAGCGCGGATTCAAGAACGAGAACACTTATACCACTCTGTCATATCGTTTCCCCGATGAGAACGATGTTGAGGATTTGGGTATGAGCGAGGAGAATAAGTCGAAGGATGTGCAGAGTGAGGTTAATTGGATTGCCTTCAAACAGCAGTTCTTCTCGGAGGTGTTTATTGCGCATAACAACTTCACTTATGCCGACATGGGCTTTGTAACAGCTCCTGCCGGTTCAGGCTTTATTAAGACCTATACGGCGCGCGTAGGTGTGGCGTATAACCCTAAGGTTACGGATTACGCCTTCTCGATTTATTGTGGTCCTAATAAGTACGCCGTGCTGTCGAAGGTGCGAGGCAAGGATGACAAGAAGATTGCTATGGAGCGCCTTATCCCGTTGGGAGGATGGCTTGTAGGCTGGTTTAACCGCTATATTGTCATTCCCGTTATGGACTTCTTGCATAAGTATATTGCGAGCTTCGGCCTTATTATCCTTATCTTGACTATTTTGGTTAAGTTGCTCATCTTGCCGCTTACATATAAGAGTTACCTCTCGACTGCCAAGATGCGTGTTATTAAGCCCGAAATGGATGCTTTGAATGCTAAGTATCCTCGTCAGGAGGATGCTATGAAGAAGCAGCAGGAGATGATGAATATCTATAAGAAGGCGGGAATTAATCCTATGGGTGGTTGCTTGCCAATGCTCATTCAGTTGCCGCTGTTGTGGGCATTGTTCCGCTTCTTCCCGTCGAGCATCGAGTTGCGTGGTCAGTCATTCTTGTGGGTAGATGACTTGTCGTCTTACGATAGTATCTTGAATTTGCCGTTCAATATACCTTGGTATGGTGACCATGTGAGTTTGTTCTGTCTGTTGATGTGCTTTGCAATGATGGGCTTCTCATATTTCACATATCAGCAGCAGGGTGCATCTAATCAGCCCGGTATGGCGGGAATGAAGTTTATGATGGTGTATCTGATGCCGATAATGATGCTCTTCTGGTTTAACGATTTTGCATCAGGACTGTGCTACTACTACCTATTGTCGCAGATTCTCACAATGATTATCATGTTCTCGATGCGTCGTTTCGTGGATGATAAGAAAATTCGTGCCATCATGGATCGCTCAGCATCAAAGCAGAAGAATAAGAAGAAGTCGAAGTTCCAACTTCGCTATGAGGAGTTGATGCGTCAGCAGGAGGAGTTGCAGCGTCAGCAGGCCAAGGCAAAGAGAAGATAAAATTTTTGCATGTTATATGAATAATCCCGAGCCTTAATGCAAGGCTCGGGATTTTTGGTTTATCTTAACTGTTGTGCTACATTTGAACGAATGAATTTAGAGAGATTAGGGAATTTAGTGAGGTTAAGGGGAATAGAAAAATACTATTGCGTCGTCACTAAATTTTATAAATACTATATTCTGGAATTTTGAGTTTTGAATTATGAATTT
>JAFXIS010000038.1 GCA_017532885.1 Alistipes sp. | reverse complement strand
GAAATTCAAAATTCAAAATTCAAAATTAAGAATTCAAAATTAAGATTAAGGCGAGAGCAGATGGCAAACTCATTTACCCTTTACTCTCGCCTTAGTCGCAACGCCCCTCATTCACTGCCCTACCTGATAAACAGTAACTCGCGGTACTTGGGCAAGGGCCACAACTCGTCGTCGATAACCTCCTCCATTCTGTCGATATGTGAGCGTATCTGGTCGAGGTAGACCGCCACTGTATCGTGGTATGCAATGGCCTTCTCGCGCTCATCCTCGATGCGATTTGCCACCTTGCGCGCCTCAATCATATCGGCAACCAAATTCTGCAAAGTTGCCGCATGTGTCTGAATATCACGCAACAAAGCGACATCGGCACTAAAGTCCAAGCCCAATTCCTTGAGCTTAAATGCCTTATCCAACAACACAGCCTCATATTTCGATGCCACGGGCAGGATATTACTCATCGTAATATCACCCAACACGCGAGCCTCAATCTGAATCTTCTTCGTGTAGGTTTCCCACTTAACCTCGGTACGAGCCTCAAGTTCCACCTTATTATATACGCCCACCGAGGCGAACATGCGCTCACTCGCCTTATCCAAGAAGCGATCGAACATGCGAGGAGCTGCCGTTTCGCAGTCCAAGCCACGACGCAGAGCCTCCGCTTTCCACTCCTCCGAGTAGCCATTGCCATCGAAGTGAATTGCGCGGCAATATTTTATCAACTTCTTGAGCGTTTCATATATAGCACGCTCCTTTTTCACACCCTTGGCAATGACAGCATCCACATCACGCTTAAACTCGGCAAGTTGCTCTGCAACAACCGAATTTATCGTTATGATAGCCTCGGCGCAGTTGTCCGACGAACCCACGGCTCGGAACTCGAAGCGATTACCCGTAAAGGCAAAGGGCGAGGTACGGTTGCGGTCGGTATTATCAAGCAAAATCGAGGGTATCTGCGCCACACCACTCATCTTCAGCACACTCTTGGCATCGAAGCGTATAGCATCGTCACTCTTGCTACGCTCCAATTTCTCCAGTACAGACGAGAGTTGCGAGCCGAGGAAGGTGGAGATAATAGCAGGTGGAGCCTCGTTAGCACCCAGACGATGGGCATTCGTAGCACTCATAATCGACGCCTTCAGCAGACCGTTATGCTTATACACCGCGGCCATAACATTCACCAGGAAGGTTATAAACTGCAAATTCTCCGATGCGCTCTTTCCGGGGCTGAAGAGATTCACGCCCGTATCTGTTCCGAGCGACCAATTATTATGTTTTCCCGAGCCATTTATGCCCTTGAAGGGCTTTTCGTGCAGCAATACGCGGAAATTGTGGCGACGGGCAATCTTATCCATAATGGTCATCAGGAGCTGATTGTGGTCATTTGCAAGGTTTGCCTCCTCGTAGACAGGAGCTACCTCAAACTGATTGGGAGCCACCTCATTATGGCGAGTTTTGAGGGGTATTCCGAGTTTCAGGCTCTCATACTCCAACTCCCTCATAAAGTTCATCACACGCTGTGGAATCGCACCAAAATAGTGATCCTCCAACTGCTGATTCTTCGCCGACTCATGGCCGAGCAATGTGCGACCCGTCATCACTAAGTCGGGGCGTGCCGCCCAAAGACTCTCGTCGAGCAGGAAGAACTCCTGTTCCCAACCCAAATAGGTATGTACACAGCTGACATTCTTGTCGAAGTAGTGGCACACCTCGGTTGCAGCCTTATCCACAGCCGCAATCGAGCGCAACAAGGGCACTTTATAATCCAACGCCTCACCCGTATAGGCGATAAAGACCGTAGGAATACAGAGCGTCGTATCGACAATAAAGGCAGGCGATGTGGGGTCCCACGCCGAGTAACCTCGTGCCTCAAAGGTATTACGAATACCTCCATTGGGGAATGACGAGGCATCGGGCTCCTGTTGCGCCAGCACCTTACCCGAGAACGACTCTATAACCAAGCCCTTACCGTCGGGATCCGAGAAGGAGTCGTGTTTCTCGGCTGTACCGCCCGTAAGTGGCTGAAACCAATGGGTGTAGTGGTCAGCACCATTATCCAATGCCCACTGACGCATACCTGCTGCCACACTGTCTGCCAGCTCTAACGACAACGGCGTGCCATTATCCATCGTATCAACCAACGCCTCATAGGTGTGCTTATCGAGATACTTACGCATCGACGCACGCCCAAACACCTTCTCGCCAAAGTAATCCGAAGGTCTTGTACTCGGGGCTTTCACCTCCACAGCTTTGTGATTCAAAGCCGCCTCTACCATCTTAAAACGCAACATAGGTCAGTATTATATTTTTCAAGAATTGAAATTTCCGTTTTTGCACAAAATTATATACAGACGCAAAAATACTATTTTTTCATAAAAGTAACGATTTTTGACATAATTTTCCGTATATAGGCTAAAAAAATTTGTTATTTTCGGCTATTCGACCGCAAATTTTCTTCAAATAGGCTCAAATTATTGCAACCTTCCATCAACAAGCAGAATTTTGCTCGCATCGCATATTTAGAGCTATTTAGAACTATTTTGTATTATTTTTCTATTAAATGCGACGACAGTAGAGAATAGAGAGTTTAGGGAGTTTAGGGATGCGCGCTATTTTTTTTTGCAGCAGCGCAAAATTCTCTAATTTCACTAAATTTACCAAAAATCAGTTACAGCCTTCCCTCGCAACTTTTGTAACCACCTATTTGCTTGTGGCGACTGCAACAAATATAGCATAATACAAAAAACCTTAAATTCATTGATAAATTCTTAACAATAAAGGCGGTTTAATCTAAAAAAAATTATAACTTTGCATGAATTAACTACGGGGTGCCATTTCGCCCCGAAGCCAACAGCAAAAAACTAACTAAAAACACACATAAAACATACACTAAAATCTAAAAAATTATGGCTAATACCGAAAAAGCAAAGTTGTTTGCCGAGTTCCCCGCGGTAAGTACCGAGCAGTGGGAGGAGGTTATCACAACAGACCTTAAAGGTGCAGACTACGAGCGCAAACTCGTATGGAAGACAGCCGAGGGATTTAACTTGCGCTCCTACTATCGCGCAGAGAATCTCGAAGGCGTAGAATTTTTGGGTTCAGAGGCAGGTGAGTTCCCCTATGTTCGCGGTACTCACAACTCGAACGACTGGGCTATCCACCAGACAGTAAGCGTAGGTTGCCCCAAGGCTGCCAACGAGGAGGCTTTGAAGCTCCTTAACTCTGGTGTAAACTCACTCGGTTTCTGCTTCTGCGAAAATGCTGAGGAGGTTGATGCAGCATTCATCGACACACTTTTGGCAGGCATCTCAATCCCTGCCGTTGAACTTACATTCTGCGGTAAGAAGATTTCTCACATCGCAGAGGTGGTTTTGGCAAAGGTTGAGGCTGAGGGCATTGCAAAAGATGATGTTAAAATCAACTTCTGCATCGACCCCATCGTGAAGAACCTCTCAACGAAGGGTCACTTCTGCTGCAAGGATGCAACAGGCGAGAAGTGCTTTGCAAAGATTGCCGAGCTTATCAATCGCACTGCCGAGTACAAGCACATCCGCATCGTAAATGTCACAGGTTCTACATTCTCTAACGCAGGTTCTACCATCGTTGAGGAGTTGGCATTCACCTTGGCTGCGGCTCACGACTATCTTGTAATGCTTACCGAGGCTGGCGTATCGGTGGATTTGGCGGCTCGCAAGATTCGCTTCACATTTGCCGTTACCTCTAACTACTTTATGGAGATTGCCAAGTTCCGTGCAGCTCGCATGTTGTGGGCTAACATCGTGAAGGGTTACAACCCCGAGAAGGAGTGCGCTTGCAAGATGTTTGCACACGCTGTTACCTCTACTTGGAATCAGACCGTATACGACCCCTATGTAAATATGTTGCGTGGTACTACCGAGGCTATGTCGGCCACTTTGGCAGGCGTACACTCTTTGGAGGTTATGCCTTTCGACTATTCGTTCGAGCAGCCCACAGAGTTCTCAAAGCGTATCGCACGCAATGTGGAGCTTTTGCTCAAGCATGAGTCACACTTCGACCAGGTTGTAGACCCCGCAGGTGGTTCATACTACATCGAGAACCTTACGAAGTGCATCGCCGAGCAGGCATGGAAGCTCTTCCTCGAGGTTGAGGATAAGGGTGGCTATGTTGAGGCATTCAAGGCAGGCTACATCGTCGAGAAGGTTAATGCTTCGGCTGCTGCGAAGGACAAGAACATCGCTACACGCCGTCAGATTTTGCTCGGCGCAAACCAGTATCCTAACTTTACAGAGGTTGCCGACGCTGCCGTATCAGCCGAGGTTGTAACTCGTTCAGTGGCCGAGGGTAATGTGTTGAAGCCCTACCGTGGTGCTATGGCATTCGAGCAGATGCGTCTTGAGGTAGACCGCAGCGGCAAGGAGCCTAAGGCATTCATGCTTACATGCGGTAACTTGGGTATGGCTCGCGCTCGCGCACAGTTCTCATGTAACTTCTTCGCTTGCGCAGGTATCCGCGTACAGGATAACACATTCTTCAAGTCTTTGGAGGAGGGTGTTGCTGCCGCATTGGAGTCAAAGGCCGACATCGTAGTAGTTTGCGCCTCGGATGATGACTACGCAGAGGTAGCACCTAAGATTAAGGAGATGTTGGGTGGTAAGGCTATCTTGGTTGTAGCAGGCGCACCCGCATGTGCCGCAGAGTTGGAGGCGCAGGGCATCACAAACTTTATCAATGTTAAGAGCAATGTACTCGAGACCCTGAAGTTCTATCTTAAGGAGTTGGGTATCTAAAAAGCAGAGCTATTATGAGAGCAAAATTTGAAAATTTATCATACGAAGGCGGCAAGTCACAGTGCTGCGCCGCAGATGCCGAGGCAAAGCAGCCTTGGATTACAGCCGAGCAGATACCCGTTAAGACGGACTACACGGCAAAAGATTTGGAGAACCTCGAGCATTTGAACTATGCCGCAGGTATCGCTCCCTTCCTTCGCGGTCCTTACTCTACGATGTATGTTATGCGTCCTTGGACCATTCGCCAGTATGCAGGTTTCTCTACTGCCGAGGAGTCAAACGCATTCTACCGTCGTAACTTGGCTGCAGGTCAGAAGGGTTTGTCAGTAGCATTCGACTTGGCTACACACCGTGGTTACGATGCTGACCACCCACGCGTAGTAGGTGATGTTGGTAAGGCAGGTGTATCAATCTGCTCAGTTGAGGATATGAAGGTATTGTTCAACGGTATTCCATTGGACAAGATGTCAGTATCTATGACCATGAACGGTGCCGTATTGCCCGTTTTGGCATTCTACATCGTTACAGGTTTGGAGCAGGG
>JAFXIS010000037.1 GCA_017532885.1 Alistipes sp. | reverse complement strand
TAATAGTGTACATAAAAAGACAAAGTGTTAAGTTGTTACTTTATTTTACTTGGTAGCACTAATTGGTCTTAATTTAGACTACATAGAAGACTACATGAGAAGAGTAGAATCTTCGTAAAATAAATGTTTAGACGACTTTTGTACGGACAATCAGTCCTCAATCTAAACAACTTAACACTTTGTCAATCAATAAGTTTTGTAGAATACTTCACTGTCCACATTCTACAGAGGGTCTAACCAAAGAGGTTGCGACAGCCTTTGTTTTATGGTGCATAGGATTTGTATTACAATCCCTGTAAGTGTACAATCGTCTTTACGGGTGCAATCTTTTCGAGCAATGCTGCGCCATTCAAATCGTCTAACTCAACGAGGAATACGAATTCGTCAATCACAACCTCGCGCTCAATGCCATCTTTAATCACCTTGTGGCTTAAAATCGATTTGGCAATACCCTCGGCAGTACCTCCTGTGGCCAATACGTCGTCGATTATTGTGAGGTGGATTTTGCCATCCTCACCCACTCGGCTTGCTGCGATATCGCTAAGACGATAGTAGAGGTGGTCGGCTCCATACTCCTTCATAACCTCTACGTCACACAAATCACCCTCGTTGTAGGGTAGTTTGCCGCTTTTGCGGATGGGGATAATATTCTCCACCTCGTTTTTGCTTATCATCAGCGGTGCGGTAAATAAAAAACCTCTGGCTTCGGGGGCTATGACGTTGGGTGCGGTGACGCGATTACCTATCTCGCTCATTAACTCTGCAAATACTTTCTTGTCTTGCAGCAGAGGGATGATATCAACGAAAATAATTCCCTTTTTAGGGAAGTCATTGTAGAACTTTAGGGCCTCTTTTATCATAGTATTTAATTTGTAGATTGATAAACTTTTTTGCTTGTAGTACAAAGATACGATTTTTTTTACCTCGAAAGAGTTATTTTATCATAATTATGATATAATTTTTGTTTTTTTTTCTATCTTTGCATCAATTGGAAAATAATGAACTTAAAATGCCGAAGTTTTATGACAAGGTAAATGTGCTGAAAAAGCCCGAATGGTTGAAAATACGTTTGCAGAGCGACGAGGCCTCGGCTGAAGTCGAGCGTATAGTCAAGGAGCACTCCTTGCACACCATTTGTAGTAGTGGCCTCTGCCCCAATAAGGCGGAGTGTTGGCGTCGTAGGACGGCTACATTTATGATTTTGGGCGATATATGTACACGCGGATGTCGATTCTGCGCTACCAAAACAGGCATACCCCTTGCACCCGATGCTTCCGAGCCACAAAAGGTGGCCGAGAGTGTTCGGCTTATGGGACTTCGACACGTTGTCGTGACTTCTGTCACACGCGATGACCTTCCTGACGGTGGAGCCCACCATTGGGCTGCGGTAGTGGAGGCCATCCGTAAAGAGAATCCCGACGCAACAATTGAGCTCCTTATTCCCGATTTGGATGCAAGGGCCGATTTGATAGAGATTGTGGCCGCATCCGCGCCCGATATTATTGGGCATAACATCGAAACCGTCGAGCGACTTACCCCGTTGGTGCGCTCTCGTGCGAAGTATCGGACGAGTATGCGTACGTTGGAGATAATCTCCAAAACGGGCATTGTCTCGAAGAGTGGACTGATGGTCGGACTTGGCGAGAGCGATGATGAAGTAATGCAAACTCTTGGTGACCTGCGCGATGTGGGTACCGAGATTGTGACGCTTGGTCAGTATCTTCGACCCTCTTTGGAGCACTATCCCGTTGCGGCGTATATCACTCCTGAGAAATTTGAATGGTACCGACTCCAAGCGCTGGATATGGGCTTCAGTTATTGTGCAAGTGCGCCTTTGGTGCGCTCGTCATATTTGGCTGATGCCGCTTTGGAAAGCGTCAAGGCTAAGGCCGCACGTTAATGTGTAGCCGATGGGCTTTGCGCAGAGCGTAAAGCGTATGATGGAGGTAGAGTACAGAGATTTGGGCCGTATGGGCTATTCCGAGTGCTGGGCATTGCAACGCTCGCTGTTTGAGCGTTTGATTTCTGCCAAGCGGTCAGATGTTGCCCCTGAGCAGGCTGTTGCCGCGAATATGGCGGGTTGGATGCTCCTTGTCGAGCATAATCCTGTCTATACGCTGGGCAAAAGTGGCAAGGAGTCCAATATGCTGGTTAGCGAAGAGTATTTGCGCTCCATCGGTGCCGAGTTCTTTCACATTGACCGAGGTGGCGATGTGACCTATCACGGTCCCGGCCAGATTGTCGGCTATCCTATCCTTGATTTGGATAAGGTGGGTATAGGTCTTAGAGAATATATCGACCTTTTGGAGGAGTCCGTAATAGGAGTATGCCGCGAGTGGGGCATCGAGGCAGGACGTATTGCCGGTGCTTCGGGAGTGTGGTTGGAGCCTTCGACGACGCGCGCGAGGAAGATTTGCGCTATAGGAGTTCGCTCGTCGCGTTATGTTACGATGCACGGCTTTGCGCTTAATGTGGCAACCGATATGCGTTATTTCCAGCATATCAACCCCTGCGGTTTTGTAGATAGGGGTGTTACGAGCCTCGAGAAGGAGTTGGACCACGAGGTGGATATCGAGCAGGTGAAACAACAACTTGTAAAACAATTAAGTGAAAAATTAAATGTTAAAATATATAAATAATAAAAATGTAAGTTATGCCTATAGAGAAGCGATGGGTCGTGAGGGCCCGTGGCGACGAGAAGGCT
>JAFXIS010000036.1 GCA_017532885.1 Alistipes sp. | reverse complement strand
CTGGAGTGCCGTCTGGCGATAGTAACATTTTTTATTAAAAAAGGCAAATACACAAGTATTAACTGTACAAAAAAATTAAATGCTTATGGTTAGGAAAATTGTACTTTCTATCGTAGCTGTTCTGGCATTGAGCTTCTCAGCTCTTGCACAGAATCAGCAAGTGACAGGTACGGTGAAAGATGCCGCTGGTGATCCCGTCATCGGAGCAACAGTGCTTATTGATGGCACTAGCATAGGTACAACCACCGGACTGGATGGTCGTTTTACGATTTCAGCTACTGCAGATGCGGTATTGAATGTATCGTTTATCGGCTACAATCCCCAGCGTATCGAGCTGGCTGGAAAGACAAATCTCCAGATTGTTTTGGAGGAGTCTTCACAGAAAATCGATGATGTGATTGTTGTGGCCTTCGGTACCACAAAGAAGGAGGCGTTCACAGGTTCTGTGGCCGTTGTTCGTTCGGAGGATTTGGAGAAGCGTCAGACAACCAATGTAATGAACGCATTGGTAGGTTCTGTTGCCGGTCTTCAGATGCGTGGTAGCTCAGGTCAGCCTGGTACAACAGGTTCTATCAATGTGCGTGGTTTGAGCTCAATGTACGCAGGTATTGAGCCGTTGGTAATTGTGGATGGTTCGCCCTACACAGCCAGCCTTTCAAACATTGCACAGTCTGATATTGAGTCTGTTACCGTATTGAAGGATGCGGCTTCAGCTGCATTGTATGGTGCTCGTGGTGCTGCCGGTGTTATCATCGTTACCACTAAGCGTGCTACTTCAAAGAAGGCGGTTATCAATGTTGATATGAAGTGGGGTGTGAACTCTCGTGCTATTCAGGAGTATGATATCATCACTGATCCGGGTGAGTACTACGAGGCTTATTATGCACAGCTCTACAACCGTAACTTCTATGGTCAGGGTATGGATGCTGACACTGCTCACCTTAAGGCAAACGAGCAGATGTTGTCAGATGTTAAGTATAATGTGTTCACCTATGACCCACAGGAGCAGCTTATCGGTAAGGATGGTCGTTTGAACCCCAACGCTACACTTGGTCGCGTTATTGAGGGCGATGGTGTACAATATTGGCTTACTCCCGATAACTGGATTGACGAGACCTATCGTAACAGCCTTCGTCAGGAGTATAATGTTAGCGTAAATGGTACTACCAACCGCACAAACTACTACATGAGTGCCGGTTATTTGCGTGATGAGGGTATTATCAACCACTCAGACTATGAGCGTGTTACAGCTCGTTTGAAGGCAGATTATGCTGCTAACAAGTGGTTGAAGTTGGGTGCTAATGTTGGTTTTGTTAGCTCAAAGTCACACCAACAGACAACACAGAGCGCTTCAGGAAACTCTACTTCTACTTTTGCGTTTACATCTATGATTGCGCCTATCTATCCTGTATATATCCGTCAGCTCGACGAGAATGGTAATCCATACATCGTTCGTGACGCTCAGGGCAAGAAGGTTTACGATTATAGTGCAGGTGAGTCAAGCTATCCCGGTTTGGTTCGTCCTTACCTCTCAACAGGTAACCCCTTGGGCTTGAATGAGTACGATAAGACCGTAAGTGGTGGCAACCAGTTGAATGGTACATTCACTGTTGATGTCGATATCACCTCATGGTTGAAGTTCAACGCAACATCTATGATTAACTGGGGCTTCTCAGAGGCATCATATATGGCAAATATGTTCTATGGTAACTCGGCTGCGACAGGTGGTGCTATCACAAAGTCAAATCAGCACTCTTTCCGTACCAACAACATCCAGACATTGACATTTGCTAAGACTTATGGCAAGCACGACATCAATGTTATGGCAGGTCACGAGTACTATCGCACACGCGTTACTTACTTGGCGGCTAAGGCTCAGGGCTTGTTCTCGCCTGATATGCCTGAGATTGACGCAACTGCAAAGAAGATAGATTCATCTTCTTACACTTCAGGTTACAATGTTGAGGGTTGGATGCTTAGCGCACAGTACAACTATGACACTAAGTATTATGTATCAGCATCTTATCGTCGTGATGCTTCATCATACTTTGCAAAGGATCACCGTTGGGGTGACTTCTGGTCAGTAGGTGGTGCATGGCTTCTCAACAAGGAGTCATTCTTGGATAACGCTTCTTGGATTGACATTTTGAAGGTGAAGGCATCTATTGGTCAGCAGGGTAACGATAACATCGGCCAGTGGGCTTATGTTGATTTGTTCCAGTTGGTTAAGAACGATGATACCTCTATGTCATCTTCATTCCATCGCAAGGGTAACCCCGAGATTACTTGGGAGACTACAACTAACCTTAACTTGGGTGTTGAGTTCAGCTTCTGGGGTGGTCGTTTGAGCGGTAATGTTGATTGGTATCGCAAGAAGACTTCAGATTTGCTCTTCTGGGTATCTATTCCTGAGTCATCAGGTACTCGTGGTATGTACCAGAATATCGGTGATATCCGCAACTCTGGTATCGAGGTAAACATCTCAGCAGATGTTATCCGCACCAAGATGGTTACTTGGAATGTATCGGCTAACTTCGCTCACAACAAGACTAAGATTCTCTCTTTGCCCGCAGCTAAGACTTCTAACGACTTGGGTGGTTGGTCAGAGGCTACACCTAACGGTTACAACTCTTACTGGTACAAGGTAGGTGGCGAGTTGAACAATGTATATTTGGCTCACTACGAGGGTGTTGATGAGTATGGTCAGGCTATGTTCCGCAAGACTATCTGGAAGACTGATGAGAATGGTAATTATCTTCTCAAGAATGGCCGCCGTCAGGTTGACCACTACACCACAACTTACGACTTCAACGATGCTACCGAGTATGAGCACGGATGCTTGATGCCAGATTTGTTTGGTGGTTTCTCTACCAGCTTGCGCGTAGGTAACTTCGATGTATCGGCTACATTCGACTATCAGATTGGCGGTCAGGTATACGATATGCACTACCAGTCATTGATTGGCTCAGTTGATACTTCAGCAGGTGCAGGTACTACTTTCCACAAGGATTACAAGAAGGCTTGGTCACCCAACAACACCAAGAGCGACATGCCTCGTTGGCAGTATGGTGATGACTATTCGACTGCATCATCAGACCGTTTCCTCACCGACGCAAGTTACTTGAACTTCCAGTCATTTGCTGTAGGTTACACAATCCCCGAGAAGCTCTTTAAGAACCATCTTAAGATGCGTATCTATGTCGCTGGTGAGAACCTTTGCTTCTGGTCAGCTCGTCAGGGTCTTGATCCACGCTACGCATTCGAGGGTAACACTTCTATTACGGGTTATTCACCTGCTCGTACAATCTCTGGTGGTCTGCAATTGACATTCTAATTAGTTAAATGTGAAAATGTTAAATATGCAAAAAAGTATGAAAAATATATTGAAAATAACTACGGTATTGCTTGGTGCAGCGGTTCTTGCTACCGGCTGTATCAAGGAGATTAACCCGCAGACCAACATTGCAACTCAGGACCAGGTTGCAGCTGCTCCGGGTGCATTTGACAACTATGTAAATGCCATTACAGCCACCATGTGCGGTACATATGAGTTTGGTTCAAGTCGCGCATATGACCTTGGTGGTTATCCTACATTTGTTTGGCAGTGGGCCGGTATGGGTCAGGATGTTGTTCCTGCCAGCGGCGGTTCTTGGATGAGCTATTGGTATGGTTCATCAGTTGCTCTCGGTCCTGAGTACTTGGTATGCCAGTTCCCTTGGACTTATTTCTATGGTTGGATTAGCAACTGTAACCGAGTTCTCTCACTTACAGGCGAGAATCCCTCTGAGTCACAGAAGGTTGGTGCAGGTATTGCATACGCTATGCGTGCGTTCTTCTATATGGACCTTGCTCGTATGTTTGCGCAGGAGACTTATGCTTCAAACCTCGAGGCTATTACTGTTCCTATCGTAACCGAGAAGACTTTGGATCTTACTAACAACCCTCGTGCTACAAACGAGGTTATGTGGCAGTTCATTATCGACGATTTGAACAAGGCTGAGGAGTATTTGGCTGACTACGACCGTGGTGCAGATAAGACTAAGCCCGATGTAAGCTTCGTATATGGTTTGAAGGCTCGTGCTTACCTTACTATGGAGAAGTTTGCTGAGGCTGAGACCTATGCAAAGAAGGCTCAGGAGGGTTACACAATGCTTACCGAGGCTCAGTATCTCGACCACTTCACAGCGTTCAACACTCCTAACGATGCTTGGATGTTCTGCGTAACTTACAAGGCTGACGACCCTGCCGTTTTGGAGAACGACTCTGACTCTAACTGGGGTTCACAGTGGTTTAACGAGTGTGCAGCTTCTGGCTGTTTGTATGCAAGTAGCTATGGCGATCCTAAGTATATCGACGCTCACCTCTACGAGACTATCCCTGCAACAGACTTCCGTAAGAAGTGCTGGGTAGACCCCGCAGTTGATGAGTTGGGTACTATGGAGGAGGTTCTTGACTTCCTTGCTCCTTACACCGACTATGGTCAGTCTTTGGTTCTTTCTGCTGACGCAACTGATTCAAAGCTTATCGGTCATATGCAGCTTAAGTACCGCGCAGGTGGTGGTGCAGCAGGTCGTTCAGACAACTACAAGGCTACCGTTGTATCAGTTCCTTTGATGCGTGTCGAGGAGATGATGCTTATCGAGGCTGAGGCTGTTGGTATGCAGAGCGGTCGTGAGGCTGAGGGTAAGAATTTGTTGTTGGCATTTGCTCAGCAGCGTGACCCCGAGTATAAGTACAACGATCTTTGGACATTGCGTGAGAACATCTTGTGGCAGCGCCGTGTTGAGTTCTGGGGCGAGGCAGCTTTGGCAACTTTCGACATCAAGCGATTGAACAAGGGTATTATCCGTAGCTATGCTGGTACTAACCATGTAGAGAGCTATCGTTGGAATACTGAAAGTGTACCTCAGTGGTTCCACCTCTGCATCGTGCAGACCGAGACTAACTTCAACTTGGCTTGTACAAATAATCCTACTCCGATTGCTCCTACTGAGGACTCACCCGAGCATGTTTGGTAAATCTAAAACGAGAAAAGACGATTATGAAAAAGTTATTATATTCACTTTTGATTGCTTTCGGAGCAATCGCGTTGGTTGCCTGCTCGGATGATGAAGGTACCAACCCTGGCAATGACGGCACACCCGTTGTTACCATCTATCAGTATGCAGCACCCGAGGGCACCAATCCGGACCAGACTACAGCTGTGCGTATTGTTGCAAACGATGCAGTAAAAGAGATGTATATGTTGGCTCAGTTGAAGGCCGAGAAGGATGCATATATCGAGCAGAATGGCCTTAATGCTTATTGCGCTTATGTATGCGAAAATGGTGAGGCTGTAACGGAGGAGAATATGGATCAGGTTATTGAGAACTTGATGGGTTTGTATGCCATCACTGTTGTTGCTACCGATAACTCTGGCAAGATGTACGCTTATGAGGTGACTTATAAGGGTCTGCTTTGGATTCCTGCCGGCAAAACCACTATTGCTCAGTCTTTTGTGCATGATGGCGTAGCTTATTTGAGCGGTAAGGTTGCGGTTGAGCGTCAGGATGATGCCAATGTATTCCGCGTAGTAGACCTTTTCCACCAGCTTGCACCCGAGTCATGTCCTGCTTATGGCGCAAACTCTGTTTTGACCTTTGAGTTCGATGCTGATAGAAATTATGTAAGCTTTACAACTTCACAGGCTCCTTTTGTATTGTGTGGCTTTGCTGATGGAGGAAAACTTATGCATGGCTATTGGAATCCTGGTTCATATGCTGGTTATTGCTATGTTGAGCCATATGAGGATGAAGATGGTGGCATGTGGGCAAGCACAAGCATGTTGAAATTGGATAACAATGCCGGTTCTTTGTACACTGGTGGTTATATCGATTTCTCTGTAGATGACGAGGAACTCATTTGGTTTGAGTAATTCGTAACACTTTGATACTTATTAGCAATTGGCCCGACTTTTTGAAGTCGGGCCAATTGTTTGTGATAGATAGCCATTTTCGACACTGCTACACCGACCGCGCTCCTTTTGGGGCGCGGTTTTTTTGCTTTATATCTAAAAAGGCTGTCAATTTTTGCAAATCGACAGCCTTGGGGGGGTGAGTTCAATCGCGATTAGATATCGCGATTGAAAATCGTGTTTTGTGAGTCGCGTTTGGGGGTGTGTTTAGAAATCGGTCAGTATCCAGCCCGTTTCAACCTCGTGTTGTTCGGCGGAGCAGCCGTTTTCGATGCGCGACATTGCCATGATTATGGGAATCATGGTTGCGCGGTCGCGCGTGTTCAGCTCCTCGTCGGCATGCAGGCCCGTGAAGTCACAAACCGCATCAATGTATCGTGCCGTATGATTCTCCTGGGGTGGGGCATAGCGCGAAATCATATCTCGCAGCGTCGTCAACCCATATCGCTTGCGGTAGGTATCGAGCAACACAAACATCGCTCGATAGCCCCAAGCCATTGATGTAAACTGCTTAAAATCGGGGTCTTGCGACGGATGCACCTCGCCGCGATAGCGTACGCGCGAGCGACGAATGTTTCCGGGGTTACAATTCTTTATTCCTCTGCTCATCTTGTTTTATCTCCTTTTCGACCTTATGTTTGACAAAGTGGCGTATATGCTTCAGTAGTGGGGCATCGCTTATGCGGCAGGCATTTTCAAGGAAGGACCACATCTCCACGCCGCAGATAAATCCGGCAAAGAGGTTTGTGAGGTGCAATTCCATAAATCCGAGCAGTAGCGTGTCGATAATAAATGCCATGCAGAGCGCAATAATCGAAAATCCCAACTTCTCGATTGTACGCCACGCTTCGCGGCTCTCGAAGTACCATGCCTGCCCGATGCGCCGAGCTTCGGCATGTGAAGCCATAACGCCCGTAATGAAGTCAAAGCCTATAAATCCAATGAGCGACCAAATCATTGGCACTACGGGTGAGAAGAGCGCCGCCAATGCGGCGACGCATCCACTAATGTACTTGCACAATGCCTCCATCACAACAACAGCGTTTAAGAATGTTCTTCTTTGGGTTATACTCGGGCATCGAGGCGGCGTTGGCATCGAGATAACGCGACATGCGACGGCGTAGCGAGTATGCTCTGCGTTTTAGGGCAGTCATGAGCTCGTGACGCATGCTTTCGTCTGCCACCTTATTGTAAGAGGTTCGGGGCAACGACAGACCTAATTGTCCGGTTGCCACATTCAGGCGTGGTTGCACCTCAAGGCGTGTAAATGCCGCAATCGCAGGTCGCAGATATTGCGTTGCAAAATCTTGATAATTACCCGTTTCGATTGCCGCGAGTAGCGCCTGCCCCGTTATGGGGAGTATCCAACGCTCAATGGCGGCTGTGATGTCGGAGTGCGAAATCGCCGCGGGAGCTATGTACTCGCCATCGGTAAAAGCCTCGGCGATAATCTCTTCGGCTGAAATAATGTTCTGTTCCATGGTGAGTTGTTTTTAAGTTGTTGATTTGCGGGTTGTCAGCTCGGCAAGGAACATCTGTTGGTGTTCATCCTCGGCATCGTACTCCAATCCGTCGGCCTTGCGAGCCTCCCAGACCTTCATATAGGTGGGCTTCGAGCGTGTCGGTGGGCGATTTATCACCTCCAATGATGCCGAATTTATTTGCGTCACCTCCTGCAATATGCGCTTTATGGGGCTCAAAAGCTCCTCCTGCTCGGCAAGAATTACGGTGTTCAAAGCCACCTCATATTCGTGCAAAATACGCTCTGCGCTGAATCCTGAGGCGTAATCCAAACCACTGAGCGAGCGGAACCATGAGTGGGCAATCACGATGTCGCTCGTCGCCTGGTCGTGGAGCTGGCTCCAATCGCCCTCGTTGTTCGAAGTTACGGGTATGAATTGCGAATTATCGTTCTCCTGCCCATTTCTTACGATAAACATCACCTGCCCGGGCTCTCCGGCGAAACGCTTTTGTGCTGCATGTACAATCTGCTCGGCATCCTCCTCGCTTCCTACGGCGGCATCGAGCATCATCACTCCCGAGAGCTGGAACGAGTTGTCCAGACGCGCAATATTCCAACAATCTGTCTTGTAGGCAATTGCCGATACACCCATGCCGGCGATGTACTTCGGCACTCCGTAGTGTGTGAACATCGGCTCATACTCCTTGTAGTGAATCACCGTGCGTAGCGAGCCGTCCTCCTGCTCCTCAAAAAGCGGATAAATTGGCAACGATATTGCCTCCTCGCTCTTGAATGCCGCCCAATTGTGGTGCAGAATCACATGCCTATCGTCGCGTGCAATGCGCACTTTTGAGGCATCCTGATGATGTAGCGAGAGGAATGAGCCTTGATTGTCGGTCACGACCTCCAAGAAGGCATTTCCGAGCAACGCTTTGTCGAAAGCTACGCGATTAAGTATCGTGCGCAGGGATTCTCCCGCGCCATTTGCACTCTTTACAAACGCCGCTAAGCGGGCATCTGCTTCGTTGTACGAAAACCCCTTTCCGGCGATGTAATCTGCCTTGTCGTTGATTATTCTTCGATGAGTGGTCGAGCGTCGTGACATGAGTGACAGCACCTGTGGCAGCATGTTGTCGTCGCCCCAGCGCCAAAATTTATCACTCGACACGGTGCTTGCCGAGAGTGTAAACAGAGGCTCCTTTTTACTGTTCCCTACACCTACCTTACTCTTCTTGATATCTGTTTCCATAAAAATAGTCCAAAAAATAGATTTTAATTGTTATTGTACGCCGAGCATACATCACAACACGACAATACGAGCTCTATACGGGGGCGATGCTTTGGGCGTGTTCCGGTCGAGCAGGTCAGTGCTTGCAGGCGTAGAGCCTGTTCAAACAGCATTTTCTTTGACCATCCGATTGTCAGTTTCTCGCCCGTAGATAGGGTGATTTTTGCCACCACACCATCTGCTGCGCAGTTACGCAGAAATTCTGCATCTATCCACGCCGCAGCATCCTCCCGCGCAGCAACGAGGGTGAGCGTGTGTTTCACGCTCACCAGTCCGTTATCCGATAGAAAACTCTCGTCGTAATGTGAGGCATAGTCCGACAACTCCACCTTTATACCCTCCTTGGTTATAAGGTCGCTTCGTGACTTTAGGTCTTTGACCATGAGTAGCTCGGCGGATGCAATGCCACCTATGGGCTTAAAGTTGCTATTTGTCGCCATACCTCACTCCTTTTAAGCAGTCTGATTGATTGCGGCGCATACAATCTCATCATCGAGGATGTCGCAACCGATAGCGAATACGGCACGCTGACGGTTCTCCATCTCGTCGGGATTGTACCACATGCGAATCTCCGAGCCGGGGACATCGGCAGTGTTTACTGCCAAGACGATGTTGCGGCGGTCGGTGAAGATTACGAAGTTCTTCGAGAGCTTAGATGACGAGATTGAAGGCTCCAGGTTCACCTCGACTACGGGGAAACCACGATACATCAACTGACGACGACCCGCCTGAACATCAGCATATGCCGCATTTCCGAACTGCGAGTCGAGGAACTCCTCATAGGCATCATAAACTGCCGTAGATACGAAGAATGCCACCTGACCCTCGTTGTATAGGCCCTTGAGCTTGGGACTTGCGCCCGAAATCATCTCGTCGAAGAGGGCAGTCACATCGTCATTGAGCTTCGAGTCGAGGCCCTTCTCCGAGATAGTAAACGCGTTGTCCGCTACCTTCTCTGCGACAATCTTCAACACGCCGTCGAAGCTCTCGTAGCCGGTCTGGAGCGCACCATCCTTATCGCCCAACCAGAGGTTCATGCGGATGCTCTGGGCAATAGCCTTGCGGAAGAGCTCGGTCTCGGCCTGCTCCAACTCTGTGCCGGTCAAATCCTCCATGTTGAGGTTATTCTGATTCGAGATAATCTCGAAAATTGTCGAGAAGTAGTCACTTGCCGAGAATGAATTCTCTGCCTTTACACGCGCCATAGCAATCTCCTTCTTATCGGTTGTTTTGTTGTTACCGACCCATGAGGGGTTATTGTCGATGGGCGAGAGAACATTTCCCGAGTGGTTTACTACGGGCAACACCGTCGGTACGGGCATGTTGTAGAGTACGCGGATGCCAAGCTCCTCGGCGGTCTGACCTGTGAGGATGGGGCGGAAAAAGATTTTCTCGAGTTCTGTACCTGTGTAAGTTTTGGGGTTTACGATAATGTTTGACATAATGTTTTGTGTTTTAAGTTTTTAATAGTTTTTCTTGTGGTTATTAATGTTTGTTCGAGTGTGGGCGGTTTATCTTCCGAAGGCTTTGGCATCGTCGGCATATGAACGCATGTTGGTGCCAAATTCGGTGCTGTTTGGCGAGGGGTCCTCGATGCTCTTTAGCTTCGACGCCATGAAGTGACGCTGACGCTCGGTAAATAATACCGACGACTTTGCTGCCGTAGCTTGAGGAAGTGCTTTTTCGGCATTTGCACCGTCAGCCTTCGCGCTATTCTCGCTCGGAGTTGGCTCTGGCGTGGGGCTCTCGTGCGATGGTTGCTCCGTCTGCTCCGTCTGCTTCTCCTCCTTTGTCTTGCGCTTACCTCGTCGTGAGTTTTTCTCGGTTGTCGGCGCGGTCTGTTCCGAGGACTCCGATTTTTGCTCCTCCTTCTTCTTTTGGCGCTTCTCCTGCAATGAGTCTATCCACTCATCGAGGCGTATCGCCAATCGATTCAGCAAGTAGCGGATAATCGCACCCCAAGCTGTTTCCGATGTTGCCTGCTTATGTGGATGCTTCTTGCGTGCGGGCTTTCCCGTGCTTTGGTCCGAGGGCAACTCCTTCTCCGAGGGCGCTTTGCCGGTTTTAGGCTCCTCTGCTGGCTCTTTTGCGGGCTCTTCGTTTGTCTGCTCCTCGGTTGCAGGCTCTTTATGAGGCTCCTCCTCAATGTCAATTAAGCTATCTGCCAAGCCAAGCTCTATTGCCTCCTCGGCTGAGAGCCAGCGACCCTCGCCATTGTTCTCCGCCATAAGTGCGAGGAAAAACTCCGCCTCGCCACCCGAATGCAGTGCGTAGAGGCGTGCCAACTGCTCATCGGTCTTGCGCAAAAGTTCGGCGCGAGCATCAAGTGATGCCGAATTGCCATCAATCGAACAAGTGGAGTTGTGGATGAGGTAGAGCGCATTTCCCGAAATTTCACGGCAACCCTCATCTGCCGCCTGAGCAATGATTGTCGCTGCCGAGGCGGTGTAACCGTAGCATCGTGTGGTTATGTGGGCATCCAACGCTCGCAGGGCATCATAAATGAGCAACGCGTCATTTACATCGCCACCCGTTGAGCGGATGTTCACCACAACCGACTTTGCTGCCACCTCCGTTATGCGCTTCACCTCGCGTCGGAATGCCTCAAATGTCGCTACACGCGATGTGGCATCCTCGAATTGACACTCTTCGGGTACGCCAATCGTACCCTCGATGTCGATGTAACAGGTTTGTGCTTCGTTTCTGATTGTGATTTTTGTCTGCATAGTTTTTTGTTAGTTAAAGTGTTGTTTTTAGGCCTCTTGCATAAAGACCATTTGCGCGATACCACGCTCGGTGTCATACCCCTTTACGGCTTGTAGTCGATAGAGGGTTGGCTGTCCGTCTACCTCGAAACGGAATAGCGAACGGATATTCGCCCCTTCCGACGAGGTGTTCAGTAGAGCCATTAGCTCCTCTGCGCTGATGCGTACCGAAAGCGAGAGCTTTCGATTCACAGCCTCGTTCTGCCACTGCTTATCGTAGTAGGAGTGCAGGCCTTGAATCCCGTCGCGGTCCTCGAAACAGAGCGTAAACCCCTCGTCGGGTCCTGCCGCCGGTGTTTCGCCCGCAATGGCGGCATCGTCGCTCTCTACTTTGCCTGCGGGGTAGTGGAATGCTGCAAAGGGGTATTTGTTGCTAT
This sequence comes from Alistipes sp., assembly GCA_017532885.1. The sequence goes on along the minus strand of JAFXIS010000036.1, from coordinate 16,134 downwards.
TTGCCGGAAATCCCCACTTTTGAGGCTCCGGAAGGAAGCATAATCCCTTGTAGCAGACGATGCGTATGGCGCTCTCTCCCACCTCATCGGTATCGCGATTCCCGATAGATAGGAGGGCCGCAGCCGAAGCATCGGACGATACATCGGTCTGGGAGAGTGTCGGGCAGAACAGCAAATTTTCTGTGCGAGCAGTATCGTCGCGTGCTATGTATGAGTCTGTTGTAGCCGACCACTCTCCGAGTGGCGTATCACTTTTGTTGTTGAAGCGTTTTACGGCACCCCCACCCTCTGTTTTGTATGCCAAAATCCGCCTCTTGCTTATCTCGGCAGCCATATCCTCCAACTCGATAGGCTCCGAGAGAATCATTCTGTCGCTCCAGTCGAACACCTTGTCCGTGTAGAAGTCATCGCGCGGCTCGATGAGCACCTTGCGATTTTCCTTGTCGGAGAATATTCTCAGGTTAAACATCTGTTGCAGGGCTGCAAGCAGGTTTGCCTGCGTGCAGTTGTGCTGCAATATTGTCGCGCTCTTTATCTTCGAACCATATCCTAACGCCGATGTAAATACGGGGCGCAATGTACACTCCTCCGAGAGTGTTATCTGTTGTCCGCTTTTTGCGCCATACAGATACATCTTCGTGAAATTCTTCGATTTCGAGGGCGAAAGCTTTTCAGGCGTTGTGCGCAGTGTAATCTCCACATCGCGCGAAACCTCCTCCGTAACATATCCGTCATATAACGCCCAATCCATCTCGCATGCTTCGTACACCCCTGCCGAGTTCTTCTTCTGGAGTGTACAGCTCTGCAAAGCCGTCGATGAGGGCGATGTTACAGCCGTTGCACGCGCTTTAATGGTGGTGTAAGATTTACCACCTGTCGAGAGCTGCCATACAATGCGATACTCCTCTCCGTCAGCAAAGTCGAAGATTATGCACCTGTAACTTATCCCACGGCCAATCTCCGCTCTGCGGTCTGCGTAGGGATTCAAAACGCCGAACTTTATGTCGCAACCCGTATCCACATAAATCGAATCGAATCCTTGCAGGCGATAACGCGACAAAATCTTATATGTCGATGTATATTTCAGGTAGATGTCAAACGCTACATTTACCTCTCTGCCGGGTGTGAAGAATATACCCTTGTCGCTTATCGACAGAGCCTCGGAGTTCGAGAAAAATGCCTCATTGGCCTCTTTGTCGGCGGTCTGCACTATGTTTCCCAGAGAGTTTGTCAGCACCAAAGGCGTGAGGAAAGCTCTTCCTGCGAAATTTGCCGTTGTTGTCGCTGTGCTTGTTCTGCCGGCATAGAATCCCATCATTGCATTCAGCTTTGCTGCCGATGTAGAGTCGTTTCCTCCCGTTGTGCCGCTCATGTGCAGGCTCTTGAAGAGTTCACTCTTTACAAACTCGCCCTCTATCGTATATCCGAAATCCCGGAACATCGCCTCTACAAGCCCCTCCACCGCGATAAAGGGGTGGTAGTCACCAATTGTAAGCACCCTTTGCGGTGGGTAGAGCAACTCCTGATTCTCCGCGTCGAGGTATTCGTCACGATATACAGGTAGGAATTTCACCTGGCTCTGCTCGCTCCAACTCTCCTCGATAGTTGTTGCATCAAGCGTCGCGTTGTAGCCCAACGGAGTACTCTGCAAACGCGATATGGCCATGTAGTTTACCCAATGTGCAGCTCCGTCGGTTATTACCATGTGATACTCCGCACATTGACCTCTGCCGCCGGCTAAAGGCGTTAGCTCTATCTGTGCGAGGTGTACCACACCTTTGAGCATCTGCGTGCCATCCACCTCAATAATACCCTCATGATGTGAGGCATTGAATCGTGTTGCGGTGTAGGAGTCTGCGGCAAAACCTATGATAGCATCATTCGTCGGGGTTGAGGGTAGCGTAATGGCGATTTTCTTACCACTGCGCTGACTATCTATGTCGGCAAGCGAGTTAGCGTCGAAAGTAAAGATGTTCTTCGGCAGGGCGAAACCTTCATTTAGGTCGCATAACTTGTTGTCAATGAGTACTCTTACCATAACTTCACCCCTTTCTCCGCGGCTCGCAGGTCTATCTCTATAAATCCCAAACCTGCTCCGGGTGTAAGCAACGCTCGGTCTGTCATAAGGCTTACAGCTTGCTGTCGGTCGCTTTGTTGCAACCACACTTTGGGCGAGGAGAGGATTTTCGCTAACGCCTTCAACTGTTTTTGCGGCTCATACGCCGAAATCATCTTCAGTTCATTATCACTCTCCAATGCTGCGGCTTCACGCCCCCAGATGCTCTCGATATGTTTGCGGGTCGATTCCACAAGTAGGCTCTTGCGTAGTGGGAATGTGTAATATTCCGGCGCTCCTTGCTCATTTATCCAACCTATGCGGCGTGCCGTGGAGAGGTTGGGGTGAATTTCATGCTCCATGCTATCCAAGTATGTATTGCCGTGTCGCATCTTAATTATCAGATACTTAGCAATCTCCAGCATCTCTTTGGGGAACTCTCGCGGAGTGGCGCATATCGCCATTTGACGATATTGTTCCGCGGGGATGAATGACCTGTACATCATGCAACCATACACATCGTCACATAATTCGATGGCGATAGTCAGAGGTGTTGTCGTTGTGTTTACGAAACAGAGCATGTCGAACTCATCAGCATCTATCGTGCGCTTCAAGCCTTGGTCGGTTAAAAGTACGATAGATTGCGAGGCGTCTATCTGTGCGGCGATAAATCTGCGCTCCTCGGAGAGTGTACCTTCAACCTCCACTTGTACATCTATGCTGCCGCCGATATCAATTACGCAGCACTTTGTTATATCCTGCGGGATGTTATATGTCACCGCATGCTTGACATAGGGCGCGATGTCAATCTTTCCCGAAGTTATTGTCCCGTTGATTGTTTTGTGTCCAATCTCCTCGCCCTCGCCATCCAAAATCCTTATCTCGACCTGCTCCAGCTCTGTGTCTGATTCAAATTCATAAATCAACGGCTTTTGAAACGATGCTCCGTTTTGTGGAATATTTGTAAATGTAATTGCCATAATTTTTTCAGTTTTTACTATTCCTGTAACTAATTGCTTCTATCTGCGCGATGTTTAGAATATGGTTATCACCTCGGCTGTTGCTGTTGCCGCAACCTCACCATGCGAGGATAGCGTCTGTGAGGAGTGACAAATCTGTATATTCTCCACCTCGGCGACAAACTCCTCTTGCGAGAGCGTTGTAAATAGCCTGAGTAACATATCCTCCAGCTCGATGCGGGTTGCGTTGCGTCGCTTGAGGCTCTGCTTGGCTCCATCTTGCATGGCGTGTAGTTTTACCGAGTAGGTTATTGCCCCATGATTTTTACCCTCTATCGAGTGAAATGTGGGTGGTGTAAGCCATAATGCGGGGTAGTGTGATGTGAATTGAGGAATGTATCGCTCCTCGGCAGAGTGGAATTTATAACCCTCTGCGGTGGCAATGCTCTCAAAGGCATTAATTAGTTTTTCTCTGTTCATTTTGCGTAGTTTTAGGGGTGTAAGGGGTGGGGAGCCGAAAAATCGGTTCCTGTTAATAAAAATGTTTATACTTCGTTAATGGGTGTTAATATCTCTTGGGCATTGCTCGGATAATAGACCTCTAATCACTACATTACCATTGCTGCGTCTATTGTTGATAACCTCGAGATATTTATTAACAACATCTGTCAGTGCCGAGCTTTCACTTTTTCGGATGTGTAATAGTTCAATTTTTTATCCTTGTTCATTTTGGCGTAATTTTGGCTGCATTTCGGTTTTAATATGTGTTTTACGGTGGTTTAACGAGGGTTTATCGAATATTATCTCCTCGAATGACAGTGCAAATATAATACATAAAAAAGCGCTTGTCAAGTATTTTGACTAAAAATATTCAAAAATTTTACTCAACGGACGCAAGAATACCTGCCATAATCCTGAAAATCACGACATTAGTAAAAGATAAATTTTTTGATTTTTTCCGGTCCGAATACGACCGTTGTCAAAGATTTAATGTAAAAAGAATACGATTGCCACAAAATGGCTCGTTGCTGCGAGGTTTATCAGCAGATGCCATACTAAATGATGATATCTGAAACCCTTCATGGCATAGAACACCGCTCCAATCGTGTAAAACAGACCTCCTACGGCAATCAGAATAATAAATGGCAAGGATGCGTGGCGCAGGAATAGCGGAAAGAAGAAAACCACGGTCCAACCCATTAATAAATATATTGTAAGACTTATTGCGGGAATAGATTTTCGGCTCAGAGATTTGTAGAAAATGCCGAAAAGCACCGCCACCCATTGAATTATAAATATCACAATGCCCTGCCACCCTCCGATTATATCGAGTGCCACGGGCGTATATGAGCCGGCAATAGCCACATATATAAATATATGGTCAAGAATATGAAAAACCGCCTTGTGCTTCGAGTCCGGCGACATGGCATGGTAGAGCGTCGAGATGAGGAACATCAAGAAAATCGACACCACAAAGATGCTCACACCCACTGCCGTCTGCACCGAGCCTCCTCCGTGGATATAAGCCCACACCGCAGCAAAAGGAAGCGCTAAGAGCGTCAGTATGCTCATCACTCCATGCGATACGGTGTTGCCTACCTCCTCGCCAAATGTCGGTATGTATATCTTTGCCATAAACTTCAAGGCCTACGCCAAGCTCTGCATCTCAATCAATTTGGCATATATGCCGCCCAAAGCCAACAATTCGGCGTGTGTACCCTGCTCGGCTATGTGTCCCTGGTCGATTACAATGATGCGGTCGGCGTTGTGAATCGTGCTCAAGCGGTGAGCAATCACAATCGAAGTACGACCCTCCAGGAGCGAAGTCAGAGCCTCCTGCACTAACTTTTCGCTCTCGGTGTCGAGAGCCGAAGTTGCCTCGTCGAGGATAAGAATCTCCGGATTCTTCAACACTGCGCGAGCAATGCTCAAGCGCTGACGCTGACCGCCCGAGAGCTTCATGCCTCTATCACCGATATTGGTGTTGTAGCCCTCCTCGGTCTGCATTATGAAGTCGTGAGCATTAGCTACCTTTGCCGCAGCAATAATTTGCTCGTCAGTAGCATCTGCGCGACCCATTGCTATGTTGTTGCGAATCGTATCGTTGAATAGTATCGTATCCTGCGATACAATACCCATATGCTCGCGTATGCTCTCTTGCGAATAATCCTTCAAAGGCTTGCCATCAATCAAAATACCTCCCTCGATGGGGTCATAGAATCGGGGAATCAACTCGCTCAAGGTCGATTTTCCGCCACCTGAAGGACCCACCAAAGCTACGGTTTCGCCCTTGCGGACAACCAACGATATATCGTTCAACACCTTGCGCTGTCCGTCATACGAGAATCCTACGCCCTTAAGTTCAATTTTATCGCGGAACTCCTCCAACTCGATGGCATCGCTCTTATCCTCCACTTCGCTCTTTGCGTCAATGATTGAGAATATGCGCTCTCCGGCAGCAATACCCTGATTTATGTTTGCAAATTGGTCGATAAATGCACGCAAGGGGCGAGTAAGCTGCGAGAATGCCGCGATGTAAGCGACAAATCCGGCTGCCGACATCGTGCCGCTTGTGACAAGCGAACCTCCGAAAATCAACACGATTGAAATCGCCGTAATACCTAAAAACTCACTCATGGGCGACGCTAACTGCTGCTTGCGGGCCATCGAAAGCAGCAAGTTTGACATCTCGGCATTTATCGAGCGGAATTTCTCGCTTATGTAACCAAATGCGTTGTAGCTCTTTATCGCCTTTACACCCGACAAAGACTCCTCCATTACGCTCACCATGTCACCCATGCGCTGCTGACCACGCTTCGCCGGGTGGCGCAGGCGCTTCACGATGCCGCCAATCAAAACTCCGACAACGGGGAGGTAGAGAATCGAAAATACGGTCAATTCCCACGAAATATTCACCATCATTATGCAGTAACCGATAATGAGGAAGGGCTCGCGGAATGCCACCTGCAATGTATTGGTGATGCAGAACTGCACAACCATCACATCCGAAGTGATTTTCGACATGATATCGCCCTTGCGCTGGTCGCTGAAATACCCCACATTCATACCCATCGTGCGGTCAAACATCTCGTTACGCATCTTCTGCAAGGTGCGTGTACGCAGTGTCTCCACCGTCATCGAGCCGAGATATCGGAACAGGTTTGACAACATATTCGACATAATCAGCACCGCCGACAGCAACCCCAAGAGGTATGTTATGCGGTACTCCTCGCCGAAAATATGGGTGTAGGCATAGCTTATAGCTTCGTTCAGGCACTCCGTATTAAGCTCAATTCGCGGGAACTCATATGTCGGCTTAAAGACAAACCCCTCCGAGAAGAGTGTTCCGATAATCGGAATAATCATCGTGTAGGTAAATGTATTGAACAAAGCATGTAATACCGAGTAGAAGAAATAAGGTATCGCGTATCTGCCATAGGGCTTTGCGAAGCCCACCAAACGCAGATAGGTATTCATCATCGAACTCTTCATAGGTTAGTTTTTCTCGTTGAGTAACATCAAAATTAATTAAATCATCCCTTCGGCGGCATACTCCTCCACCGCCTGTTCAAAGCGGCGAATAGTCTCCTCCATTGACACAAACGACTTTCCTCCGGCGGCGTTTTTGTGTCCTCCGCCATTGAAATAACGGGCTGCAAATATATTCACATCCACCTTGCCTCGCGAGCGCAACGATACGCGAATAAAGTCATGATGCTCGACAAATATTGCCGACATCTTCATCTTCTTTATCGTGAGCGGATAATTCACAAACCCCTCGCTGTCACCCTGCTGAAACCAGAAACGGCGCATCTCCTCCTCGGTTATCGAGAGGTGCGCCACCGTGCCTTTTCGCAGAGTTTTCATCTTGCGGTTTATCACATATCCGAACAGTCGCGCACGACCTTCGGTGAACGAGTTATATACATTGTTGTAAATCTTCGGAATATCTATTCCGGTCTCCGCCAACACCGCCACGGCGCGAAACAGGTCGGGAGTAAGCGTCGAGAACGAGAAGTTACCCGTATCGGTCATCATTCCCACATACAACACCTCTGCCTGCTCTTTTGTGATGCTCTTTTCGCCCCACAGAGCTGCGATTATGCAATATACCAAATACGATGTACTCGATGATTCGGGGTGCGAAAACATTATATCAAACTGCTCCGAGGGGTTCAGGTGGTGGTCCATCAATATCCTCTTGGCTGTGGTGTTGCGCTGCACCTCATCACCCAGCGCATCCAGGCGCGATATAGAGTGGAAGTCGAGGCAGAATATCAATTCCGCTTCCGCAATCACCTTTGCCGCCTGCTCGCCATCCTGATTATAGAGCAGAACGCCCTCTGCGCCGGTCATCCATCCTAAATAATAGGGATATTTGTTCGGCACAATGCAACTCACCGTATGCCCCACGCGCTTTAACGCTTCGCCCCACGCAATCGACGAGCCTATGGCATCGCCGTCGGGGTTCGTATGCGATAATATGACAACTTTTTTGGGGCTGCCACTTACCAATGTGCGTAAATTCTCTAAATTCTCTTGCGATAAATTCATACGGTATCTCCTTTCATTTTGTGGAAAACCTCGGCGGGAGATGTAAAATTACAATAAATATTCTCCGCGCAGCGGTATCATTTCTCTCTTAAATTGGCTCAAAAGGCTCATATATCGCGCAAAACGACATATGAGCCTCTTCTTTTAATTAATTCTCTTGTCCCGAAACTTCCGTTTGTGGGCGTTCCTGTTGTAGTATGCAAGCACCCGACTTCTTCCACGATGTAAATATGCGTGGCATCTGCTCTTTACCGACAATCGGCATCGCCGTATTTGCGCGTGTTGTAGCACCCTTCTGCCACAATGCCGTAGTTGCAGCATTGCCGCCAAACAACGATTTACCGTTTATTCTCAATATAGTCTCAAACAGGGCCATATCCTCCGTCGTATTACCCCATGGAGCCTCCGGCGAGGGGAATATTCGTAGACTAAAGTTCAAATTCTTGTCTTTCTCGCTCTTTAATATCTCGTCGAAATCGACCTGCGGCTTAATACCATCGCTATATTCGTATTCATCCTTGGCGTTGAAATTGAGGAATGTAATCGGCGCAAACTCGTAAACATAGTTGTTATGAGTCTTTGCCGTAACCTCCATGCCGCTATTCTTACCCTCGGTAGTCTTACCAATAAGCTCAACCTCGATATCCATGCCTCGCAACGACATAATCACCATCTCACTTGCCGATGCCGTGCCATCCGACACAATCACATAAACCTTCTTCATGTTGAGGTTGGGCAAGTCCTGACCTGTTTCATCCCCATTCTCGTATTTGCGGAATAGGAAAGTTGTAGTCTGGTTCGCTCCGTTGTAATAAATATTCTTGGGGTTGTGAACAAGCTTCGTGCAAACCTGACCCACATAGCTCTCATCAATGAGCATACTGCTGAGCTTTACCGCCGAGTCCACCGAACCTCCGCCATTTGAGCGCAAGTCGAGAATCATCTCCTCGGCACCTGCCGCCTGCAAATTCTGGATAGCCTCGATAAGCTTGTCGTCACCGTCGTGGTCGAACGATAGGTAAGCCAAATATCCGATTTTCTTACCCGAGGGGTTAATCTCCTCCGAGGGGTTCAAAACGGCACTATACGCTACGGGGTTGGCGTTAAATTGGCGACGCGAAATAGTTACCTTAGCCTCCTTCATTGTCTTGGGGTCAATCTTCTGAAGGTTAATCGAGTTTGCGGTCTGTGTCACCAATGTGTAGTAAATATTGTTGTAGTTATTTCCTGTAATGGTGTTGCCGTTTACCATCGAGATGTAATCGCCACGACGCAATCCCGATGAAGCTGCGGGCGAGTTGGCATATACATGCTCCACTACGAATACATAAGAGTCATCGTTTGTGCTCTCGGTACCGTTGTCGTCAATAATCAGGATAATGCTCGAAATATCGAATCCGTAACCATAAGTCACAGCACCTCCGGCACGCGTCATCGACGAGTTGTACTCGTGCTGAGGAATCATTGCCACATTGGTATAGATGTAACGCTTGCCATTATAATTTACACCTCCGTCGGCCTTGTTTGTTGTCATGTTACCCAGGTTCTTGAGCAGCATTTCGTTATACGCGTCCTCGGTCTTGTATTGCACCTTGAAATCGAAGCTCTGCCACTTCTCGTTGTACTCATCCAGCCAATAATACTCCTCACGAAGGCGTTTATCCATATACTTCGTCACCTCGTCCATATCCTTGTACTTGGTCGATTGTTGGATTGTGAGCAGCGTTGTTTTATTGAAGCCCTCCACCGTGATGTAAATCTTTACTGTGCGCTCCTGCTCGGTGCTGTTCTTGTCAATCATCAGCTCCAAGCTTTGGGGACCCTTCTTTCCTGATGTTACAATATCCTCGTTGAGCTTCATTGAAGTTACGATGTTGTGATCATCCTCCTTCTCCAAAGTAAATGCCGCATCAGTCTCAAAAGCCACAGTGACCTTCTTGCCATCCGAGGGTACGATGACATATGTCGAAAGTGGCAAAGTCACACCTTCAACATAAGTGCGCTTCGGACCTGTCTCCACCTCCTCGGTACATGCGGTTGAGAGAGTCGTAGCGATAAACGCCAGCAAAACAGCCGCCATTCTGAGGCTCTGTTTTGCAATATTTTTTAACTCCAAAAATCTGTTCATCTCGATACTTGTTGTTAGTTAATAACTTATATACTCCTTGTAAGGGGTCAAATATACGAATAATTCTGTTAATCAACGATTTTTTTCTTAGAAAAGTATCTGCACCACTCCTTTATGCCGCACTCCGCACACTTTGGCGCGCGTGCGATGCAGGTATAACGCCCATGCAGTATAAGCCAATGATGCGCTATGGGCAGCAGATGCGAGGGTATATGTTTCTCCAACTGCAACTCTGTTTGTAGTGGGGTTTTGGCTCCGCGGGTCAGACCTATGCGCGCCGAAACCCTAAAGACATGCGTATCTACGGGCATCACCTCTTTTTGCCAAATCACTGCGCCAATTACATTTGCTGTTTTTCGTCCCACGCCGGGCAGTCGTTGCAGCTCCTTTAAGTCGCTTGGCACCTCGCCATTGAACTCATCAACGAGCATACGCGCCATTGCCGCCAAGTGCTTTGCCTTATTGTTTGGATACGATATGCTCTTTATATACGGAAAAATCTCCTCTGCCGACGCTTGTGCCATAGCTTGCGGCGTGGGGTAGGCCTCAAAGAGAGCCGGCGTTGTGAGGTTTACGCGTTTGTCGGTACATTGAGCCGAGAGAATCACCGCCACCAACAGCTCGAAGGGTGTTTCATAATTCAGCTCACTCTCCGCCACAGGCATATTCTTCTCGAACCATGCAATTATATTTTCGTATCGCTCTTTGAGTGTCATAACTTATTGTATTTTCTATCTATTATCTCTACTCTCTACTCTCGCCCATCCAGCCCAACCAGCACATTATTAGATAAAACGGTAGCATGCCAAGCAAAGCACTAATAATTATTCCCTGCCAAGTAGGCATATTTGTGGCACTATTAATTATAGCCTTTATAATCAGCACGATAAATGCTATCAATACAATAGTGGTCAGTAAAATTTCAAAATCTCTCATAATTAGTTAGTCGCAATAAATAATATATCAATTTTGAATTTTATATGCCATTTCCTCTCTTGTCATTTCGCCGAGCCGTGAGGAGGAAAAGCCGACCTTGTGTCGGGTTAATTTTGAATTTTGAATTTTGAATTTCTCCACACCTTCTTCACCGCTAAACCATATCCCGCAAGGTTGAACAAAAGTCGCGGCGTGTGCCTCACATCCTGCCACCAACGCGAAAAATACTCCTTAAACGAGCCGTTGTACGAAAGCACCCAAAGCGCCACTTCCATGCGTTTGCGAAGCAATTTCCTGCTGAATTTTCCGCCGCTGTAACGCTCATCGAACCATAGCGAAATATCGACTAACGAGTCGCAGAAGGCTATCCGCTTCAGATAATCGCTACTCTGGCTGACACTCTCCTTGAGGAGCGAATGTACCGCCGTTACCTGCTCCAATGCCACAATTCGGCTCTCTGCTGCAAACCAAATCCACATCGGAGCATCGTCCGTAAGCCACTCCGGGTGGCATTCGGGCTGCACTTCGGCATAATATCGCTCTATAAGTTCGCGTCGCGCTACGGCCGTGCAGTTCTCCACCGTGTTGTTGAACAGCAGCTTCTCAAACTCCACAAACAACCCCTCTTTGGGATATATCCAACGCTTGTCACTATGCTCTATGCGACGCTCCGAGCGCGTGTAACACATTCCAACCGAAGGATTATTCTCTAACGCCTCGACTTGTCGTTGCAACTTCTCCTCGTCTATCCAGAAATCATCGCCGTCGCAGTAGGCTACATAACGCCCTTGTGCGGCGAGTGCTGTGCGACGATAATTTTCGCGCATTCCGACATTCCGCTCGGCTGTCATTATGCGAATCCTCTCGGGATAACGCTTTGCATACTCTCTACATATTGCGAGCGTATTGTCGTGACTGCAATCCTCGCCTATGATTAGCTCCACGCCAAATGTCGTGCGCTGCTTCAGCACCCCTTCAATCGCTCTTGCGATGTAGGGCGCATGGTTATAGGCGGTCATACATACCGATACCAAAGGCTCTTTCATAACACGCTATAGTTTTGTAAGTTTCGCAAACTTCGCCAAAAGGGTCTTTTCGCCATACTGCCCGAAATCGACCACCAATTTATGGTCTGTCGTAAGGCTCTCTATACGCTTTATCGTGCCGACGCCAAATTTCGGATGCTCGACCTCCTCTCCTACCGTATATGGGCAAGGCCCTGCCGGTACAGCATCATTTACGGGTGTTGTCACCACTCGGCGCATGCCTTCTGTCGAGCGACGCAAAGGCTCCACAATCTTCGGGTCGGGAGCTTTTCGCTCCTGCTCGCGCTGCTTTTGGAAGCGATAATCGAAATTGCGGCGCAACTCCTCAATCGCCGAGCGACCACTCTGCTTCACTCCTCCTGCGGCATATCGTCGCTCCGCGCCTGCGCCAAAACTATTACCCGTATGGTCACGCCCGAACGAACCTCGTGTGAGCGATTGGAATCCATCACTTGTCATATCTGCCTCCTCGTCACTCTCCACATATTGTGAATCAATCTCCTTGAGGAAACGGCTGGGCGAAGAGAACTCCATATTTCCCCACTTGAAGCGCATCTCGCAGCATGATAACATCGCCTCGCTCTTCGCGCGTGTCAGGGCTACATAAAACAGTCGTCGCTCCTCCTCCAAGCCATCTGGGGTCTCCATTGCCCGCTGCGAGGGAAACAGATTCTCTTCGCATCCGACAATATATACATACTTATACTCCAAACCCTTTGCCGAGTGTACGGTCATAAGTGTAACCTTGTCATTCTCGCCCTCCTCGTTTTGGTCCATGTCGGTTTGCAGCATTTGGCTCTGCAACCACTCCTCGATTGTGGGGCGATTATCCTCCTCGCGCTCTCCGGCACGAATCTCCGCCTCGCACTGTTCGTTGAAGAGCTGCATCGAGTTCAGCAACTCCTCGATATTATCTATCGCACTCGTTGCTTCGGGCGAATTATCTATGCGATACTGTGCCAAAATACCTGAGCGTGTTGCTACCTCCAATCCGAAGTCGTAAAGACCCTTTGTGGCGTGTGCTTCGCCGAGAGAGCGAATCAATTCGACAAACTCCTTCACTTTGCGGGCAATAACCTTCTGCACCGAGTCGCCTAACGACTCTGCCTCCGTGACCATCTGGTCTATCGCCTCCCACATCGACGAGCCTTGTGCCGCAGCAATCTGCGCAATGCGTTGCACGGTCGTATCGCCAATACCTCGTAGCGGATAGTTCACTATACGCTTGAAGGCCTCGTCATCTTTGGGGTTTATAACCAAGCGTATATATGCTAACAGGTCCTTAATCTCCTTGTGGTCGTAAAACGAGCTACCCTTGTATATTCGGTAGGGTATACCACGCCGCATTAGCGCCTGCTCCATTACTGCCGATTGGTTATTCGTACGATACAACACCGCAACCTCCTCCCACCTATCGCCCGTTTCGCGAATCTTGTCGCGTATGGCATTTGCAATCTTATCGCCCTCCTCTCGGTCGTTTAGGCAGTGGCAAATTTTTATTTTCTCACCCTTTTCTCCCTCCGAGAAGCAGACCTTCTCCATTCGATGAGCATTGCGCTCGATAACCGAGTTTGCAGCATTTACGATGGTCTGTGTCGAGCGGTAGTTCTGCTCCAACTTAAAAATCTTCGCTGTGGGGTAGTCCTGCTTGAATGACAATATATTCTCGATTTTTGCTCCTCGGAACGAGTAGATGCTCTGCGCATCATCTCCCACCACGCATACACGACCATGGTGTTGCGAGAGGCGTCGAATGATTATATACTGCGCATAGTTGGTATCCTGATACTCATCGACCAATATAAACTTGAACAACTCCTGATACTTCGCCAAAATATCGGGTCTGTCGCGCAGCAGGATATTTGTCTGCAACAGCAAATCGTCAAAATCCATCGCTCCATTGAGCTTGCAGCGACGACAATAGGTGTCGTAGACCTCTCCAAAATGCGGCATCTGCATCTGCCTATCCTCTGCGGCATATATCGTGTTTGCAGCATATGCCGCCGGAGTTACGAGTGCATTTTTCGCATACGATATGCGTGAGAGGACTCTCGCCGGTTTATACTTATCCTCCGGCAGATTCATCTCCTTGCAGATGGTCTTTATGAGGTTCTTGCAATCCGAGGGCTCATAAATCGTGTAGCTCTGCGAGAAACCTATCGCTTCGGCATTCTCTCTTAAGATTCGCGAAAACACCGAGTGGAAAGTACCCATGCGCAGGAGTCTGGCTGTCGAGCCTATCATCTGCTCTATGCGCTCGCGCATCTGTTTTGCGGCCTTGTTCGTAAATGTCAGTGCCAGAATGTTATAGGGATTTACTCCCTGCTCTATCATGTAGGCTATGCGCGAAGTCAGTACGCGGGTCTTTCCCGAACCGGCACCGGCAATAATCAGCGAGGGGTGTTCAAAATTCACCACCGCTTCACGCTGTGCGCGATTTAGTCCTTGAAGTATCTGTGATTCCATATCGCAAAGATACTATTTTTCTGCTAAAATAGCATATAAAACAAAAAACTCCTCCACCCTTTAGGGTAGAGGAGAGGTCTTGCTAACGCCTGAGCTAAAATCTGTAACCCAAAGTTACGATAGCATAGTTGCGCGAGAACTTTGTCGTGTAACGCGGACTCTCGGTATTTACATCCCCAAAAGCATCATTTGCCCAATAGAGGTAATAGCTTGTGAGCTTATTCTGGATATTCTGGTAAGCAAAATCGAGGGTTGTGCGTCCGAACGAGAATCCCACACCGGCAGTAATCGCCTCGGTGCGATAATTTTGCGGACGACTCGTATACTCCGCCTTGTCGTGGCGCAACATTCCTGCCGACAGACCATATCCTGCACGCAGCGAGATAAATGGCACGGGCTTCAACTCTGCTCCGATACGCAGCGTATTGGCACCCTTGTAATTCTCCTTCATCTGGGCGCGATAGTCCGCGGGGTAGATGTCAAAACCATTGGGTACATGCTTCATGCGTATGCCGTTATACCAAGTACGCTCATAATCTACCGAAATAATCGCCATCTTCGCTATCGTATACGATGCACCAAACATCAAGCGTGTGGGAGAGGTGAAATCCCATGAATTTTCTCCTGTATCCGATAGTACGGGTGTTAAATCGCCATTGTTACCATTGAGCGGCATACTGTAATTCGTTCCCATAAACGCCTGATAATCACGCTCCAATGAGTAGAATGTCGGGGTGTGTATTGCCATTCCGAAGCGCAACGCCGGTATTGGGCGATAGATTATTCCTACCTTGAAATTCACTCCCGTACCCGAGATATTCACCATCTGGTCGTAATCCATCCACTCGGCAGCATCGCTCAAGATGATAGGCTCTCCACTCTCGTCATATCCCGCTATGGGAGCCTGACCCTCATAGAGATAATCCTCCGAGTAGTAGAAACCGCGTTTCCAATCGACCACCTGCAAACCCAAAGTCGCACCCACATAAACCTTGTTATTAAAGTTCATGCCCATCGAAATGTCATACTCGCCAATCGAGCCGCGGCTCTCCACGCCCAAGGTGTGTCCCACGCCGGCATTTATACCTATGCAATTTGCGTTGGTCCAATAGCGGTCTGCACCACTGCCCTCAGCATCGAGCAACCAGCCGTTGTAGGCCAATATGCCACCCCATAAGTAGGCGTCGCGGAAGTCGTAGTCCAACTTACCTTCGCTCGAGGGGAATAGACCTGCGCTACCGAGTTGCAGCGAGAAGGCATCCGTAATCGAGCGTAGCGGTGAGGTCGAGGGGGCACTTGCCGAGTGAAAACCATAGCTGTAATTCAGGTCGGCAATTCGATTATATCCGAATCCGAAGTTGAAACTTATCAATCCCGAATCGCTTCCCTCGAATACATTCAACACAAGTCCGAGGCTACCCATCGAGAAACGGCTGCGTGAGTTGTCACCCCAATTTGCCGCGCTGTTCTTTGCGTTTTGGAAGCTCATCATCGGGGTTATCGAGAAGTCGTTTGTGCGATACATTCCCAAACCTGCGGGGTTTAGCGCCATTGACGATACATCGCCTCCGAGTGATGTGAAAGCTCCCGCCATAGCCATTGAGCGGGCTGTTCCGAATCCGAAGTTCACTTGCGAGAGTTCATACATATCGCTCGACATCATGCCGTCGCGGTCCATTAACAAACCTCCAAAGCTTTGTGCCGATGCCGACCACGAGAGCAAGGCTGCCATTACGACAAGTGCTATATTCTTAAAACTTCTCATTTCTGTATTCTTTTATCTAAAATTCCTTTTATTTTGGACTAATCCACCATAAGGGTGGCTTTTACCTACTCCCGCTCGGCAAATAGTAAGATTTTCGTCGTCATTCTGAGCAAAGCGTGAGAATCTCGAAAATCTTACCCTCTGCTCTCTCTTACTCGCAGTGCTTTCACTGATCGCTTGCGCTCCCTCAGAGTGATGGATTCAAAACACAATTTTGAATTTTG
>JAFXIS010000035.1 GCA_017532885.1 Alistipes sp. | reverse complement strand
TTCAAAATTTCATTCTTTTTTCCATTCAATATATTTTCGCGCAAAACTCTTCATAAAAATGGTCCTCAAAATATATAATATGGCATAAATGTAGCACCCCAAAACGTCACTTTGCCAACTAACAATTTGCGGATTAGGAAAAATGTGCATAACTTTACAATCGGAATGCCATTATTAACTAAATCTTAATTGCTTATGAAAAACTTACTTCTGATGCTCGCTTTATCATTGGTAATGGCGGCGTACGATAAGGATGAATATAGAGACAATAGAGAGTTGTCATATTGGGACAAGGTGGCTTCGGAAATGACACGAACAGAGATGTCTGCTGCAGAGGTTTTGAACTCGTTGCAAGATAATGAATTCTGGTACCAAAATGCAAGCAGTAGTTTTTATAAAAAAGGTGAAAAGGTAAGAGAATATGTTCATCAACCAGAAGGTAAATTATTACTTGGTGGCTCTATAATGCGCTTTGTAGATAATACTTTGTATTATTACGGCATAGGAAATGCTGATGTAGTATGCAGTAAATACGAAGCGGAGATTGTAGATAAGAATAATATCCAATTCTATTTTGAAGGCAAAGAAGTTTTCAAGTGGAAAATTTCTGCGTATGATAATGACAAAATAATAATAGAGACATATTCTAATAGCCCTCAACGAACAGATAAAGTACGTGGAGAATGGCTATATGGTAAAAAGTTATATATTCGCAAAGTGGATGATTCCAAATGGTGGAACTGGCAAAACCATATAAATAGAATAAGACAAAAAACACGTATCCCAAAATTGAGATACGTGTTTTTTTGCGTCTTGCCCTCGGGGCGGTGCAGGGGGCGTTTTTACGAAATTGTTAATAAATATCCCGAATATTATTACCGAGTTTTGCGGTAAAATCAGTAACTTTACCCCCAAATTTATTTATATAATTATATACCTAATCACGCAACCTGCGGTTATACCTCGTTTGGAGCCTTGAAAAGGCGACCAAAGCCCCTGCCTGAGGCGGGGGTTGGGGGTGGGTCAGACTTGCTGATGCGGCCAAAAGCCGCAACGTATGCTTAAAGCAGGCAGACAAACCTACGGAGGCCGTGTAATAACGTATATAAGCATCGTTATTTATTAAGAAAAATATGCCCTCAAACGACAATACATATCACGTTTCGGTACTCCTCGAGGAGTCGGTTTCGTTGCTCGACATCAAGCCCGACGGCATCTATTGCGACCTGACGTTTGGCGGTGGCGGACACTCGCGCCACATACTCTCGAAGTTGGGCCCCAAGGGGCAGTTGTACTCCTTCGACCAGGATAGCGATACGCTGGCCAATGCTCCCGATGATGAGCGTTTCCACTATGTCGAGAGTAACTTCCGTTTCCTGCGTGGTGCGATGCGTCTGCGTGGCGTCGAGCAGGTAGATGGCGTGCTGGCCGATTTGGGTGTCTCATCGCACCACTTCGATGCCGCCGAGCGCGGTTTCTCGTTCCGAGGTGACGGCCCGCTCGATATGCGTATGAATCAGCGTGGTGGACGTACCGCAGCCGATGTGGTCAATGGCTACGATGCCGAGTCGCTGGGCCGCATATTCAAGGAGTATGGCGAGTTGGATACCACGTGGAAGATAGCCTCGTGCATTGTCCGCGCCCGCGAGCAGCAGCCCATCACCACGACGCGCGAGTTGGTCGAGGCGGTGAAGCCCTGCACCCCCAAGCGCGACGAGTCGAAGTTCCTGACAAAACTCTTTCAGGCGCTGCGCATTGAGGTGAATGGTGAGATGGAGGCCCTGAAGATGGCACTCGAGCAGTCGCTCAAGTTGCTCAAGCCGGGAGGACGACTGGTCGTTATAGCCTACCACTCGTTGGAGGATAGATTGGTGAAGAACTTTATGCGTAGCGGCAACTTCGAGGGTAAGGTCGAGAGCGATTTCTTCGGGCGAGCGCAGACTCCTTTCGAGATTATCACGCGCAAGGTTGTCGTTCCCACGCCCGACGAGGTGGAGCGTAATCCCCGCTCACGCTCGGCAAAGTTACGTGCCGCCGCAAAGTTGTAGTGATAGATTTTGTATTAAAACAGACTCAATAATAAATAAAACAGAGATATGCGACCTCAAGATGATGAATTTAATCCCCTGACCGAAGAGGAGTTGCGCCGCTTGGCTGAGGACGAGGAGTTCCGCCGCCGAGTTCGTCGTGAGGTGCTGCGTATCCAGAGCGGAGAGGCCGCCGAGGATATCGAGGCCGACAAGGAGCAGGAGCGCGAAGAGCAGGAGCGTGTGCAGGCTGAGGCCGAGAAGAAACAGCGTCGTCGCTCGCGTCTGTTCTGGCAGTTGTTTTCGGGTAATATCCTTGTGACGAGCAGCGTCAAGGCCAACTACTCCTACCTTATCGCCATTGCCGTGATGTGTTTCGTAAGCATTTTTGTGATGTTTACCGCTTTGTATGCCGATTTGCGATATTCGCGTGTCGAGCGTGAGGTGCAGTTGGTGCGTGAGCGCTCAATTCGTCTGCAGGAACAGTTGTATGGCAAGACCACCCACGCTGCCATCCGCGAGGAGTTGCAACGACGTGGCATCAACCTGCAAGACCCGCAAAAGACAAAAGAGGTGGTTGAGGATTAAGGGAATTCAAAATTTAGAATTACGAGAGATAAACTCTCGTTTCCTCCTCGCGGCTCGGCAAAGTGAGTAAACTCACTCTGCCCTCGCTCCGCAGCGTCGGTTCAAAATTTTGGATTTGGGTTTGAGAGTGGATTAGAAAAAGTAGGCAATTAAATAAGAATTCTCCCTCTAAGATAGAGGGAGTACCCG
>JAFXIS010000034.1 GCA_017532885.1 Alistipes sp. | reverse complement strand
GTTTCCTCCTCGCGGCTCGGCAAAAAGTGTAAAGACACTCTTTGCTCTCGCTCCGCAGCGTCGGTTCAACATTCAAAATTTTGGGTTTGTGAGTTGGATTATATAAACTATGTCATTGCGAGGAGGACTTCAGTCCGACGTGGCAATCTCCCTCTTTCAGGGCTGTAGGAGATTACCACAGTCGCTACGCTCCTTCGTAATGACAATTAAGTACTATAAGATAATTTTGAATTTATTATATGGTTAGATACTACAACGACGATTGCACATATCGCCTGCCCGAGAAACGTCGCACGGCAGCGTGGCTCAAACGTGTGGCCCAAGAGGAGGGTTACACGCTGGGCGATGTAACATATATCTTCTGCTCGTCGAGGGTACATCGCAAGATGAACATCGATTTCATCGGCCACGACTATTTCACCGATGTTATAACATTCGATTACAGCGACTTACGCGGTGAGGGTGTAGTCAGCGGCGACATCTTCATCGACGTTGAAACCGTGCGCGACAACGCCCGCATATATGGCGCTACGGCCCTGCACGAGATGCGTCGCGTGGTTGTTCACGGCCTTTTGCACCTGTGCGGACAGAAGGACAAGACGCCCCGCGCCGAGAAGCAGATGCACAAAAAGGAAGATAAGTATCTGGCCAAATTCAACGAGGACCAAGCCAAAGCCCAGACTGAAGCCCAAACCAAAGAATAACCCAAAGACCTGACCGAAAATAAAAAGAATAAATGGCTGCTATTCAACCAAATACCGATTTATACTCGTACGATATAATCTTCGTTGGAGGAGGTCACGCAGGCTGCGAGGCCGCCTCGGCTGCGGCACGTCTGGGTATGCGCACATTGCTGCTGACGATGGATATCCAGAAGTTGGCCTCTATGTCGTGCAACCCCGCAGTGGGAGGCGTCGCAAAGGGCCAGATAGTCCGCGAGATAGACGCTTTGGGCGGACGTATGGGCATTATCACAGACCGCTCGACCATTCAGTTCCGTATGCTCAATCGCTCGAAGGGAGCCGCTATGTGGAGCCCGCGAGCGCAGTGCGACAAGGAGCAGTTCTCGCGTCTGTGGCGTGAGGAGTTGGAGAATACGCGCAACCTCTTCATCTGGCAGGATGCCGCCGAGGAGTTGCTCTTTGAGGAAGAGGAGAAGGGTAGTAAGGTGTGCGGTTTGCGCACCAAGATGGGCGTGGAGTTCCACTCTCAGGCCGTTATCCTGACCGCTGGCACATTCCTCGGGGGGTTGATGCACTGCGGTGAGCGTAATGCCGAGGGCGGCAGGGCCGGCGATGCGGCATCGCACGGCATCACCGAATGCCTCGCCGAGCGCGGATTCGAGGTAGGACGTATGAAAACAGGTACCCCCGCCAGAATAGATGCCCGCTCGGTTGATTTCTCGGTGATGGAGGTGCAGGAGGGCGATGCCGAGCCGTCGAAGTTTTCATTTTCCGCTGATACTCAACCCGTTAGCGAACAGAAACCTTGCTACTTGGTCTATACATCACCCGATGTACACTCCACCCTGCGCGATGGTTTTGACCGCTCGCCACTGTTCAATGGCACCATTCGCGGCATAGGGCCGCGCTACTGTCCGAGCATCGAGGATAAGTTACGCACCTTCGCCGAGAAGGAGCAGCACCAACTCTTCCTTGAGCCTGAGGGCCGCACAACCAACGAATACTACCTTAACGGCTTCTCGTCATCACTGCCTCAAGAGGTGCAACTCGCTGCACTGCGCAAGATTAAGGGCTTGGAGCAGGTACACGTCTATCGTCCGGGCTACGCCATCGAGTACGACTACTTCCCACCCACACAGTTGCGCCACTCGTTAGAGACCAAACTTGTAGAAAACCTCTACTTCGCAGGTCAGGTAAACGGCACTACGGGTTACGAGGAGGCGGCAGCGCAGGGACTTATGGCAGGAATTAATGCCGTGAGAAAGTTACGCGGCGAGGAGGCTATCGTTCTCAAACGCGATGAGGCATACATCGGAGTGTTGATTGACGACCTTGTGACCAAAGGCGTCGATGAGCCATACCGTATGTTCACCTCGAGGGCCGAGTACAGAATCTTGCTCCGACAAGACAATGCCGACCTGCGACTGACTCCGCTCGGTTACGAAATAGGTCTTGTGACGGAGGAAAATTGGCAAAAATTCGAAGAAAAAAAATCGCTCGTAGAATCGCTTATTTCCTTCGCGCACGAACAGAGTGTCAAAATATCGGAAATTGAGGGCTATTTGAAACGCAACAATTTTGAGCCTTTGACGCAGGGTAGAAAGTTGTATGCGCTCGTTTCGCGCAACGAATTTTCGTTCAAGACGCTCATCGAGGAGTTGCCAAAGGTAAAACGATTTGTCGAGCAACGAGGCATAACAGACGAAATAATCGAGCAGGCCGAGATACAAATAAAATACAAGGGCTACATCGAGCGCGAGAAACTGTTGGCCGAGAAGTTGCGTCGTCTGGAGAATATCGTGATACCTTCGGATTTCGACTTTATGCAGATGAACGCGCTTACCATCGAGGCCCGTCAGAAACTCACAAAAATACGACCTACGACGATAGGGCAGGCATCGCGTATTCCGGGAGTGAGTCCCGCCGACATAAACGTGATGCTGATAAAGTTCGGACGATAGGCAAGGGAAATTCAAAATTGAATTTTGAACCGACGCTGCGGAGCGAGTGCAGAGAGTGTAAACACTCTTTGCCGAGCCGCGAGGAGGAAACGAGAGTTTATCTCTCGTAATTTTGAATTTCCTTCGCCGTTCCACGTGGAACATTCCCGAAATCGGCCTATTGGTGAAAATTCCTGCATTATCTATGCAAAAATAGTTGCATAATATGAATCACAATTTTGCGTTTTTGTTAGTAATTTTGCTTGTAAGTGTTTATTACACATATATTTATAACAAATTAAAATACAAAATTATGAGCAAAACAGTACAAGAACAAGTAGCAAAAGGCAAACTTTTAGTATCAGGATTACGCAACAATATCGAGGAGGCGAAGAGTCGAAACATCAGCATAGAGATTATAAATCGTCTGGATGAACTATGCCAAACAACCGAAAAAGAGGGTAGTGCTCAAGACGAAATAAAAGAGATGTATCATAAAAAGACAGCCGAAGTAAGTGCCCTGATGCTCGAACTGAAGAATTCTATCAACGATATAAAGAAGTCTATCAAGCCATATTATACCCAATCGGAGTGGATAAAATTCGGCATAGAGGATAAAAAATAACAAATTATAAATACATATAAAAAATTATCTCAAGCAAAAAAGGCTGCCAACAAACCCGTTGCGCAGCCTTTTATATTAAAATAGGGTAAAATTCTATCTCCTTACTACTCAATTATTGTTGTCCAGCCGTGAACATCCTCGGCGCGACCATATTGAATATCGCGCAGACGGTTGTACAACTCCAGACTCACAGGACCAACCTCATCGCCATAACTGATAAATTCGTTGGTGTCGATATCCAATATTGAGCCGATGGGCGAGATTACGGCAGCCGTACCGCACGCTCCAGCCTCGCTGAACGACTTCAACTCATCGACAGCCACAGGGCGCTCCTCGACCTTCAAACCCATAT
>JAFXIS010000033.1 GCA_017532885.1 Alistipes sp. | reverse complement strand
CTCTTCGTCGTCATCATCGTCGAGCAGAAACAACGTATCGATAAACCGTAGCAGTTCGTCAAGCAGTTCATCGTCATATAGCAGCGGCGGCTCATCATACAGCGGCAGCAGTTCATCGGGAGGTGGCTCACGCAGTGGTGGCGGCTCATCAGGCGGCAGCAGTGGTGGTAGCGGCTCACGCGGACGTTAAAGTCAGTAACTTACCCCTCTTCACCGCGCCCGAAAGCGTGGTGAAGAAGTTTTATATAAATGGGATTGGTATGGGAGAGAATGGGGTTGGCATAAGAGTTGTCAAGCCTAATCTCAAAAAACAATCAAATAAAAAAACACAATCATCAATCAGACCTTACAACAGAAAGAGAGGTCATAACCGTGTGCAACTATGAAATTTTTATTTAAGTTATCGCTTTTAGTAGCAATGAGTGTCGGTGCGTTTACAGCCTCGGCCCAATATTATAAGATTGGCGGTATGATGATGGACCACGACGGTATGATGTCGTCGGATATGTTCTCACTCTCGCAGGTTAATTTCGGATTCGGCACAGCACGCTCGATGGCTATGGCCGGAGCATTCACCTCGCTCGGCGCCGACGCCTCGTCGATGGGTATAAACCCCGCAGGTTTGGGAATGTATCGCCATAACGAGATTACGCTCTCGCCCGTCATCAGCCTCACCTCGACAAAAAATAACGCACAGAATTGGGGCAACAACGAGCAGAGCCGTTTTGCAATGAGCAACTTTGCCGCTGTGATAAAACTCCAGGAGAAAGCATCGGGAGGTCTGGTATCGGCAAACTTCGCTATCGGTATGAACCGCATAGCCGACTTCAACTACCGTATGGGTTACACTTCGCAGAGTGCCCCTTCGGCATCGCCCTATCGCTCGATAAATGACGCCTTTATCCGTCAGTTGGGACAGGGCGGATTGTTCCCCAACTCACAAGGAATACTCAATTACGATTATGCCGACTCCTACTTCTGGGGTGGTGCGTTGGCCTACAACAACTACCTCATTGATGCTTACAAGGATGAATTTGGCGATTATTGGACATCGGCAGACCGCTTGGGCGCCAATGCGGGTGTGGGACACACTGTCGAGGAGCAGAGTCGAGGCTCGATTAACGAGTTTGACTTCGCCTTCGGTTTTAACTTCAACAACAATCTCTATGTGGGTGCCACATTCGGAATACAGAGTGTTCGCCAGAAGCGTCAACTCTACTACGGCGAGGATTATATCTACAATGGTCAGACACCCGTCTATTCCGACGGTGAGCCCTTGGCCGCACCTGCCGAGTGGATGGATTACAATCAGGCCATCGAACTTAGGGGTGTAGGCATAAACCTTAAGGTGGGTATGGTATATCGCCCCATCGAGTCGATACGTTTGGGCTTGGCGGTACATACTCCTACGGCATACTCATTGGAGCGCACCTATCAGGCATATATGGCTTCGAACTTCAACACCATAGGCGACACAACCCGTCCTTTGGAGGATGCAGGCGAGAACTCGTGGGAATTCTACTCACCCACACGTTTGATGTTGGGTGCATCGTACACATTGGGCCGCTGGGCCGTATTCTCGGTTGATTACGAGCGCACGTGGTACAACGGAATAAGAGTAAACAACATACCCGGAGGTTTCGACATCTCGCAGGATGCTTACCGCACAGAGTTCACCAATAACTACAAGGGCGCAAACACATTGCGTGCAGGTATCGAGGTTAAGCCGTTGCCTATACTCTCGCTCCGCGTGGGTTATGGCCTGCAGGGCTCGGCATTGCGTAATGCCAAAGACCTCTACTACAACGCTCCGACGGTATATAAGACCGATTGTATGTCGGCAGGCTTGGGCCTTGCATTTGGCAGAGTATCGTTCGACTTCGCATACCAATACCTGAAGTATCATCGTACAGAATATCTGCTCTACTACGCACTTGACACTGAGGGCGGATTCTTCGATACGGCAAGCCCCATCTACAAGAGCGACCTTGACCGCAACCTCTTGGTGCTGACAATGGGTGTTAAGTTTTAACAACGGCCTATCCCAAAACAATGAAGAGACTTATTGCGGCGACCATAGTGCTTATGGCGTTTGTCGGCTGCTCGCATAAGGCGGAGTTCAACGCCGCCTCGTTCAACATCCGTTACGACGCGGCGCCAGATGCCAAGCAGGGTGACGGATGGGATGAACGTAAGGGTGATGTGGCGAAGGTCATCCTGACTCACGACTTCGACATCGTAGGTACGCAGGAGGGCGACAAGGGGCAGATTGAGGATTTGGCGCAACTGCTACCCGACTACGACTACACGGGCCATCCCTATGGCGGCAAGTCGGGAGATTTGCATACGGCCACGATATTCTATAAGCGCGAGGTGATGGAGTGCGTGGAGCAGGGTACATTCTGGTACAGCCCCACGCCCGAAGTTGAGAGCATCGGCTGGGATGCCACTGACCTGCGCCTATGTCATTGGGGCAAGTTCCGCCACAAGCCATCGGGCAAGGAGTTTTATTTCTTCAACTCGCACCTCTATTGGAGGTTACGGGAGGCAAGAGCACATTCGGGCGAGGTGCACAACCAGATGACACGGAAGATAGCGGGCGACAAGCCCATAATCAGCGTGGGCGACTTCAACTCACTCGAAACCGAGAAGCAGATACAGTATATAATGGCAACGTTCGGTGACTCCTTCCGCCTGACCGCTACACCCCCTACGGGTTGCGTGAATACCAATTTGGGAGGCGGCAACTTCATCGGACCGGCACATAACCGTATAGACTTCATTTTCGTGAGCGATGATGTGGTGGTAAACAACTTCAGGACCATCGAGGATAAGCGCGAAAATGGCCACTACCCCTCGGACCACCTGCCCGTAGTGAGCAACATCACTATCGAATAGGGTGATTTTCAGCCCCAGAGAGAGAAAATTAGAGTGTAAATTGCATATCATTACCAAAAAATGGTTACTTTTGTACTTCAAGTGCAAGGGTAACCTTTTTTAATTAAGAATTTTGAATTTTTATAAGATATGGCAGTAGAACTTAAAGATTTGACCAAAGTAGAGGATAACTACTCGAAATGGTACAACGAGTTGGTCGTAAAGGCCGGCTTGGCCGAGAATTCGGCTGTAAGAGGATGTATGGTTATCAAGCCCTATGGCTATGCCATCTGGGAGAAGATGCAGCGCGTGTTGGACGATATGTTCAAGGCTACGGGCCACGAGAACGCATACTTCCCATTGTTTATTCCCAAATCGTTCTTCTCGCGTGAGGCATCGCACGTCGAGGGTTTTGCAAAGGAGTGTGCCGTTGTTACGCACTACCGCTTGATGAACAATTCTCAGGGTGAGGGTATCGTTGTTGACCCCTCGGCAAAGTTGGAGGAGGAACT
>JAFXIS010000004.1 GCA_017532885.1 Alistipes sp. | reverse complement strand
TCATCCGTCAAGATAAATCCGTAGCCCTTTTTGCTGTCGAACCATTTTACTTTGCCAATCATTGTAGTACGATTTAGTTATTGTTAGTGTGTTTAGGTAGTATCAAAGGTACACACTTTTATCGGATTTCAAAAGTTTTTCGGTGATTTTCATAATTAATTGTCCAACTTGTCATTACGAAGGAGCGAAAGCGACTGTGGTAATCCCCTACATACTTTAACACAGGAGATTGCCACGTCGGACCGTGCGTCCTCCTTGCAATGACATAAATAAGATTATCTAAGATGGGCAGTGCTTTATGCCTTTGCACTATTTTTGAGACTCGCAGTAGAAATCAAACCCTTACACCATAAAACAAAAAAAAGGGTAAGCGACTTATATCGCACCGCTACAACCTAATACCCTTGCTTGCTTCCACACCTGGGGGATTCTCAGGGAGCTGGTCGTATAAGACTTACCCGAGCGCAAAAGTAGAAAAATTTATTATCTTTGCAAAAAATATTTTACACGAAATGAAAAAAACATTGATTTCGATATTTGTCGCGGCGCTCGTAATCGGCGCAGCAGCAGCCACTTGGGGCTTAATTTCGTTTAAGGGGAATGCGGTAAAGGAGCGTGCCGAATTATTCATATCGAAGCGCTCGGACTACACCGCGTTGCTCGATTCGGTAAAACCACGCATCAAACATCACTTTGCGTTTGACCTATATGCCGAGCGACTCAATCTGAAAGAGACGTTCAAAGCAGGGCACTACATCGTCGAGGATGGAATGAGCGTAATAGACATTGTGCGTATGTTCAAACTCGGCCTGCAAACACCCGTAAACGTTACGATGAACAACGTCAAGACTCCCGCCTATCTCGCCGGCAAACTCGCCAAACAGATTGACGCCGATTCGACGGAGTTGGTCGAGGTTTTGAGTAGCAAAGAGTTGGCTAAGGAGTTGGGATTCGACAATCCGCTTACGATGTTCTCAATTTTCATTCCCAACACCTATGAATTTTATTGGACCGTAACGCCCAAAGAGTTTGTAGAGCGTATGTACAAGGAGTACAAGGATTTTTGGGCAAAGAACAATCGTGACGAAAAGCGCAAGCGCAGCGGTCTGAATCGCGTGGAGGTATCAACTTTGGCATCGATTGTTTACGAGGAGACACGCAAGGTGGATGAGATGCCCCGTATAGCAGGTGTCTATGTCAATCGTCTGAAGAAGGGTATTCCCTTGCAGGCCGACCCGACTATCAAATACGCTATGCAGGATTTTGGCCTGCGACGTATCCTGTATCGCCACCTGAAATATGAATCTCCATACAACACATACATCAATAGAGGACTTCCCCCCTCACCCATCTGTATGCCGAGCATAGATGCCATAGATGCAGTGTTGAACTTCGAGAAGCACGACTACATATTCTTCTGTGCGCGCCCCACGTTTGACGGCTATCACAACTTCGCACGCACGCTCTCGGAACATAATGCCAACGCAAAGGCTTATCAGCGCGAATTGAACAAACGAAAGATTAAGTAGAGTGATTTAGCATAAACAAACGAGGCAACTTCATTTCTGAAATTGCCTCGTTTATTGTTTTGATAATATGCTTTTACTTCTTGTAAGCCTCTACTCCGCGCTGCAAGAAATCAACAAATGCTTCAACATCCAAGTCGTAACCTCGCGGCTCAACCAACTGCTCGCCATCGGCGCCCTGCAATACGTAATACGGCTGTGCGTTTACGCCATAATTCTTCAACGCATAGTAAGAGTTGATTTTACCCAACGTCTTA